>CAYYXR010000001.1:0-269021 GCA_964475755.1 uncultured Rhodobacterales bacterium
CGAGAAGATTCGAACTCCTAACCTTCTGATCCGTAGTCAGATGCTCTATCCAGTTGAGCTACGGGCGCAAGACCAGCCTAGCTACCCACTAGACGGTCGGCCGTGCCGTTTAGCGGTCCACAGGCGAGAATCGGCTTGAAACTGCCATTTCCCGACCGCAGAGGTGGCCTGAGATACTAAGATCGACTGGGCTATGCAAGAAAAACCTAAGGGAAGCCGGTTTCCAGCCGTCTTGTTATGGGTCCGGCCATTGAGTAAAGTCTCCCGAAGTGTGGACCGGCGCAGATTTTTAAAGCGCCGACAAGCATTTGAGGGTAGTTTCTTAAGTTCGTTATCGGGGGCATACCGGCGGACGTTACGCAGATAACCTATAGCCGGACGAAAGTGTGAGATTAGGGATGCAGTTACAGGGGCTGTCCGAAGAACAGTGGGGACACGGCAAATGCGCGCTGGGTCAATAGAGATCAGTTAATCGTTCGGCATATCGCGGTATTGCGGCGATTGTTTTGGCCTTCGGTTTAGGAGGCTGTTCATTCGCGAATGAGGCTCTGTTCCCTTCATTTTTAGGCGACGATGGTTCGTCGTCGGCCGCGGCAGAGTCCATGGAAGCCACTGCGGCACCGAGCCCAGCCGCAGCCGCCTCCTCTGCACAACCGGTCCCCGAGTACTCCGAAAGCAATTTCGGGCCGACAGCAGTTGGCCAGAAAGCCACCCAGTTTCGCGAGGAATTTGAAGAGCTAAAGGCCAATACGGATACCCGTATGCAACAGCTGGATTCTCTTCGAGCCCAAACCATCGGGAATGTGCAGACCTACCATAGTTTAGTGGGTGGAATTCGGTCTCGACTTCAAATGGGATCGACACCCGGCAACCCCGAGCTTCTGGCGCGCTGGCAGCAAGCTCAAACGCAATTGACCCGTATTGACGCGGATATTGCAGCACTTAATCAGCTCTCTGCGCTGGTATCAGGTGATGCTGGAACTTCTGCATACTTGATTGAAAATATCCGCGCCGCATTTGGATTGTCCGGCGCCTTAGAAGAAGACCATCGCAGACTCCGAGTTCTGGAAGACGAAGTAAATCAGAACGCTATTGTAATTGATCGCGCGCTACTGCTGCTGAATGACGAAATTAATCGTCAGCAACAATACGTGACGGAAGAGCGGGGTGCGCTGGTTCAGCTGGCCGCAGATATCAATGCAGGCCAATCATACTCGATTTCTCCCCAACGCTCCGCCGCACCGGCGCGACCTGTGGCTTCGGTAACGCCGGCGTCGTTAGGGCAACGGCGGCCCTTGGTCATCATTAGGTTTGACCAACCAGATGTCGAATACGAGCCCGCTTTATCAGGCCCTCAGCAGGGCTTTAGAGCGCCGCCCAGATGCCGTATTCAACTTAGTCGCTGTGTCGCCTCAAGGCGGCAACCCGGCGAACGCGCGCCAGAATGCAGAAGCTGTGTACGAGTCCATGACAAATATGGGACTCCCTTCAGAACGCGTCGCTATGGCTGCAATGGGCAGCACTTCAGCTTCAACACCGGAAGTACATATTTACGTCCGCTGAAATTCTGATCATTTTATTTCGGGAAAACGCCACTCGTAAAAAGTGGCGTTTTTTATATGTGGCCAGCTGCGCTACGGCTGAATCGGCACGTTATCAATAAGCCTTGCCTTTCCGAGATGCGCCGCAGCCAAAACGCGACCTGGCTTATTGCTGTTTTCATAGGAGTTTAGCGTGTCGGCGTATCGCGCTTCAACATAGTCCACGGATTTGAATCCAGAATTTAAGATCGCCTCTTTGGCAGCTTGCAACGTAGGGACAATTTCCGAGCCGCCCGCAATCTCCCGAGCCGCCTTTGTAATTTCAGCGAACAACGTTGGCGCCGCGCGCCGTTCTTCCTCGGTCAAATACGTATTGCGCGAAGACATTGCCAAGCCGTCTCGCTCGCGCACCGTGGGAACGCCGATAACATCCACAGGGATGTTGAGGTCCGCGACGAATCTGCGGATGGTCACGAGCTGCTGGTAATCCTTTTCTCCAAACAAAGCGATATCGGGCAAAGATTGAAGCATAAGCTTGGTCACCACTGTTGCAACACCGTCGAAGTGCCCCGTCCGATGCGCTCCATCAAGAATCGTCGATATTCCACCGACATGAACCGAGGTTGCATATCCCTCCGGGTACATTTCTTCCGCGGAAGGCGCAAACAAGAGATGGACCCCAGATGCGTTCAGCATCTCAAAGTCTTCTGATTCGCGCCTCGGATAGGCTGCCAAGTCTTCCTTGGGACCGAACTGCTTAGGGTTAACGAAGATAGTCGCGATCACTCTGTCCGCGAGCTTTTTGGCGTTTTCCATGAGCTTCATATGGCCCTGATGCAGCGCCCCCATGGTGGGGACAAGGGCCACAGAGCATCCTTCCTGTCGCCAGCTTTGGATTCGGCGGCGAAGACTTTTCACATCACGAACGGCAACAAGTGCGCCTGTATATGAATTGGGCATGAGCGATTACCTTTAACTACTCAAACCACCGAAGATTAAGTCGAGCAAGCATTGCCTTGGTTTAACGCTTTTGAGGAACGTGGTCGCGAGTCATGTTAACCGTTTCAATTTCGATGGCGGTAGTGCCAAAGAATCACGCCAATCGCCAGGGCCAGCGCCAGCAACCCAAGGAGCTCCGAAGCACTCATAACTTCCATTTACCACAATACTTCTCAAAAGTCGGGAGCAACTAAACTGGAAAATGCACTTCAAAAACCGTCCCCGACGGACCCGTTGCCGCTAGCTCAAGATCTCCTCCTTGCGCGCGCATAAGTTCCCGCGCAATGGGAAGACCTAAGCCCGAGCCGCCGGTGCGGCCGGACCCTGCAAACGGCACAAAAATATTCTCGACGGCTCTGGGCGGCAAACCGCTGCCGTTGTCCTGCACATACAGCAACCTACCCGTTTTCTCGGAACGCAGACTTAATTCAATTTTTGTTGCCTTAGCTTCCGACGCATTAATCAATAAATTTTCTAAAACGCGACGCGTAAGTTCGGGGTCTATCGACAGCGTTACCGACCGCGTGTCTGATATTTTTATTTCGCAATCGCCGAGCAATGACTGAGTCGAACAACAAATACCCTCAAGAAGGTCAGCCAAATTTACTGAACTTTTCCGTACGTCTGGCAGCCCTTCTTTGGCAAACCGAAGAGTAGAAGCGGCCAGGTTTGAGGCCCGATCCACGGACTCAACCATGCCCGCAGTAATACGCTTGATCTTAGCATCCGATACCGCTTCCAAACGCGCCGACTCAAGCACTGCGGATGCCAAAATGTTTTTCAGGTCGTGAGAAATTTTAGTAACGGCGGTACCGACTCCCGCAAGACGATCCTTCTGCAATAAAGCTGTTCTGAGCTCCCGCTGCATGTCGGCTAAGGACCGCTCGGCAATACCGACCTCATCGTTACGAGAGCTGGGCACAATTATTCTTTCCGGATCATCCGGGGCTTCTTGAAATCCGGTCATCGATTCCGCCAGTTTGTGGAGAGGACGGACCGCTAACCATTGCAGGGACAGATAGACCAACGCCGCCGTGGTAACGGAAATCACAATGCTTAGGACAAATATGCGGCCCGCATACGCCCACATCGCCGCTCGAAGGGGGCTTTCAGGCAACACACCTTCTACCAATACGCGGCTATCAGCGGGACTGACGTCTTTGACCGCAATTATTACTTCCCCTCGCCTAACCATGGCGGCAAACGCATCAAAAATCAGGTGCCAAAAGCGGTCAGCTCTAAGGTCAAAATGATATGTAGGCGCAGCCCCTTGATCCACTCCCAACGCGACTAAAGGCATATCGGGATAGTCGACGGTCATGTACAGCATTCCGCTTTGCGTAAGAAGGCGGTCACGCATTTCCGGCTCGATGCTTTGCGGCACTGACTCCAACGCAGACATCGTTAAATGCGCTGCTGCTAATTTTTCCCGAAGATAATCCAACCGAAAACGCCCCATAGTCGGTGCAAAAACCGCTGCTTCGGCAATCAATACAAAAATGACTGTCAAAAGGAGGAGTCGCGCTGACAGGCTAAACGTAATGCGGCGCTTCGTTAAGTTTCCGGACAGCACATCTCCACCTTGAGCGACAGGGGCCGAATCAGAGCCGTCGTGAGAAAAATTCATTCTAGCCAAAACGGCTAAGAAATTTAACCAGCGCGCGCGTGCTCGGCCCATAGAGAGTAGGCGTGTAAAACGATCCGGCTGCGCGTTTGCTGATTTCACCAAGCGTTGGGTACGGCGCGATCATGGTTGCCATTGAACCAATCTTCAATCCATTACTCATCGCAAGCACCCAAGGCTGGATAAGCTCTCCTGCACTCGGCCCTACAATACCGCAGCCGTATATTTTTCCGCGCATTGACGTAACGACTTTCACCAGGCCTTTATTTCTGCCTTCCGCGCGAGCGCGATCGTTCTCTTCGAACTTAGAAACTAAGACACGCACGTTATCGCCGTAAACTTCGCGTGCTTTTTCCTCAGTCAGGCCTACCTGCGCAACTTCTGGATCTGTATAGGTCACCCAAGGAACAGTCCTGTAGCTGGCCTTACTTGGAAGCCTAAATAATGCGTTTCGCACGACAACACCGGCGTGATAGCCCGCGACATGCGTAAATTGGAGACCTCCAACACAATCTCCAATGGCATATACGCGGCGATTCGTTGTTTTTAAGCCAGAGTCAACGCGCACGCCTTCTTCTGAATACTCAATTCCCGCGTAATCCAATCCCAGCCCGTGCACTATCGGTCGCCGCCCTGTCGCCACCAACATATGAGAGCCCTCGATGGACTGCGCCTGACCGTTAGAGCTAACTGTCACTTCAATACCGCTTGCCTGAGCCACGATGGCTTGCGTGCGCACGCCTTCAAATATTTGCACGCCGTTTTCTATCAATTTTTGCCGCAAAACATCCCGCAATTCCGGATCGTCCTTTGGAAGTAGTCGGTTCATCTCAACAACCGCTACTTCCGAACCTAGGCCGCGAAAAGCTTGCGCCAGTTCGCATCCTATGGGACCGCCACCCAATACGATCAGGCGAGCGGGCAGTTCAGTTAAATCAAATATCGTTTCATTCGTGAAAAAAGGAACGTGCTTCAGCCCATCTATAGGGGGAACAAACGGTTGGGAGCCCGTTGCCAGCACAAAGCGCCGTGCACGGACCTTGTATTCACCTGCCTCTATTTCACGAGGAGAGATGAATTGTGCTGACGCCTTCACAACATTTACGCCTAGCCCTTCGAATCGCTCAACAGAATCGTGCGGCTCAATCGATGCGATTACCTTTTTTACATGCTCTGATACCCGCGCGAACTCAACGGACGACGATAATTTCACGCCGAGGTCCGGGAACTGTCGTTCCAACAGGGCGCGATGCGCTGCCGCCAGAAGGGATTTGGAGGGCACGCAACCTGTATTAAGGCAGTCTCCGCCCATCTTGCCTTTCTCAACGAGGACCACCGACGCGCCCATTTGAACGGCTCCGGCGGCCACGGAAAGGCCCGCAGAACCGGCCCCTATGACGCAGATATCTGGCGTCAAAACACCCTTATTGCCCACGAGTTCGGATCCTCTTGTAAACAACGGGAATTAAAGCGAGCACGGCCAAACCAACGAGCGCCCCAATAACGGTCGGCTGCATAAGGGCCGCCGACGGATCAACGCCGGCGCCCGCCTCAAGCGCGTCTCCGACACCTGCACCTACGGTCGCATACACAAACGTACCTGGAATTATTCCGAAGAATGTTCCGAATAAATACGTATGAAGTGGCACGCCAAGAAATGCGGGAACCAAATTGACCAGAAAGAATGGGAACAGAGGGACAAGTCTTAGGACAAGGAGGTAACTTAGTGCGTCCTTCTTAAACCCATCTTCCATTTTACTTAGGGTTGAACCTGCCTTTTCTCTGAGGACATCACCGAGGACATATTTGGCCAACAAAAATACGGCGGTCGCGCCAATCGTGGCGGCAAATACGATATAGAGCGTGCCTGCAATTGGCCCGAAGACGAACCCTCCTGCAATCGTCAACCAGACCGCCCCAGGGATCGAAAACGCAACGGCAATGATATAGATGGCCATGAACGAAACGACCGCAACCACGGTGTTTCGCTCCACAAACAGCAATAAGCGCTCTCTGTTCGCACTCAAGCTTTCGAGGGACAGATAATCGCTGACCCCGCTTAAAAAGATTGACCCCAATACCACGGCAAACGCGCCAAGCGTCAAAAGGCGGCCTCGGGTCAGTGTGGCGGGCGCCCTTGGCGGGCGACTGGTATAGTCCATATTAGGTCTCGGAATAGGGGCGTAAATCAGCCCGTTTAAAACTCTTAGTGAGCGCTAAGTGTACCTTCTAGCCCCTAAACTGCACCACACAGAGCCGTGAGCTAGGACACCGAAAGCGATTCGGAGCGGGCAGGTTTGGGGCAGGGCCGGAAATTCACCCCCGTTTGCTCCCCCCAGGCCCAGAAAACTGCCGATTTTTAGGGAAATTTAGTCGCGACGGCGTTGACTTAGGGCCGACCGGCCCGGTATACACCGCCCCGCTATCCAATTTGGGCACTCCCCAACCGTGGCGGGGTGCCATCTTTTTTAGAGTGGAGTTGCTGACGTGAAACGCACGTATCAGCCGAGCAAACTGGTGCGAAAGCGCCGTCACGGCTTCCGTTCCCGCATGGCAACGGTAGGCGGCCGCAAGGTTGTGGCCAACCGCCGCGCAAAGGGCCGCAAGCGCCTCTCGGCTTAAGTTCTCTGTCGTAGGTTGCGGTTAGCAGCCTGCGACCATAATTAGGCTGGATTGGGGCAGCTCAACCACCGACGAATGGACCGCCATGGCTTGGGGCACGGAACAGACCTCGAATAGAGAAATCGTTTCCGACAGCCGAGTTGGCTACGACAAGTCCGTTGCCCAACACAGGCGGCTTTGGCGAACGCTTCGGCAACGCGCCGACTTCCTTCGCGTGCGAGCCTCAGGGATTCAGAATGTGACGCCGGGCTTCATCCTACAAGCGGCACCAAGACATTCTGCGCGCGCCCCCAATTACAATACAGCTATTCACATTGGCTTTACCGCAAGTAAGAAAGTCGGGAATGCCGTATGCCGGAATCGTGTCAAACGCCGATTGCGCGCGCTGGCTGATAAGGTCATGGCGAGGGAGGCGAGTATGAACTTTGACTACGTTCTTGTAGGACGGGCTCAGACCCTCACTAGGGGGTTCGCCTTGATGGAGCAAGATCTTCAAAAGTCGCTGCAGCGAATTCAGGTCCGTGCACAAAAAACTGTGGCTGAAAAAACTCTCACTGTAGGCATCAGCAACTGATGCTCACGGTATTACAAAAAATATTCGTATCGGTGATCAATGGAGTTATTAGACTTTATCAGTTAGTTGTATCGCCTATTCTTGGCCCACGATGCAGGTATATGCCCTCATGCTCGGAGTACGCAGCCGAAGCATTCAACCGGCATGGAATAGCTAAAGGGGGATGGCTCGCCATAAAACGGGTTGCGCGGTGCCACCCGTGGGGCGGGCATGGCTTTGACCCTGTTCCGGGCCTCATCGCCCACAAGGATAACAGCCAACCAAATTCACTTGAGGCTACCGCCTCACATAATCATTCACATTGCTCGAACTGACCACGTCTCATGTCTGATCAACGAAATTTTATCTTAGCCATCGCCCTATCAATTATTGTTTTGGTCGGATGGGACTTCTTTTTTGCACCTGACGCGCCTGAACCCTCGTCGGGAGATACAGCCGAAAGCGTATTGGCTCCGGAAGCGAATTTGCCCGCAGCGCCGAATGATTCAGGAGCGCCCGTCGCCGCGCCCTCCGAGCCGGTCGAACCTCAACCGCCAAGAATTGCGCCTATTTCCGAGTCCGCGCGCATTCGAATTTCAACGCAACACCTTCACGGATCCATATCGACACAAGGGGCGCGGTTTGACGACGTTACCTTGGCGACGTATCGCGAGACTCTCGATCCGTCGAGCGATGAAATTGTTTTGCTGTCCCCTGCGGGAACGCCAAGCGCCTATTTTGCCGAAACGGGATGGGTTTCTTCAGATAGCTCCGTCGCCTTGCCGAATTCATCGACCGTGTGGACGTCGGAAAACCCGAAGGCAGTCCTCACAGAAACCTCCCCTGTGGTGCTGTCCTGGGACAATGGACAAGGGCTGATTTTCTCACGCACGATCCGAGCGGACGATGAATATCTGTTTACTGTCGAGCATAGCGTTCGAAACGAAGGTGATCGTCAGGTCACTCTTTATCCGTACAGTCTCGTTGCACGCATCAATGAGCCCGAAACATTGGGCTTCTTCATTCTCCACGAAGGCCCACTCGGCGTATTTGACGATACGCTGACAGAGATGGATTACGAGGATCTCCGCGACACCGGACGTGAAACAGCCGAGTCCACCGGAGGCTGGATTGGATTCACTGACAAATATTGGCTTACAACCGTCGCATTTGAACAAGACGTGCCCGTCACGGCAACATTTAGCCATAGCCGCTCGGGAGATAATGAACGCTTTCAAACAGATCTCCGGGCCGATGCAGTTGCAGTTGCACCGGGCGAAAGCCGTTCGGTTACGTCATATGTCTTTGCCGGCGCAAAAGAATTGGCGCTGCTGGATAGCTATGCTGACAATCCAGGTTTTTCCCGCTTTGATCTCGCGATCGATTTTGGCTGGTTTTACTTCCTAACCCGCCCGTTCTTTTTAGGCTTGAGATGGCTGAATGGCCTACTCGGCAATTATGGTGTTGCCATCATTGTGTTTACCGCGCTGTTGCGACTGGTGATTTTCCCCATCGCCAACAAACAGTACACAGCGATGAACAAAATGAAACAGCTCCAACCGGAGATGAAGCGGTTGCAGGACAAGCACAAAGACGACCGCATGAAGCTGCAGCAGGAAATGATGGATTTGTATAAGCGGGAGAAGGCGAACCCACTTACTGGGTGCCTGCCCATATTAATTCAAATCCCGATCTTTTTTGCGCTCTACAAGGTTCTGTTTGTATCCATCGAGATGCGCCATGCACCGTTCTTTGGATGGGTTCAGGATTTGTCTGCACCTGACCCGACCAGCGTATTGAATTTATTCGGCCTGCTTCCATTTACACCGCCGGAGTATCTGGCGTTCATCAGTATTGGCGCTTGGCCATTGCTGATGGGCGTCTTTATGTACCTTCAGCAAAAGCTCGCACCACAACCGCCCGACCCGACCCAAGCCAAGATCATGATGCTATTGCCTATTGTGTTCACATTTGTCAGCGCGCAATTTCCGGCCGGATTGGTCATTTACTGGGCGTGGACAACCCTTCTGGGTATTTTGCAGCAATGGGTTCTTATGCGCCGCGCCGGGATAAAGCCTTAATCTAGCGGCAGGCGTTCACGCATGGTCGACGCACTTCCAAATCCGCAATTTGAGCCGAGGACGTTGGACTCGGGGCGACGCCTGTTCGCCGGACCGGCGGATTTCGTATTGGGGGCCGTGGAACTGAATCAACTTCCCGCAGGCGACCTGCCAGAAATTACTTTCGCGGGCCGGTCCAATGTCGGCAAGTCCAGCCTTATAAATGCGCTGACCGGCCGCAAAGCGCTGGCGCGTACGTCGGTAACACCCGGCCGCACCCAGGAAATCAATTTCTTTCGTCTGGGAAATCGGCTGATGATTTCGGACTTACCGGGCTACGGCTACGCCAAAGCCCCAAAAGGCAAAGTAGATACGTGGACCCAGCTAATTAAGGACTATCTGCGTGGGCGACCCAACCTACGCCGGGCCCTTGTGTTGATCGATAGCCGTCACGGGATCAAGGACAATGATCGCCACATCATGGCTTTGCTGGATGACGCTGCTGTCAACTACCAGCTCATCATGACCAAAGCCGACAAAATCAAACCGGGCGAACTCACGCGTACACACGCAACTGTCGCGACCGAGGCGAAATCCCACGTGGCGGCCCATCCGAACGTCCTTGTGACCAGCTCCACCGAGGGATGGGGCATTCCTGAAGTGCAAGCCGCCTTGTCAGAACTGGCGCTTACGGAGTAGGTGTAATCCCGACACCTTATTGCCCAGGAAGAAAATACCCGAGGCCACGCATTTGCAACCGGAAGCAGGCTGAAAAATGAACGAGAATTTGGATAAGGATCACGCCGCTTGGTTGGAGAAGGCCGGCATATTAGCCGATGCGCTTCCCTATATGCGCGAGCACTCAGGCGAGACAATCGTCGTTAAGTATGGCGGGCACGCCATGGGCGACGAAAAAGTCGCAGAAAATTTCGCACGCGATATTGTCCTTCTTAAACAGGTCGGAATTAATCCGATTGTCGTGCATGGTGGCGGCCCCCAAATCGGCACCATGCTCGAGCGGCTTAAAATCCAAAGCTCTTTTATTGACGGACTGCGGGTAACCGACGCCGCGACGGTCGAAATTGTTGAAATGGTGCTGAGCGGCTCGATCAACAAACAGATCGTTACGGCGATCAACAAAGCAGGTGGCTTTGCGGTCGGCATGTCTGGAAAAGACGGTAATCTTATTCGGGCACGCAAGCTTCGGCGTTCTAAGAAAGACCCAGGCTCGAATATTGAGAAAATTCTCGATCTCGGGTTTGTCGGCGAACCTTCCGAAATTAACCCACATATTCTCAATACGTTTGAAGAGTCCGATATCATTCCCGTGATCGCGCCTATCGGCGTTGGCCCTAACGGTGAAACTTTCAATATTAATGCGGATACGGTTGCCGGAGCCGTGGCCGGGGCGACCGGCGCGGCGCGGCTGTTGATGCTAACGGATGTTAAGGGTGTTATGGACGACACAGGCCGCCTCATAAAGGAAATGACGGTTGAGCGGGCAAAAACACTCATTCAATCAGGCACGATCTCCGGTGGAATGATTCCGAAAGTGGAAACCTGCCTTGACGCCGTCCGACAGGGAGTCGAAGCCGCTGTTATTGTCGACGGACGCGTTAGTCATGCCGTTCTTTTGGAGCTATTCACGCCGACTGGGGCTGGCAGTCTCATCCGATCCAGGTAATGCGCGACAGCAACAACGAGAAATGGGAAAGACTTTCGAGCGTAGATACTTGGGTGTTTGATCTCGATAACACCCTGTATCCCGCGAGCAGCAACCTATTCTCACAGATTGATGTGCGAATGAAGGCGTTCATATCGCGCGCACTCGATCTAGACCCTAATGAAGCATTTCGCTTACAGAAGAAATATTACCATGAGTTCGGAACAACTCTCCGGGGGCTGATGCTTAATCACGCAATTGATCCGGGCGTGTTTCTGAGTTTTGTTCATGACATTGATCATTCCGTCCTAGACCCAGACCCAGCGCTGGACGATGCGCTGACGTCACTACCCGGAAAGAAGATTGTGTATACCAACGGCTCAACCAAGCACGCTTCCGCGGTGCTCGACCAGCTGGGTGTTACTCAACATTTTTCTGCCGTGTTTGATATACGTGCCGGCGACTATGTTCCAAAGCCCGACCCCAATTCATATGCGGATTTTCTAACGCGGCACGGCGTTAACCCAAAAAGCGCAATTATGTTCGAGGACTCGCATAAAAACCTGAAACCGGCGCACGATCTCGGCATGATCACGGTATTCGTTCGACATGCGGGAAATGCCCCTGTAGAAGGTGAAGATCTCGGTCACTGCCATTTTACGACGGATAATCTGAAGGGTTGGTTGTGCGAGGCAACTGCCGTTATCACGAAGGTTTAGTGGATCGGTTTCTAGCTATATCGGCGTACATGTCGAGTTGCCATTCGAGCTCATCTTCGGTCGCATCGAATCCCCCGCCTGCACGCGGGTGAATAACGGTATCCGGCGGAACTCTCGCCACTTTTACCTGAAGCTGCACAGCGTCCTCTGCGGTAAAATCACCGGCCCAGGCCACGGCGAGCATTCCCTTAGCACTTGCCGCCCGTATAACCTCGACAACAGCCCCAACCTCGACACCTGCCAATCTAGCAATGCCCGCGATTGCCAGCGGCGTAACTTCATTTCCAACCATGCGGATAAGGTTTTCGGGCGTTAGTTTTCCTGACTGGGCAATGCTCTCGGTCTGCCGGTAAGCAATCGCCAAGGTCCGTGGGTCCAATATGGCATCCGGATCTTCCTGTGCCAGCCCCCCCTTGTTCATCGCGCCGCTGCAATCTCTCTTTTACGATAACTTCGAGCGTCCCAGTGGTTTCAGCGTCCAGATCAGCCCTTTTAGCGAGGGCCTGAACCAATGAAACGGCGACAAATTCGGCAATTCGCAATGCCGCCTTAGTGCTCAATTTTCTCCTCATCGTGAGTGGCTCGTGCCAACTTTCATGCCCGGGTGCGGCATCGACAATTGCATCCAGCGTCTCCTCGCGAATTTGAGCGCTATCATTTTTCAAAAGCGACGCGATTGCGTCAACGTTACCTGTCCCTACAATCGCTTGAGAAACTTCTTCACCGACGTTAATTCGGCGCGAGATTGCCGAAAGTTGAGCCGTCAACGGGCTTGCCTGTATGACCGCTTTGAGGTCCTCATCGGTTAATACAGGTGAGAATTCGAGAACCGGCGCCGCGACAGATGCCTCGGGATCCGTCGCCAGCGCAAGAATGACGTCGTGCGGCGCATCCGGTAAAGCCTTCATTGCGTCGGCCAGAGCACGTCTTACACGGGGAAGCTGGTCTCGTACCAACAGGGTCAGGACTTGATGTACCGTACGCCAGGCCGACGCCTGTTGCTCCTCATCTAAACCTGGAATGACCCGTCCAATGCGACTCGCTAAATCGTGGCGCACATCGTCATCGGTATCTTTGGCCAGGACCATGGAGGCCTTGACGGGGGTCGTCGCGTTTGCGGCGATAGCTCGGCGCACCTCAACGTCCGGGTCCTGCGCCAAGAAAAACAGGATTTCAGGTTCAAGATCCGCACGCACAGCCAATGTCAACCTGACCTTTGTATCCGGGTGGTCCAGCAGGTCCCGAGCCTGCTCGTAGGTTACTTTGTGGCCAGGAATGCCAAGGAGGCGTATCAAGCGGTCTTTTGCTGGTGTCGTCGCTGACATCGAAGCCTCACGCCTTCCTGCCGAGCGCCGGCGCTATTGAATAAGAGCCTTTACCCCCGCGTTTCGCGTCGTACATGGCGATATCACCTCGGGCCAGCAACCCATCCAGATCTTCCATTGAGCCGGACGTCCATACGGCAATGCCAATGGACATGCCCAAGGGATGTTCTGGGTTACTCATAAGGTCTGCCAAAGGTTTCATACTTTGCAGGAATTGTTTGGCGCGCGTTTCAGCAATCGCCAAGTCGGCCTGATTCAACCATACGGCAAATTCGTCGCCACCGAGCCGCGCGGCCAGATCAGTCGGTCGCGTGTGTTTGATGAGGATGTCACGCACGGACATTAAGACCTCATCACCCGCTTGGTGGCCCTGCGTATCATTGACCTGCTTAAAATTATCCAGATCCACGTACATTAAGACACCCTCACCGCCCTCCCGTTCAAAGCGACCAAGAAATCTCTTAAGTGAATCGATAAATGCTCCGCGATTCAATAGACCGGTCAAGGCGTCGGTCCGTGAAATTTTTACAATGTGCTCATGATGGGTGTACTGCTCAATGGTTATACCCACCTGATTCGCAATGTCGCCAATAAGTAACCGGTCGTCGTCGCTCCAGGCGCCTCGTTCCACATCGCGCCAAAGCACAACTGCGCCGTTGGTTTCATTACGGAATCTCGCAGGCGCCGACAGCACTTGCTTGTCTCCAAGCAGCAATTCAACGGCCCCGGCCCCCCCGGCGATGGTGGATAAAATAGGAGCGGCTTGATCTGAACGCATGTGCCCATATTTCGCTAAATCCTGAAACCCGGGAGTGGGACTGTTCGGTGAAGCGGGGTTCAATTCGGGATCAGTTGTGCGGAAAATATGACAGTCCTCAGCACCAAGACCCTTTGCAAGGGCTTCCGCGGCAACTGTCAGCATTGCTTCCGGATTCACCTCGTCGCGAAAGGCGCGAACAATGCGGGTAAAAACACGCTCACGGTTGCGGACGCGCGTTAACGTTGCTTCGCGGTCACGCATTTCCGTGACATCGCGGCAAACCCCGCGCGCGCCTGTCCAGGTTCCATCCTTCGATCTGAGCGGCATTGCGGATATGACAACACAGGCTGATCGCCGGTCACTTCGGCGCAGCCACAACTCCTCGTTTTCAATGCGTCTCGTCGTCAGGAATGGGGGTTCCTCTTTCGTGCCGCCCTTGGAAACAATCAGTGCTTTTGGATCGGTGCTCATCAAAGCGTCGGCCGAATAACCGAGCGCTCCTCGCGGTGGAACAAATGCGAAGTTTCCGTCCGGCCCCGTCTCCCACGTAAAATCTGTGGAGATTTCGATGAAGTCCTTATACCGGCGGCGACTGTCTACAAGAGCGGACCGCAAGCTGTTGTCCAACGTCAGATCGCGAACGAACATAAGAGTGCCTTGCCCCTCACTTAGCGGGACAAGTGTGACCTGCAAATTTTGTTGTTTGTCGGCTTCACCGACATCGACCATGTCCACCAGAGCGCGGCCAGCTGCCTGGGAAGCTCCCGCTGCGGATTTCAATCTCGCCAGGTCTGATTCCGGGAGGCGGCGCTTAAACTCTTCAGCCACTGGATTGGACGCGATTACCTCACCGTCCAGTCCTATGCGAAAGACGGCCTCCTCTTACCGCTGCAACGCATCTGACGAAACGGAGAGGGACACGGAATTGCCGGTAAGGGTGTTTTCGGACACAGATTTATCCCTCATTTCTGGTCCGGCACGATTCAGCGCCATGTATAGAGCCCCACAACTAGCGACGTCCTTCTGACATCGCCGATACCTAAATCTATGAGGTTTCGGCTAAAATGCAATAATTCGAAAACCCTTCAACAATGCACACGCCCGACCGCTTCCAATTACGTTGACTGGGCACCTGCACAAGTTATGTTCTGGCCCCATCCTGCTATTTCAATTTCTTGAATCTACGGAATATTTATGAATATCAATGAGTTAAAGAAAAATATCGAGAGCGCATGGGACGTGCGGGAAACCTTGAACTCAGGCACCACGGGTCCTGTAAGAAACACGGTTTCAGCGGTCCTAGATATGCTGGATGGAGGCACCCTGCGTGTTGCAGAAAAGCGGGATGGCAATTGGCATGTCAATGAATGGGCGAAGAAGGCCGTGCTTCTCTCTTTTCGCCTCAATGATATGGAGGCGATCGCCGGCGGGCCAGGCGGCGCTACCTGGTGGGACAAGGTCCCGTCCAAATTCCGCGGGTGGTCTCCTGAGCAATTTAAACAGGCGGGATTTCGCGCGGTACCGGGAAGCGTCGTGCGCCACTCCGCATTTGTCGCGCCTGGTGTGGTCCTCATGCCGAGTTTTGTGAATTTGGGTGCTTATGTGGATACAGGCTCCATGATCGATACCTGGGCCACTGTGGGAAGCTGCGCACAAATAGGAAAAAATGTGCACATTTCCGGCGGCGCCGGCATTGGTGGAGTGCTGGAGCCATTGCAGGCAGGCCCCGTTATAATTGAAGACAACTGTTTTATCGGCGCGCGATCGGAAGTCGCGGAAGGTGTGGTGGTTGAAGAAGGCGCTGTCCTATCGATGGGTGTATATATCGGAGCTTCAACGAAAATTATCGACAGGAATAGCGGTGACGTATTTATTGGCCGCGTCCCCTCGCACAGCGTTGTTGTGCCCGGAAGCCTGCCGGGTAAAAATCTGCCTGACGGCTCCCCCGGTCCGAGTCTTTACTGTGCTGTCATTGTAAAACGGGTCGATGCCAAAACACGCTCGAAGGTCTCTATTAACGAATTGCTGCGGGATTAAATAGCATTCCGAACATGTCGGCACTCAAGGACGGGCTGGAACTTGCCCAAGCCCTCATCAAATGCCCGAGCGTCACACCAAAAGACGAAGGCGCTCTCGACATTCTCCAGTCGGCATTGGAGTCGCTTGGATTTGACTGCCACCGGCTAACCTTCGAGGACGAAAACTCGGAGCCCGTGGACAATCTATACGCCCGCCTTGGAACATCTTCGCCAAATTTCTGCTTTGCAGGACATACCGACGTTGTGCCGGTAGGCGACGGCTGGACCGTTGATCCATTTGCGGCAGAAGTGAAAGAAGGCCGGCTCTATGGACGAGGCGCGGCCGACATGAAGAGTGCAATCGCAGCTTTTGTCGCCGCAGTAGCGCGGCTTAAAGAAAAAACAGGTCACCTGCCCGGCTCAATCAGTTTGTTAATTACGGGCGATGAAGAAGGGGATGCCGTCAACGGCACAAAGAAGGTTCTCACGTGGCTCAAGGAGCGGGGTGAAAGCCTGGATGTATGCTTGGTTGGAGAACCCACCAACCCTACAAAACTGGGCGAGATGATTAAAATCGGCCGCCGCGGAAGTCTTTCCGCAAAACTCACCGTATTTGGAACGCAAGGCCACGTTGCGTACCCTCATCTGGCGGTCAATCCGATTCCTGTCTTGTTAAAAATGTTGCGGGCGATATCTACCGAACCGCTGGACAAAGGATCCGAGCACTTTCCGGCGTCAAATATTGCCATCACGACGGTCGATGTAGGCAATACTGCGACAAATGTTATACCCGGGGCCGCGCATGCCGGGTTCAATATTCGGTTCAATGACCACCATACCGGCGCGAGTCTATTGGAGTGGCTGCGCAAGACTTTAGAAGAATCCGCAGACGGCGCAGATTACGAATTAGATGCCAAGGTATCCGGAGAGTCATTTTTGACGCCGCCTGGACAATTGAGCGATCTCGTCTCCTCGGCGGTAAAAAGCGTTACCGGAGCGACCCCGGAACTCTCGACGACCGGCGGAACATCCGATGCACGGTTTATCAAGGATGCCTGTCCCGTGTGCGAGTTCGGCATGGTGGGACTGAGCATGCATAAGGCGGACGAGCATTGCACAATTGCCGACTTGAATAAGCTTACAGATATCTACGAAAAAGTGTTGGAAGGATTTTTTGCAGTTAAATCGGGAGCATAAGATTTATGCCCATTGCATGGCCTCCCAGATGATTTCAACGCGGCAATTTTCAAACAGCCTTTACGGCATTTGGCTTATACTTAAATTTGACATCCAAGCTTGGCGATATTTCGATGCCTCGCTGCAGGGTTTTTGGTCCTCGTTTGTCATTGCATTCCTGCTCGCGCCATTTCACCTCGTCCACGCGATCACCGACTTTGGACCAGACAGCACTGGCTTGCCGCTTATCCCTTACCTAATGGTCGAGATGCTGTCTTACGTCGTTGCGTGGACGCTCTTCCCCTTTGCCATGCTCTATATTTCCTCATTCTTGGATAGGGCTCCCCGGTATTTCTTTCATATGGTTCCTTACAATTGGCTGCGCCTGCCCATTGAAGGCCCTATATATATCGTCATTCTCCTGTCTGATTTTGGACTGATGTCTGTGGAAGGTGCGGCGTTTTTGAATCTATTGGGGTTAGCCGCCCTTATCATTTACAGCACTTTTGTCGCCGGCGTGGGGTTGAAAATCACAACCGGCACAGCCATGAGCCTTGTAGCCCTTGATATCGTGTTGAGCCTCATCACCGCGTCATTGATAGATCGGATATGACAGGCTGACGCTAATCCGGGTAGCACACGTGCGTTAGAAACAGCCCCGCTGCAGGTGCGGTCGGCCCACCTGCCGCGCGATCCCGCTTTTCGAGCGCGGATTGAACATCGTCTTTAGTCCACTTGCCATCTCCGACGTACTTCAATGTTCCGACAATATTGCGGACCTGGTGATGCAAAAAGGAGCGGGCTCGCACAGAAACAAAAATATTATCCCCTGCCCGAGCGACGGTGATTTTATCAATGGTCTTGACGGGCGAACTCGATTGGCACTCAGCGGCACGAAAAGTTGAGAAATCATGCTTGCCGACAAGTGTTTGCGCGGCGTCGTTCATGGCATCGGCGTTCAGCGAGCTTCCAACCCACCAAACATGGTTTGAATTCAACGTCGGATGCGCCCGTCGATTCAATATCCTGTACTCGTATCCACGTTCTATGGCGGAAAACCGCGCGTGAAATTCATCGCTCACGGCCTCCGCCCCGATGATCGCAATAGGCAGCGGTCTTAGGTGTGCATTCAACGCCTTAGCGACAATGTCGGGCGGATCGTTGCGCGGTAGGTCGACGTGAGCCACTTGACCTAATGCATGCACGCCCGAGTCTGTACGCCCTGCACCGTGAACAACGGTATCGACCTGACAATACCCGCGGGCCGCATCTTCTATTGCGCCTTGCACGGACGGCCCGTTGTCTTGCCGTTGCCAGCCGACAAACTCGGTTCCGTCGTATTCAATTGTCAGTTTGAATCTGGGCATTAGCGGCTAGCAACCTACACGACTTCACTATAGTGGCCGCCGGTCTGCATTTGTCCGTGCGCGGCAAACCATTCCTCAGAGAGAATCGCCCACCTCTCATGATCACGCCATTCTCCGCCGATTTTCAGATACGCCGGTGAGAATCCTTCTTTTCGAAAGCCGAGCCGGCGAATAAGCGCGAGAGACGCCTCATTTTGCGGCTGAACGTTGGCTTCTATGCGGTGCAGATCGAGGGTCGTAAATGCCTGATCCAGCACTAACGCAAGTCCGGCGCTCATATATCCTCTCCGGCTATACGGTGCCGCACCGTAATATCCCAAGTATCCCGATCGGAAACCGCCCATGACGATGTCATTTACATTGATGACACCGACAAGGGCATTGTCCTCGTTGCGAGCGATGAAGTAGCCAACACTATTGCCCCGCTCCAAGCGCTCCAGGTACGCCTTGCAACGGCGCGCATCCGTAGCCGGATAAACCCACGGATTGTGAAAACTCTTGCTCGTTGTCATCAGCGCCAGAAAATCATCCGCCGCGTCTTTTGTCGGCGCGTAGAGATGTACTAGGTCTCCCCGTGAAATTACTTTCCGCCGACGGCTGAACATGCCAGGCCCCCTTAATAATGGCTGCGCTCGCCGTTTAAATCCGGCTGAATTTTAAGCAAGACGCGAGCCCTTCGGCAACGCATAGCCCCGCAGAAAAGCTTCTGCGTCTGCCGGGGATTTCCCTGCGCGCTGCACGACAACCGCACGGATAGCGCTATTCGCGCAGCCAATTTCGAGATTATCACCGAGCACTTCCCCTGGAGACCCGGACAAGGACGAAGCTTCCGCCTGCAATATTTTTATCCGTTCCCTTCCATGCGTAAACCACGCGCCGGGAGCCGGGGATAGTCCGTGAATATGGCGAAGCACGTCTGCAGCAGAACGATTGAAATCGATATGCGCTTCCGCTTTTTCGATTTTCTTCGCGTAAGTCACCCCCGCTTCGGGCTGAGGCTCAGGCGTCAGTTTATTGGCGTCCAGTCCGTCCAGCTCTTCAAGAATGAGTTGCGCGCCGCATTCCGCTAATACGTCATGGAGTTCACCGGCTGTTGTGGTGATGTTGATCGGCACCTCGCGCTTGAGCAGCACGGCGCCCGTGTCCAAGCCGGCATCCATTTGCATGATTGTGACGCCGCTGACTTTGTCTCCCGCCATGATCGCACGTTGTATGGGCGCAGCGCCGCGCCAGCGTGGCAGTAGCGAGGCATGAATATTAAGACATCCGCGCGGCGGCGCCTCCAGAATGGCTTGTGGCAATATGAGTCCATATGCCGCGACCACCGCGATTTCGGCATTCCAGGATGCAAACTCCGCCTGAGTCTGCGCTGATTTCAGCGACACCGGTGTGCGAACGGGAATGCCCTTTTTCCCCGCGAAAGCGTGAACCGGACTGAGGCGCTCCTGCTGACCGCGCCCGGCTGGGCGCGGCGGCTGCGTGTACACCGCAACAACCTCATGTGCGGCGCACAGCTTTTCCAACGCGGCGACCGCGAAATCCGGTGTACCCATAAAAATGATGCGCATCGCGCTGCCGCGATCTTTTACGCGGGCTCAAGCGCGCGGCGCTTTGGGCCCTTGGATGAGCGCTGCTTCTTGCTGAGCTTTTTGATCTTTGTCAGCCGCCGCAAAATAATGCCGCGTTTTAGAGAGGAAATGTGATCAACAAATAGAACACCGTCCAGATGGTCCATTTCATGCTGGATGACAACGGCGAGTATGCCTTCTGCATCCAGTTCCTGCTGTTTGTTCTTTTCATCAAGGTAGCGAACCTTGATACGGGCTGGGCGCTGCACGGCCTCGTATTCTTCCGGCAGGGACAAACAGCCTTCCTCATGTTCTTTCAGGTCTCCGGATGCCCAAAGAATTTCCGGATTTGCCATTTTGATGGGCTGTGGCTTTTCGCCTTCCCGTGCCGGATCGACAACGATGACGCGCTTCAACACGCCCACTTGCGGCGCAGCCAGCCCCACGCCGGGCGCGTCATACATGGTTTCAAGCATGTCAGCCATGAGTTTGGCCATTGCTTTATCCACGCTTGCCACCGGCTGCGCTTTTTTCTTCAGGCGCGGGTCCGGCGCAACAATGATGTCCAATAGTGCCATCGCAGAAATCCGAAATTTCGATGGTGACATAAGGCCCGGGGGCCATGCCGTCAACTTTCAAGTGCCATAAACCACTGAGCCGCTAGAGAACCAGAAAATTGACCGCGAGCACACCCGCTACAATGATGACGAAGACCCCGGTGTAGAACAAGGTTTTCGCCTTTGCCGCCTCGTCCAGTACTTGCAAGCTTTGAATGCTGAGCCTCGGCGCGGCAATACACATCACACCTTCTGCCACCAGAAACATTGCCAGAAGCGATAATACGATACCCGCTCCGCTCCACACCCAATGCAGCCGCAAAACAATAATCCCGATGATCAGCGTCAATAGGCCGTGCAGCCGGACTCCGTTCTCGCCAGCCTCAGTGACGCGCCGGTAGTACGCCATCCACACGGCGTTTGCGTATATTTGCGACACTCCGACAATCAGAAGAACGAATGCGGCCGCACCTTCTACCCCGCGGGTCATAAACTCCCCTAAAGTCTGGTTCGCACATTATATTCCAAAACGGTTTCGCCTTTTGCAGGAACCTGCACGGTCCATTGCGCTTCAGCCGCGTTTAGCTTCTCGTGGGACAGTGTTTCGCGAGTGACTTCCCACGTGCCCGGCATTTGCTCAATGACCTGCACGGCCACGGCTTTGGCTTTGGCGTTTTTGACGGTCACTCGCCAATTTGTAATCACGATAGTATCGGACGCCTGCACAAAGTTGGTCTGTTCGCGCAACACAGTTACATCAAAATCACGACCCAAAGCCGCATTGACGTCCTGTCCTTCGGGCGTATGTCCAATTTGGGATTCGCCAAGAAATTGGGGCGCACCCGACGAATCTTGTGAATAGACCCTCAAGATTCCTGCTGGCAATGGCATACCCAGTTTTGCCGCAGCGTTATTGGTAAACGTCAACTCAACATCAGCGTGACTCTCCGTGGTCGGCTCACGCATACGCGCGGTGAAGAAATACGGTTGGCTGCGGGAACTCAATTCCCGTTTCACCGCAACGCCGCGCCCCTCCAAAAGCGCCAATTGCTTGGTCTCGCGGTTGTTGACAGTCGTTTGGCCGGGGAGAGTGTACATATGGTACGCAACCAAACCTTCTTGTCCGACCCCATCGGCCATCGGCGCAGAGGCCATTTGCGCTTCCATGGCGCGCATGACGTGTGGGGTTGGCGCCTTGGGCGCACGATTTACGTCGCCAGCAACGAGCTTGATGTTAGCGTCCTTAAAATTGACGCCCGTCGTATTCGTCACCGTCGCCCAGGCCTTCAAATCCATGCGCCCGGCGTCGGGATCGTACTGAGCTACATAGTCGGCATTCCAGGACAACCCAGAGGTCAGATAGCTGAGATCGACCGAAGTCTCCTGCTTGGCTTCGCCGCGCACGGACATCAGCAAGGCTGGCTGCGCGCGCACGCCCTCAGGAAGCTTGTCAAATACAATGCGGCCCGGCGCACCGGTGTGAATGCGCCCGTCCATTTCGATGACAAGGCCGTTGGTAACGCTGAGAATTTTTGCGCGTTTAATTGTCTCTTCACCGGTCGCAGTATTGACGAGAACAACACCAACCTCCTGACCGACCGCACCCCGCATCAGGCGTTCGGGTGTTAGCACATCAAAATTGAACGTCTGTTCCGTAATTGTCAGAGCATCACCGCTCAAAACTTCGAGCAAAGCCGTTTCCGGCTGCATTTGTCCGCTCACGCCGGTAAACGCCAGTTCCGCACTTGAAGCGGGAAGACGTACGGATCGCCGGTCCCGCACCAACGCAAAATCTCCTGAGTAGATGGTGAGATTGGCGCCTTTCTCAGGCGCGGGCACTGCAACTTCCTGTGCAATGGCCGGGGCGCCTATGGTGAGAACGGCGGCACCCGTGGCAAACGCGATCAACGAATTTCGAACGGTCATTCTGAGGTCCTGCATAAGATTGTAGGGAGAAAGTCAGCACCGGGACCCATGGCCCCGACCGCGCTTTTCATTTAGGATTCCGATCATGGCAGGCATAGGGCGTCGTTCAAGTTTCATCACTGCAAACTTCTCGGGCGCGAAAAAAAGAGATTTATCATGGAGATAGCGGTTATCGCTCTATCGATAGCGTTGGCCGGCGCTGTTATTGCCGCACTGCTTCTGGCGCGGCGCGGCGGTCGCGAAAGCATGAGCGACGTAACCGACGCCACCGCACGACTGTCTCAGGCGCAGTCGGAACTCATGGGGCGATTGGGTCAAATGGCCGAAAGCCAGGCCACCGCGCAAAAGCTGATTGCTGAACAGTTGCAGGCTCAGGAGCGGGCCGTCACCAAAATGGTCGATGAACGACTTGCCGAGGTCACGCGCCGAGTCGGTGAAAACCTGCAAAAAACAAGCGAGAAAAGTTCGGAGGCCATGGTTCAGCTACAGGAACGCTTAGCTGTGATCGACGCTGCACAAAAGAACATCACCGAACTTTCGGCGGAAGTCGTGAATTTGCAAGATATTCTTTCCAACAAGCAGGCGCGCGGCGCCATCGGTCAGACCCAGATGGAAGACTTGGTGCGCAACATGCTTCCACGCGGCGCTTTTGATTTTCAGGTGACGCTATCCAACGGAAAGCGCGCCGATTGCGTCATCCGCCTTCCCAATCCGCCAGGAATGATTGCAGTTGATTCCAAATATCCGCTTGAAGCCTTTGTGCGGATGTCTTCGGCATCGGACGAGCGGGAACGGGCCGCAGCCGAATCGTCGTTCCGGAGCGATGTTATCAAGCACATCCGCGATATCGCGGATAAATACATTATTCCCGGCGAAACCTCCGACACCGCGATTATGTTCGTGCCCGCTGAGTCCGTGTTCGCCGAGCTCCACGATAAATTTCCGATGGTTGTGGAAGAAGGTTTTCGCAGGCGCGTCTTCATCGTCTCGCCGACAACGCTTATGGCAACCCTCAACACCATCCGCACGATCTTGAAGGACGCCAGAATGCGCGAACAGGCGCACGTGATTCAGACCGAGATATCAAGAATGATGGAAGACGTTGCCCGCCTGGACAAACGCGTGGGAGCGCTCGCAACCCATTTCGATCAGACTCAGAAAGATATAAACGAGATTCAAACTTCTACGCGAAAGATCGTGAAGCGCGGCGTCGCGATTGAGAATATTCAGATCGAACCGCCGTCACAGGAGCACACAACGCCGCGCCTTCTTCAGGACGAAGAGGACACCCAAGCGCCCCACGAACGGTTACAATAGAACCCGCTTTAATAGCTGGATCGGCTGCTTGGGCGGGAAGACCTACCTGCTGACAATTCCACATCCGGCGGCACCTCGACGCTGACGGTCTGCGTTTTTCCGGACGGGCCGGGAAAGTCCTTCAATAACGCATCAATGATATAAGGCATGACGGTTTCAACATGACCGTTCCGCCCTTGGCTCACCGCCCGACCTTCAAAAACACGCGTTTGATCGTCGGTGCCGTAACTCGCGCCGTTATACATGTCGAGCTCGACGCGCCGGACAAAGAGCTGCGTTGTTTCGGTGCGATCATAGGGATCATAGACAGCGCCATAGCCAAACGGCCTGTTGTAGTAACCGTACCCAAACGACATGTGAAAATTGGAATTGCGCCCTTCTACGTCCGGGCTTGGACCGGTCACGCCGTACTTTAGGGTCACGACGTAGTCCGCCTCGTTCGGACCATTGCCGCCGCTGTATTGGCGCAGACCCAGTGCCGAGAGCTTCGCATTCAGCTGATCTGCATATTGCTTGAAGGCGAGGCTTTGTTCCTGCTCTTCATCCGATGCAACAATTGCAAAGGTCTTGCCCGAATTTGACGCCGCAAGGGTGTGAAAGCGGGTAACATCCGAGACGACGTACTTCGTACCTGCGCACGCAGACAAAGCCCCCACCAAGAACACCGCAACAAGAATACGCTTGATCATCTTACTCTCCCGCAAAGCGCCCAACTCGTGATCAGACTAGCATGGCGTCAATCTTGACGCTCGCTCGAAACCACGGATTCGATTTCCGAATATACGAAATAATTGTGGCGCCGCTGTGACAGGTTACACGGGTCGGCGCGCTTTCAGCGCCGCCGCAATGGTGCCGTCATCAAGGTAGTCCAGTTCTCCGCCGATTGGCACGCCGTGCGCCAGCCCCGACACCGCCGCACCAGTTTCCTGAAGTCTGTCAGCAATGTAGTGGGCTGTCGTTTGACCATCAACAGTGGCGCTTAACGCCAGAATGACCTCTTTAACCTCGTCCGCCGTCGCCCTTGAAACCAATCGATCCAATTTGAGGTCATCGGGTCCAATCCCATCAAGCGGAGAGAGCAGTCCGCCCGTCACATGGTATCGGCCGCGAAAGGATGCCGTGCGCTCAAGGGCCCACAAGTCGGCGACATCTTCAACCACGCAAATTGCAGACACATCCCGCCGGGGGTCTTGGCAAATGGTGCACGGATCCTGGCTATCGTAGTTGCCGCACGTGGAACAAATTTTCACTGAGTCCGCAGCCGTACGCAGAGTTTGCATGAGAGGGTCGAGCAGGGACTCCCTGCGCTTGATCAGCGCAAGTGCCACGCGGCGCGCGGACCGCGGCCCCAACCCGGGCAATTTGGATAACTGCTTTATAAGGGATTCAATTTCTGGCCCAGCCATAGGTGGTCCGTCAGAACGGCAGCTTAAAGCCTGGAGGCAGCGGCAGGCCGCCGGTGAACTTGCTCATCTCCGCCTGCATCTTTTCATCAACTTTACTCTTGGCATCGTTGACAGCCGCAACCACAAGATCTTCCAAAACTTCCGCATCGTCCGGTGCGATCAGAGACGGATCGATTTTCATGGCTTTGAGTTCGCCGCGTCCGTTCAAGGTCGCCTGAACCATGCCGCCGCCTGATGAACCGACAATCTCAAGATCGCCGAGCTTAGCCTGCATCTCGGCCATGCGCTCCTGCATTTCCTGAACCTGCTTCATCATCTGCCCTAAATTCTTCATGGGCGGCGAACTCCTAACAATTGTACAGAACTAAAACATCAGTCTTCTTCGGCACCGCGCACCGACTCAATTGAAGCCCCCGGAAACATTTCCAGTATGGACTTCACGAGAGGGTCAGCCTTCGCATGATCGAGTTCCTGATCAAAAAGAGTTGGCTCGCCGGGGGCATTGACGACGCTGACAACCCAGCGCTGCCCGGTCCACTGCGTCAGGAACTTGCCGACTTGCCCTGCCAAATCTGTGGGTGTGCCGGGAGCCGGATTGAACTCGATCAACCCGGGCGCAAACTTCACTAAGTGCACACTTCTTTTAAGGAATGTCGCGATCTTGGCTTCGCGCTTGTCGGCGAATAGCGTGACCACTTCGACGAACGACGCCGGCGCCGGCATGGACGCTGTATCTGCGGCAGCTTCGACCGCGGGTTGGGAGGAGAGCGCACTAGCCGTTGACACCCCTTGCCCATGCCCGGAAGACGCCCGCGGCGCTTTTGGGGTTGAGAACGGAGCGCTAGGACCGGTTGATTTGCCGGAACCGGGATTATCTTTAAGAGCTTTCAGCGCATCCGATGGCGTCGGCAGTTCAGCTGTATAGGCTAGGCGCACGACAATCATCTCAGCAGCCTGCATCGGCATCGGCGCCGTACGGATCTCGCTCAGACCTTTGAGCAACATTTGCCAGGCGCGCGTAATGACAGGCATTGAAAGCGATTCCGAGAGCGTTACACCTTTTGTACGCTCGGTCTCCGCCAGCGCGGGGTCTCCAGCGCCATCCGGCGCGACCTTCATCCGCGTCAGCCAGTGAACCAGTTCAAGCATGTCCTGAATGATGACAATTGGACTTGCGCCGGCGGCATATTGGTCCGCCAACAAATCCAGCGCGGTTTTAACATCGCCACTCATCACCGCTGAAAAAAGGTCAAAGACGATCGCGCGGTCTGCAAGCCCCAACATGTCGCGCACGGCTAATTCGGTAACGTGCTTGGCTTCTTCAGTGCTCGATTGCGAGATAGCTTGATCGAGAATGGACAACCCGTCTCTCGCGGACCCGTCGGCAGCCCGTGCGATAAGAGCAAGAGCCGCATCGTCAACTTGCGCGCCCTCTTTGTCCGCAATGGCACCGAACAGAGATTGCAACTGCGCACTGTCGATGCGCCGCAAGTCAAACCGTTGACAGCGGGAAAGAACAGTGACCGGGACCTTTCTGATTTCGGTGGTCGCGAAAATGAATTTTACATGCTCCGGAGGCTCTTCAAGGGTCTTCAACAAAGCGTTGAACGCTTTGTCGGACAGCATATGCACCTCGTCGATGATGTAGACCTTGAACCGGGCGGAAACCGGCCTGTAGCGCACACCGTCGAGCAACTCACGTATATCATCGATCCCGGTGCGACTCGCCGCGTCCATTTCAAGGACATCGACATGGCGGTCTTCGCTGATGGCTTTGCAATTGGCGCAAACACCGCATGGCTCGGGCGTCGGTCCGCCTTTACCGTCCTTGCCCACGCAATTCAGCGCACGGGCAATAAGCCGGGCGGTTGTGGTTTTGCCGACCCCCCGGACGCCGGTTAGCATGTATCCGTGCGCCAGCCGTCCGGACGTAATGGCATTTTTCAGGGTCCGTACAAGCGCATCCTGGCCGATCAGAGCGTCGAAGGTCGTCGGACGGTATTTTCTGGCAAGAACCTGGTAGGCGGCCCCATCACCTGACCCGCCTTTATGTCCTGGTGACCGGTCCTCAGAAGGGTGGTCGGTCACGGCGGGTTGATCCATGGTGCTAAAACTCAGGTAGGCGTGAAAAGGCTCAGATAAGGGTGAGAGACTGGACAGCGACCCGAACCGAAACTCGTTACGGCTGCTTCCTTCCGGACCTGACCGGGTTGGCGAGGAGTCCGTCCACCGCCAGCCTCTCGAGGCGCACTATATCAGAAGAAGGCGCGGTGCACGCAAGCCCTGCACCGCCTCAATTTTACATGGAAAATCAATGCCAAGCGCGCCGAGCGTTCGGTGAATTTGCGGTTGCGTAGGCCACGCTGAACCGTCAAAAGTGGCGGTAGGAATCGTTCCAAAATAAGGGCTGCGTGACGACGCGGCGTGAAGACCTATATAACCTAACCATGAACCGCATTTCCGCCGCCAACGACCGCCCAAAGCCCGTTGTTCTATGTATTTTGGACGGTTGGGGCCACCGGATGGAGCGCGAGAATAATGCTATCGCGCTGGCCAATACACCGGTATGGGACGAACTTCTCAAGACTTGCCCCCATTCTCTGGTTGAAACCAGCGGCAAGGATGTCGGCTTACCGGATGGACAGATGGGCAATTCGGAAGTCGGTCACATGAATATTGGCGGCGGGCGCGTGATGGTTCAGGATTTGCCCCGCATCGACGCCGCCGTTGCCGACGGCACCATCGCTGAAAATCCCGCTCTCACGGCCTACATCGCCAAATTAAAAAAGAGCGGCGGCACCTGCCACATTTTGGGTCTTGTTTCGCCCGGCGGCGTTCACTCCCATCAGGACCACATCGCAGCTTTGGCGAAGACTGTCGACAAAGCCGGCATTCCTGTTTGCATTCATGCCTTTTTGGATGGACGCGATACTCCGCAGAAGTCTGGCGCGGGTTATGTTTCAACTTTTCTGAAAAGCCTCGAAGGACTGAACAACACTAACGTCGCAACCGTCGGCGGGCGCTATTACGGCATGGACCGCGACAAACGTTGGGACCGCATTCAAAAATTCTACATTGCCATCACGGACGGAGAAGGCCCAACGGCGGACAATCCCGTTGAAGCGGTAAAATCTTCATACGACAACGATGTCACGGATGAGTTCATGGTGCCGGTCGTGCTCGGCGGCTACAACGGCATACAGGATGACGACGGGGTCTTGATGGCGAACTTTCGTGCTGATCGTGCGCGGCAGATTTTGAGTGCACTTCTTGATCCAGAGTTCGACGGCTTTGAGCGCAAACGCTCGATAAAGTTCTCCGCCGCAATTGGACTGACCGAGTATTCGGCGCGTCTTTCCGAATTAATGCCGGCAATGTTTCCTGCTGAAACGGCCGAGCATACATTGGGAGAAGTCATCAGCGAGGCCGGACTCACTCAGCTTCGGATCGCCGAGACGGAAAAGTACGCACACGTCACGTTCTTTTTGAATGGCGGCGCCGAACGCGGGTTTAATGGCGAAAGCCGCATACTGGTTCCCAGCCCCAAGGTGGCCACTTACGATTTACAGCCGGAGATGTCCGCACAGGAAGTCACCGATAATATTGTTGAAGCGATCACCAACAACCGATTTGACGTTATTATCGTCAATTACGCCAACGGCGACATGGTGGGGCATACAGGCATATTGCCGGCGGCCATCAAGGCGGCAGAAACCATCGACGCCTGCTTGGGGCGCTTGGACGCGGCGTTGCGGAAATCCGGCGGCACAATGCTGATTTCTGCGGATCACGGTAACCTCGAGATGATGGTCGATCCCGACTCTCGCGAGCCGCACACTCAACATACTGTAGGCGTTGTACCGATTGTTCTCGCGAATGCCCCGGCGAATATTTCAAAGATCGAGAATGGCCGGCTGGCGGATCTTGCGCCGACCCTGCTCGATCTTCTCGGAATTCGTCAGCCGGCGGAGATGACCGGACACTCATTGTTGCAACGAGGCCTTGTCGGCCCTTCCGGACAAGACGACATTGCCAACCGTGCTTCAAATTAGGTTGATACGTTTAAGCTGCGTTGTGTTGGCGGCATTTTGGTCGTCGGGATATCTGAGCGTAACGTACGGCCAGGACGCAGATTCAACGGCGCAACAACTCAAGGCCCTCGAGCAGTCTCTCGAAAAAAGTCAGGAAGAGCGCGAGCGCGTTGCTTCGCAAGCTGTCGCCGTCGAGCGCGACCTCGCCACCGTCCGCCGAGACATGATCGCGACGGCAAAGGACATTCAAGATCAGGAACATTCATTGACAGTATTAGAGGGCCGCATCGATGCCCTGCAGCAGGAAGCGGACGAACTGTCTGCCACCTTGGGGCGGCGCGATGAGCAAATGGTATCTGTTTTATTGGCGTTACAGCGGCTGGCGGTACGCCCGCAGGATGCATTGACTTTGCAGCCCCTTAACCCGGACGACGCCGTGCGCACGGCTATTTTGCTGCGCGCAGCCGTGCCGCACATAAAAGAGTCGGCGAACGAGCTCCAAGGCGAACTTGCCAACCTTTACCGTGTGCGCGCGCAGATCATTGAGCAAAAGGAACGCGCGGCATCCCACGCCGCGGCGCTGCTGGAAAAAAGAAAGCGCCTGCAAAGCCTCGAGGGCGAGAAGGAAACGCAACAAGCAGCGCTCGTAACACGCCAATCGGAACTGGACAGACGTGTCGGTCAAATGGCACGTGAAGCAGAGGATTTGCGCGAATTGTTTGAAAAACTGGCCGAGGAAAAGAAGCGCCGTGAGGCCGAGGAGCGCGCGCGGCGTGAGCGCGAACAAAAACTGGCCGCGGAACGCGCCGCCGAAGAAAAACGGGCGCGTGAAACCGCCGCCAAATCTGGCGAACGCATCGTCCTCAAACCGCCGCCCGGTATGCGAAAGACCGAGCCCGGCGGCACAGAATCGACCGTCGCCGCCCTGCCGCCGGACCCGCGCGCTCAAGCCGAGGCCGAGGCCCGCCAAGCCCGTCTGCGGGAAGAAATCGCCTCGCGCTCATTTGCCAAAGCGAGAGGCACCATGCCTTATCCCATTTCGGGCAACCTCACGGTGATGTACGGCGAGTCCGGGGCCACGACACCTGGAGGGGCCCAACAATCCCGGGGGATCGCCATTGCGGGCCGGCCTGGTGCCCAGGTCGTGGCCCCATTTGACGGAATTGTGGCCTTTGCCGGTCCATTTCGGGGGTATGGGCGGCTATTGATCATCGAACACAGCGAGGGATATCATACACTTCTTGCTGGCTTGGGGCGCATCAGCAGCGCCGTAGGACAGGTTGTCCTGGCCGGCGAACCGGTCGGCATCATGGAAGAAAATGCCGCCGATACGTCCTTGTATGTTGAGCTGCGCCGAGACGGTCAGCCGATTAATCCTCTTCCCTGGCTCGCGAGCCGAACGGAAAAAAGCAGCGGATAATGCGTGTCTTTCAACCTCTTGAAAACGGTGCCTTCACTATGCGTTCGAAACTTACAGTCGCAGCAGCGGTTCTCTCTTTTGGCCTAGCCGCAGCAGCTCCGTCCACTCAGGCCTTTGCGGCCGATGACAACAGCTCCGGGTTTTCGGGCGACACATACAAGTATCTCGAACTTTTCGGCGACGTTTTCGAACGCGTGCGTAAAGATTACGTCGAGGATGTCTCCGACCAAGAGCTTTTGGAAAGCGCCATCAACGGCATGCTGACCGCCCTTGATCCGCACTCCGGATACATGGCCGCGGACATGTTCAAGGACATGCAGGAAGATACGCGCGGCGAATTCGGCGGCTTGGGTATCGAAGTCACCATGGAAGCCGGCGTAGTAAAGGTCGTTTCTCCCATCGACGACACGCCGGCGGCGCGCGCGGGTGTGCAGCCCGGCGATTTGATCATCGCCATCGACGGCGAACCGGCCGTCGGTCTTGAGTTGAGCGAGGCCGTGGACAAGATGCGCGGGCCGGTCAACACGCCCATTACAATCACGATCCGGCGCGCAGGCACCGATCCTTTCGACGTGGACATTGTCCGCGAAAAGATCACCGTTCAGTCCGTACGCTCACGCGTGGAAGGCAAGGAAGATGTCGGCTACATCCGCATCAATTCGTTCACGGAGCAAACGCAGCGTGGTCTTGAAAAGTCCATTCAGGACCTGAACGACGAACTCGGCGAGAACCTGAAGGGATACGTGCTTGACCTGCGCAACAATCCGGGCGGATTGCTCGACCAAGCTGTTTCCGTGGTCGACAGCTTCCTGGACCGAGGTGAAATCGTGTCCACACGCACCCGACACGCCGAGCAAACACAACGCTACAATGCGCGTCCCGGCGATCTGACGGGCGGCAAGCCGGTTGTTATTCTGATCAATGGCGGCTCGGCTTCAGCATCGGAGATCGTTGCCGGCGCTCTACAGGATCACAAGCGGGCAATTGTCCTGGGCACCAAGAGCTTTGGCAAAGGGTCCGTGCAGACAATCATTCCGCTCCAGCGCGGCGAAAGCGCTATGCGTCTGACCACAGCGCGCTATTACACGCCGAGCGGCCGTTCCATCCAGGCCACGGGCATTGTACCGGACATTGAAGTAGAGCCGGCGACGGTGCAAAGGCTTGAGCGTCCCCGCTTCCAGCGTAGCGAAGCGAGCCTGCGCGGCGCACTGCGCAATGACACGCTTCCGGACGGCGAAAGCAACGCGGAAGAGGAAGAGGCTCCCGAGGCAGACGCAGAGGCTCCGGATGAAGATGCCGAAGCCGAGGCCGAGGTTCCGGAAGACTATCAGTTGCGCCGGGCCGTCGATTTGCTGCAAGGCATCGCCTTGTATCAGCGCGCCAGCTTGAACTAATAAACCGCGACCGCATTTCATTGAACTCGCGGTGAACGCGGACGCAACGCTTTCTTTCCTGGCGGACAAGCACGCAATCGAACAGATTTATATGCGGTATTGCGATCTTGTGGACCACAAAGAATTCGAAAGAATGGACGAGGTCTTTTGCGAGGACGTGGTCAGCGACTACACAAAGGCGTATGGTCCTGAAGCGCTCTTCACAAATCTTCGTCCGGTCATCGAGAGAATGCAAGGCAACCTTGGCCCGGGCTCGTATTGCGGCGCGACCCATCACAATGTCTGCAATTTCCGCATTCAGGTTGACGGCGATACGGCGCTATCGAAGGTGCACTATTACGCCGTCCACCGCGGCCTCGGAAAATACGAGGGTGCTCTCTACTCCATGTGGGGTGAGTATGATGATCAGCTGGTCCGCCTTCCCGTGGGCTGGCGTGTCAAACACCGCAAATACAGCATTTTCCTGAGCGAGGGCCCAGTCGTCTGCGCTCGCCCCGAATGATCCTTTAAGTAGCTATTAACGCAAAGCCGCTAAGCACCTAGATGGGGACTACCGCGTCAGACGCCCTGATCGGCTGGATTTCCAAGCCGGGAAGCACGTTTGAATATGGTACAATGAATCATTCGATTTTCGGAGATGCGCTATGCGGTTTCTGCCGTCTGCCCTTTTGAAACGTTTTCGCCGGGAATCCGTCAACGATCCCTTCGGCGGCGGCGATGATGACGACTTCGGCGAGGACTCCGGATTTTCTTTGAGCGGTCCGAAAATCGCTTTGGGGTTGAGCGCTCTGTTGTTTGTCGTGCTGATTGGCGGCGTTGCGGCGGTCATCCTCACAGCCGAGCCGCCGCCAGAATCAACGCCCATGCAGGGTTCCCTAGCCGGATTAAGAATGGAAGAGGAACCGGTAGCAGAGCCGGCGGCGCCTCCACCAGAATCTCCCTCTAACGTTATCGCAGCGACGGATCGGTCGGCCGACCGCCGTCCTTGGCTCAATCCAACTGAAGCCGGGGACGCTGAAAGCGCGGAGCAGGATCTGGCCGCTCTGCAATCCGATACTTCTTCATCAGGTGGTTCCGGTATGGAACTGGCCGTAGAAGAGATTTCGGAAGAATCCGCGGAAACGGAAATCACGGAGACGGAAGCATCCGCGCAAACCGATATCGAGGTGGAAGAGACTGCGGAGGAAGAACGTTCATTGGCCGACGCTGGGCCCGCGCCCGGTGCGCCCGGGCTGTTTGGCATCGAGGGCCTCCAGTCCGAAGAAGACTTGTCCGGCGCACGGCCCCGCCTGGTCGAGCCGCGCACGCCACCGATTGACCGACGCGCGGTCACAGCGCCCCCGCCCCGCTACGCAAATCTCGCGAATGTTGCCAACGATGCAGGCAACGCGGAGGAAGAAAGCGCCTCGAAAATCGCCTTCGTGATCGAGGGCTTGGGTCTAAACCAAGCGGCAACGGAAACCGCAATCACTAAATTTCCACCAGCCGTGACTTTGGCGTTCAGCCCCTACTCCCGCGGCCTGAATAGATGGCTTCAGATGGCAAAGGAACACGGCCATGAAGTTTTTATTGAAGTGCCGATGGAGAGTAAGGAATTCCCTGCCCAAGATCCCTGCCCGCTCGGGTTGCTGACACGGCTTGAAACCGAAGAACGCGACGAACGGCTTGAATCCATATTAAAGGTGGGCTCGGGCGCCGTGGGCGTTCTCGACACCATGGGCAGCCGTTATCGCGAGTCCGACGAACACATAAGTGCGCTGTTTGAAAAACTCAGAGAAGAGAACCTGTACTACGTTCAGGGTCGGCCCGGTATTCGCGTCGGCGAATCGATTGTTCCAACGGCTAGTGCCGAAGTCGTGATCGACGAACGGCCGTTCCGGGCTGCGATTGATGCACGTCTTGAATACGCCGAGCAATTGGCAAAGTACCAAGGCAGTGTCGTTGCCGCCATCGGCGCGAAACCCGTGGGCTTTGAACGCTTGGTTCTTTGGATGGAACAGGCAAAGGACAGGGGCATCACCCTCGCGCCGGTGTCGCAAATTCTAACCCAATAACGCTGCATGAATACGCTAAAGCCCTATCGGCGCGGTGTAGGAATCGCGCTGGTAAACGCTTCGGGTCACGTGTTTGTGGGCCAACGCATCGATACAACTGAAAAAGCTTGGCAAATGCCCCAGGGCGGCATCGACAAAGGTGAAACGCCGCGCGAAGCCGCCCTGCGAGAACTTCACGAAGAAATTGGAACAGATAAAGCGCGCATTATTGCCGTCTCGCGCCGTTGGCTTCGCTATGATTTGCCGGACGATATCCAGGGGAAGGTCTGGAAGGGCAAATTCCGGGGCCAGGAACAGAAATGGTTTCTCATGAAATTCACGGGCGAGGACGATGATATCAACATTGATACCGATCACCCTGAGTTCTCGGCTTGGAAATGGTTGCCGTTTACACACTTGCCGCGCGTAATCGTCGGTTTCAAACAAGACATCTATAAACAGGTCGTGGACGCGTTCGGCGAAAAAGTCGCGGCACTCAAGACAAAGCGGTAGTCAGGATCAAGTGGGTGCAAAAACCGGGCGGTATTTGCGCCCGCGGTACTTCACGACCAGCCACAGGATCTTGATCACGAGCTTGGCGGCAAGCCCATCGTGCGAAAGGCCGGCGGCCTGGGCGAACATATGTCCGGCCCGGCGCGTATGACGCGCCTGATAGAACCCAAATACACGTTCACTGTAAGCCTTGTTTGCAGTCGCTCGATTGTAGGGTTCCGACTTCACATTTGCCGCGTGGAACGCAGACGCAATTTCATCGTCGTCAGCTTCGCGAAAACGGGTCAAGGCAACCTTTAGTCTGCGCCAGCGATGCCGCAGATTGCTTTCACCGCTCCGGGCCGCATATCTCTGCATGTGGTCGAAGAATAATTTGTAGTGGCGAAACTCATCGGCAGCGATGTTCTTGCAAATCTGCCTCAGAACGGGTTCATCCACCCCATCGCGGAGCGCTGAGTAAAAGGAGCTTGTTCCGGTCTCGACGACACAGCGAGCGCACAACTCACCTTCTTGCGACCCGCGCACGGACTCGGTTGCATCCAGCGGAAGCCGGTACATGTCCAGGAACTTCGCGAAGGACGCGTCAAAATCGAATTCCGGGTCGGCAAGCGACGCCCATTTGCCGAGAGCCATGCCGTGCTGCTCTTCCTCGGCAGCCCACGCGCGCGCAACTTCGCAAAATTCAGGGTCGTCGCGGAAAACGTTGCATAGGTATCTGCCGTAGTCGGCCCCATTGCGCTCGACCATGGACACGGTCTTGATGACCTGGAGAAGATCCTTCGACACTTTTGACGGGTCAAATTTCGACCACTCAACGTCGTCCAAGGTCCAATGTCTATTCCACTCAGTCATACCGCTATCAAAGCCTTGAATTTATTGAGGAGCCGTATACCGCAATTCAACTCCGTCACAAAACGGTCATGTGCCGCACATGTGCAATTAAAAAGGGCCGCGCCCAACGGCACGGCCCTTAAAATTGCTCCGTATCGGGCTTTAAGCGCCGATTTCGCGCGCAATGGTTTCCGCGGTAGCAATAGCCGCAGCGGCGTGCTTTTTGGCATCTTCATCGAGCGCTTCGGCCAACGCACTTTTGGCCTTGGCCAAACGATCGGCGGCATATTCCTTGGTCGCCTGATCACCGGGAATGGCATCATCGACCAGCACCGTACACGTTGTTCTGGTGACCTCCGCAAATCCGCCGGTCACTAAATAGCGCTCGGCGATTTCTCCGCCCTTGTACACGTCGATAAACCCGGGCCGCAGAGTGGACAAGGTCGGCGCGTGCAAGGGAAGCACGCCAAAGGCACCTTCGCTGCCGGGCACGACGACCATTTCCACCGGCTCCGAAACCAGGAGCTTTGCCGGGGAAACCAATTCGAATTCGAGCGTTTCAGCCATGCTGCTGTCCTATCGCTGCAGGTAAGCGGCCTTAGGCCGCCGCCGCCAGCTTCTTGCCCTTCTCGACCGCCTGTTCGATGGAGCCGACCATGTAGAATGCCTGCTCCGGCAGGTGATCGTACTCACCGGCGACGATGCCCTTAAAGCTCTTGATGGTATCGTCGAGTTGCACGAACACGCCGGGGCTGCCCGTAAACACTTCGGCCACGTGGAACGGCTGGGACAAGAAACGCTGAATTTTACGCGCGCGGGCGACAGTGAGTTTGTCTTCTTCAGACAGTTCATCCATGCCCAGGATGGCGATGATGTCCTGCAGCGACTTGTAGGTCTGCAGAATACGCTGCACGTCGCGGGCCACCTGATAGTGCTCTTCACCCACCACGAGCGGATCAAGCGCGCGCGAGGTTGAGTCGAGCGGGTCCACGGCCGGGTAAATGCCCAGCTCGGCAATGGAGCGCGACAACACGGTGGTCGCATCCAAGTGCGCAAACGATGTGGCGGGCGCGGGGTCGGTCAAGTCGTCGGCAGGCACGTAAATGGCCTGAACGGACGTAATGGAACCCTTCTTGGTCGAAGTGATGCGCTCTTGCAGAGCGCCCATGTCTGTCGCCAGGGTCGGCTGATAACCCACCGCCGAAGGAATGCGGCCCAAGAGCGCGGACACTTCAGAACCGGCCTGGGTGAAACGGAAGATGTTGTCCACGAAGAACAACACGTCCTTGCCTTCGGCATCGCGGAAGTACTCGGCCTGCGTCAGACCGGACAGCGCAACACGGGCGCGGGCGCCCGGCGGCTCGTTCATCTGGCCATACACCAGCGCCACGCGGCTGTTGTTGCCCTTCAGGTCGATAATCCCGGACTCGATCATTTCGTGATAGAGGTCGTTCCCTTCGCGGGTACGTTCGCCCACGCCGGCAAACACCGAATACCCGCCGTGACCTTTGGCGATGTTGTTAATCAGCTCCTGAATGAGCACGGTCTTGCCCACACCGGCGCCGCCGAACAGACCGATCTTGCCGCCCTTGGAGTAAGGCGCGAGCAGATCCACCACCTTGATGCCGGTCACGAGAATTTCCACTTCGGTGGACTGTTCTACGAAGTCCGGAGCCGGACGGTGGATCGGATAAAATTCCTTGGCATCAACTTCGCCGCGCTCGTCCACCGGCTCTCCGACCACATTCATAATGCGGCCCAAAGTTCCGGGGCCGACAGGCATACGGATCGGATTACCTGTGTCCGTTGCTTCCTGGCCGCGCACCAAGCCTTCCGTTGCATCCATCGCGATACAACGCACCGTGGATTCACCGATATGTTGCGCCACCTCAAGCACCAGGCGCTTGCCGTTATTATCCACTTCCAGCGAATTCAGAATGTTGGGCATATCACCGTCGAACTTCACGTCCACGACCGCGCCCAACACCTGCGTAATGGTGCCCACGTTGTTCTTCGCCATTTCTCGCTCCTATCGCTTTTCGCGTTCCTTGCTTCGGGCCTAATTAAACAGCTTCGGCGCCGGAAATAATTTCAATGAGTTCTTTGGTAATCTGAGCCTGACGTGTGCGGTTATATGTCAACTGCAGCTTATCGATCATGTCGCCCGCGTTACGGGTAGCCGAATCCATGGCCGTCATCTGCGCACCGAAGAACGAAGCGCCGTTCTCGAGCATGGCCCGGAAAATTTGCACGGACAAATTACGCGGCAGAAGTTCAGCCAAAATTTCCTGGTCGGACGGCTCGTAATCATACACCGACGAAGCGTCGTCATCGCCTTCGGTTTCAGGAACCGGGAAGGGAATGATCTGCTGGCGCGTAACTTCCTGAGACATGGCGGACTTGAAGCGTGCATAGACCATCGTCGCCACATCGAATTCACCGGCGGCAAACATCTCTGTGATTTTGGAAGCCACTTCTTGCGCTTCAACAAACTGAACGGTCTTGCGGCCAAATTCGGTGAACGTATCGCCAATTAAATGTTTAAAGTCGCGGCGCAGATTGTCGCGGCCCTTTTTGCCGACGCAGAGAATTTTAACCGTTTTCCCTTTGTCGAGCAGTTCGCGAACAAGATTGCGGCTGGACCGGATGATGTTCGAGTTAAAACCGCCGCACAGACCGCGGTTCGCAGTCATCACAACAACCAAATGCACATCGTCATTGCCGGTGCCGGCAAGCATCGGCGGTGCCCCGGCCCGGCCCGCAGCCGCGCCGGCCAAATTGCCTAGCATCCGCTCCATGCGCTCGGCATAAGGGCGCGCAGCTTCAGCGGCTTCCTGGGCACGGCGCAGCTTCGACGCCGCCACCATTTTCATGGCAGAGGTGATTTTTTTCGTCGACTGCACCGAAGTGATGCGGACGCGGAGTTCCTTAAGACTGGCCATAGAGCTTGGAACCTAACCTAGCGTTTCAACCTCAGGAGAACGACTTCGCGAAGTCATCAAGGAACGCATTCAGTTTTTCCTTAATGGCATCGGTCAGCTGCTTTTCATCGCGGATACCGGAGAGAATGTCCGGCGCACGCTCACGGATCGCGCCCAACAATGACTTTTCGAACCGGCCGACATCGCGCACGGCAATTTTATCGAGATATCCGTTTGTACCGGCGTAGATCGATACCACCTGCTCTTCGACCGGCACCGGCTGATACTGCGGCTGCTTCAAAAGCTCGGTCAAACGCTCGCCACGGGCGAGCAGCTTTTGCGTCGCCGGGTCGAGGTCGGAGGCAAACTGCGCGAAAGCGCGCATTTCGCGGTACTGGGCGAGGTCCAACTTAATGGAACCGGCCACTTGCTTCATGGCCTTGATCTGGGCCGCCGAACCCACGCGGGACACCGAGATACCGACGTTCAGCGCCGGGCGGATACCCTGATAGAACAGATCGGTTTCAAGGAAGATCTGACCGTCGGTGATCGAAATCACGTTGGTCGGAATGTAGGCCGAAACGTCGTTGGCCTGCGTTTCGACAACCGGTAACGCGGTCAATGAGCCCGAGCCGCTGTCCTTGTTGAGCTTCGCGGCGCGCTCCAAAAGGCGTGAGTGCAGATAGAACACGTCACCCGGATAAGCTTCGCGGCCCGGCGGGCGGCGTAGCAGGAGCGACATCTGGCGATAAGCGACGGCCTGCTTGGAAAGATCGTCGTAGAAGATAACGGCATGCATGCCGTTGTCACGGAACCACTCGCCCATGGCGCAGCCGGTGTAGGGCGCGAGGAACTGCATCGGCGCCGGATCGGACGCGGTGGCGGCCACGACAATGGTGTACTCAAGCGCGCCGTAGTCGGCGAGGGTCTTCACAACCTGCGCAACGGTCGAACGCTTTTGACCGACCGCGACATACACGCAGAACAGCTTTTCTTTGTCGCTGCCTGCCGCGTCGTTCACCTTCTTCTGATTGATGATGGTATCCAGAATAACGGCGGTCTTGCCGGTCTGACGGTCACCGATGATCAATTCGCGCTGACCACGTCCGACCGGAATCAATGAGTCGATGGCCTTCAAACCGGTTTGCACCGGCTCATGCACCGACTGGCGGGGAATAATGCCGGGCGCTTTGACTTCGGCGAGGCGGCGCTCGGCGGAGGCGAGATCACCCTTGCCGTCGATGGCATTACCGAGACCATCGGTCACGCGGCCCAACAGTTCCTTGCCCACTGGCACGTCCACGATGGCGCCGGTCCGTTTAACGGTGTCGCCTTCCTTAATGGTGGAGTCATCGCCGAAGATCACGACGCCGACGTTGTCGGTTTCGAGGTTCAGGGCCATGCCCTTAATCCCGCCGGGGAACTCGACCATTTCACCGGCCTGAACGTTGTCCAGACCGTAGATGCGGGCGATACCGTCACCAACGGCGAGCACCTGACCGACTTCGGCGGATTCGGCTTCCGTGCCGAAGTTGGCGATTTGTTGTTTGAGAATTGCGGAGATTTCTGCGGCGCGGATTTCCATTATCCGACCCCTTTCATAGCGAGCTTCAGACGTTGCAATTTGGATTTAAGTGAACTGTCCACCATACGTGAGCCGACTTTCACAATCAGTCCGCCGAGGATGGTGGGATCGATTTTTGTCGCCACATCGACATTGCGGCCGATGGCTTTCTTCAGCGCGTCCACGAGCGAGGCGGTTTGCGCATCGCTCAGCGGCGCGGCGCTGGTGACATGTGCTGTTGCTTGGCCACGGCGTTCCGCCAGAATCGCGCGGAAGCCGGTGATCATACCAGGCAGCGCAAACAAACGGCGGTTGGCCGAAACCAGACCAAGAAATTTCAAGGTAAGAGGAGAGACCTGCGCTTTTTCAGCAATGGCCGAAATGCCTTTGCTTTGATCCGTGCGGGACAGAACCGGACTCTTGATGAAACGCCGGAAGTCATCGCTCTCGTCGATCATGTTTTGCAGACTGGAAAGATCGTCTGCCACGGCGTCGATCACGCCTTTTTCATCGGCTAGCTCATACAGCGCGGCTGCATACCGCGCGGCTATGTCGCCAACCCCTGCCGCGTCCGCTGACACTTGTGACTTGCCCTTTAGAACAGAACCCTGGCATTGCCCCGCACCGGACCTGAAAGCCGCGGTTTTGAACTGCCCGGGAGCTAGTAACTAACCCACTGATTTTAAGCGATTTTTAGGCTTGGAAAAGCCGCCGCCGTGATCGCCGGCGGGTTGATACCATGCTGCCCAGGGCGTTGCAACACACTACAGACAAAGGTCCCTTGCAGAAAATAGGGGGCTCGAAAATCAGTAAAAACTATAGGGATCCACGTCGATCTGGACGCGCACCGAGGAGGGCAATTTGACCCGCGCCAGCCAGGCGGAAATCAAAGGCTGGGGCGCAATATCCCGCCGAGTCTTGAGGAGCAGCCTGTGGCGGTGACGCCCCCTCAGGAGGGCCATAAAGGCGGGGGCAGGCCCCAAGACCTCAAGACCTTCTCCCCGGGGCGCAGCAGAGGCCAGTTGGCGCCCGGAAGCGGTGACAGCGGACTCATCGGACCCTGAGAGAATCAGGGCCGCCAGGCGCCCGAACGGCGGCATGCCGAGCATCTCCCGAGTCTCGATCTCGTTGGCGATGAAAGTCTCGTCGTCGCCCGAGGCAAGGGCCTGCATGACCGGGTGCTTGGGATCATGGGTCTGAAGCAGAACCTTGCCGGGCTTATCGGCACGCCCGGCCCGGCCTGCCACCTGGTGCAGAAGTTGATGGGTCCGCTCAGCGGCGCGCAGATCCCAGCCCGAAAGGCCGAGGTCGGCGTCGACCACGCCGACCAGAGTCAGGCCCGGAAAATGGTGACCTTTGGCAAGGACTTGGGTGCCCACCAGAATATCGATGCGCTTTTCGAGAATATCTTCAATGAGTTCTGCGACCGCCGAGGGACGGTCCAAAGTATCGCTGGCCACGGCGCGCACATTCGCATCCGGCCAGCGGGCCATGGCTTCTTCCGCGACCCGTTCAATGCCGGGCCCGCAGGGCACAAAGGAATCAACAGCATCGCAGGATGGGCAGGCTTTGGGCGGCGGCGCACCGTAGCCGCAATGATGGCATTGCAGACGTTTGGTCAGGCGGTGCTCGACCAGCCAGGCGGAACATTGCGGGCAGTGGAGGCGGTGGCCGCATTTGCGGCACAAGGTGAGCGGGGCATAGCCGCGCCGGTTCAAAAACAGCAGCGCCTGCTCGCCCGCAGAAAGGGTTTCGCTGACGGCGTTGACGAGCGTCGGCGCAAGCCAGGCCCGGCCCCAGCGGCCCTTCTCCGGCGGATCGGCTTTCATGTCGATGAGCGAAATGGACGGCATTTGCGCCGCGCCGTAGCGCTCGGGCAGATGCACTTCGCCGTAGCGTTTGTTGCGGACATTCAACAGCGTTTCGAGTGAGGGCGTTGCGGTCGACAAAATAATCGGGATTTGCCCTTCACGGGCACGCACCACGGCCATGTCACGAGCATGGTAAATAACGCCGTCTTCTTGCTTGAACGCCCCGTCGTGTTCTTCGTCGACCACGATAAGGCCGAGGTTTTGGAACGGTAAAAACAGCGCCGAGCGCGCACCAATTACGATTTTGGCGTCCCCTTGCGCGGCCCCGAGCCACGTTTCACGCCGTGATTTGTAGTTTAAGTCCGAATGCCACACCGCGGGCGCGCCGCCGAAGCGGGCCGCAAAGCGCGCGATGCTTTGCTCAGTAAGAGCGATTTCCGGAACCAGGACAAGGACTTGCCGCCCCTGCCGCAAAGCTTCGGCCACCGCCTCCATATACACTTCGGTTTTGCCGGATCCGGTGACGCCGTCCAGTAAAGTGACGCTGAATGCACCGCCCACCCGTGCGCGTAGTTCACTCACTGCACGGTTTTGCGCGTCATCCAGCACGGTTTTGGCGTGGTTTTGTTGCAATTCATCGAACGGTGAGGGCGCGGCGGTTTCGATAAGCTGCAAGACGCCGGATTCGACCATCGATCGAATCACCCCGGAGCTGACTCCGGCCTCCTCGGACAGCGCCGTCGCCGTCGCAAAAGATTTTTCTCCGATAGCCGACAAAACTTTTTCACGGGCCGGCGTGCGTTTCAAACTGCAGTCTTCGAAGGAACGGCCCGAGGCGACAATCGCGGTGACAGGTTTGGAAGCATAGCCGCGCCGGATCGGATTGATCGCCATGCGCAGGACAGCCCCGGCGGGTTGGACGGTGTAATTCGCAACCCAGTCGATAAATTTCAGGAGCACGTCCGGCAGCGGCGGGACGTCGAGTTTGTGAACGACCTCTTTGAGTTTTGACTCGGCCACATCACCGAGTCCGGGCCCCCACACCACGCCCACTTCAAAACGCCGCCCGATGGGCACTTCGACCACATCGCCCGGCGCGAGCACGCACTCTTCAGGCACAAGGTAGTCGTAGGCCGTGCCCACGGGCAGCGGCAACAGAACCGCAACCCGCGCGCCTGTGGAAAACTCGGCGGACGCGACCTCGCCTGCGTTTATGCTAGCCGTGGATTGGGGAATGGGCATGGTCTACACTCTTTCCCAGCCACAGCACGGACGCAACAGCGCCGTGACTTTCGCGATCAAAGTTTAGACACCTCAATAGGCCGGGACCTCTACACACCATGAAATTCTTTATCGACACCGCCGACATCAACGAGATCAAAGACCTTGCCGCGACCGGCATGGTGGACGGCGTCACCACTAATCCTTCGCTTGCGGCGAAGTCGGGCAAAAAGTTCGTCGATCTCGTTGCAGAAATTTGCGCGGTGGTACCGGGACCCGTCAGCGCCGAAGTGACTGCGCTCGATCACGAGACGATGATGAAAGAAGCCGCGGTGCTGCGAAAGATCGCCAAGAACGTCACGATCAAAGTACCGCTGACGCCAGACGGCCTTAAAACGTGCAAGGCATTGTCGGATGACGGGGCAATGGTGAACGTGACCTTGTGCTTCTCGCCCGCCCAGGCCCTATTGGCCGCCAAGGCCGGCGCCAGCTTCATTTCACCCTTTGTCGGGCGCCTGGACGACATCGGATCGGATGGCATGGGCCTGATCGCGGAAATTGTTACAATTTACGAGAATTACGACTTCGACACCGAGGTCTTGGTGGCCTCGATTCGCAGCCCCATGCATGTTGTGGATGCGGCCAAGATGGGGGCCCATGTTTCAACCATGCCGCCGTCCACTTTACGCCAATTATTCAACCATCCGTTAACCGATAAGGGGCTAAAAGCATTTCTGGATGATTGGGCGAAAACCGGTCAGTCCATCCTTTAGTGGCATCGGGCCGGGGCTGGCCTCGCCATGAAACGGAAACGGGGGCAAGGCGACATGGTTGACCATGTGAAATCCGGCGCACAACAGACCGGCGGCGGGACGAAACCTGAACTGAGCGAAGCCGACGTGATCGCGTATTTGCGGCGCAATCCGCGCGTGCTGTTGGACAACTCCGACCTGCTTGCGGCCATCGCGCCCGATACCCGCTTTGAAACTGATACCGTTGTCGTAGACATGCAGCGTTTTGTCGTAGACCGGCTGCGCCGCCAGGTGGATGACTTGAAAGCGTCGAGCGATAGGCTCGTAAACACCACACGCTCTAATATGTCTCTTGTCGAACGCAGCATGGAATGCGCGCTGGCATTGATTTACGCGCGTGATTTCGAAGAGCTCGCACAGATCGTATTCGACGACCTGCCCGTGCATCTTGGCGTGGATGCCGTGTCGATTGCTTTTGAAAGCGACGAGATTCCCGTGGACGGCCGCTATATGGTGCGCGCCCTTCCAAGAGGTACAGTCAACGGCCTTATTGGCGCGGACATGTCCACGCGAATCCGGCCGGAAGTCGAGGGCGAAGACTTTATATACGGCAATCAAGCCGGACTTGTGCGCTCGGACGCGCTTGTTGCGCTGCCTGAGGGCGAAGGTCTTCCTGCCGGACTGTTTGCGGTGGGATGCCGTAATCCCGGCCACTTTGAAGATGGCCAGGGAACGGAACTGATTACCTTCCTCGGCCACGTGACCCGCTATGCCGTGGGGCGCTGGTGGTCGCTACAACTGTAAAAGATAAAACAATTCATTTTACCGCCCGGCACGATCTGCTGGCGGCGATCGAGGATTGGCGCCGCTGGCTTGAGTCCGAACGGCGCGCATCAACTCACACTGCTGACGCCTACGGCCGGGATCTCTCCGCGTTCCTGACATTTCTAACCGAGCACCTCGGCGGTGAAGCGGCGCTCAAAGATTTAGCGGCATTAAAGCCCGCCGATTTTCGCAGCTACCTCGCGCACCGCGCCAACACCGGTGTTGCGCGCAGCTCCATCGCGCGCGGTATGTCTACGTTGCGCAACTTCTTCCGCTTTCTCGAGCGCAGTGATCTTGTGCACAACCCGGCGGTTAAAGCAGTCAAAACCCCGCGTCTGCCGAAGACCGTGCCCAAAGCGCTGGACGAAGACGAAGCCCTAGCGGCCATCGAAAGCGCCGGGGAGATGTATGATGAACCGTGGCTGGCCGCGAGAGACACGGCGCTGTTTCTGATGCTGTACGGCTGCGGCCTGCGGATCGGCGAGGCCTTATCGCTGACCTGCGGTGATAGTCCCAAAGGCGACACCTTGCGCGTTTTGGGTAAGGGCCAAAAAGAACGCATCGTTCCGGTTCTGCCCGTGGTGCGCGAAGCCATTACCGCCTACCGCAAGATTTGCCCGTTCGCCGCCGAACCTGATTCGCCCTTGTTCGTCGGAAAGCGTGGGAAGGTTTTGAATCCCGGTGTGGTGCAGCGGCAGGTGCGGCGCTTGCGCGCACTGCTCGGGCTTTCCGAAACCGCAACACCTCATGCGTTGCGGCATAGCTTTGCCACCCATCTGCTGGCCAAAGGCGGCGACCTTCGCACCATCCAGGAATTACTGGGGCATGCGTCGTTATCTACGACGCAGAGGTACACAGTTGTTGATGCAGCACGGCTGGCGAAGGTGTATGACGCCGCGCATCCGCGGGCCAAATCAAACTCAGTCAGTTCGATTTAATATCACCGAGCATCTTGGAAGGATCCGGCACCGCTCTGCCTTTGTAGGCGCAGGCGAGACCCCGCGCATTCCGGATGAGCCAAAAAAACAACAGGATAATTGCCAATATGATCGCAAGGACCGCAAGGAGGATGAGTCCCTGCGCATCATCTCTCATCGATCCGAAAACCTGCGTATCCTGAACGCCGTCGTAAGCGGCATACGCCAGAACAGCCACAATCAGTGACCCAACTAAGAAAATCCAAAAGCCAGTGATCTGAAAATTGTAATGGGACTCGACCCACTCGGGATTATCCCCCCTGAAGGCATAGGCCAGCGCCACGCCAATGAGCACAGTTACCCCTGTAATGAACGACGCGAGATACAGCGCATAGATAATGACCGCCATAAGTCCCAATGACCTATCAAGCGCCGCTTCACTTGTAGTTTGATTCGCTATGTCCGACATCTCCTCCTCCTTCCACCATCTCTCCGGCCGCAATCCTACGAAACCTTTGCGCTGTGTACGAGGTTAATATAAAGCGATTCCGATGCGGCCAACTCTTGGCGCAGCGGCGGCAGTGCGGTACTTGTGCGTATTGTTGAATCCTTGAAGCATTGTCATGCCTGAGACCTATTCCGCCGCATTCACCGATCTTGAAGCCATTCGCAATATTGCCGAGACCCATGGCTTTTGCCTGATCAAAAACGTCTTCAGCCCGGAGGAAATCCATCGGCTGTCGGAAGGGCTGGCAAATGATCATGCCGCATTCGGCGGCGCCTTACCTGAGATCATGAGTTGTCCGTCCTTGCGCTGGGCAGCCTTGGACAAGCGGATACTTTCCGTTGCGCGCACGCTTCTGCCCGAACCGTTGTACTACTACGGCGAAAGTCACCTCGACTTCGAAAATGAGATCGGTCCGCGCACCTTGAATCCATTCAGCAAGCCGCATATCGATGCGCGCGGCAGCCGAGACTCATTGAAGCCATTCTGGTCGAGCGAGACAGACGCCTTATTTCGCGGTTACAGGTTCGCGATTTATTTGCAGGACTACAAGAACTGGAGCGGAGGACTGCTTGTGGCCGATGGAAGCCACAAAGAAAGTCTTGAGCGCCTGGGCATCGGAGCACCGGCGCCCGCCACCACGCTGGCTTTGAAAATTGGCGCACATACATTCAACATCTCTCAACCGGAAACGCCGCTGTACATCATTCCATCCGAACCAGGCGATCTGGTGGTCTGGAATCTGCGCACCCTACACAGCGCGGGCGCGCGACGGCTTGCCGCAAAACCCGACCTGGCGATGCTGCCGGTCTTTGAGGATGAAATCGCAAAGGCGATTCCAAACGCCTTTTTGCCGCAACCCGGACCACGCAACGCGATTTTCTTCGACTATGGAACCGGCGCCGAGGAAGTTGACCTTTATATAAAATATAGAAGCCTGCAGGTGGACCAAGACCGCTTGGTTCAGACCAAGGATTGGTCCTATGACGAGCCGGCCGTGCAAGACCTGCTTGAAGCAGAGAATATCAACGTCCGCTTCGATCCCATTATAGCGTCTTTGTGTGTTCAGATAGATATGCTGAAGAATGAGGGCGCGGAGGAGAGCGTTATAGCCAAGGTTCGGAGCCGGCTTTTCCCCCTTCTGAAACAGCACAAGGAGTTTTCGCCGTACTTTTCTCTATTTTCCGCCCAGACATTTGATGACATGGCGCGAGAAGATGAGGGCGCCGCCGCCAATTACGCGATAGACTCTGTGATCGCGCAAAACAACGCCGCCTGAAGAATTGCTGACAGCATCAGCGCGATTCCGATAGCGTGGCGTAATTTCCTCGTGAACGACCTAGACCTTTCAATGACCGATAAATACCAAGCCGACGCAAATGATTTGGAAGGCATAGTCTCCATCGCTTCCGAGTTCGGGTTTTGCGCGGTCAAGGGTGTGTTCTCACCCGAGGAAATGGCAGCCATCGAGGCGGATATGAAGAGCGCCAGCGAGGATTCGGACGGGAATATCCCGGATCTTCTGAGCTGCGAGAAACTGCGTTGGGTGATGCTCAATGACCGGATCATGAGTGTTGCCCACGCCCTGCTCGGCCAAGAGCTCGTGTACTACGGCGAAACCGCCGTGAATTATGAAGCCACGGCGGGAAAATATACGAACAATCCATACAACGAATTGCATTTCGACGCCCGCGGCATGCCCGACAATCTCGTTGATATTTGGCAACCTCCAAGCAACAGCGACCATATTTTCGGCGCATACCGTTTCGGAATATATTTACGGGATTACAGCCTAAGCAGCGGCGGGCTGAAGGTTGCGGTGAAATCGCACCTGGGCGATCCCGACCCTTTTGAGCGGGCCGAATTGGCAGAAAAGCGGACGATAAAAGGCCGGAGCGGATCCGGAAACTTTACGCACCTCGCGCCGACCTTCGAACTCTTCAATGTGCCGACAGAGCCCGGTGACGTGGTGGTGTGGAACCTTCGCACCATGCATGCCGCCGGTGCGTTAAAACTGAAGGATTACCCCGATGCGGCCATGCATCCGCGCCTTGAAGGCAAACTTTTAAAATCCGCACCGCATATGTTCGAACCATCTGCCTCCCCGAGAAACGCAATATTTTTCGACTACGGTAGACCTTGTGAAGACGTTGATCTTCACATCAAGCACCGCAGCCAATTGTCTTCGGAGAAAAACTTTTCTGAAATGCGGCGCCTACGATTTGACACACATGATATTGCCGACATTGCCCGGGCGTACGGAATTCAACTGAGATTTGACCGGGCGATCATTCCGCTTGCGACTGATCTTCTGGGATTCACCAAACCCGGCGACAGCGATGAACGTTCGATACAACGAGGAAGAGAGCGCTTTTTAAATATGCTAAGCCGGCACGAGGAATATTCGCCACATCACGTTCTTTATGAATCCTCATTTCTTGAGCAAATAGGCGACCTGGATGAAAGTGGAAAAGCGATAGAATGCGCGAAAGTCATAGTAACGCGCATGTCAAAGCAAAAGACGGCCGCATTCAAAAAACTAGGCTACGCTTAGTCCAGCGTACACCTGCCTAACCCCATGGACCGCTGCGCCCGGCGCGGGGCACGGAGCCGCCCCTTCGGTATCGAATTGGACGGCGCTCGGTGGCGAACGCACGGCTGTGCGGCTTGTCAAATGCGCGCACGCCCTTTTTCTTCATGAAGAACACCAGCACCGCGCCGGCGATAAAGCCGCCGATGTGCGCCAGGAACGCAACGCCCGGCTCGTTGGGGTCGGCGGCCATGGAGCTCAGAAGCTGTCCGCCGAACCACACCCCGAGCACAATGAAGGCCGGCAGGTTGATGACGGTGATGAAGATGATCAGCACCACAAAGACGCGGATATTCGCGCGCGGATGAAGAATGAGATAGGCGCCGAGAATTCCCGAAACTGCGCCCGACGCCCCCACCATGGGAATGTCCGAGAGCGGGGCCGCAAGGCCTTGCGCGAGCGCCGCTGCCACGCCGCACACAAGATAAAATATCAGGTAGCGCATGTGACCGAGGGAGGCTTCGATATTGTCGCCGAAAATCCACAGGTACAGCATATTACCGCCCAGATGCAGAAAGCCGCCGTGCATAAACATGGACGTGAAAATGGTGAGCAGGGGCGAGACCTGAGGCAAACTTGGATCGAGCTGTAAATTGCCGAACATCAAACCCGGCGTGAAACCGAACACGTAGACCGCGGCCTGACCGGCTTGCGGGCCGAGCGAAAACTGCCAGAGGAACACGACCACGCAGATCGCGATGAGCGCATAGTTCACGAAGGGCGTCGTGGTGTGGGGATTGTCGTCCTTGAAGGGGAGAAACATTCAGGTCCTTTGGCCGGGCTTTCGGGGACCTTACGGAAGGACGCCCGGGGGAACAAGGAGAACCGGATTAAACCTGCTCGCCGCGCAGCCGCGCGATGTGGGTAAAGCGCTCCATGGCCACCTTTTTCATTTGATCGGTCATGACAAACCCATCGTCGATGCCCATGGCCTGCCATTCGGATTTTGAGACTGCGAGTTTTTCCTTTTGACGGTCCAGCGCATTGACGGGCGAGATGAACTGCTCACAGGTTTCCACCGGGATTTTCTTATGTGCGACCAGATCGCGCAGACATTTGCGGTACAGCGTGTCTTCGGTGCGGTAGGTGCGGAAATCTTCTTCCTCGACAAAGCCCAAAATCATGTCGTGCCAGATGCGGCGCACGCAGAAATTGATGGGGCAGCTTTCGTCCAGAGACGGCGGCCAGTCCGGGTGCATGGGCATGTCGATCTTCATGCGGGTAAAGACGTAGCCCAGGGAATCGTCGGCCAGGAGTTCCTTGAGGCACAGAAAGATGTGATTGGGATAAAACACATCGTCCGAGTCCAGAAAGCACAGGAATTGGCCGGTGGTTTGGCGCACTCCTTCGTTACGGGAAAACCCCGGGCCGCGGTTTTCAGGGTTTGTGATGAGGCGCACGGCGGGATGGCGCTTGGACCAGGCGCGGGCGATGGATGGGGTTTCGTCCGTGGACCGGTCGTCCACCACGACGATTTCGGCCTCAACCTCGAGCTTTTCCAATTCTGTGCAATAAACCAGCGCACCGACCGCGCTCTCAAGGGTGCGGTCCAGGGTCTTGGCCGCGTTGTAAGCGGGAATGATGACGGCGGCGGTGGGCGTGGTGCGGGACACTTAGATATGCAGGGCGCGTTTGTCGGCGGCCAGCGCGGCTTCCTTGATCACTTCACCCAGCTGCGGGTGAGCGTGGCAGGTGCGCGCGATGTCTTCGCTGGATGCGCCGAACTCCATGCCCACGGCGATTTCCATGATGAGATCGCCCGCTTCCGCGCCGACGATGTGGCACCCCAAAACGCGGTCGGTCTTTTCATCGGCGAGAATTTTCGCGAACCCGTTCGTATCGCCGTTGCAGCGCGCACGGCCGTTGGCGGTGAAGGGGAACTTGCCGACCTTGTAGGCGACACCTTCGTCCTTCAATTGCTCCTCGGTTTTGCCGATGCCCGCCACTTCGGGCCAGGTGTAAACGACGGACGCGATGGCTTCGTAGTTCACATGGCCGGGCTGGCCGGCAAGAATTTCGGCGCAGGCCACGCCTTCGTCCTCGGCCTTGTGGGCGAGCATCTGCCCGCCGATGACGTCTCCAATCGCGAAGATGCCCTCGATGTTGGTCTGATAGTGCTGGTCAGCTTCGACAAAGCCGCGCTCGGAGACTTTTACGCCGGCCTCTTTCAGACCCAGCCCTTCGATGAACGGGCGCCGGCCAATGGCCACCAGCACCACGTCGGCCTTCACGGTTTCCGCATCGCCGCCTTTGGCAGGCTCGACTTTGAGCGATACGCCGTCCTTGCCCGCCTTGGCCTCGGTGACCTTGTGGCCGAGTTTGAATTTGAGGCCCTGCTTTTCGAGGATGCGCTGCATCTGCTTGCGGACTTCCCCGTCCATGGGCGGCAGGATGAAATCAAGGAACTCGATTACGGTGACCTCGGCGCCCAACCGGCGCCAGACCGAGCCCATCTCCAATCCAATCACGCCTGCGCCGATAACCACCATGGATTTCGGCACCTTGCCGAGGGTGAGCGCGCCGGTGGAAGAAACAATGGTTTTTTCGTCGATCTCCACGCCCTTTAGCGGTGTGACCTCCGAGCCCGTAGCGATCACTAGATACTTAGTGGTGTAAACGGTTTCCTTGCCCTTATCGTCCTTCACCGCAACTTCATGGGTACCGGTGTTGGCTTTGGATATGCGCCCGAAGCCCTTGATGTAGGTGACCTTGTTTTTCTTGAGCAGGAACTCGATGCCCTTGCGGTTCTGATCCACCACTTCGTCCTTGCGGGCGAGCATGGTGGAAACATCCATCTCGACCTTGCCGACCTTGATGCCGTGATCGGCAAAGGCGTGGTTGGCTTCTTCATACAGATGCGAGGATTGCAGCAGGGCCTTGGACGGAATGCAGCCGACATTGGTGCAGGTGCCGCCGAGATCGCCGCGGCTTTCGACGCAAGCTACTTTAAGGCCAAGCTGAGCGGCGCGCAGGGCGCAGACGTAGCCGCCGGGGCCGCCGCCGATGACAATGACGTCAAATGAATCAGCCATGAATCCGTTCCTTGTGTTTCGCCGCCGTTACTCGGTCGGCGGAAATTCCTCGTATTGCGGCGCGGAGCCGCCTATGTGATCCCACGGCGCCTTGGAGCCCACAAAAATATGCATGCCGATCTCAACGCCGGGGTCTCCGTCGACGCTGCCCAAAGTTACACCATGGACTTCATTTTTGTGCAGACCGCACAGGGTCGTTCCACAAGACCCACAGAACGCCAAGCCCCATTCAGGCGCCGTCATGTATCGTGCCAAGTTCGCCTCGCCCTTTACCCACTCGAAAGAGCCGGGTTGGACATCGGCGTAAGCGGAACCCGCGCCGCTAAAAATCTTTCTGCACTTTGAGCAATGACAGCTTCGCGCGGGGCCGAGCGGAGCGGTGATCCGATAGCGGATTTCGCCGCAAAAACATCCGCCCGTTAAAATCATGCTGCTCCCTGACGTACGGCTCAGGTCTCGATCAGGAGACGCTGCGGGTCTTCAATGCACTCCTTGACGCGCACCAGGAAGGTGACGGCCTCGCGGCCATCGACGATGCGGTGATCGTAGGACAGCGCCAGATACATCATCGGCTTGGCGACGATGGAGCCGTCGTCCTGCACAACGGCACGTTGCTTGATGTTGTGCATGCCCAGAATGCCCGACTGCGGCGCGTTCAGGATCGGCGTTGAGAGCATGGAACCATAGATGCCGCCATTCGTGATGGTGAACGTGCCGCCGGTCATGTCCTCGATGGTGAGCTTGCCGTCACGCGCCTTGCGGCCCAACCCGGCGATCTCGGCTTCGATTTCGGCGAAGGATTTTTCGTCGCAGTTGCGCACCACGGGCACGACAAGCCCCTGCGGCGTGCCGACGGCCACGCCGATGTCGTAGTAGTTCTTGTAGACGATCTCATCGCCGTCGATCTCGGCGTTGATGGCCGGAAGTTCCTTGAGCGCCGCGACGCAAGCCTTGGCGAAGAACGACATGAAGCCCATCTTCACGCCGTGCTTTTTCTCAAAGGCCGCTTTGTAGGTGCTGCGCATGGCCATGACGGCGGACATATCCGCCTCGTTGAAGGTGGTGAGCATGGCGGCGGTGTTCTGGGCATCCTTCAGACGCTCGGCGATCTTCTTGCGAAGGCGCGTCATTTTCACGCGCTCCTCCGCCGGGCCGCGGTCGGGGACACTCGCCTTGGTGGCTCGCTCCGGCCCGCTGGCGAGGTAGGACAAGACGTCGGCCTTCACGAGGCGGCCATTCTTGCCCGAGGCCGGAATCTTGTTGGGGTCGAGACCGTGCTCGTCCACCAAATTGCGCACGGACGGCGCTAGCGGGAAGTCAGACGATACCGATGCTTTTGGCGCCTCTTTCTTTTCCGGAGGTTTGGGTGCGGGCTTTGACTCTTCCGCTTTCTTGGGCTCGGGCTTTTTCTCTTCCTTCTTTTCTTCCTTTTTGGCCTCTTTCTTCTCTTCTTTTTTCTCGGCTTTTTTGGCGCCGCCCGCGCCCGCCGCGCCGATGGTGCCGAGCACAGCGCCGACTTCAACCTCGGCGCCTTCTTCTGCAATAATCTCACCTAAGGTGCCCGCGCTTTCGGCACGCACCTCAACGGTCACCTTATCGGTTTCCAGTTCGACGACCGGCTCGTCCTGGGCCACATCATCACCCACCTGCTTGAACCATTTGGCGACCGTGGCTTCAGTGACCGATTCCCCTAAAGTGGGTACTTTGATTTCGCTCGACATTGCGTCCTCAATTCACGCTGTTTTGTATAGGGCCGTTACTCGGCGGCCATTTTTCCGATTTTCGAGATGCGGCGGAACGGCTGCGGAATTTCCGCGATGGGCGTTTCAAGCGCCCACGTGCAGATTTCATTCTGTTCGCGGATATGGTTCTTCATCAAGCCCGTGGCCGGCGAAGCCGCGGGCGGACGACCCGCATACACGGGACGCTGCGCTTTAATGCCGAGGCCATCGAGCACGTACTCGAGACGGCGATCGACAAAGGTCCACGACCCCATGTTCGCGGGTTCTTCCTGGCACCAGATTACCTCGGCGTTCTTATACTTGGAGAACTCTCTGGCGAGCGTTTCCTTCGGCCAGGGATAAAGTTGCTCGACGCGCACGATGGCAACATCGTCGATCTCCTTCTCCTCGCGCATGGCCAAAAGGTCGTAATAGATTTTTCCGGAACAGCAAACAATACGGCGAACCTTGTCGGCTTTGGCGATCTTTTCCGTCTCGCCGTAGACACGCATAAAGCTTGTGTCCTTGGTCATTTCATCCAAGGTGGAAATGCAGCGTTTGTGACGCAGCAACGATTTCGGCGTCATGATCACTAACGGCTTGCGGAAGTTGCGGCGCATCTGGCGACGCAGCGCGTGATAATAATTCGCCGGCGTCGTGAGATTGCAAACCTGCCAGTTATCCTGCGCGGACAACTGCAGATATCGCTCCATACGCGCCGAGGAGTGCTCCGGTCCTTGGCCTTCGAACCCGTGGGGCAGCAGCAGCACGAGGCCGCAGAGGCGCAGCCACTTGCTTTCGCCGGAGTTGATGAACTGGTCGATGATCATCTGCGCGCCGTTGGAAAAGTCGCCGAACTGCGCTTCCCAAAGAACCAATGCGTTCGGCTCGGCCAAACTGAAGCCGTACTCAAATCCGACGATGGACAACTCGGATAGAGGGCTGTCGATGACCTCGAAAGGTGCCTGACCTTTGCGGATGTTGTTGAGGAAGACGTAGCGTTCCTCGGTGTTCTGATCCACAAGCACCGAGTGGCGTTGAGAGAACGTACCGCGCCCGCAATCCTGACCGGACAACCGAACGGGCGTCCCTTCGACCGCGAGCGTCCCAAAGGCCAAGGCCTCGGCCGTCGCCCAATCGATGTCTTTCCCGCTTTCGATAGCTTTCTTTTTCGCCTTGAGCTGCCGCGAGATTTTCGCATTGACCGCCCAATTCTCCGGCGCACGGCTCAGCGCCGCGCCCACCTCTTTGAGAAGGTCGAGCGGCGCGCCCGTTTTGTCATCGCGGAATTCTTCTTCTTCGCCCATTTGGGCGAGACCTTTCCACTGTCCTTCCAGCCAATCGGCCTTATTGGGCCTGAAGCTGGATGAGGATTCGAAGTCCACTTCCATCATGTGCATGAATTTACTCATCATCAGATCGGCCTCTTCCTGGGTGTAGAGACCTTCCTCGACGAGCCGCTTCGCATAAATAGTACGCGCCGTGGGCTGCTTCTCGATCGCCTTGTACATGAGCGGCTGCGTGAACTTCGGTTCATCGCCTTCGTTGTGGCCGAAACGACGATAGCACACCATGTCCACAACAACGTCCACGCCAAACTCCTGCCGAAATTCGGTGGCGATGCGCGCGCAGTGCACCACAGCCTCGGGATCGTCGGCGTTGCAGTGGAAGATTGGCGCCTCGACCATTTTTGCAACGTCGGTGCAATACAATCCCGAGCGGCTGTAGCGCGGCGTCGTGGTAAAGCCGATCTGATTATTAATGACGAAATGAAGCGTGCCGCCGGTGGTGTATCCGTCGATCTGTGAGAAACCGAAACATTCGGCGATGATACCCTGCCCGGCGAACGCAGCGTCGCCATGGATGAGAAGACCCATGACCTGCGTGCGGGTTTCGTCACCGAGCTGTTGTTGTTTGGCACGAACTTTGCCGAGCACCACCGGATCAACGACTTCCAGGTGTGACGGGTTCGCAGTGAGCGACAAGTGCATGACATTGCCGTCAAACTCCCGGTCGGCAGACGTGCCGAGGTGATATTTCACATCACCCGAACCTTCGACTTCATCCGGATTTGGCGAATTGCCCTGAAACTCGGAAAATAAGGCTGAGAACGGCTTGTGCATGACGTTGACGAGCACGTTGAGGCGACCGCGGTGCGCCATGCCGATAACGATCTGTTTCAAACCGAGCTGACCGCCGCGCTTTATGATTTGCTCAAGGGCCGGAACCGCGGCTTCACCGCCGTCTAGACCAAACCGCTTCGTGCCGGTGTATTTGATGCCGAGAAATTTCTCGAACCCTTCGGCTTCAGTCATCCGCTCCAGAATGGCTTTTTTTCCGTCGGTGGAAAATTTCGGTGTTAGGCGATCCGTTTCTATGCGCCTTTGCAGCCAGGCTTTTTGTGTCGGATCTTGTACATGGGTGAACTCCACGCCAATGGTGCCGCAGTACGTATCTTTGAGCGCGGCGATAATCTCGCGCAGCGTCGCTTTCTCAAGACCCAATACTCCAGCGAGGCGAATTTCCTTATCAAGGTCCGCCTCGGTAAATCCGTGGGTCTTATAATCCAGCTCGGGGTGGGCTTCCTGTTTTTGAATGCCGAGTGGATCGAGGTCGGCAACTTGATGGCCGCGCGCTCTGTAGGCACGAATAAGCTGCAGGGCATGGATCGATGCTTCGGCTTCAGAGGACATATCCACGGTTTTGGCCGCCGCCGGTGCAGCTGCTTTTCCGTTGGTTTTTTTCGCCGCCACATCGTCTTCACTGGCTGCGCCGATAACGGTCGCATCCGACGGTGCCCAACTGGCGCCTTCCAAACTTTTTATAAGTGCCGCTTCGTCTTCATCGAGGTCTTTGAAGAACGACGCCCAACTGGCGTCTACAGCATCGGGAGATTTGAGGTAGGTGGCGTAAAGCTCAGCAATAAACGTCGCGTTTGCGCCGGTAAGAAATGACACGTCCACGGTAAGGTCCTTGGCAAAGGTCCTATCTAGACCAACCGCGGCTCTCCCCTGAGAGCCGTACCCGGTAGTCCACTCTTCAAGTAATAGACGAATATCCCCTTATGGACAACGACTTAGAGGTTTTTTGCACCCCACAAACGGCCAATTTCCTAATCCGGGGCAAATGAAACGCAGATTACGCAGGTCCCCTTGCGGCTATTGCACCTTCTGGTCCCCGGAGGACTGGATGTTTGCGCGCGCACTTTCAATGTCCTCGCGACCCGGCGCCAGGGTGCATGCGTGATCCGCGTGTTTCACGGCGGCGTCCACGTTGCCGCGCTGTTGCTCGACCTTCGCCAAACCAATCCAGGCTTCAGGATCACTTTTATCGGCTTCCGCAGCACGCTTAAAAAAACCTTCAGCATCGTCCAGGTCTCCCAACGCCTGAGCAACGCGCCCGACACCGAGCATAGCGATGCGATGATTTGGGGCTTTTTCCAGAACGCGGTTGAATGCGGTTTTGGCTTCGGTCCAGGCCGCCGTCATTTCCAGGCATAGGCCGAAATCCACCCAGATTGAAACGGCGTCCGCGCCCGTCTTTTGGGTCGCTTGGCGTAGAACGGGAACAGCGGCTTTGTATTCACCCTTCTCGATGCGAATGCGTCCAAGCAAATGTGCGCATTCACCGTCATCCGGTAACAAATTTGACGCGGCCTCTGCGTAAGACAGGGCGTCATCGAATTCGCGACGTTCCGCCTGTATGACGGCCAATAGCTTCAGGGCCTGCGCATCGGATGAATTCTCCGCGACGGCATCCAAATAACATTGCTCAGCCTTTTCCAAATCACCTGCATTGTGGTGGCGAAGACCTTCTTCAACGAGTGAACTCATTTTCGTTCCTTGGTTTTTCGAGGCGCCTGGCGCTTTCGGCGGAGGGTTTACCAAAATGAGAGAGGGGCTCCAAGCGCCGTTTCTGGCCCTTCTGACTTTATTTTATGCAATTCCGTAAACCGACGGCTCTGTGGGATATCCAAAAAGCTCTGCATCGCGGCTCACAATTTTACCGACGATTTCAAAAGTCTCGGGCGTGTAAAGCCTGGCCCAGGGCTCATGATAGCTCTGATTGAAGTGATCCAGCGGTAAATTTCCGATACCCAGTTTTGTGGTCACGGTTTCAAAGTCCCGCAAAAGCGATTCGTAACGACCGACAAAACTCACGGCAAAGTCACCACCCTCATCAACAAGGTAGGGATATTGAAGCCCAACCCGTCGTGCACCTTCAGGGCCGGCAAGTACCTTTCGCGCGTATGTATCAAATGTGCCTACGGCCTGAGCTTCTTCGTATCCATTTACCGTAGGATTGATTAGACGGTAGTGAAACCAAGAAACGGCGACGTCCCAAGGATTGCGTACAAACCCGAATGAGAAATAGCGATCGTAATTTTCCCGCCCAAGCACGCGGATAAACTGCTTTACACTGGCATGTTCGCCGAGGTCCGCGGCATCTTCCGGCAAATTTTCCTTTGCCGCGCATTTGGCGCGGGAGCCGCGGTTTTGTCCGCGCACCGGAAAAAAGACATCGTGCATTGAAAGGGCGCCGTTGATCGACGTGCCGGCGGACTTCGGCACATGAACAAAAATGAAACGGCCGGAGTTCGATAATATCATCGCGCCATTGTCCGTGCGTGATGACGGACTGGTTCTGTTAGTCGAATGCCCACGACCATTGCAGAAGGATGGAGTTTACACCCGGGTTCTTGCGGTGCGTGTTGGCGTTGGAAATGTGATAGAGCGCCAGCCCAACACGGCTGTTGTCGGTGATTGCATACGCCGTGGATACGCCGACGTGAAACTCGAAGGTGCCGCCCAGATCTATACCGTCACCTTTGTGATAGGCGCCAATCGCACCGGACGGCGTAATTTCCCAACGCCCACCGTCAATGAAGAAGGGCGCGGCAAAGCCCGCATATCCGAACGCTGCTTCCGCGGTGTTGCCCATGATGCCAATCAAGGGCTTGAAACCACGAAAGGACCCGCTTGTTTCAAACAGGCCTTGACCATGCCGATACTCAAGACGGCCTTCGAATTCCTGCGTGCGGTGGGACACAAGATCGAAAACACCGGCGCTAAGTGTCACAAGAGCGGGATCATCGGCCTGTGCCGGCGTAGAGAACACCAAAGCCAGCGCCATAGCGCACGTGCCACCGGCTGCACCGAATGTTTTCAATTTGACCATGCGCGGCGTGTCCGTCTTTAGCCCTTCATAGCTTCGAGCATGCTCGAGCCGAGAGAAGATGGCGAGTCCGCAACCTTGAATCCCGCACTCTTCATGGCTTCAAACTTAGCCGCGGCGGTGCCTTTGCCGCCGGAAATAATCGCGCCCGCGTGACCCATACGGCGACCCGGCGGCGCGGTAGATCCCGCGACGAAACCGACGATGGGCTTTTTGGTTTTGGACGCCTTGTAAAACTCGGCGGCCTCCTCTTCGGCGGTTCCGCCGATTTCACCGATCATGATGATGCCTTGCGTCTCATCATCACCGAGAAACAGATGAAGACAGTCGATAAAGTTTGTGCCGTTCACCGGATCGCCGCCGATACCGATACACGTGGTTTGGCCAAGACCGGCCGCGGTCGTTTGCGCAACAGCTTCGTATGTCAACGTTCCGGACCGGGACACAACGCCGATCTTGCCGCGCTGGTGGATATGACCCGGCATAATGCCGATCTTACACTCGCCGGGCGTGATGATCCCCGGACAGTTGGGACCGATGAGCCGCGTTTTCGAATTCTGCAAAGCGCGCTTTACGCGCACCATATCAAGAACCGGAATGCCTTCGGTGATGCATACCGCCAATTCCAACTCGGCGTCGATCGCTTCAAGAATCGCGTCGGCGGCAAACGGCGGCGGCACGTAAATGACTGTCGCGTCGCAGCCGGTTTCCTTGCGCGCATCAGCCACCGTATCGAAGACCGGCAGATCGAGATGTTTGGTGCCGCCCTTTCCGGGCGTTACGCCGCCGACCATCTGCGTGCCGTAAGCAATGGCTTGTTCGGAGTGGAAAGTGCCCTGGCTTCCGGTGAAGCCCTGGCAGATGACTTTGGTGTTCTTATCGACGAGAACGGCCATTTACGCGGCCTCCTTCACGGCTTTAACCACTTTTTCCGCGGCGTCAGCCAAATTATCTGCAGTGATGATGGGAAGGCCGGACTCGGCCATGATCTTCTTGCCCATTTCAACGTTCGTGCCTTCAAGGCGCACGACCAACGGCACATTCAGGCTAATTTCACGCGCCGCCGCGACGACGCCCTCGGCAATAACGTCGCAGCGCATGATTCCGCCGAAAATATTGACGAGAATACCTTCCACGTTGGGATCGGATAGAATGATCTTGAAGGCGGTCGTCACGCGCTCTTTTGTCGCGCCGCCGCCGACATCCAAAAAGTTTGCCGGCTCGGCGCCGTACAACTTGATGATGTCCATGGTCGCCATGGCCAGACCCGCGCCATTGACCATGCAGCCAATGGACCCATCGAGCTTGATGTAATTGAGATCGTGCTTCGAGGCCTCGAGCTCCATCGGATCTTCTTCGTCCTCGTCGCGAAGCTCGACGATGTCCGGATGACGGTAAAGCGCGTTGGAGTCGAAATTCATTTTCGCGTCGAGCGGGAGCACGCCCCCCGCGCCCGTCACGACCAGCGGATTGATTTCAAGCAAAGACGCATCGGTTTCCAGGAACGCGTTGTACAGCGCGACCAACAGCTTCGTACACAATTTGACCTGATTGCCCTTCAAGCCGAGAGCAAAGGCGATCTTGCGGCAATGAAAACCCTGAATGCCTGTCGCCGGATCGATGGATTGGAAGATGATTTTTTCCGGCGTTTTTTCCGCAACCTCTTCGATGTTCACACCGCCTTCGGTGGACGCCATAATGGTCACGCGGGAATTTCCGCGATCCACGAGCATGGAGAGGTAAAGCTCGCGGGCGATATCGCATCCCGACTCAATATAGACGCGCTTGACCTGCTTACCCGCAGGACCCGTCTGATGCGTGACCAGGGTGTTGCCGATCATTTGCGCAGCGGCGTTTTTGGCATCCGCAGCCGATTTGACGACGCGAACGCCGCCTTTGTCGCCTGCTTCGGCTTCCTTGAACTTGCCTTTACCGCGTCCGCCAGCGTGAATCTGAGACTTCACGACGAACACACTCGACTTGAGGCCCTTGGCGACCTTCTCGGCTTCGTCGGCCGTATAGGCCACACCGCCGTCGAGAACGGGCACGCCGTATTTCTTGAGAACCTGTTTGGCTTGATACTCGTGGATATTCATGATGTTCCGCTTTGATTGACGCTGCAGGCCCGCCCACCGTCTGCGCGACGGCCCCTGGAAGGCCCCGGCGGTTCCGCTAACCGGATGTTATGAGCCCGGCTGTTATAGCACCCCGATTTTGCTGTGCAACGGGGCTAAACGCCCTTTGCGAGGATGGGAGGAAAGATGAGGGGCCGGCCTTACGGCCAGCCCCTTGCCGTTGGATTCGCTCAGGCCCTTATTTCAGCTTTTTGTCGATCTTCTTACATCCGTCCACGAGGCCCTTCACGGAGGCTACGGACTTGTCGAACATCTTCTTCTCGGCCGCGTTGAGCTTGATTTCGACGACTCGCTCGACACCGCCCGAGCCGATGACGGTGGGCACGCCAACGTAGAGATTTTTCACGCCGTATTGACCGTTGATGTAAGCTGCGGCGGGCAGGACGCGCTTTTTGTCCTTCAGATAACTCTCCGCCATTTGCACCGCCGAGGCCGCCGGTGCGTAGAAGGCAGAGCCGGTCTTGAGAAGGCCGACGATTTCAGCGCCGCCGTCCCGGGTGCGCTGAACAATGGCATCGAGTTTCTTCTGGGTTGTCCATTTCATCTTCACGAGATCAGGCAATGGAATGCCCGCAACCGTGGAGTAGCGCACCAACGGCACCATGGTGTCGCCGTGGCCACCCAGCACAAAGGCCGTCACATCCTCGACGGAGACTTTGAATTCTTCGGAGAGGAAATAGCGGAAGCGGGCAGAGTCCAGAACCCCGGCCATGCCGACCACTTTATTGTGCGGCAGACCCGAGTATTCGCGCAGCGCCCACACCATGGCGTCAAGCGGGTTGGTGATACAGATCACGAAGGCGTTTTTGGCGTACTTCTTGATGCCCGCGCCGACCTGGGACATGACCTTCAGATTGATGGCCAAAAGATCGTCGCGGCTCATGCCGGGTTTGCGCGGCACGCCGGCCGTCACGATGACCACATCAGCGCCCTTGATCACCGAATAATCCTTGCCCCCGCTATAGGCGCCGTCAACACCCTCGACCGGGGTGGACTGGGCGATATCCAGGGCCTTACCCTGGGGAATGCCGTCCGCGATGTCGAACATCGAGACGTCGCCGAGTTCTTTCAAACCAATAAGATGCGCGAGGGTGCCACCGATGTTGCCTGAGCCCACCAGTGCGATTTTTTTGCGTGCCATTATATCCTCTTGTGCGAATGTACGGCGGAAAGCCGCTTGATTATGCGTTACCCGCGCTGTTGGTAGCGCGAATCCGTAAGCCTCGCAAGGATCGGCAATATGCGCTTGAAATCAGCCGCTCTACTTTGGCCCATGCTTCTGACCGGATGCGTTTCGGCAACGGACTCTGCGCTCACGGGCCCACCCGAAGCCGGATTGGAAAGCGGCAGGATCAGCCCGATCACGTTGGCCGACATGACCGCTTTTGCACTCGTGGATACTCGGGAGGGCGTACATGAGCCAACGCCCATGAGCGTTGAGAAGACGGCGGACATCTTGAGCACGTTCGATGTGGTGTTCCTGGGAGAGATGCATCGCCACCCGGGCAATCACCTGGCGCAGATGCAATTGTTCAGGGCCATTCATGAACGCGCGCCGGAGACGGCCCTGTCCATGGAGCACTTCGAGCGCGACGTGCAACCGGTCGTGGACAAATACCTGGCCGGAGATATCGGCGAGGCTCCATTCATTTCGGACGCACGGGCTTGGGCGAACTACCGCACGAGCTATCGGCCCTTGGTGGAATACGCGAAAGAGCACGGCCTTACCGTGATCGCCGCCAATGCGCCGGAAGACGTGGTGCGGTGCGTGGGATTGGAAGGCGCGGCTTTTTTGGAACGTATGTCTCCGGATCAACGCAGATGGGTCGCGGCGATCCTGAACACGGGACCCGGAGCCTACCGCGATAAATTTATGGGATTTGTGCAAGGGGACGCGGCTCACGGCGGCGATCCGGACGCCGCCAAGGAAGATGGGGAGGATGCGACGCCCCAGCCGCCCAGCGAGGGCGCAATGCGCAGCTATGCCGCGCAAGTCACTCGCGACGACACCATGGCCGAATCCATTGCGGATTATTTAACGGCCCACCCCGGACATAAAGTGGTGCACCTGAACGGCTCCTTCCACAGCAATACATTTTTAGGAACGGTGGAGCGTGTGCAGATGCGCCTGCCGGATGCAAAGATCGCCGTTGTGAGTCCGTACACAGTGAAGTCCGGCGAAGCCGCAGCATTTGACGAAGAGGATATGACGCTCGGGACCTTTCTGCTGGTGCTGCGCGAATTGCCCGAAGCTTATGCGTCGGACGAGGAAATGAGCGCGGCGATCAAACGGCAAATGGCGGCTCGGGAAGAGCGGGTCTGCAAGCTCTAACTGTTAAGCGATATGCCGCTGGCGGATATAATCGGCGGCCTGCATCTCGATCAGACGCGAGACCGTGCGCTGAAATTCGAAGCCGCCCTCGCTTCCCGAATAAAGCTGATCGGGCAGCGCATCCGCTGAACAAATCAGCGCGGTTCGATGCTCATAAAGCGCATCGATCAGGGTTACAAAGCGCCGCGCTTTGTCCTTGTTGTCCTCGTTCATGCGCGGGATGCCCTTAAGGATGACCGTGGCATATTGCGCGGCGATGGCCATGTAGTCGGCCGGGCCTAGAGGCTGGCCGCAGAGGTCGTTGAAATCGAAGCGCGCGACTTGATGCGCGGCCGCCGGCACTGGAATGCGCCGGCCTTGGACAGAGACATAATCCGGTCCGGGATCGGCATCGTCAGTTAGCCGCACCCATGCGGCCTCAAGGGCGGCGGAGGCGTTGGCGTCGAGAGGCGCATGATAAACGGCTGCGCCCACCAGCCGATCGAGGCGGTAGTCGCGCGCGGCTTCCAATTCCAAAAGATCGAGCTTTTCCTTGATCAGATTGATGAACGGCACAAACCGGTCGCGCTGCAATCCGTCCTTATACAGGTCATCCGGATGGCAGTTGGACGTGGCCACCACCACCACGCCGCGCTCGAACAGCTTCTGAAACAAACGCCCCACGATCATGGCATCGGCAATATCCCGGACCTCAATCTCATCAAGACACAGCAATGTGGTGTTGTCCGCTATGCCATCGGCCATACCGGGGATGGGGTCGCCCTCATCAGCGTACATGGGCATTTGCCGGCGCCGGTGTACCTCGGCATGGATGTCCCGCATGAAGGCATGAAAGTGCACCCGCTCCTTGGCTTCGGTCGGCGCCGTTTCAAAGAACAGATTCATCAGCATGGACTTGCCGCGCCCCACACCGCCGTAGAGATATAGGCCGAGCGGCGGCGACGAATCATTGCGCGCTTTTGTTAGACCGAAGCGGGCCATCCATCCCTTGGCGCCCGATTTAGGGGCGTAGGAGCGCAGCGCATGAGCAAGGCTCGCAAGCTTTTCGGCGGCCAGTTCCTGTACAGGATCAGGTGTAACGGTGCCTTGGGCGACAAGGTCGCGGTAACGTTGCAGGGGGCCTTCAGTCATAGCTGCGGGTCATAGCAATTCGGACGCAAAAAGCAAAATGCCGCCCCGGTTGGAGCGGCATTCGCCTGCATACATAGTTTGATGATCAGCCGTCGCCGTTGATCTTCTCGATGAGCGCCTGCAGCGTGGCCTCCGCCTGATCGTTGGGCACCTGGCACGTGCCGGCCGCTTGGTGACCGCCGCCGCCGTATTTCAGGCAAAGCTCGCCGACGTTGGTTTTTGATGATCGGTCGAAGATCGACTTACCAATGGCGAACACTGTGTTCTGCTTCTTGAGGCCCCACATCACGTGGATCGAAATGTTCTGATCCGGGAACAGGGCATAAATGAGGAACCGGTTGCAGGCCCAAATGGTGTCTTCATCGCGCAGATCCAGCACAACGAGATTCTTATGGGTGGTGGCACAGCGACGAATCTGTTCGCGCGCCTTGCTCTCATGCTCGACATACAGATCAACGCGCTCAATGACGTCGGGGAGCATAAGTATGTCTTCCACCGGCATCTCGACACATTTGTCGATGAGCTCCATCATCAGCTGATAGTTTGAGATGGTGAATTCACGGAAACGGCCCAAGCCTGTGCGCGCATCCATGATGAAGTTCATCAGATCCCAGCCCTGGGCATTCAGAACTTCGTCCTTGTTGAACTGCGCGGCGTCGCCCTTGTCGACCGCGACCATCAGATCATCATGAATACGTGGCACCTTCGCCTTGCCACCGTAATAATCATAGACCACGCGCGCCGCGGACGGTGCCTTGGCATCAATAATGTGATTGTCCTTCTTGCCCACACGAATGGTTTCACTTTCGTGGTGGTCAAAGGCCAAATAGACCCCTTCCACGTAGGGCAGGTTGGTCGTGATATCGCGATCGGTAATCTCGATGACGCCGTCCTGCATATCCTTCGGGTGAACGAACTTGATTTCATCAATCAAGCCCAGTTCCTTGAGGACAGCGGCGCAGACGAGACCATCAAAATCACTGCGCGTGACCAGCCTGTATTTTTCTGAGGACATTTAAAACTCTCCTCGACAAATGCGCATTCCGCCGAAAAGATAAACAGGACGGGGGTTTAACACAACGCCCGATAAAGCTTGAAAAAATCGCCGGAATCAGCCGAGTCTCACCGGCAAAACTGGAATTTATGAGTACGATGAAACTTCCACATTGCGCAAAGCGTGCGTTTCGAGCCCATGGCGCGCTCTGGCTGTCCGCCGGATTCATAGCCCTCAGCCTATCGGGATGCGGCGGCGCGCCCTATGTGGATACCCGCCGCGAAGCCGGACAGACCCAGCCCGTCGGTGCTTCGACACCGGACATGGTGGCTATTTGTTATTCCAGCCAAAGCACAACGCCGGGCGAATTACTCAGTATGGCCGAATCGGAGTGTGCAAAGACGGATCGAACCGCACGATTCAGCCACCAGGAGACCGCCTCGTGCAGCCTCATGACCCCGACACATGCCTATTTTCGTTGTATGACGAAACCTTAGCCGTGATCGACCGACATAGAAAAAGGGCCGCCCCAAGAGGCGGCCCTTTGCATTCCAAAACTGTGAACGTTAACCGGCGCGCTCGACCATTTTCATCTTGATGTCGGCGATTGCCTTTGCCGGGTTCAGACCCTTCGGGCAGGTCTGTGTGCAGTTCATGATGGTGTGGCAGCGATAAAGCCGAAACGGATCTTCCAGGGCATCGAGGCGCTCGCCGGTTGCTTCATCGCGGCTGTCATTGATCCAGCGTGCGGCCTGCAAAAGGATGGCAGGGCCCAGGTAGCGGTCTCCGTTCCACCAATAGCTGGGACAGCTGGTTGTACAACAGAAACACAAAATGCATTCCCACAGCCCGTCGAGCTTTTCGCGTTCTTCCGGCGACTGCTTGCGCTCAGCATTGGCCGGCGGCTGAGTCTCTGTCTTCATCCACGGTTCAATGGTCGCGTACTGCGCATAAATATGCGTGAGGTCGGGCACGAGATCCTTGATCACCGGCATGTGCGGCAACGGATAAACCTTCACATCGCCCTTGCAGTCTTCAATCGGCTTTAAGCACGCCAAGGTGTTGCCGCCGTCGATGTTCATGGAGCACGAACCGCAAATACCTTCGCGACAGGACCGGCGCAATGTGAGCGACTGATCGACCTCGTCCTTAATCTTAAGAAGCGCGTCCAGCACCATGGGACCGCAGGTATCCATGTCGACGTCATAGGTGTCGATGCGCGGATTTTCGTCCGTGTCCGGATCGTAGCGGTAAATCTGGAATCGTTTGACGTTCTTCGCGCCTTCCGGCGCTGGATACGCCTTGCCCTTGGTGGGGCGGGAATTGCGGGGCAGTGAAAGCTCAACCATGTGCAATCCTTTGTCTTATCGACGGCATCTCAGCGCCAGCGCCTAGTAAACGCGCGCCTTGGGTTTAATGTATTCGACATCGTTGGTCAGGGTGTAGGTATGGACGGGACGGTAGTCGAGTTTGACTTTCCAATCGTCACTGACCCAGGCCAGGGTGTGCTTCATCCAGTTCTCGTCGTCGCGATCCGGGAAATCTTCGTGCGCATGCGCACCGCGGCTTTCGTGACGGGCCTCGGCACCCGTGATGGTACTGAGCGCACATGCCATAAGATTTTCCAATTCGAAAGCTTCGATAAGATCGGTGTTAAAGATGAGTGAGCGGTCGGCAAGCTTGATATCCTGCAGCGACTGCGCCACCTGGTCGACCTTTTCGCAGCCTTCCTTCAATGTCTTTGAGGTTCTGAAGACAGCTGCGTCGTTTTGCATGTTCCGCTGCATTTCCCGGCGAATCTGCGCCGTGGTGAGCGAGCCTTTAGCGTTGCGCAGGCGGTCGAGGCGAGCGAGGGCTTTGTCGGCTGCATCCTTCGGAAGATCGCGATGGGTCGCGCCCTTCTTGACGGTGTCCTTGGCACGTAGCGCGGCGGCGCGTCCGAACACCACGATATCGAGCAATGAATTGGTACCAAGACGATTGGCACCATGCACCGACACGCTGGCCGCCTCACCGATGGCCATGAGCCCCTCGACGGTCGCGTCGGGATTACCACCCTTCGGGTTGACCACCTCGGCCATGTAGTTGGTTGGAATACCACCCATGTTGTAGTGCACGGTGGGCAGAACCGGGATCGGCTCCTTGGTCGCATCCACGCCGGCAAATATCTTGGACGTTTCGGTGATGCCGGGCAGGCGCTGCCACAGCACTTCGGCGCCGAGATGCTCAAGATGCAGCATGATGTGATCGTTTTCGGCCCCGACGCCGCGCCCTTCGCGAATTTCCATGGTCATCGCGCGGGAGACGACGTCGCGGGACGCGAGATCCTTGGCCGTCGGCGCATAACGCTCCATGAAGCGCTCACCTTCACTGTTGGTGAGATATCCGCCTTCGCCGCGCGCACCTTCGGTAATCAGAACGCCGGCACCGTAAACCCCGGTTGGATGGAACTGAACGAATTCCATGTCCTGCAGCGGTAAGCCCGCACGGGCCACCATGGCATTGCCGTCGCCGGTGCATGTATGTGCCGACGTACATGAGAAATACGCACGGCCATAGCCGCCCGTGGCAAGCACTGTCTGGTGGGCTTTGAAGCGATGAATGGTTCCGGTGGCCATATCGAGGGCCACGACGCCGCGGCACGCTCCCTCGCTATCCATAATGAGATCAATAGCGAAATATTCGACGAAAAACTCGGCTTTGTACTTCAGGCTCTGTTGATAGAGCGTATGAAGAATGGCATGGCCCGTGCGATCGGCGGCGGCGCACGCGCGCTGCACCGGCGCTTCGCCGAAGTTGCGCATGTGCCCGCCGAAGGGGCGCTGATAAATCTTGCCTTCGGGTGTACGTGAAAACGGCACGCCGTAATGTTCGAGCTCCTGCACCGCCGGAATGGCCTCACGGCACATGTATTCGATGGCGTCCTGGTCGCCCAGCCAGTCCGACCCTTTCACGGTGTCATACATGTGCCAGACCCAATTGTCCTCGGCCATGTTGCCAAGCGCGGCGCCGACACCGCCTTGAGCCGCGACGGTGTGGCTGCGGGTGGGAAATACTTTGGTGATACAGGCGGTTTTCAACCCATGCTGCACCATGCCGAACGTTGCGCGCAGACCCGCGCCGCCGGCCCCGACAACAACCACATCATATTCGTGGTCGACAATATTGTATGCGGCCATGGCGATCAGACTCCAAACGCGACGATGAGGGTAGACACGATGCTGAAGGCCGCGAGGCCGTAGCAGATGAATTTAACGAAGACGATGCTAGTCGTACGCAGCGCATGACCGCTGACGTAATCTTCAAGCACAACCTGCATGCCGAGCTGCGCGTGGTGAAATCCGACTGCCAAGAACAAGAGCAACGCCGTGGTGTTGATGGGATTGGCAAGCCAGAGCGCAAACTCTTCATAGCCCGATCCTGTTAATGCGATGACCGAGGCGACAAACCAAATCGACAGCGGAATCAAAGCCACGGCGGTGAGGCGCTGCGCCCACCAGTGATGCAATCCTTCTTTGGCCGATCCCAATCCACGAGCACGGCCCAGCGGAGAGCGAAGATTGTTTGATGCAAACATGTGCGCTTCCCTTTACGCCAACGCCAAGAACCAAGATACGGCCGTCAGAACCAACGTCGCGACAATGACGATCACATTGCTGCGCTTGGTTTGGTATATCTCAAAATTGAGACCGACATCCCAGAACAGGTGACGGATACCGTTACAGAGGTGGAAGAATAGCGCGAACGAAAATCCGGCCAGCAGGAGGTACCCGATGGGCGAAGTCATAAAGCCCATGAAGGTCGCGTAGGGCTCAGACCCGAAAGCGGCAGCCCCAACCCACCCGACGAGAAGGAGCATACCAATCGTCAGGCCAATGCCGGTGATGCGATGGAAAATGGAAGTCAGAGCGGCCAGCGGAAGTCTGTACACCTGCAAGTGAGGCGACAACGGCCGGGCGGCGGGTTTCGCGGCTTGTGTCATGGCGTGTCCAATGAACGGCTAAACCGAAGTCTTGAGAACGCGTTAGCCGGGTAAATTCCGGCGCGGCGCGGTTTCGGCACAGTACTACTCACCCGCCCCAGTGAAGTCAACGAAGCGCACTGCATCTCGGCCTTGCGGGAACCTCGTTATTCCTTGGCACGCCACACGACGGAATAGAGGTCAAAACGCCTGTTCTTAAGGTTCTGAACTGTCCCTGCATTCCGGGCTGCCTCAAGGTCATCGAGCCTGAGGTCGGCGATGGCCACCATTTCCGTATTGGGCGTGGTGTCCGCGGCGACTCCATCCCTGGCAAAGGGAAAGTCGCAGGGCGTAAGGATGCAACTCTCCGCGTACTGGATGTCCATATTCTCAACACCGGGCAAGTTGCCGACATTCCCAGCCATGACCACATAGATCTGGTTCTCGACCGCACGCGCGGCGCCGCAGTAACGCACACGCAAATACGCCTCTCGCGTATCGGTGCAAAATGGAATGAATAGTATTTGCGCCCCCTGGTCCGTCAGGTGACGCGGCAATTCCGGGAATTCGGAGTCGTAGCAGATGAGAACGCCGATGTTTCCGCAATCGGTCATAATAACGCTGCAGCCTTCACCGCCCTTGATGTTCCACCAGCGCCTCTCATTAGGTGTGGGGTGCAGCTTCTCTTGCGTATAAATCGCGCCGTCGCGCAGGAAGACATAAGCGACGTTGTGAATGTCGCCGTCCGGCTGCAGCGAGGGGTGAGAGCCGCCGATAATGTTGACGTTGTAGCGAATGGCGAGGTCGCTCATCATTTCCTTGAACGGCTCGGTAAATTTGGTGAGCTCCGCAATAGACTGTTCCGCATTCAATCGCTGATCGACGATGGATAGAAGCTGTAGAGAAAAAAGTTCCGGAAACACGACAAAGTCAGCGCCGTAATCAGCCACCACATCTACAAAATATTCGACGTTGTGCCCGAACTCCTCAAAGGAACGCACTTGGCGTTGCATGTACTGAACCGCTGCAACACGCACTGTCGTTTTGGACTGGAGGCGCTCCTTCCGGTCCGCGGCCATGGCCTCGGGCGAATAACGCGGGTTGGGCCACTGCATAAGCGTTGCATACCCAAGTGAAGCACGATCAGACGGCAAGTACTCCGGGAGAACGCTGACAACCTCGAACCCATTACGGAGTTGGAACGACAAGACCGTATCGCGAATTTTTCGCGCTTGAACACGTGCGACATATTCTTCCGGCGTGCCGACTTCCTTGATGCGCCGCGCCAAACCCGGTAATCGGCCCGCAAAGACAATGCCCTTCAGTTTCAAGCGTTCGCACAGCGCCTTGCGCTCGTTATAGAAGCGCTGGCCGATGCGCAGCCCCCGGTATTCGGGATCGACGGCCACTTCCATGCCATAGAGCATGTTGCCGGTGGGATCGTGGCGCGAGGCAAAGCCACCGCCGGTGACTTCCACCCAGGTGTGGGGCGCAAGCGCGATCCCATCCTCGATCCGAAATGTGGCGCAGTACCCTATGATGTCGTCGTCATACAGAGCAACGAATTGGCCTTCGGTAAAATTGGCAATCTGGCCGCGGAGCATGTCCGCCGTGTAAGACGGCATTTCGGGATAGACCCGCTTCATGAGATCGCGGATGCCCTCAATGTCCGCGACGCGGGCATTGCGGATTGTCAGTCTCGCCTTTTCGAGAGTCGCCATGTTTCACCTGTACCATTGTTGTCGTGCAATCATTGCACGTTTGGTGCACATGAATCAAAAGTGCGCGGGATTACGCACGCGAGCGGCGTTTTAATCCAAAAGTATCGGCAAGAAGTTCATAAGACTTTCGGCGCGCCGCGACGTCATGACAGATTGTTACCACCATCACTTCATCAATGCCGCAATCTGACGCAATGCTTTCTATGCGCGATTTCACGAAATCAGGGTCACCGACAATGCCGCGATTCCGGCCCTCCTCGGCGGCGCGTAATTCCGCTTCGGTGTAAGGATAGGCTTCGGCTTCTTCGGGGCTTGGAAACGGCCCGAGCCTTCCCTTTTCAATCATTACACGCCACAAAGCGCCGCTGGACGCTAAACGTTCCGCTTCGGCTTTTGTTTCGGCGCAAATCGCAAAAACGCAAACGCTGGCTTGCGGCTTATCCAGAATGTTTGATGGCGTAAATTTATTTCGATAGTGATCGAGAATGCTTTGCGGCGGCGCCGGATTAATAAAGTGGGCAAATGAAAACGGCAATCCGAACATGGCCGCCAGGGTCGCACTGTCGGCGGTCGAACCGAGCAACCAGATTTCCGGGGGGAACGGTGGGCGCGGCGTAACCTTCACGCGTGACAGGCCCGCGCTGGCCGGGTCACCGCCGTATAGAAACGCTTTCAGGTCAAGAACCTTAGACGGGTAGTATTCGACTCCCACATTGGAGCCATAAAGCATGGCTTGAGACGTGAGTCTGTCTCCGCCTGGCGCTCGGCCCAGACCAAGATCAATGCGCCCGGGAAACATGGTGGACAGTAACGCAAAATTTTCCGCGACCTTCAGCGGGCTGTAGTGGGTCAGCATAACCCCGCCCGAGCCGATGCGGATATCGCGCGTAGCCGCACCGACACGCGCGAGCAATACCTCTGGCGAACACCCCGCCAAACCTTCGGTGCCGTGATGTTCGGCCAACCAATACCTGGCGTAACCCAACTCCTCGGCAAGTTGCGCAAGTTCGATGGTCTCTTCAATCGCGTCCAACGCAGAAGAGCCGGAGCGCACAGGAGATTGATCGAGAACACTGAGAGTCAGAGTCATACGGAATTAGTTCGCGCTATTTTCACTTTCCAATGCGGCGATCATCTCCGCCGCTGCGATCAGGCGCTCAGCTTCACGCACGTGCAATCCTTCGACAAGCTTACCATCGACAACCGTGACACCCTGACCGGAGGCAGCGGCGTCTTTGTGCGCAGCGACCAAACGTTTGGCGCGCTCCACGTCCTGCTGTGAAGGTGCGAAGGCCGTGTTGGCTCCGGCAATCTGTTTGGGATGAATCAGAGTTTTACCATCGAACCCGAGATCACGGCCTTGACGGCATGCCGACTCAAATCCCGCCTCGTCATGCAGGTCCACATGCACGCCATCGAGGGCAAAAAGACCATTGGCGCGCGCAGCCAGAATACAAGCCTGTAACGCAAACAGCATCGGCCAGCGATCGGCCGGATGGGCGCAATGTAAATCTTTCGCCAGATCAGCCGTTCCGACAATAAGTCCGGCAAGGCGCTTGCACGACGCGGCGATTTGGGGCGCGTTGATGATGCCCTTAGGGGTTTCCATCATCGCCCATATCTTGAGATCGTCCGGCGCACCGGCCGAACGCAAGGCAGCATCAACGTCGCGCACCGTTTCAGGATCGCTCACTTTCGGAATGACAATGCCGTGCGCACCCGAAGCGGCGATGGCCTTTACATCTTCATCGCCCCATTCGGTATCCAGCGCATTGGCGCGAATAAGCACTTCGCGCTTTCCGTATGCGCCCGATTTTGTCGCATTCACCGCCGCGCTACGCGCAGAGGCTTTTGCGTCGGGCGCGACCGCGTCTTCGAGATCAAAGATCAAACCATCGGCAGCCAAGGTTTTTGCTTTTTCAAGAGCACGGGCATTTGACGACGGCATATAAATCACGCTGCGACGCGGGCGAACAGCAGCAGATGAATTGGACATACGCATGGAACTCCAGAAGTATTATGCGGTGATAGCCAATAGAGTGCGTCCGGTCCAGGGCCGACACCAAGGGGTGTGGACTTGCCGCCCGGGCATGCCCGGTGTACGAGGCGGGGCCCCTACAGACAGCAAATGGCCGGTTTGACCGCATGGCGTTCGCTCCTTTGGAATTCGCATTCGTCCGCGGCCTAATCGCGGGATTTGCTCTGGCCGCGCCGGTTGGCCCGGTGGCTGTGCTTTGCATCAGGCGGGCGCTTTCCACAGGACGTTTTCAAGCCTTCGTAGCTGGACTGGGCGCCGCATTCGCCGACATGATTTTCGGAGCCGTGGCCGGACTGGGCATCGGCGTGGTCATGACGTTCATTCTCGATCACGAAATCGCCATTGGCTCCGTTGGTGGTCTTATTGTTCTTGCGATCGGCGTGGCGACTTTTCGCGCACCAGTTTCGTTCTCTGAGAGCAGCGGTGCGCCATCGATTATGAGCCGCGATTTCGCGACCACATTCAGCATGGCCATCACCAACCCAGCCACCATGATTGCCGCGATAGGATTGTTTGCCGCGTTTGCGCCGATCGACCTTTATACGGCTCCAGCCAGTGCCACATTGCTTGTAACCGGAGTGTTCGCTGGTTCCGCCCTATGGTGGCTGATTCTTGTGGGAGCCGTGGGCACGTTCCGGGACGCCTTTATGCGCCGCGGGTTGCCGCACCTTAATCACATTTCGGGCGCGATAATCATGCTATCCGGACTGGGCGTTTTGATTGCCGTGGCGCTGAAAATATTACGGCAGAGCCCATAAAAAGCTTTGCCGCATATTTCAAATTATTTCCGCCGATTAAACGGAGAGGTGCTCGCGCACCAGAACTTCCGCGATCTGCACGGCATTGAGCGCCGCTCCCTTACGCAAGTTGTCCGACACGCACCAGAACGAAATGCCATTCTCGACGGACTTATCTTTTCGGATACGCGAGATGAAAACATCATCTTCGCCCGCGCATTCGGCCGGCGTGACGTAGCCTTCGTTGGCGCGATGATCGACAACAGTTATGCCGTCGGCCTTTTGCAAAACCGCACGCGCCGTCTTGTCCGTAATCGGCTTTTCCGTCTCTATATTGATGTACTCTGCATGACCGATGAACGTCGGGATCCGCGCGCAATTGGCGTGCACCTTAATATCCGGGTCCAGGATCTTGCAGGTCTCTTTTTCCATCTTCCATTCCTCTTTGGTCTCGCCGTCATCGAGGAAGATGTCGATATGCGGAATAGCATTAAAAGCGATCTGCTTGGTGAACTTGGACTTGGTCTCCACCGGCGCCTGATTGGCATAGATGCCCTTGGTCTGATTGAAGAGCTCGTCCATGCCGTCCTTGCCCGCACCCGATGTCGACTGATAGGTCGAAACCACGACGCGTTTGATTTTGAACGCCTCGTGCAGCGGCTTCAGCGCGACAACCATTTGGATGGTCGAGCAATTGGGGTTGGCGATAATGCCCTTCTTTTTATAGCCCGCCAGCGCACCCGGATTCACTTCGGGCACGACCAGAGGAACGTCTTTATCCATGCGGAAATGGGACGTGTTGTCGATGACCACGCAGCCGGCAGCAGCGGCGCGCGGACCATGCACGGCGGACACTTTTGCGCCGGGTGAAGACAACGCAATGTCCACGCCCTTGAAGTCAAATTCCTCAAGGTTTTGGACTTTGAGCACTTCGTCCTCGCCAAAGGAGACTTCGCGGCCCACCGAGCGCGGCGACGCCAAGGCAATAACCTTGGAGACCGGGAAGTTGCGGTCCCAGAGAATTTGCAAGATTTCGCGGCCCACATTGCCCGTGGCGCCGATCACCGCAACCACGTAGCCGTCCTTGCGAGAGGGGGTGCGGGAGGTGTCTGGCATTTGTCTAATCCATTCTTATATAAGCGTTTTCGGGTCCGAAGCCGACGCGGCTCATTTTCCATTTAAGGACCCGATAAAGCGCGGCAAACTACGCTTCGGCGCGACGGAACGCAAGGTGGCGCCGCGAAGAACACCGGGCCACCGATGGGAGGTAGGTATGCCATGAGTGGGAAGCTGGCGACTTACGCCGAATTCTGGCCCTACTATTTGCGCGAACACGCAAACCCGCGAACACGCGCATTGCACTATATCGGCACGGGTCTGGCCATTGCATTGCTGATATGGGCGCTGGTGAGCCTACGTCCCCTGTTGTTGCTCGCCGTGCTTTTTGCCGGATACGGATTCGCCTGGGCGGCACATTTTTTTATCGAGCGCAACAAACCGGCGACGTTTACCTATCCGGTGTGGTCGCTGTTCAGCGATTTTCGGATGTTTGGTTTATTCATAACCGGACGCCTGACACCCCATTTGGAGCGTGCCGGGGTTAATACCTAGCCGGCAATCAGGCCCAGTTCCTTCACAACAGAGTCGGCCATATCATCGGTCGAGACCGGCTTTTGACCTTTCTCGGCGATATCGGCAGTGCGCACACCGGCCTTCAAAACATTCTGCACAGCCTGCTCGACCAGATCGGCATTGTCCGTCATATCGAACGAATAACGCATCATCATCGCGAAAGAGAGGATCATCGCCAGCGGATTGGCGATGCCTTTGCCGGTGATATCCGGCGCTGAGCCATGCACCGGTTCGTAAATCGCACATTGATGACCGTTCGCATCCGCCGCACCCAAGCTTGCCGAAGGCAGCATGCCCAGCGAGCCGCTCAAGGTTGATGCCAAATCGGACAGAATGTCGCCGAACATGTTTTCAGTGACGATGACATCAAAGTCGCGCGGCGCGCGGGCAAGGTGCATCGCGCAGGCGTCTACATACATATGACTGAGTTCAACGTCCGAATATTCGGCGGCATGGAGCTTCGTGATGTCTTCGCGCCAAACGATGCTGGTTTCGAGGACGTTTGCCTTGTCGACGGAGCAGAGTTTCTTATTGCGTTTGCGGGCGAGTTCGAAGCCAACGCGGGCCACCCGTTCAATCTCGGGCGTGGAATAGGTCATGGTGTTGTAGCCACGACGCCCGCCGGGCGCGTCTTCAATGCCGCGCGGTTGGCCGAAATAAAGACCGCCGATCAGCTCACGGATAATCATAATGTCGAGGCCTTTAACGAACTCCGACTTCAATGAAGACGCATCCGCCAACGCATCGAACACAAGCGCCGGGCGCAGGTTGGCGAATAAACCCATCTCCTTGCGGATCTTCAAAAGCCCGCGTTCCGGGCGCAGCTCAAAGGGAATCGCGTCCCACTTCGGTCCACCGATACATGCCAGCAGCACGGCATCGGACGCTTTTGCCTGCGCGAGCGTATCATCAGTCAGCGGTGTACCATGAGCATCATAAGAAGAACCGCCGATCAGACCGTTCGTAATTTCAAAGTTCGCACGCCCAGTGGATTGAAACCAATCGATCACACGGCGCGTGGCCGGAGTGATTTCGTGTCCTATGCCGTCACCAGGCAGCAAAAGGATTTTCTTCTTATTGGACATTTTTTCCCCTCACGTATCGGCCGGACTAAACAGTCAGCCAGGGCTGATCGCGGTTTTGCTTCTCTTCGAAGGCCTTAATCTTGTCTCCCTGCTGAAGGGTGAGACCGATGTCGTCGAGACCGTTCAAAAGATTCTCTCTCCGTTTGGCGTCCACCCCGAAGGAAGTCACGCTGCCGTCGGGCCCGGTGATCGTTTCGTTTTCGAGATCAATCGTGAATTCACCGCCGGCCGTATTGCCTGAACCGGCAAGTGCGGAGAGCTTGTCCACTTGGTCTTGCGGCAAGGTGATGCAGAGAATGCCGTTCTTGAAACAGTTCCCGTGAAAAATATCGGCGAAGCTGGGACCGATGATGCAGCGGATGCCGAAATCGGCGAGGCTCCAGGGCGCGTGCTCGCGCGAAGACCCGCAGCCGAAGTTAGCCCCTGTGATGAGAATCTTGGCGTTCCGGTAGGCGTCCTTGTTCAAGACGAAATCGGGACGCTCTTCGCCTTTGTCGTCGTAGCGCATGGCATAGAATGCCGACTTGCCGAGGCCTGTGCGCTTGATGGTTTTCAGAAATCGCGCTGGAATGATCATGTCGGTATCGACATTCACTTGCGGCAGAGGCGCCGCAATCGCCGTTAGCGTTTTGAATTTTTCCATGGCGACTACAAATCCCTCACGTCGGTGAGGCGGCCGGTGACAGCAGTAGCAGCAGCCATGGCCGGGCTGACCAAATGAGTACGACCGCCAATGCCCTGACGACCTTCGAAGTTGCGATTGGAGGTGGAGGCGCAGCGCTCGCCGGGTTGCAGAATATCGGGGTTCATGCCCAGACACATGGAGCATCCTGGCTCCCGCCACTCCGCGCCTGCTTCGCGGAAGATGGCATCGAGACCTTCTTCCTCGGCCTGGTTTTTCACGAGACCGGAGCCGGGCACGACGAGCACACCGACACCGTCGGCTACCTTACGGCCCTTGAACACTTCGGCCGCCGCACGCATGTCTTCGATGCGCCCGTTGGTGCACGAGCCGATAAACACCTTATCGATCTTCACCTGGTTGAGCGGGGTTCCTGCTACCAGACCCATATATTCGAGCGAGCGTTTCACCGCAGACTTTTTAGCGGCATCTGGAAAACTTTCCGGATCGGGAATTTCGCCAGTGATCGGAAGCGCGTCCTCCGGGCTGGTACCCCAAGTCACATGCGGAATGAGATCCGCCGCCGTCAATGTCACATCCTTGTCGAAAACCGCACCTTCGTCCGTGCGCAGCGTTTTCCAATACGTCACGGCCTGTTCCCACCTTGCGCCTTTGGGCGCATAAGGACGACCTTTCAGGTACTCGAATGTTTTGTCGTCGGCGGCAATGATGCCGGCGCGCGCACCACCTTCAATCGACATATTGCAAACGGTCATGCGCCCTTCCATGGAAAGTGCGCTGAAGGCATCGCCGACGTATTCAATGACGTGGCCAGTGCCACCGGACGTCCCGATCTTGCCGATGATCGCCAATATGAGATCCTTCGCGGTCACACCCGGCGGCAGTCCACCTTCGGTACGCACGCGCATGTTTTTGGATTTCTTCAGCGCAAGGGTTTGTGTCGCGAGCACGTGTTCGACTTCGGATGTACCGATCCCGAACGCCAGCGCGCCGAACGCACCGTGCGTCGATGTATGCGAGTCCCCACATACGATCGTCTTGCCGGGTTGCGTAAGCCCTTGCTCAGGGCCAATGATGTGAACGATCCCTTGGCGAACATCATGCATCGGAATGTAAGGCACGCCGAACGCCGCGCAGTTTTCCTCCAGCATTTGCAACTGAAGCCGACCCTGCTCATCTTCTATGCGCTCAAGACGGTCGGGTGTTGTTGGAACGTTATGGTCAGGCACGGCGATTGTCTTCGCCGGCGCATGAACCTTTCGTCCCGCCGCCTTTAATCCCTCGAACGCCTGAGGAGATGTGACTTCGTGAACGAGATGCAGATCGATATAGAGAACGGCGTTACCGGCATCGTCGGTGGTGACGACGTGGCTATCCCAAAGCTTATCGTACAGCGTACGCGGCTGACTCATATTGCTCTTGCATCCCGAAAAACATGCTGCGCGGGAGGCAAATCATAGGAGGGCCAGCGCCCGGCACATGAGATTGTGCGGACGTTTGTACGTCCGCAACAGATATTACTTGCTGTCCGCAGAGCTCGCAGATTGCTGAGAAGATGTATCCTCGGCAATACGCGCGGAACGACCACGGCGTTCACGGAGATAGTATAGCTTTGCGCGACGGACCTTACCCTTCCGAACGACTTCGATCTTGTCGATGATCGGACCAAAGAGCGGAAACACGCGCTCGACGCCTTCGCCGAAGGAAATTTTGCGTACTGTGAACGAGGAATTGATTCCGGCGTTCTTGCGCGCGATGCACACGCCTTCGTAAGCCTGGATACGCTCGCGCTGACCTTCGGTCACACGCACATGAACGCGAAGGGTATCACCGGGGGTGAATTCCGGAATGGCGCGCTTGGCTTCCAGTTCGGCTGCGTATTCTTTTTCCAAATTTTGCAACGTGTTCATTGCCCTAATCCTTTTCGCGTCCTTTAACTCTTGGTCTTTTTCTTCCCGCTTTCATAACGCGCCCACAAATCGGGCCTGCGTTCACGGGTAATCTCTTCCGCTTTTTCCCGCCGCCATGCTTCAACTTTGGCATGGTGACCGGACTTTAAAATTTCCGGCACTTCGCGCCCGTTCCACGGATCAGGCCGCGTATAGTGCGGATATTCCAACAAGCCCGTCTCGAAACTTTCGTCTTCCAGCGACTCTATCTTTCCAACCACACCTGGAAGCAACCGAACGATTGCATCCAGAAGCACGATCGCCGCCGGCTCGCCGCCGGACAAGATGAAGTCGCCGAGACTGACTTCCTCTATCTCTCTCGCCTCAAAAAAGCGTTGATCGACGCCTTCATAGCGGCCGCAAATCACACTCACGCCCGGCCCTTCGGCCAATGCCCTGACCCGCGGTTGATCCAATAACCGACCCCTAGGGGTCAGATAGATCAATGGCGTGCCTGGGGGGTGGGACGCGGCGACGGCGGCATCCAATACATCAGGCCGCATCACCATGCCAGCGCCGCCCCCGAAGGGGCTGTCATCCACGGTGCGGTGCTTATCGCTCGCAAATCCGCGAATGTCCACCGTTTCCAGCGCCCAAACCCCCTCTTCCAGCGCCTTTCCGGCCAGCGAGAGCCCCAGGGGCCCTGGAAACATCTCGGGAAACAGGGTCAGTACCGATGCCTGAAAAGGCGCTTGAGGCTTCATTTTAGCCGGACCCTGCCGATTCGCCTGCCTCAACGTCGTCGAAAAGACCCGGGAGAGGGCTCACCAGGATACGCTCCTTATCCATATCGACCTCGGCAATCGCCGCTTCGGTAAAGGGCACCAGCACAACCGCACCGCCTTGTTTTTCCACCTCCATCATGTCGCCCGCGCCAAAATTGTGAAATGCAGTGACCTTTCCCAATATCTGTCCGTCGGTGCGCTCAACGTGCAGCCCCACGAGATCTGCCTGGTAAAGAGCGTCGGCTCCAGGCGGAGGCAGAGCGGAGCGATCCACAAAAAGGTTCAATCCCTTCAGTGCATCGGCCGCCGTTCGGTCCTCGACACCTTCCACCGTCGCAACCACAACACCTTTGGCAGTCCCACTAACGGAGAGTGCCAGCGTGCGGCCATCGTCTGTCGTAACGGGACCATACGCAGCAATGTCTTCCGGATATTCGGTGAAGCTTTTCACCCGGATTTCACCGCGCAGACCTTTCGCCCCGACAATTTTGCCGAGACAAACCTTGGTCACGTCATCTGACATGGCACGTGCCCGATGGTGCTGCTCGTTAGCGTACTCCGACTAGCCTTCGGCCTTTTCTTCAGCAGGCGCTTCTTCGGCTGGCGCTTCCTCTGCCGGTGCCTCTGCGGCTTCAGCTTCAGCGGATGCGGCGGCTTCAGCAGCAGCTTTTGCCGCTTCTTCTGCTTCCTTCATGCGCTCTAGCGTTTTCGCGCGCGGTTTATCTTTCTTGGTTTGGGTCGGGATAGCCGGCGCTTCCGCTAAACCGATCTTGGACAAAAGGCGCTGCACGCGATCGGTCGGTTTCGCACCTACGCTCATCCAATGCTTGATGCGGTCTTCCTTTATGATCAAGCGGTCTTTGTGATCGTGAGGAAGACGCGGGTCGTGCGTACCGACGCGTTCAATGAAACGGCCGTCCCGAGGCGAACGTGAATCCGCAACAACCAAACGATAGAACGGGGCTTTTTTCGCGCCGCCGCGCGACAATCTGATTTTTAAAGACATATGAAAGTTCTCTCCTTTGTTTAAAACCGTAATTCGTTGAATATGTGAATTTATCTGCGTCCGATCGGAGGTCCGCCTGGACGCGGCAAGCCTCCGCCAAGACCACCCATCATTCCGCCGCCGCCCATCATGCTGGCAAGCGCGCCCGGACCGCCCATCTTCTTCATGCGCTTCATCATGGTTTCCATCTGCTGGTGTTGTTTCAGCAGCTTGTTGACGTCGGAAACCGCAACGCCCGATCCGGCGGCGATGCGCTGTTTACGCGAAGCCTTTATGAGGTTCGGCGCGCGGCGTTCTTTCGGCGTCATAGATTGAATGATCGCCTCTTGGCGCTTGAAGGTCTTGGGATCCAGCTTGGCGTCCTTGACCTGTTTCATCGCTTTGCCGAGCCCTGGAATAAGTCCCATCAAGCTGTTCATATCGCCCATGCGCTGAATCTGCTGAAGCTGCGCAAGCATGTCATTGAGATCGAACTTGCCTTCAGCCATGCGCGCGGCGAGTTTTTCCGCCTTTTCCTGGTCGATGGTTTCAACGGCTTTTTCAACAAGACTGACCACGTCGCCCATGCCGAGAATACGTCCGGCAATACGCGAGGGATTGAACACATCGATGGCATCGACCTTTTCACCGACGCCGATGTATTTGATGGGACAGCCGGTGACCGCACGCATAGATAAAGCCGCGCCGCCGCGGGCGTCGCCGTCTACGCGCGTCAGCACGATGCCGGTAATGCCGATCTTTTCATTGAAGGTCTTTGCCGTTGTGACCGCGTCCTGACCGACCATCGCATCGGTCACCAAAAGCGCTTCATGCGGCTTGACGATGTCGCGCACGCCGGCGACTTCGGCCATCATCTGTTCATCAATGGTCAAACGTCCGGCGGTATCGAAAATCACGACGTCGAACACGCCGCGCTTGGCTTCATCCATTCCGCGCTTGGCGATGTCGAGCGGCTTTTGACCCTCGACGATGGGCAGCGTGATAACGTTGACTTGCTTGCCGAGTATGGCGAGTTGTTCTTGCGCAGCGGGACGGTAGGTGTCGAGAGACACCATTAGCACGCGTTTCTTGTCTTTGCTTTGGAGGCGGTGCGCAATCTTCGCGGTCGTTGTCGTTTTACCCGAGCCTTGCAGACCGACCATCAACACCGGCACCGGCGCGGGCGCTGCGAGATCGAGCCCTTGCGGTGCATCCTCGCCGCCGAGCATCTCAACGAGTTCGTCGTTGACGATTTTGACGACCATCTGGCCCGGTGTGACCGACTTAACGACGTCCTCACCGACGGCTTTTTCGCTGACATTGGCAATGAAATCTTTCACCACCGGCAGCGCCACGTCCGCTTCCAACAGCGCTATGCGTACTTCGCGCATGGCAGCGCTGACGTCGGCTTCCGACAGCGAGCCTCGTCGGGTGAGCTTGCCGAGAACAGCACCAAGCTTATCTGTTAAAGCGTCAAACATTCGGTCTCGATCAATCCTGTTTTCAGAGTCCCTTAGGCCAAATGCGTTTCGCGCCAGTGCGCGTATGTTCGCGGACTGGCGGACCCCCTTGGGAGCAGATGGCCCAAAACTTGCGGGACTCTGTATCGGGCCGCGGACATGGGGAGCGGCCCAAAAGCGCGCGTTATCTACGCCCCGGACCTGGAGAAGTCAAGAAAAAGGCCGATAAAGCCTGTTTTCCAGGGTGTTAAGGAGCTGGCGCCTGCCCTGGTCCGGATGTGGGTGCCCTGGACAGGTGTTAGAGCCCCCCATATAAGGCGCAGCATGGGTACACATATGGCAGACAACGGTGTTCCGTTCCGCAAGATGCACGGCCTAGGCAACGATTTCGTTGTTCTGGACGCCCGTTCGGCTGCCCTAAATCTGACCGTGGACACCGCCAAGGCTATTGCGAACCGCCGGACAGGGGTTGGCTGCGATCAAATCCTGGTCATGGAACCCCCACGGAACGGCGGGGATGTTTTCATGGGGATTCGCAATTCCGATGGCGGTGAAGTGGCCAGTTGCGGCAACGGCAGCCGCTGCGTCGCCCGCCTGATTCTCGATGAAACCGGCAAGAGCGAAGCCGTGCTGGAGACGACGGCCGGACCTGTGGTTGCGCGCGCCACTGAAAACGGCTGGATCGCGGTGGATATGGGCCCTGCCTACGAGACTTGGTCCGATATTCCGCTGGCGCGCGAAACCGACACGCTGCACCTGCCCATCAGCGAGGGCGCGCTGAGCGATCCCGTGGCCGTGGGCGTCGGCAACCCGCATATGGTGTTTTTTGTGAACGACGCCCAGGCCATCAATCTTGCCGATCTCGGTCCAAAGCTTGAGCATCATCCTCTATTTCCCGAGCGAACCAATGTGGAAGCCGTGCAGGTGATCGACAAAGGGCATTTACGGATGCGCGTGTGGGAACGCGGCGCGGGGATTACCCAGGCTTGCGGCACGGGCGCGTGTGCAACATTGGTCGCGGCCGTGCGGCGCGGTTTGGCAAATCGCAAAGCCACGATAACCCTGGATGGCGGCGATCTTGAGATCGAATGGCGTGAAGACGGCCATATTATTATGACCGGCCCTGCATCAAACGCCTTCACCGGCGTATTGGATAAGAGTTTGCTGTCGTGACGGCCGTGAAGACATCGGATCAAGGACCGCGCGTCGTCAGCCTTGGCTGCCGGCTCAATACATATGAATCCGAAGTGATGCGCGGCCATGCGCGAACCGCCGGACTGAACAACGCAATCATCGTCAATACCTGCGCCGTCACTAAAGAAGCCGAACGGCAAGGGCTGCAAACGCTGCGCAAGCTTCGCCGCGAAAATCCGGGCGCGCACATCGTTGCAACCGGATGTGCCGTACAATTGAACCCGGACAAGTACGCCGGAATGCCCGAGGTGAACCGCGTGCTCGGCAATGAGCACAAGATGAAAGCTGAAAGCTTTCTGCCTGAACTAAGTGAACCTGTATTGGTCAGCGACATCATGACCGTGCGCGATACGGCGAACCATCTTGTAGAAGGGTTCGACGGCAGAGCGCGTGCGTTCGTTCAAGTACAGCAGGGCTGCGATCATCGCTGCACGTTTTGCATTATCCCGTTCGCACGCGGAAACAACCGCAGCGTCCCGATGGGCCGCATCGCGCAAGAATTGAAGGGTTTGGTCGCGGCGGGCTACAAAGAAATTGTCATCACCGGTGTGGACATCACCGGATACGGCAGCGATCTGCCCGGCGCGCCGACATTGGGGCAAATGCTGCGCCGTCTATTGATGGCGGCACCGGAATTGCCACGGTTGCGACTCTCATCCATCGACCCGGCGGAAGTGGATGAAGACGTATTGCGACTTATCAGCGATGAGCCGCGCCTACTGCCGCACTTTCATATTTCGGCGCAAGCGGGCGACAATTTGATTCTAAAACGGATGAAACGGCGCCATACGCGCGAGGAAATTCTTTCGTTTTGTAGTCGCGTGCGCACCTTGCGCCCTGGTGCGGTGTTCGGCGCCGATCTCATTGCGGGATTCCCGACCGAGACGAACGAAATGTTCGACAACACATTACGTCTCGTTGACGAAGCCGGCCTGACGTACCTGCACGTGTTTCCCTACTCCATTCGCCAGGGAACACCGGCGGCGCAAATGCCACAGGTCAGCGGCGCTGCGATTAAGGAACGTGCCGCGCGTCTGCGCGCAGCGGGAGATGCAGCCGTTGCGGCGTATTTTAAGAGCCAAATTGGTCAAACTGTAGATGTGCTCATGGAACGCGCAGATTTGGGCCGCAGCGACCACTATGCACCGGTGTCGTTCGGCAGCGCGGGAACGCCTGGTGAAATTGTCAGAGCCCGTATTACCGGCACGCGCGATAACACTTTGGTCGGTGAAGCCGTTTCCTAATGTCGACGTTAAGAGATCAATTACCGGGCGGCGGCGCGCCCGATATCACACCTGAAAGTAAAGGCGGATGGTTCAGCCGCCTAAAAGGCGGACTTAGCAAGTCTTCCTCGCGGCTCGTCTCCGGAATTTCCGATATCGTCACCAAGCGCAAACTGGATGACGCCGCCCTGACTGAACTGGAAGACCTGCTGATCACGGCGGACATGGGCGGCGCTACAGCCGCGAAACTTGTCGCCGCGATCGCAGACACGCGCTTTGGCAAGGAAGTGAGCGGCGACGAAATCCGAGAAGCTCTAGCGACCGAAATCACGAAGGTACTCGAACCCGTCACGCTGCCTTTTCACATCGACGGATCGAAAAAACCGTTCGTGATCCTTGTGGTGGGCGTGAACGGCGCCGGCAAAACCACCACCATCGGCAAACTCGCGCAGCATTTGCGCGGCGACGGCTTGAAAGCTTCGATGGCGGCGGGCGACACGTTCCGCGCAGCGGCCGTGGAGCAATTGAAAGTATGGGGCCAGCGCACCGGCAGCCCGGTGATCGCGCGCGACACCGGCGCGGATGCGGCCAGTCTTGCCTTTGATGCCTTAACCGAGGCCCGCAAGCGCGGCGATGACGTGCTTTTGGTGGACACCGCCGGGCGCCTTCAAAACAAAGACGCGTTGATGGCCGAGCTTCAGAAAATCGTACGAGTCATTAAGAAAGTGGATAACGAGGCGCCGCACGCGACGCTTCTGGTTCTGGACGCAACCGTGGGGCAGAACGCGCACTCGCAGGTGGAAATTTTTAAGCAGATGTCCGGTGTCACGGGTTTAGTGATGACCAAGTTGGACGGCACGGCCAAGGGCGGCGTGGTTGTTGCCCTGGCCGAAAAATTCAAACTGCCGGTGTACTATGTGGGCGTGGGTGAAAGCGCCGACGATCTGCGCCCCTTTACGGCGCGAAACTTCGCGCGCGGCCTTATGGGGCTTGACGTCAGATAGCTGACGTAAACTAAAACCCGAGTTTATCGAGCCATTCGTTGAAACACAGACGGCCCTGCCGTTCGAGGTCAGCGCCGTAGCGCTTCGTGTCCGCACGAAGCTGAGAGACATTGGTATCCGAGGCGGAATTGATCTCCACCGTGTGTCCAATGAACCAATGCTCAAGATCCTTCGCGCGCACTTCGGGATGACACTGAAAGGCGAGAGTCCCCGAACCCCAACTGAAAGCTTGGTGAGGACAAGCCTCGGTGCTTGCAAGAAGCACCGCGTCGTCAGGCAGGTCAAACGTATCGCCATGCCAGTGCAGCATGAAGCAATGTTCAGCGTTCAGGTGGTGCACCGGAGACGTGTGACCGGCACCGGAAAGCAAGATCGGTTTCCAGCCAATTTCCTTCTCTTGCGCAGGATAAACCGCTGCACCAAGCGCGCGGGCAATGAGCTGGGCGCCTAAGCAAATGCCGAGGGTAGGTTTGTCGGCGGCTAACCTCTGCTTTATGGCAGCGATTTCCGGCGTAAGAAACGGATAGTCCGCTTCATCATTTACGCCTATTGGCCCACCGAGAACGACAAGAAGGTCTGGTTCTAGCGCGTCAACATCCGTCCAATCCGCAACGGGCGCTTCTATGTATGAAACGTCCCAATGACGCGCGGCAAAAACGTCTTCCAGTACCCCGAGAGTCTCGAAGCTGACATGACGGATGGCGTGGATGGATGGCATGGCGTTGAGGTGTGCTACTGCGCCTATGCGACTTCTTCGACCTTGCCGTGACAGTGCTTGAACTTTTTACCGGACCCGCACGGACAAGCCTCGTTGCGCGAAACCTTGCCCCAAGTTGACGGATCATTCGGGTTGCGGGCGTTGGGTTCAACGCGCGGCAATGATCGTTGACCGGGAGCGCCTTGAGCAGATTCACCGGATCCAATACTTTGTTGGGCATCCTGCTTGACCGCTTGCATTTGTGGCGCTTTCGGCCTCAGGTCTTCGGGAGCCGGTTCGCGTCGCAGCTCGACACGCGATAGCACGCCCGTGACACGCTGGCGAAGACCGGTGAGCAAGGCCTCGAACATGTCGAAGGATTCGCGCTGGTATTCCAGAAGCGGCGTTTTCTGGCCGAATGCACGCAAATTGACGGCTTGCTTGAGCATGTCCAGCTGCGCCAAATGATCGCGCCAGCCTTGATCTATCATCTGCAATACAAGGCTCTTCTCCACGCGGCGCATCATATCCGTACCTATCGCAGATTTTTTCGCATCTATCCTTGAGTCCGATGCCTGAGTGATGCGCTCGCGAATTTCTTGATCGGCGATACCTTCCTCGCCCGCCCATTCGGTCAGCGGCAGATCGAGGTTTAACAGCCTTATGCATTCCTCATGCAATCCTGGAATATCCCATTCTTCATGCATGGCGTTTTCGGGAATGAATTTTGAAACCAATTCATCGATCACGTCATGGCGCATGTCGGTGACGAGCTCGGACACTTCTTCCGCTTGCATGACGTCACGCCGTTGTTCGAAAATAATGCGGCGTTGATCGTTCATCACATCGTCGTATTGAAGCAACGTTTTGCGAACATCAAAGTTTCGTGCTTCGACTTTCTGTTGAGCTTTCTCGATGGCTTTGTTGACCCAGGGGTGACTGATCGGCTCACCGGGTTGCAAGCCCAAGCGCTGAAGAACGGAGTCCATGCGGTCGGACCCGAAAATCCGCATAAGATCGTCTTGCAGCGAGAGATAAAATTTCGAACCGCCCGGATCTCCCTGGCGGCCCGAACGCCCGCGCAACTGGTTGTCGATGCGCCGGCTTTCATGACGCTCCGTGCCGACGACGTATAATCCACCCGCTTCCAGCGCGATTCGCTTTTTCTCCTCAACATCCTTGCGGATGACGTCCTTTTCTTCTTCGCTGAGTTCGCGATCCTTCGCCATTTCATCCTGGGTGATTCGGTAATCGGCATTGCCGCCCAGCTGAATGTCGGTACCACGGCCGGCCATATTGGTGGCAATGGTGACCGCACCCGGAACACCGGCCTGAGCGATGATATAGGCTTCTTGTTCGTGATATTTCGCGTTGAGAACCTGCGGTTTGATCTTATTTTTCTTCCGTAGAATCTCGGCAATCTTTTCTGATTTTTCGATTGATACCGTACCAACGAGCACTGGTTGTTTGCGCTCATAGCATTCGGCAATCAATTCAACGATGGCGTCGTATTTCTCGTCCGCCGTCCGGTAGACTTCGTCGTGCTCGTCTTTGCGTGCACGGGGCAGGTTCGGCGGCACCTCTACGACGTTTAATCCGTAGATCTGACCGAACTCTTCTTCCTCGGTCATCGCCGTTCCGGTCATGCCGGACAATTTCGGATACATCCGGAAATAATTTTGAAAGGTGATTGAAGCAAGCGTTTGGTTCTCGTTTTGAACCTCAACACCTTCTTTGGCTTCGATAGCTTGATGCAACCCTTCGGACAGACGGCGCCCTTCCATAACCCGGCCGGTAAACTCGTCGATTAGCTGCACCTTGCCGTCGCGCAAAAGATAATGAACATCGCGCGTAAAAAGGTGATGGGCACGCAAAGCCTGATTGAGGTGATGGACCAGAGAGATGTTGTGAAGATCATACAGCGCACCTTCCGTGAGGATGCCGTGCTCACGCAGCAGTTCTTCGGCGTATTCCGTACCGGAATCGGTATATGTAATGGAGCGCTGTTTTTCGTCTTTTTCGAAATGCTCTTCGTTCAGATGAGGAATGATCTTGTCGACCCTATCGTAAAGATCCGTACGGTCTTGTCCCGGACCGGAAATGATAAGCGGCGTCCGCGCTTCGTCGATAAGGATTGAGTCAACTTCATCCACGATTGCAAAATTGAAATCGCGTTGGACCATATCTTCCATCGCGTACTTCATGTTATCGCGCAGATAATCGAATCCAAGCTCGTTATTGGTGCCGTAGGTTACATCGCATGCATAGGCCGCGCGGCGATCGGCATCGGTGAGTCCGCCCTGAATGCACCCAACCGTTAAACCGAGGAATCGGTAAATCTGGCCCATCCACTCGGCGTCGCGTTTTGCCAGGTAGTCGTTGACGGTAACAACATGAACACCCTTTTCGCCGAGCGCGTTCAAATAAACAGGCAAGGTGGCGACGAGCGTCTTACCTTCACCGGTTCCCATTTCCGCAATCATGCCCCGGTGCAGCACGACGCCGCCCATGAGCTGCACATCGAAATGGCGCTGCTTTAATGTGCGTTTCGCGGCCTCCCGCACTGTGGCGAAAGCGTCGACAAGAATGTCATCAACAGTTTCGCCGTCCTTAAGGCGTTGGCGCAGCCACTTGGTGCGGTCACGCAAGGCAGAGTCCTCAAGATCCTCGACCTCAGCTTCTTTGGCGTTGATAGCGCTTACAATAGGAAGAAGGGATTTTATGAAACGGTCGTTGCGCGACCCAAAGAGGCGTTTGGCGATAGCGCCGATCATCGAGACCTCGAAGGAATGTTTAGACCGCGCATATTGAGCGGGCCTTTGATGGCGAGAAGCATGTGGCGAAACAGATAGAAGTCCGATGGGGTGAAGTCAACGACAGGCCATCAAAATTCCGCCGATGGCATTGATATTTCTTCATTTTGAGACCCATTTCGTACACTTGGTCGAAAGTCGCAAACCCAACAGAGCCTTACATCGCCGCGAGAGCGCTTGTTCGCCCATGCCGGTTATGTCATTGAAGCGCAGCAATTTTTCGTCTTGTCCAGGCATGTATGGCGCGAAATGGATATTCCGGTCTCCCCGCTGGCTCCGACCAGCTTCCCGACACTTCCGCAGGTGAAGGGCGTGCGCTTGGCGGCCCACGCAGCGGGTATTCGTTACAAAGTGCGTTCCGATCTTTTGGTCGCGGTTCTAGAAGCCGGAACCACCGTTGGCGGCGTGTTCACGCGCTCAAAAACGGCCTCGGCACCGGTTGAAAGCTGCCGGGAAAATTTAAAGGGTGGATCGGGCCGGGTGCTCGTGGTGAATGCCGGCAATGCCAATACATTTACCGGGCGGCGCGGGGTTGCAGACGTCACCACCACATGCGCAGGTGCGTCAAAGGTCTTCGGATGCAAACCGGAAGAAGTGTTTGTGTCCTCGACCGGAACCATCGGCGTGCCGCTTCCAGTCGTAAAGATTGTCGATGCCCTTCCGCAGATTGAGGCAAAACTTTCGGCGGCAGCGTGGTTGGATGCGGCAAAAGCCATCATGACCACGGATACGTTTCCGAAGCTTGCGACACGGACCGCGAAAATTGACGGCGTCCCGGTCACGATAAACGGTATCTGTAAAGGCTCAGGGATGATCGCGCCGTCCATGGGCACCATGCTGGCGTATATCTTTACCGATGCTGCCCTTAGCGCACCAGCTGTACAATCGCTTGCCACGTCAAGCGCGGAAAAGAGCTTCAATTGCGTAACGGTTGATGGAGATACATCAACGTCCGATACGATGCTGCTGTTCGCAACCGGTCAAGCGGGAAATCAAAAAATGGAAACAGCCGGTGATCCGCGGCTGCAGGAATTCGTCCAGGCACTTGATGAAGTGACCATCGATCTCGCCAAGCAGCTGGCGCGCGACGGCGAAGGCGCGACCAAATTCGTTGAGATTCGTCTCAATGGCGCGGAAAACAACGATGCGGCAAGAGTCATTGCCATGTCTATTGCCAACTCACCTTTGGTGAAAACCGCAATTGCAGGCGAAGACGCAAACTGGGGCCGGATTGTGATGGCCGTGGGAAAAGCCGGCGAACAGGCCGATCGGGATAAGTTGTCCATTGCCGTGGGTGGGGTCGTCATCGCAAAGGACGGCGAGCCGGTCGAAGGCTACGACGAAACGCCCGTGACTGCGCACATGAAAGGCCAGGAAATTCTGATCGAAGTTGACGTGGGAATCGGAAACGGTGCCGCCGTCGTTTGGACCTGCGATCTCACGCACGGGTATATCGATATCAATGGCGCCTACAGAACCTGATCAAACAGGATCGCCCGATGGCGACGAAGACGGCTGTTGGTCGGCTGATTTACCGCAGCCCAAAGCAGGCCTTCCGATCATCACCGTTGTGGCCGTCGCGTTGCTCGATGCGGACAATCGCGTGCTGTTGGCCCAAAGACCTCCCGGCAAAAAAATGGCCGGCCTGTGGGAATTCCCAGGCGGCAAAATCGAAACAGGCGAGACGCCCGAAACCGCGTTGGTGCGTGAACTGCATGAGGAACTGGGCATTGATATCCGCGCGAGCTGCTTAGCCCCGCTCGCGTTCGCATCCCATTCGTACGACGATTTCCACTTGCTGATGCCGCTTTATGTGTGTCGGCAGTGGCGTGGAAAGGTGAAAGCAAAAGAAGGGCAAAGCCTTGCGTGGGTGAGAGGGAATCGGCTGCGTGACTATCCTATGCCTCCTGCAGACGAGCCGCTGATTCCCTTGTTACAGGACTGGATTTAGGGATTGGGCGCTCAAACGCACCGTTGATCATCAATCAGCGTAATTCTAGAGTCCGCTTACCACATCCCATCCTGGTGAATTTATGAACGCCGCACCGACAGCCTGCCTTCTGATCATAGGCGATGAAATCCTTTCGGGCCGCACACAAGATGCGAACCTGAAGTTCATCGGCGAAAGACTGGCGGCCATGGGTATTCGTCTGAAAGAAGCGCGCGTGGTGCCGGACGACCCCGATGCCATAATTGAAGCGGTCAATACGTGCCGCGCTCAACATAGCTACGTATTTACGACAGGCGGGATCGGCCCGACCCACGACGATATTACGACGGTGTGCGTGGCAAAGGCGTTCGGCAGAAACGTCGTACGCAACCCCAAGGCTGTAAAAGTACTGATGGAATATTACGGCGACCGCGCGAACGACGCGCGTCTCAAGATGACAGAGGTTCCGGACGGGCCGGGCGTGGAGCTTATCGACAACCGCGTGACCGCGGCGCCGGGATATAGGATCGAGAATGTTTACGTGCTCGCGGGTATTCCGAAAATCGCGCAGGCCATGTTTGAAGCCATTGCGCCCACCCTCAAAGGCGGCGACCCGGTTCTCTCCAATCATGTGGATGCGTTTATCCGCGAAAGCGAGATCGCGGCAGATTTAACGGACATCCAGGCGAAGTATCCAAACGTGAGCATCGGCAGCTACCCATCCGTCCGTGACGACAAATTCTGCACCAGTGTCGTCGCCCGCTCTACCGACCAAAGCGCAATCGACGCGGTTTTGGCGGACGTGTCCGATGCCATGCGCGCCAAGGGTGTTGAGCCGTCGGGCGGGACGCCTAGCTAACGCCTTAAGCTTTAAATCCACACGCGCTTAGCGCCTCGATCATATGAGGCGGCGGTGGCGCCATAACTTCAACCGGCTTCCGGTTTGGATAAAGAGGCAGCGAAATGGCGCGAGCATGCAGCATCAGTGATTCATCCGTTGAGTCCTGCCGGTCGCCATAAACACGGTCTCCAACGATGGGACAGCCAAGCGCCGCGCAATGTACCCGCAGCTGATGCGTACGCCCGGTGTGAGGCGTGAGCTCCATCCAAAAGAGGATGCCGACTGGAGTCTTGGTTTTCCCAAGCACTTTGTAATCCGTCACGGCGTCCTGGCCCGAACGATCACCCTTCATTTTCCAGCCGGGTCCGCTCCCGATTTTTTTCAATGGCAGTTCGATACGTCCCTGATCTTTTTTCGGGGCACCGTTGACGACCGCCCAATATGTTTTGTTCACCCGCGAGGCGGCAAACAACTTGCTGAGTTTTTGCAGGGCCTTTCTGTGCCGCCCCAGAACCAGGCAGCCGGACGTATCCCGATCCAACCGGTGCGCCAGCGCGGGCGAGCGCGGCAGTCCAAACTTCAGGTGCCCAAACGTATCCTCCAGCGTTGCTCCGCCGCCGAAGCCGGCGTGCACCGGGATTCCAGCCGGTTTATTTAAAACAATGATCAGGCCGTCACGAAATAATACGCGCGATTGGATGTCTTCAGGCGAGAGAACAACGTCGGTCGGGTTTGGCATATCAATATGGCTGCATGATCCCGCCGGATTGATCAAGCGGATTGCGCGATGAGGGCAAAGTCCTTTTGCCCCATTGTCATGATGTGTATAACCCGCGGGTTCGCGCGGAACGTCTAATTTCTTTTTTCGAGACCGCCATCTTGAATTAGGCTACCTGCCGCGTTCGAACCCGTGCCCGCTTGGCGGAATTTGGTAGACGCAACGGACTTAAAATCCGTTGACCCGAAAGGGTCGTGCCGGTTCAAGTCCGGCAGCGGGCACCATCCTTTCATTGGAAAACATAATGCCTGGCGCTACGCCCGGAACGGCGGTGTTTTCTCGAAGGCTTCAATTTTCTCGATGAAGGGCGTGGGCCAGGGTGTCGACGATTTGTCTTTGAGCGAGCTATTGACGTAAATCAAGCCGCCATCGGCTAGAAGCTCGGTCGCGCGATAAATGGCAAAGGCGAAAGTGAGACTTGTTCGTCCTATCCGCGCGACCCGCGCGCAAATGCGTATTTCGTCGTCGTAGAATGCCGAAGAGCGATAATTTACGTTCGCATTCACAATGAACGTATCGCAGCCCTCTCTCTTCAGCGCATCGGGATAAGGATACCCGACAGCGCGCATATATTCGGTCATGGCCAGATCGAAATACATGACGTAATGGGCGCTGAAGACAACACCCTGGGCATCCACTTCTGCCCACCTGACTCGCGTTGGCAATTTGAAAGCGAAATCGGATTCTTGAGGGAGATCGGTCATCCGCCGAGAATACCGCAAAACGCGGCGTATAAAAAACCGCGCCGCACCGTCGAGTAAGGGGGATCCGGGGGAGGGAACCTCGACGGGCGACGCGGGGCTTTAGAGCTTATTAGACAATCTGTTCGGCCATTAGGCCGCGTGCGCGAGTTTCTTGGCGCCTTTGTCCGCGCCAATGGCAATCTTGCGCGGTTTAAGGGCTTCAGGAATTTCCCGCTTCATATCGATATGAAGGAGGCCGTTCTCCATACGCGCGCCGGCAACCTGAATATGATCGGCGAGCTCGAATTTCCGCTCGAATGAACGGCCGGCGATACCACGGTGCAGGTAACTACCGTCGGTGTTGTCCTGGGCGGACTTGCCACGAACGGTCAACGTGTTGTTCTCGACCTGCACGTCGAGATCGTCTTCCGAGAATCCGGCAACGGCAAATGTGATCCGGTATTCGTCGCCGCCCGACTTTAAAATGTTGTAGGGCGGGTAGGCGAAATGGGAATCGTCGAGGCGCGTGGACGCGTCGAGCACGCGGGCCAGGTTGTCAAATCCAACGGAAGCACGGAACAAGGGTGAGAGATCGAATGTACGCATTTGATATTCTCCAATGAGCAATACCTTCGGCGCATTTCATGCGTGCAAGCCATACAGGCCGGAAATCCGGCGATATAGGGACGCGCCGCACTGGGCCGCGCCGGTTAACCGCTTCGACGGACCCAACATAGGCGCCCGTCGAGACTGATTTAGTGCGCCGTTTTGCAGCGTCAAGAACCGCCGCGCAAAATTTTATGGCTATTTTTCTATATTTAATTCAATCAGTTAAATGTCGGCTGGAGTCCTCATGTGCCCTAATGAATTTGCAGGAATCGGTCGATCATGGGGTGAACCTGTTCAGGGACGACCAAGTGGATCGAGTGGCCTGAGGCCACAACCTGCCCAACCAACCAGTTGGGCCCGAGACGGCTGATGGTTTCAGGATCGGTGAAATGGCGCGTGGCTAACAGAAACAAAGCTGGCAGCTTGACCTCAGCGGCAGCGGCGGCGGCATCAAAATGCACCACGGTGTTTTGCATGGACTCAACAACGTGATCCGGCGGATAGATTTTATCCTTTCTCCGCTGGCGCAATTCAGGCGGATCCCATGGGCTGTTCATACGTTCGGCTAGAAATTCCGCCAATGCATTGGGGTTAGGGTCGTCATAAACCGGCTTGAGTTCAGCTTCCCGCGCCGCAGCGCTCCGCACGCCGGAATCCAAAAGAACGATCCCGCGGAAAAAGTCGGGATTTTTCCAAGCCAAGTGCAGAATCGTGCTGCCGCCGAAACTGTGACCCATGGCGACGGGATTCTTCAAACCCAATTGATCGCACATGAACATGAGATCGGCGTTGAAAACATCGTCAGAGTACACGCCTTCAGGCGCATCGCTGTGACCATGACCGCGAAGATCGACCGCAACCACTCTATGGTTCTTCGACAGGTGATGAAGCAGGTACAAAAAGCTGGTGTGTTCGCCGGTCATGCCATGCACCAGCAATATGGAAGGCTCACCTGAACCTTTCTCCACATAGGCTAGTTTGACGCCGTCTCGGGTAACGTACTTGATGGGAAGCGCAAGGTCCTTATCGAGAACTGGAATATCTGCTTTAGCATTTGTGGTTGCCATGATCGCCCCCGATCCTATTGCCGCCATTCCCAAGGCCGCTGTTCTTCGGCTGATTCCCAACTTCGATGCCATTGCTTTCGCCTCACACAGATTGCAAATCAGGGTTTCAGGATCAATTTCAAAACCGGATATTTTCCGCTCATTCTAGTCTCCAAAAAGACGAACGCCACCCCCGCATGCGGGGGTGGCGCGTCCAACGGTCAATTCATTACAGATGCTAGAAATCGGCGCTGAGACGCACGCCCGCCGACCACGGGCGATTGAAGGCAGCCGTTGCATACGTACCGAAGTCCACGACGCTGACCCTGTAGCGATTGTTGGTCAGATTGTCGCCGTAAACCTGTACCTGCACGTTCTGGAGCGTATCCGTCGCGATCGGAATTTCAGAGAGCGTGATACGGGCTCTGAGATTCTTGGAAGCCCCAGACGGTTGGGTTGCGTTGTTGACGGACAGCGCATCAACCGGTTGGAAGTAGTGAGTGCTTTGATACGCATAGTCCAAGCGGGCCGACCAAATGCCGATATTGGTCGGCTCCGACGTGTACTGCGCCCCTATGTTGTAGGTCCACTTCGAGACGAAGGGGAACCTGGCATCGGCGGCGATATTATCGGGATCTCCATTCGCATCGATAAAGATGTATTCCTGATACTTAGGATCGACGTGGCCCACAGAAGCGTTGAGTTGAAAACCGTTGCCAAGAATGGCCTGAGCTTCCAGATCGAAACCGGTAAACGTTGCCTTGCCGGCGTTGACCACGCGGCTCACTGCGGCTTCCGCGTCGCGCTGATTGATCTGAATGCCGTCGTACCAGGTTTTGTAAGCGGTACCGTTGAAGCGCAGCCTGCGGTCAAACAACTCGGTCTTGAAACCGCCTTCAACGGCTATGGCCGTCTCCGGGTCTACCGGGTCCGAGCCTATCGCCGAATACACGAATGCACCCGAGCGGAATGAGGAGGACCCTCTGACAAACGTCATGATCTCCGGTGTCCATTGATACGATAGCGACGCACTCCAGCCGATATTGTCCCACGAATCGGCGATATCCTCCGGACCCTGCACAACGGCACCGTTATTGATGTCGTTGAGACGCGTCATGTTCTTCTTGTCGTAGGAATAGCGAATACCCGCCGACACCTCCAACCGTTCGTCAAACGATGCCGGAACGAAGTCAACGTTGGCATATGCAGCGTAAGACTAGTTCTTCAACGAATACGTTCTGTTGAGAATGACCTTGTTGGCTACACCGCCCGCAGTGATAAGCGGCACATCCGTGATCAGGTTCTCATTTATGTCTTCAACAAAGTAGTAGAGGCCGGTCGTATAGCTGAAGTCGTTGATATCGCCGATCGCCTGCAGCTCTTGGGTGAACTGGTCCGTTTGGTTGTCGTTGTTCGTGGTAACGAAGCCGCCTGGCTCAACTTCGAGCGTCGAAGCATTGACTCCCAGAGTTGCGCTTCCACCCAGCTGACCGGTCTGCTTTTGATCGAGATTCGAGTATCCGGTGATGGACTTAAGCGTCAGGTTTGGATTGACGTCATAGGTCAACGTCAGCGTATCACCCCAGGGCAGCGCTTGAGGGTCATATCCAAGACGCGGGTCGGGATAGAAAAGGTCCAGCGGGCCGTTGTCGATAACAATCGGCGGACCACCCAAAGCGGCGGACTGGCCGAAGTAAGCCTGCGCGTTGGCGCTGGCCGCGACCAATTGATACGCAACCCGCGTATCAAGTTTATTGAAGAAGAGGCGGTTATCGACCGACAGCTTGTCCGACGGGTCGGCAGCAATTGCAAAGCTCGCCGTTGTCGCGTTGTGATAGCCGGCCGCGCTGCTAGCGCTACGGCCGGGCGTTGTGACCCAGCCATCCCGGGTATGACGGCCAAATGTAAGTTTGGTTCTGACACCGGAATCGCCAAGCTCGCCCGTATTCACAACAAACGACGCGTTGATTTCATTGTCCCGGCCGTAAGCGAATTCCACTTCACCGCCGAAGGTCTCGCTGGGCCGCTTGGTGTAAATCGCGATCGCACTGCCGGTAGTGTTGCGTCCGAACAGGGTCCCTTGCGGGCCGCGCAAGACTTCAACGCGATCTATGTCAGGCAAGTCGAATGCATTGCCGGTCGACCGGGCCTGAACGACTCCATCTACGTAGATGTTGATCGGTGGATCGGAAGATGCCTGCATGGAGATGACGCCGATTCCGCGGAGATACACGATCGTGCCCATGCCGTTGGACGGTGCGTCGCTGATGATCAAGTTCGGTGAGAAGCTCGCGAGTTCCTGCACCCGCGTTACATTCAAGGAATCGAGCAGATCGCCGGACAGCGCCGTGACCGACAGCGGTGTTCTTTGAAGATTTTCCTCAATACGGCGCGCTTCAACGACAATCTCTTCGAGGCCGGCGTTGGCCTCTTGGGCCTGAGCCGTAGCCGGTAGCGATGCGGCGAGAGCCAGCGCGAAGAGCGACGATCCCGACTTGAGCGCGCGTGACGCCGGTGCCGGCCCGCGGCCGGTAGAATAAGCAGTACGCATGGTTTTCCTCCCAGTGGTCTGAGCTCCAATCCAAACGTTTCCTCCCGAAACGAAAAGATCCCTCGTAGAGCTCTGCAGGTTTCCCAACTTGAAATAGAAAACCTGCGGTTGACCCGTTTCTATGAAATTATATGAAAGTTGCAATGATTTATAGGTTAGGACGACTGAGCGGTGTAGAGTTACCCCTGGAGCCAGATTGACATAAGATCATGCTGACGGTTGGGGGAGCCGGACTGATGATGCTGACGCGCCGACGATTTACATCCATCACAATAGGTGCGGGCGCTGGAGCAATGGCTTCAACAAGCGCCCAGTCACGTGCCCGCGAGGACTTTCACGGCATTGTATGCGTGGAGCTGTGCGGTGGCAGCGATGGCTGGAACATGGCTGTTCCGACCGACCACGTTTATGAAACCTACCGCGCAGCCCGCGGCCCGAAACTGGCATTACAGCGAGAAACGCTCGTCGCCTTGGGCGGAACACCATTCGGACTCCACCCCGCCCTTAAGCCTCTGCAATACGCTTGGCACCACGGAAACTTGAACATCGCATTGAATGCCGGTGCGCTTATTGCGCCGATCACAAAATCTGTTTTTAAAAAGCGTCCCGACCTGCGCCCTGCCGGTGCCATGATGCACGACGAGGGCACGGCATACTGGCGCGGCGCGGCGGCTATTGACCGATGGAAAACGCCCGATGCAGCACCAAGCGATCCTTTGTCGGAAGGACAGGGAAAAAATCTTCGACCCCCAGGCAACACTTATTCAGAACGGTACGTAAGCCGAATCGTTGACGCATGCTTTCGTGACCCGCACTCCGGTAAAACCCTCAGGAGCAATCTATCGGATCAATTGCGACAAGCCGCCTATCAAATAGCCTCAAGCCGCACGAGCGGAGTACCGCACATCGTACTTAATGTGCAGCAAACGGGATATGACACACACACTGATCAAGCCGACCCCAAGAATCCAGCGAAAGGACGTCTCGCGTCCTTGCTCGGGGACCTTGCGGCATCCTTGTTGGCGTTTCAGAACGCAATCACCGAATTGGGCCTTGCTCGTAACGTGACGGTTTATACACGCTCAGAGTTTGGAAGAGCGCTGCAGGCGAACGACGAGGGTGGAACAGATCACGGCTGGGGCAATCACCATTTTGTTCTCGGCGCCGCAACATTACCTCGACAAATATTCGGAACGTATCCGGACATTTCACCGGGAAGCGCTTTGGATCTAACAGGTGACGGCCGGATCATCCCGACCCTGAGTATCGAAGATTACATTGCGCCTATCGCCCGATGGTACGGGCTTTCAGAACAGCGTCTGGTGAGCACATTTCCAAACCCAATAGTTCCAGAAAATAGAGAGCGACAGCGCAGCCTGCGCAGTTAGGTGCCACTCAATCAACGTTCGCACAACTGAGGGGGCAAGCGAACCGTGCCATTTGCAGACATCAACGACGCCAGCATCTACTACGAGACCCACGGCGAGGGCGAGTGGCTGCTCTTTGCGCACGGAGGTGATGGCACGCATCTGGGCTGGTGGCGCCAAGCGTATTTCTTCCGTAACTACTACAAGTGTCTGATCTATGACATGCGTGGTTTGGGCCAAAGCACCGGGGCCGTGAATTACGAAGAGGGCTGGCGAGACCTGCTCGGACTTATGGATCATCTGGAAATCGAAAATGCACATATCAACGGTTGGTCAGCCGGCGGATGGACGGTTTCCAAAATCGCGCAAGATCACCCTGAAAGAGTCCGCTCATTGATCATGACCGATGCGCCTTTCGGATTTTTCACCCCGGCGCTCAGCAAATGGTCTCAAGGCATGATTGACCAACTGACCGGCGGCTCCACCATTCGCGGCATGGCCGGCGGTGCTTATTTCGCGGACCACTATCCAAAGGACGTGTTTCTGAGCGGATTATTGGGGCGCCTCAATGAACACAACCGTCCGGCCAGCTCAGAAGAGGCCTTGCAAGATTACGGCAAAGCCTACCGGGAATGGCGCGACGCTGAGCCCGGTGACTATTCGGACTTTCCTGTCCCCTCACTGTTTGTGGTCGGCGAAACCGACGGATTGACGGTGCCCTGGCTCATGCGCGGCACAGCCGAGCGCGTGCGCGGCGCAAAACTTGCCGTCATCCCGCGCGCTGGTCACGGCCCGCCGCGCGAGCAGACCGAAATATACAACGCGCTACTGTTGGAATTCCTACAAACCGTCGATCAGCAACGCCGCGATCCGACTTACGTGCCGCCAAAATGGTCTCTCGTTGAGTACTTCCACGGCCTAAGCGGCATTGCCTAACCAACATTTCGAATCACGCAAGTAAACGCAGGGAATACACCAATGCCTATAGTCAAAATCGACGGCACCGACCTCTACTACGAAGTCGAAGGCGAAGGCGAAGGCGAATGGGCCATATTTGTTCATGGCGGCGGTGGTACGCATTTGAGCTGGTGGCGTCAGGTTTATGCGCTGCGCGATCGCTATAAATGCGTCACTTACGATGCCTTTGGATCGGGCCAATCCGGCGGCACATCGGATTCACCCAATGGCGAGCGCGAACTGCTCGGCCTGATGGACCACCTAGGCATCGAAAAGGCATTTCTGAACGGACACTCGGCTGGGGGTTCGGCTGTTTCCAAGGTGTCTCAATTGCAGCCGGATCGGGTTCACGCCTTGATCATGACCTGCTGCGTGTTCGGGTTTCAAACCGCGGCCCTCAACAAATGGGCGGCGATGATGCTCGATAAGTTTTCGCGCGGAATTACGATTGGAGATCGTGTGCGGCCCCCAGATACGGAAAAGAATGACCCCGAAATGCATTTCTTCAATCGCATGCTGGGCCGATTGAATTCTCGGGTCAGGCCGCGCGATGCGGAAAGCTACACTGCGCGCTTCGGTGATGCGTATCGAACTATGCGCGACACACCGCCGGTGGACTACTCGGACTTTAAGGTGCCTTCGCTCTTCATCGTGGGAGAATACGACGAACTTCAGGTGCCCTGGCTGGTGCGGGAAACCGCGGACGCCATCCCGGGCTCAACCATTGTCGAAATTCCAGACTCGGGCCACGGCCCGCCATCCGAAAAACCCGGCACATATAATTCCGTTATTATGTCTTTTATGGATCATCACGATCCGCGAAACCGGACGTAGAGGTACAAGTCGATGCCCTTTGCAAACGTCAACGATATAAGCCTGTACTACGAGGTACACGGCGAAGGTGATTGGCTGGTCTTCGTGCACGGCGGCGGCAGCTCGCATATGACCTGGTGGCGCCAAGCCTATTTTTTCCGCGACTACTACAAATGCCTCATTTACGACGCCCGCGGGCTCGGTCAGAGCGAAGGCATCGAGCACGCACCGGAGGGCGACAAAGATCTATTGGCGCTCATGGACCATCTCGAAATCGAGAAAGCACACCTGAACGGGCATTCGGCCGGGGGATGGGCTGTTTCCAAAATTGCCCAGCAGCATCCGGAACGCGCCCTCTCACTCATTATGACCGACACGCCGTTCGGGTTTTTCACGCCTGAACTCAGCACTTGGGCACAGGAAATGCTCGATAAATTCGAACGGGGTTTCGATATTCGCGATAATTCGGTCGCGTCTTATTTCGAGACCACAGAACCGAAAGAGTATTTCTTCAGAGGCATGCTGGGCCGTCTCAATGCCGGTGTGCGCCCGCCCGATCCAACCCAATACACAAAACGTTTTGGCAATATATACGAGTACATGCGCGATACGCCGAATGGCGATTACTCGAATTTCAAAATCCCAACGCTGTTCACGTTAGGAGAGGTCGACAATTTGACTTTGCCATGGCTCGTTCGCGGCACGGCGAAGCGGGTGAGCGGCGCAAAATTGGCCGTGTTCCCGCGCGCAGGTCACGGCCCGCCGCAGGAACAAACCGAGGCTTACAATGCCGTACTGCTGGAGTTTCTGCAGGCCGTCGACCAAAAGCGCAGGGAGCCGTCACACGAAGCACCGAAGTGGTCGCTGGTAAACTACTATCACGCCTTAAGCGGTATCGCCTGACTTCGGTGGGATCACCGTTTTAAGACGCGCGCGCGGTTTTCGCCAAAGATCCAACCGGCACTGAAGCATTGATATGTTCGCCCTCGCGGCGCGCCGCTTCCCAACCGAGCATCGACCAGCGCCTGGGTGCGCCCCAGCGGTATGACTTGAACAGCCCGCTTGCTCTCAACACCCGGTGACACGGAATAAGAAAGGCAATCGTATTCGCCGCAAGAGCCGTGCCTACGGCCCTGGATGCCGAAGGTTTACCGATGGCCTTTGCGATATCTCCGTAGCTTACGATACTTCCTTCAGGGATTCGGAGAAGCGCCGACCACACTTGAATCTGGAAGTTTGTTCCGCGCAACAATAAGCGTGGCTTCTCGGGCTGTCTTTGCGCACTGGGCTCTTCGAAAATACGCGCCGAGATTTCATTCTCACTTTCGGGATTAGCGGCAAAGGTACTGAGTGGCCAGCGTGCCTTTGCTTTCTTCAATGCGGCACTGTCTTTCCCATCGGTAAACTCTATTCCGCATATTCCCCGATCTGTAGAAAGAACCAGAGCGCGGCCGAACGGTGTTTCCGCGAAGCTGTACAAAATAGCGATATCCCGGCCGCAAGATTTATATTCTCCAGGCGTCATCGCTTCGACGGACACAAATTGATCATGCAGCCGCGATGCGCCGGAAAGGCCGCTGTCCAGCGCAGCGATCAAAACCGGCGCGGATTGTTCCAAGATAGCTTTGGCGCGTTCCACGGTTATAAAGCTTATGAACTGCTTCGGACTGACCCCCGCCCAGCGTTTAAATAAGCGTTGGAAGTGAAACGGGCTGAGCTTCACACGGGCCGCCAGTTCCTCCAGCGTCGGCGCCGAGTCCCGGCGAGACATTAAATAATTAATTGTCGCTTCAATTCTTTCGTAGTCGATTGAATGCTCGGCGCGCATTTAGGCTGAACATCGCTGTTGCGACCTCTTCGCGGAACTCACCGCCTTGATTGCGGTGCCATTTTAGAGCGCTGAGGAGCCCGCGCCGACCCGAATCTTGCGCCGCGACCAATTACCCAACGGGCAAGCCATCGCTGGGTAGGGAATCGTCCCGGCGATCTTCACTGCGATGCGCCATGGCGATGCGCCGCATATTTTTAACCGCGTCATCCAACTTCTTTAGTTTATCCCCTAAGTCTTCGCGCACCTCTTCAGCAGAATCACTTAGAAGAAACCGGCTCACAACATCGTATTGGCGACCGAGGCTGTTTACAGCATCGGTGAAGCTTCTGGATTTGGGCGTATGTGTATCGTGAACACCGCGCAAATTGGTCATAAGCATGTGAATGAGCGCCCGTATAAACGGATCAGCCGTCTTCATCTTTTTGAGCATCACATCAATGGGAATTTTCATAAGCGTTGAATCTTCGACGGCAAACGCGGTGGCCATCCTGGGACTATTGTCGATGACCGCCATTTCGCCGAAAAGCTCGCCGCGACGCACCGTCGCCAACGGGATTTTTTTGCCTTGCGCTTCCCGATAGATTCCAATGGCACCGGAATTTACGATATACGCGGCGTCGCCCTTTGAGCCTTGCCTGAATAGAACTTTACCTTTCGGAAATTGTACGACGTCTATGCCTGAGTCATCTAAATGGGCGACCATTCTGTAGTGCCTTTATTGAGGATCGCGCGCCTCGAATGCCCGTCGGAACCTCGCAATTATTATGCATGCGCAGCGGCATTTTCGCCCCTTTGCTGTTAATGTCAAAAATAATCATGGGTGTTCGAGAAGTCCTTTGCTTGGCAAAGGGAGGCATGTTTTAGTAGCGCCGCCTCAGGTTTCGTGCAGGAGGCGCACGGTCAACCTAGACGTGTTCGGGGGGTTATCTTGAAGTCGCTGGTGGGATTTGTCCGCGTTGTTGACGCGTTTAACAGAGTATTGGGCGAAGCGGTCGCCTGGCTGACGCTCGGTTGTGTGCTGACATGCTTTGCAGGCGTCGTTCTCAGATACGTATTCAACGTAGGATATATATGGCTGCAGGAACTTTATGTCTGGCAGCATGCCATCGTGTTCATGGTGGGCGCAGGATATACGTTCCTGATGCGCGGGCACGTCAGCGTCGATGTTCTCTTCACGAGATTTGAGCCGCGCCGGAAAGCCAAGGTCGAGATCTTCGGCACGATCGTATTCCTGCTGCCGTGGATTGCCGTGCTCGCCTACACCTCCGCGCCGTTTGTCATGTCTTCCTGGTCTATTTATGAACGCTCAGGCCAGCCCGGCGGCATGCCTGCCTTATTCCTGCTGAAGACGGTCATTTGGATTTTCTGTTTTGTGGTGGCTGTTCAAGGGCTGGCGCTGATCGCGCGCCGCGTCCTCTTTCTTCAAGGTCATGACATTGATGTAGGGACCCCAAATATGCTGGCGGAAGCCGATCACCCCACGCCGGGAGTCTCCAAATGAGCCCGGATCAAATCGGAAGCATTATTGCCATTGGTATGTTTGCCGCGACGTTGTTCGCGGTCATCATCGGATTCCCCGTCGCCTTTACCCTGGGCGGCATGGGTCTGATATTCGCCGGCCTTGGTATTTTGACCAACACGTTGGACCCGGCCATTCTCTCGGCACTGGGAAATTCATACTTCGGGACCATGGTGAACGAGACCTTGGTGGCCGTTCCGCTTTTCGTGTTTATGGGTGTAACGCTCGAACGCTCCAGGATCGCGGAATCTCTCCTTACAACCATGGGCGAACTGTTCGGCACGTTGCGCGGTGGCCTTGGATATTCGGTCGTTCTCGTCGGCGCACTCCTAGCGGCGTCCACCGGGATTGTCGGCGCGACCGTCGTTACCATGGGATTGCTGTCGCTGCCCGCCATGACCAGAGCCGGATACGACCCCAAGCTTTCGACCGGCACCATCGCGGCCTGCGGCACTTTGGGACAAATTATTCCGCCTTCGACGGTTCTGATTTTCGTTGGCGATATGCTTCAAGGCGCCAACCAACAGGCGCAAATGGCCATGGGTAACCTGGCCCCTGAACCAGTATCGGTCGGGCAATTGTTTGCAGGCGCAATGTTGCCTGGGTTGATGTTGGTCATTCTTTATATGCTTTGGATATTCTTCAAATCGGTTACCGAGCCTAAATCATGTCCGCCGCTACAATTAACGGCTGCGCAGCGCGCGGGCCTTGGCGGACGCGTGCTGTCGGCTCTACTGCCGCCGCTCATTCTGATTGTGGCCGTGTTGGGGTCCATCCTGACAGGCATTGCAACTCCGACGGAATCGGCGTCCGTGGGCGCTGTCGGCGCTTTGCTGCTCTCGGCATGGAAACGCAAACTGACTCTCGACATCCTTCAGCAGGTCATGCGTTCGACCATGACCATCACGTCGATGGTCTTCATTATTCTGCTTGGCGCAGGCGTGTTCAGTCTGACGTTCCGGGGACTTGGCGGTGAAGGCCTGGTCTACTCCGTGCTCTCGGACATTCCGGGCGGGGCGGCAGGCGCCATTCTGATCGTCATGCTGATGATCTTTTTGCTCGGGTTCTTCCTCGACACCTTCCAGATCATTTTCATCACCATCCCGATTGCCGCGCCGGTTCTTATTCAACTTGGCGTGGACCCGATATGGCTGGGCGTGATGATCGGCATGAACCTGCAGACAAGCTTTCTCACGCCGCCTTTTGGTTTTGCCTTGTTCTACCTTCGCGGCGCGGCGGAAAAAGTTATACGCACCGCCGATATATATCGCGGAGCGATCCCCTTCGTCGGCCTGCAAGCTTTGGCAATGGTGATTCTGTGGTTCTTCCCGGCCATCGCAACCGAACTGCCGGACATGCTTTATCGCTCAGATGACTCAGGCGGTGTGGCTGTGGACTACGATTACGACTCAACGGCACCGTCGATTCCGGTTACAAGCGGGGATGATTTCACCGACCTTTTCGGCCCGAGAAATCCCGATAACCCGCCACCCCGGGACGATTTCAGAAATCTGATCCCAAGCGATTAAGTCACTAAATTTAGATCGCTAGCCAATCTTAAAGGTGAACGGCAAGCGCCGTGCGTTGGCGTATGCTTGTTGGCTGATGCGCGTCCACGGTGTGATCTGCTGACGAAATGCGATGAAATCCTCGATAATTTTGCGCACGATTGCATCACCGCCTTCGTAGATCTCATTGAGCACTTCGTTGGCTTTTTCACCGCTGGCGATAATCACATCGTCAGGCAGGCCTTTGACAATGACACCGTGCTGCTGAACAAGCGTTTTTAAAGCCGCGCCGGAGTTGGCATTGTACTCGGCCGTCATATCCGTGTTCATGGCTTCTGCGCACATTTGAACGACCATCTTTAGATCGTCGGGCAGTGACTGCCACGCTTCTTCATTCACGGTCAAAGCCAGGGTCGGGCCCGGCTCGTGATAGCCGTGCGAGTAGTAGAACTTGCACACCTGGTAGAAACCGAGGGACAGATCGTTGTACGGCCCGATCCACTCCGCCGCGTCAACAGCCCCCGACTGCAAGGCTTGGAAAATTTCACCGCCGGCAAGCTGAACGGGCACCGCGCCCATCTTCTGCAAAACTTTTGCCTGGTTGCCCGGCGCGCGGAATTTCAATCCCTGGAAATCCTCTACGCTTTTAATTTCGCGCTTAAACCAGCCAAGCATCTGCGTGCTTGTATTGCCGGCAATAAACGCGCGCAAACCGAAAGGCGCATAAAGTTCATCCCAAAGCTTCTGGCCATTGCCATGCTTAATCCAGGCATTCATCTCGTCTGAGGTGAAACCCCACGGGAATGCCGTGAAAAACGCACACCCTTCCGATTTATTCAAATGGTAGTACGCCGGGTCGTGACCCAACTGGGCCGTGCCGCTGGACACGGCATCGAACACGCCAAGAGCAGGCACCAGTTCACCCGCGGCATAAACCTTGATGCGAAGACGCCCTCCACTAGCCGTTTCAATATTCTTGGCCAAACGCTCCACGCCCGTTCCGACGCCAGGCAATCCTTTCGGCCACGACGTCACCATGCGCCATTCCCGGATGCCTTGAGATATGGCCGGCGCCGCAACAGCGGACGCCGCAGCTGCGGTGCTGGTCAAAGCGGCTTTTTTCATAAAGGAACGGCGTTTCATGGATAACTCCCGTGGTCTGTAATGAGGTGGCCAGCGCGAAGCTGAGTGCGAAATTATTCGACTGACCAGGTATTGCCCGCACGCATCAGCTTATCAAGATCGCCGGGTCCGTTGGCCTTTGCTTTCTCGTTCTGTGCGGCAACCGCCGTTTCGTAGGACGGCGCAGGGTCGCAATAAATAACGCCCAACACTTCAGGAAAATTCGGCGGACGCACAGCGGCTAACAGACCCGCAAGAACGCGATTGGTCTCGTCGTGTATCAAGATGTCTTTCTCGGTCACGCCGTTTTCGCCAATGACAACGGTTTCCAGCTTCAAGGCCTGCGGGTTTAAACGTATCCCTTTGTTCTTTTCCTTACCGTAGATCAGCGGCTCGCCATGAACCACATGCAGCTGCATATCCGCAGCCACCGCTTTTTCGGTGAACTCGCTGAATACGGCGTCGTTGTACACAATGCAGTTTTGGATAATTTCCACAAAGGATGCGCCCTTGTGGTCGCGGGCGCGCGCGAAAATCTCACCGAGCTGCTTGGCTTGAATATCGATGCCGCGCGCGACAAAGCGCGCATTGCTGCCCAACGCAAACGTGCAGGCATCCGCCGGGCTATCGATACTGCCCATCGGCGTTGAGGGTGATTTCTGACCGATCCTCGACGTCGGTGAGAATTGCCCTTTAGTCAGTCCATAGACCTCGTTGTTAAACAATAAGATGTTGATGTCGACATTGCGGCGCAGTGCGTGAAACAAATGATTTCCGCCAATGGACAATGCATCGCCGTCGCCGGTCACCAACCACACATCGAGTTCGGGGCGCGCAAGCTTCACGCCCGTTGCGATCGCCGGCGCGCGGCCGTGAATTGTATGGAACCCATAAGTGGCCATGTAATACGGAAAGCGCGACGAGCAGCCGATGCCAGAAACAAACACCGTCTTTTCTGGCTGCGCGCCCATGTCCGCCAATGCCTTGTGCATGGCTTTCAGAATGGCGTAGTCGCCGCAGCCGGGGCACCAGCGGACGTCTTGGTCCGAAGCAAAGTCCTTAGGGCTTAGCTTGTCCGGTTGCACTTGAACATTCATGACAAATTGCCTTTCAGCGGTCTTAGCGGATCGGTTTTTACCGTCCGAACCTCAATTTCCAAGTTCTGCGCCGATGGCGCTTTCAATTTCATCGATCTTCAGCGGTTGTCCCGAAACCTTCAGCAAGCCATGCGCGTCGATGAGGTACCGGCCTCTCAGCATATTGAGCATTTGACCGTTGTTCATTTCGGCCACAATCACTTTGTCATAGCTATGAAGCAGTTCGCCCAAATTACGCGGCAGCGGCCAAATATTGCGGATGTGAATGTGCGAAACATCGTGCCCTTTGTCGCGCATGTTGCTGACGGCGCGATTGATAGGCCCGTACGTGGACCCCCAACCAACGACGGCCAAGCGTCCTTTAATATTACCCAGTTCAGTACCTTGTTCGGGAATATCATCCGCGATGTTATCGATCTTCGCGGTGCGCGTATCCGTCATTTTCTGGTGGTTGGCCGGATCGTATGAAATGTTGCCGGAGTTGAAATCCTTTTCAATCCCGCCGATACGATGCATCAGACCCGGCGTGCCCGGCACCGCCCAAGTGCGCGCTAAAGTTTTCGGGTCACGTAGGAACGGGTGGAAGCCTTCCGGGTCGGTTCTGAATTCGACCTTGAACGGCTCGTAGTCGCTCATGGAGGGAATACGCCATGGCTCGGCAGCATTGGCGATATAGCCGTCGGACAGCATCATCACCGGCGTCATGTACTTTGTCGCAAGGCGCACCGCCTCAACCGCAACGTCGAAGCAGTCACCCGCCGAGCGCGCAGCCAAAACCGGGATCGGCGCATCGCCGTTGCGCCCGAACACCGCAATATTCAAATCCGATTGCTCGGTCTTGGTGGGCAGACCGGTTGACGGGCCGGCGCGCTGCGTATCAATGATCACCAACGGCAACTCCGTGGAAATCGCCAGACCGATGGCCTCGGTCTTGAGTGCGATACCCGGACCCGACGACGCCGTAACGCCGAGTTTGCCGGCGTAGGATGCGCCTATGGCTGCGCAGCATGCCGCAATTTCATCTTCGGCCTGGAACGCGGTAATGCCGAACTGCTTCATGCGCGCGAGAATATGCAAGATCGGTGAGGACGGCGTGATCGGATAGGACGCGAGCACCATCTCTAAACCGGCGAGCTGTGCGCCCGCCGCCAATCCCCATGACAAAGCTTCCGCGCCCGTCACAAGACGGTAGGTGCCCGGTTCGAATTTGACCGACGGTATTTGGACCGGTGCAACATCACCGGACAACTCATGTGTTTCGCCGTAGGCATGACCGGCCTTAAGAGCGGCAATATTGGCCTGCGCAATTGGGCTTTCTTCGCCGAATTTGCGTTTCAGGTAGGCCATGGTCGTTTCGGTTTCCCGGTCGTACATCCATGAGACCAAGCCGAGCACCCAGAGGTTCTTCGTGCGCAGCGCTTCTTTCTGCGTGAGACCGAACGGTTTGGAAACCTCCAGCGCCTGGGCGGAGACGTCGATCTCCATGACACGGAATTCTTTTAAGGTGCCGTCACTGCGCGGATCGGACTCAAAGCCGGCGCGCTTAACGTCTTTCTCCTTAAAGGAGCCTGAGTCGAGAATAACCAGACCGCCCTTGCGCAGGTTCTTGTAGTTCACAAACAGCGCGGCGGGGTTCAGCGCGACAAGCACGTCCGGCTGATCGCCGGCGGTTTTGATGACGCGCGATCCGAAGTTGATTTGGAACGCCGACACGCCGTAAGTCGTGCCGGTGGGCGCGCGGATTTCGGCAGGGAAATCCGGGAACGTCGCCAAAGAGTTGCCCGCGAGCGCGGTTTCTTGTGAGAACTGACTGCCCAGCAACTGCACGCCGTCGCCGGAGTCACCGGCAAATCGCACAACAACGGAATCGAGGTCAGATTTGGATACGGACGCACCGTCGGGTGCGCCCTTACGACTTGCGTCGGATTGAAGATTCATAGGCTTAATTTCTCCCCCGCGGCGCGAGGGTCTCCTTGCGGCCGCGCTTAAAAGCTTAATCTTCGCCTGCCATACTAATCAATAAGTGGCTATGACATAACCAAAAATCGGCTCTCCGCGGCACCGAGAGCCCGGTCATGACACCGGCTGTGAATACCCCCTGCAGGTAGTCCTCTAAATGTGACGGGTCAACGGCGCTCCGGGGCCTCTCTCCAGATTCCGCACTTTAAGTAACAATCCTTCTGCGCTCCCCGGCATTCCATAGATGAATGATCTCAGGAGCCCAGTCCCCCTAGAAATGGCGCGCCAGAGCCGTTGCGACTTGGGAGAGAACCGGTCCCCAATCGCCCGGTTTATCCTGTTGAAACAGGCGCATGGACGGGTACCACGGGCTGGTCTCCAGACCCTTGAACCAGTACCACAGCCGCCCCGCGCCGGAGGGGGCCACCGTCCAAACCGGCACGCCCAAGGCGCCGGCAAGGTGCACGGTGGTGTTGGAGACTGAGACCACCAGATCCATCGCCGCAATCTGGGCCGCGAGACCGTCGATGTCGCGGGTCGCATCGATATCCGGATCATGGTGTACCTTAACACCATGCCGCTGCTCGGCGCGCGCAAGGGCTTCGGTCACCGGACCATACTGCAAGGACACAAACGTAACATCGGGAACGGCCAATACCTCGCTCCAGCTCTCCGCGAGATCGGTTGATTTCAGCGCGCCGAAACGCTTGCGGGGACTGCGCCAGGAAATCCCGACCACCGGTTTGCCAGTCCCCAATTTCGCGTACTTGCTTTTGAGGCCCGCGACTCTGTCCGGTTCCGCCTTGAGATATCCGCTGTGGACCGGGAAGGAATCCGGACTAGGTCGCAGGAATTGACCCAGATCACCCAACGGACATTGAACATCGAAGACTGCGGCGGAAAGCGCATCAGATAACGGGCGGTCCCGTGCGAACACATCCATGCCGGGGAACGATCTCTCATATAAATCCTTGAGACGCGGCTCGACCTCCACCAATATCCTTGCGCCGCTCGCCTCAAGCTGCGGCAGCAGTCCGGAGAACAACACCTGGTCTCCCAGGCCTTGCTCGCCCCATAGAAAAATCGATTTACCCGAGAGCGCCTCGCCATTCCAGCGCGGCAAAGAGAATGGATACCCATCGGCATCCGGTGAAAAGCTCTGCGGATCGGCCCGCCCGCGCCAGGCGAACTCCTGCCAGCCGCGCGCGAAATCCATTTCCACTAATTTCGATGCCGCAAGATTGTAGTGCGCTTCGGCAAAATTGGGCTGGAGTATGATTGCTTTTTCCCAAGCCTCATTGGCCTGAGCGCTTTTGTCGTCACATTTCAGAGACTCTCGCAATGTCTCTTCCGCAGCGGCAGGACGGCCTTGCCAAAGCAGCGCAACACCCAGATTGCAATGAGCGGCGGCGTAGTCTGGCTTGCTTTCGATTGCCTTTTTATTCGCCGAAACAGCATCAGACCAATGCTCTTGCGCGGCGCGCACTTTTCCGAGTTTGCAGTAAAACTCAGCCTGTTTAGGTCTTAGTCTGATCGCACGCTCGATATTTTCGCCGGCCGCGTCTTGGTCCCCGTGCTGATGCAGAACCAAACCAAGTAGGTGCAATGCGTCCGCATTATTTGCATCGCCTTCTAAAACTTGCCGATAGATTTTCTCAGCTTCGGCAAGATCGCCTGCGCGGTGCTTTTCGACGGCGGTTTGAAGCAAAGAGGGCACTTAGCCCGCGCTTCTAACGCAGAGCCTTGCGAAGACGCGCAAGGCCTTCGTCGAGATCGGCAATCAAATCGTCAGGATCTTCCAGTCCCACATGCAGACGTATACCGGGCTCGGGCTCGGTCCACTTGGTCGCGGTGCGGATACCGGAGGGATCGGACGGCACAATCAGGCTTTCATAGCCGCCCCAGGAATATCCGATGGCGAACAATTTCATGCCGTCGATCAGCGCCGTCACCGCGTCCGCCGATGTTTTCTCGAAAAACACGCCGAGCAAGCCCGAGCCACCGGAAAAATCCCGCTTCCAAAGGGCGTGACCCGGATCGTCAGGCAGCGGCGGATACAAAACGCGCTTCACACCGGGCTGTTCCTTCAGCCACCGCGCAACCTTCATCGCGTTTTGCTCGTGTTGGCGCAATCGCACGGACAACGTGCGCAACCCGCGCGTTGCCAAGTAAATCTCGTCGGGACCAATGGCGTACCCGAGCGACCCGTAAGCCTTTTGCACGCCCGGCAACGCTTCGGCCGTACACATCACCGCGCCGACGCTCGCATCGGAATGGCCGACGATATATTTGGTCGCGGCCTCAATGGAAACGTCCGCGCCAAGTGCGAGCGGCTGACAGAACAAGGGGCTCGCCCAGGTATTGTCCACCGAGACTTTCGCGCCATGTTTATGTGCCGCTTTGCAGATTGCCGGTAGGTCTTGCACTTCGAAGGTGTGCGAGCCCGGCGATTCACAAAACACGAGCGTTGTGTTCGGCTTAAAAAGCTTTTCGATGTCCGCACCGATCAGCGGATCATAAAACGTAGTTTCCACGCCGAAGCTTTTCAGAAAACCGTTGCAGAATCCCCGCGTCGGTCCATAAACCGAATCCGCCACCAGAATATGGTCGCCGCCCTTCACGCATCCGAGGATACCAAGCACGCACGCCGCTAAACCTGATGGCGCCAACACCGTATCAGCACCGCCCGCAAGCTCAGTGATGGCCTCTTGCAGCGTCCAATGGGTCGGTGTGCCGCGCCGACCGTAGTACATCACCTTCTCGCCGCGCCTGAAACCGCGCTCGTCCGCGTCGTGCATCGCCGCAACGCTGTCGAACACAATGGTTGACGCGTGGAACACCGGGGTATTCACGATGCCGGCATTGCGTTTCTTGTTCTGTCCGGCCCGGACGATTTTGGTGTCTTTCTTCATCGGGATCCAACTACGCCCATGGATGAAATTTCTGCTGCGCTACCCTAACCCCGCACCCCCGGCGAACGCGAGCCGGAAAACACGTCACCTAAGCGGATGGCCATCACGGTCGACAAGACCGCGCTCATAAAGCGAGTTCAGCGAGGATACGAAATGCTGCGCTGTATGCCTTCGCTCGTAAAGCTCCAGCCAATTCTGCTCGGCGAATGCGAGAATGGCCGGCTCGCCGTACTCAGCCTCCCAAAGAATGCCGAGAAGAGACGCCAGGTTTTCTTCTTCTTCCTTGGTCGCATTATCAACGCAGCACGCCGCGTCGGCCTCGGCAACGCGCCCCGTCTCAGGTCCCGCGCCCAAGCCAAAATCGAAAAGGTGGCGGCGCTCTGTCGGTGCAATTTGCCAATGAGCGATTTCGTGAAATACCACGCTGGTCTCCGATCGGATCCGGATGCATTCGCCGTCCCACGAAAAGGCTAGGGCCGGTTCTTCGTCGCACGTCGGAATGTCAAAGGAGGCCGCCAGTTCGGCCGCCTTGTGCCGTCCGACCATCAGGTCTGCGGAAAAGCCGGGGCAATAGCGGCGCGTCTCGGCAATACGCTTAAATGCTGCCAACGCGGAACTATCGGACGAAAGTGCGCGGCTGAATATATCCAGCACCCTTGGCAGGGCTTCGGCGTCTATTGGCGTGAGAATCATGAACGGCTCCAGGCTGAGCCGGTCTTAGCCCAGGGTCACCTTGAGGTCCAGGGCACAGATCAAGGCATACTATCTCCCACGTCGATTTGTTCGGGATGGGTGATGTCCATGGTCGGGCCGTTATAATCGCGCAGGTACCCACGCACGCGAATAGTCTTTCCCTCCAAACTCAACGGGTCAAAGTCCGAGCGCCTGAAAACCGCGGCCGCATCCGGCGGGATCGTTGCCGTAAAATCCGTGCGGTAGTCTTCACCGAAATTGAGATAGGTGCGCCCGCGCACAAGCGCGGCATCCAAGACAACACCCTCCACCACCTGGAATGTGCCGATGTCCTTATCGAGTGCGGCCGGATCAGGCGCACGCAGCGCGTAATAGGGGTCCGCCCATATGCCGCGCCCGCCTGCCCGCGCTTCGCGCTCGGCGGCATATAAAGCGTCAGCGAAACGCCGATTGTCGGCAAAGGTGTAAACGCGCGCCCATCCGTTTTTGAGCAAGTCTTGCTGCACCCACAATCCGTCTTCACGTACCACATGCGCGAGATAGCGACCGTTGCGGTCACGCGGTGTTGCCCCGGCGTGTAATGTGACGGCTTTTCCTTTCACAAACGCAGCCAACGCCTCCCGGGCCTCGAAGGCCAAGGGCCAAGTGACAAAGCCTTCGCGGCCCTTCGGCAGTTTAGGCGCCTGGATCGATACAAGGCGGACATCGACATCGATCCCTTCCATGCGCACCACCGCGCCGTCGATGACATCCGTCACGATGCCCGACGCAATGACCGGCAGTTCCGCCGGCCCATCTGTTTGAGCATAGGCAGAGAGCGGCGCGACAAGCAGCGCGGCGAACAGCCGCCGTGTCAGCACGCTATAAGCCAAAGACTATCTCTTTGCGTACGCCTTAATGCGCACGCGGCGTATCCAAGCTTCCGTGTGTCGCCGGATACGTAATGATGCCCCACGGCAGCGAAAAACCGGGAATTGTGCTGATGGGCGTGTAGTCCTGCGCGTCCAGGACATGCACGTCATTGGAACGCCCGCACACGACAAGAATTTTCGAACCATCCGGCGTGTACGTGAAATGCCAGCAGCGACGTCCGATGGGCGCTTCCTTGAGCAATTCGAAGGTATTCGTATCGAACACCTGCAGTACGCCGTCGCGCGATGCTGCGACCAACATGTGCGCGCCGTCCGGACTAAACGCGACGCCATTGGGTCCGGTTTTCGTTTCGATGCTCCGCACCACGTTCAAATCGTTGTCCAACTGCACCACATGCGACGAGGTTTCCATAGTCACGACATACCCGGAATCGTCGGGCAATGCGATGATGCCGCGCGGACGTCGGCCCTGCTCGCGCGTGCTGACCGTGACAATTTCTTCTCCGGTTTCCAAATTGTAGGCGGAAATGGTTTCATCGCCTTCGTTGGTGGTGATGATGCGGGTATGGTCGGGCGAAAATTCAAGTCCCTCGGTTTCCAATCCGCTCGGAATCGAACGTTCCATTTCCAGCGTTTCGAGGTTGATGGCTCCGACGAGATTAACCACCGCGATTTCAGCCGGTGGTTCGTTTTCAAAATCGCGCTCTTCCACGTCTTCCGTACGCCGGCCGCCGGGCTCATAGGTCACGTAAGCCGAGTCTTCCAAAACGCGGAGAAACTCGGGGCTGACGCCTACCGAAATGCGCTGCACCACTTCACCGGTCACGGTGTCGATGGCCGACATGTCGTTGGTCTCGCCGTTTGCCGTTAAGAGATAGCGTCCGTCTTTGGTCAGGCCCAGACCGCGCGGACGCTCTCCGCCAACATCAATTGTTTTGGTCACCGTCAGTGTCTCCAAGTCGATGACCATCACGCCGTTGTCTTCATTGGTGACGTAAGCGACATTTGTCGGGACCGGCGGCTGCTCCGCTTCGGGCTGCACCTGCTCGCCGCTTTCACCACACGCACCGAGCGCGATCACGGACGCGGCCACAGCCGTCCACGAAAGATGTTTTCTCCAAGCCGTCATCCGTCCCTCCATATCTTGCATTCGAAATTCGCTTTAATAGCGCCTGTATAGCCTATGTGGCGGTGCACAGGAAATGCCTGCCGGAGCAACAAGATTACCGTCGCATTAAAAGCGCAGGCGGAGTCCGCCATAAATTGCGAAGGGCGGTGCCGGACTGAATGCACGGGGATTGTCCGCGTTGGGCACCTCCAAGAGAGGAACTTCGTCTGTTTCGGAAAATGCACCGAGCGTTTCATATTTTGAGTCGAAAAGGTTGTCGATGCGCGCAAACAGCTGAATTCCGTCGGTTATGCGGTAGTCCGTATCAGCGTTGACGACGGTGTATCCCGGCACTTTGGGCGTATCGTTGCCCTCGTCACCAAACATGTACTGGCCCGATGCCGTGCGTACGTGGGCGCCGACGGACCAATTGGGCAGCACGTCAAACTCGGCGCCGAACTTGACCGTATGCGGCGCCACACCGGGCAGCCGGTCACTTGGAACAACAGCGATATTGCCATCGTCATCGGCGGCGGGGTTGTTGGGACTGCCGATCATGAGAGTGGAACGGAACGTTGCGTCTACATAGGCGTAGTCTGCAAAGACAGAAACGCGCTCTGCATTGAACTGGATGCCGGCCTCCACTCCGCGCCGGCGTGTGCCGTCCGCGTTTCTAAAATAAGCCCGCCCGACAACGCTGCTTGGTACCAGAATAATGTCGTCGTCATTGTCGGTATTGAACAGGCCGAGATTCCATTCGATGCGCCCGCCCATGGCTGCCATGCGGCCTCGCACACCAAATTCAGTGCTATGTGAAACCACCTGGTTGAGGGGTGGATCGGCGATGAAAAAGTTCGCCAGCGTGCATGGCGCGTTTTCATCGGCGCACGATAATTCGGCCGGTGTCGGTACACGGTTGGTTTCCGTGTAACGCGCATAAGCGGTGATCTGCGGGGAGATTCTATAGGTAAGCCCCACACCGGGGTTGAAACGGTCGTAACTGTGTTCCCCGTTCAGCGCCGTTCCGATTTGATCCCGCAGAACCGTTTTGGCGCTGTTGAAGCGTCCGGATAGAGTCAGTGATAGATCGGGCGTCACATCGAAAATATTGCTCGCGTAAACCCCGTAATAGGTATTGGTCGTGTTCAAATGCACAGGCGTGATCGGACCGCCCGGCATGTCGATCAGTACCGCCGGACCTTCAAAGCCGCGGTCCAATGACAATGTGGCGATTTCGGTACTGGCCCTGAACACGGAGTCTCCGCGGTCAACACTCGCACCCGCGACAAAATGATTCTCATGTTCCGCGATGGCGCGGCTGCTGGTCAGCTGAAGAGAAACGCCGTAGCTATCGGTCTTGGTCGATGTGCGATTGATAAAGGCGTAAGGACCGCCTTCGTCGAACTCCGCATCTTCGAACTCATCTGCAAAGTCAGCATAAGGACCGTCCGTTACAAAATTTGGAATTTGATCTCCGTTGGAATCGATAAGCGCATCGCCGTCTTCTAGGCACAGGAAGTCCTCGTCGTCCTCGCAACCCCCGGCGTCGGCCGCATCTCCGTTCAAGGTTTTTTGAACGAAATCACTGTAGTGTGCGTTGATCTGAACGACGATGTCGTCAGCCGCGAAGTAACTGCCGCTGACCGCAAACTTATAATATTCGTTTTGGGTATTGTCCGGATTTGTAAACACGGCTTCGCGACGCACATTCAAAAGTTCGACCGGCGAAGTCCCATTGCCCGTCAAATCGTTGTCGGCAGCGGTGATATTAAAATGAACTTCTCCACGCGCGCCGCGCCATCCTACATCACCGTAGAACTGCCGCAGGTCAGAGGGTGAAAAATCGCGCCACCCGTCCTCGGTGAGCCCACTACCTGCTACGTACAATGCGTACGGGCCGGTATTGATGCCGTACTGAAGCGCGCCCTGTACGCGGCCAAAGCTACCGCCTTCAATTTCTGCGCCCAAACCGTCGTAGGTAAATCCGTCTTTCATCTGCATGGACAACGACCCGCCCAGCGCATTTAAACCGAAGACCGCGTTTGCGCCTTCCAAGTTCATGCGGCTGACGGCGATATCGGGGATCAGGTCCCAATTGACCGTATCACCGAACGGCTGATTGAAGCGCGAGCCGTTCACGTAAACTGCCATACCCTGCGCGACGCCGTTCAACGGCGAGGCCTCGAAGCCACGATAGACAATATTAGGCTGAAACGGATTGTTTTGCGCGTGCGAGAGCGTGAGGCTGCCCGCGCCACCTTCGAGAGTATTCAAAAAACCCCGATCACCCGCGCTGAATGCACGCACATTTGCAGGAACTTTATCGGCATTCACGCCAAGGCCGAGAAGGGGAGATGTGCCGATGACCAGGATTCCTTCGTCGGCTTCACCGGCCGCGCCTTGTGCCAATGCAGAGGACGACATCGCAAAAGCAATAGCAGCTGCGCTCGTCAATAGTTTGGCTTTTGAGCCTGTTGAATCAAACATTTATCCCCCTGCACCGTATCTGTGGCGTGGACTAAGCACGCCGGTCTGAAGAATGTCGATGGTGGAAATTCCCGATCTCACCGGGAAAAATTCCCGACCGAAACAGGTGCGTCCGCGCTGTGGCGCCGAACGTTAAATCATGTGAAGGATATAGAAGTCGAGGGCGCCTCTTCCCGAAATCGGGGCCGGGGATTCCCGAATTAAGTGACTTGCGCCGGTCAGGATTATGGTACCTGCTTGGCGGACTTCTTCAACAGGCGGGCCATCAATCGCATGACCTTACGCAACCAACTGCTGATCACCGCGACATTGAGTCTCTTTGTAAGTCTTGCGCTGGGTGCTGTGATGGCTTGGTGGTTTGCCGCGCGATCGGTGAACACCGAACTTCAAGCCGCCCTCGATGTAAGCGCGCGCACGGCGGAAAACTCTGTGCGGCACCTATCCGGATCGGTAAATTCCGATGTTTATTTAGAGCACCTTGTTTCAACGTTTGACGGCAATCGTCACGTTCGCGCGGCGCTGATCGGCAAGAACGGAGAGCGCTTTAAAGCATCGGAGGTATTTGCACCGACTTCGCCTGCGCCTGATTGGTATTTCAATTTGGTCAGCGTTGCGCCCGAAACGCGGCCTATTAGACTTGAACAAAACACGTCGCCCTATGTGGCCATTGTTCTCGAAACCTATCCGAATAACGAGATCGGCGAAGTGTGGCACCGGTCCCGCGACGATCTGATTATTGTCGCGGTTTTTTGTGCACTCATTTTGCTAACGTTTTTCATAACCGTGAGTCTCGGTCTACGCCCACTGCGCGATCTGTCCAGTGCCATTAAATCTTTGGGCCGCGGCGACTACGGCGCGCGCGTTGGAGAAGCAGGTCCACCGGAACTCGCTGCCCTAGCTCAGTCGTTCAATCATATGGTGTCACACCTAAGTCTTCTTGAGGCAAAGGCGCAGCGGCTGAATGCACAGCTGCAAACAATTCAGGAGGAAGAACGAGCGGATCTGGCGCGGGACCTGCACGACGATGTCGGCCCGTTTCTGTTTGCCGTTAACGTGGATACCGCCGCCATTTCGGACCTAGCCAAAGAAAGCGGCAACAAGGAACTCGCCGGTCATGCACAGTCGATTAAGGATGCGGTGGGCCATATGCAGAGCCATGTCCGCGCCATATTGAAACGGCTCAGGCCCGCCGGACTAACGGCCGTGGGGTTAAAGAAGGCTGTCGAGAATTTGGTATCGTTCTGGGGTCACAGAAAGGGCTCGGTCGAATTTTCCGTTAGCATAAAGCCGGAAATCGATGCTCTTGGTCCCGGACTGGAGACAGTGATCTACCGCGTCATACAAGAAAGTATCAGCAACGCCATGCGCCACGGTGAAGCAAGCCATATTCACGTTGCAGTTTTTATGGATGAACAAAACGGAGATATTGTTGCAAACATATCCGATAACGGCATTGGCATGGGTGCGGGTAACGAGGGGCCGGGCCTCGGGCTTTCCGGGATGCACGAGCGCGTTGCGGCCCACGGAGGCATTTTAACCGTGCAAAATAACGCGCGCCAAAAAGGCCTGTCCGTGTCCGCGCGCATACCATATGCCGGCCGCAATATTCACAACATAGACCGGATGTCGGTATGAAGATTCTCGTTGTCGATGATCATGCAATCGTCCGCGGCGGGCTGAAGCGGTTGTTTTCGACGATACCCGGTGCGGAGGTGCGTGAAGCATCAAACGGCCGGGAAGCGTTGACCGTGTTGAGGGAAACGTCCCCGGACATTGTTGTTCTCGACTTGAATCTGCCCGGTGTCGGCGGACTGGAGCTTTTGCGGCGCATGGTGCAGTTCGACAATAAGGTCCGGGTTATCATTTTCAGCATGCATGCGGATCCCCTTCATGCTTCCCGGGCACTACAAGCGGGCGCACAAGGGTACATCAGCAAGAACGCGGCGCCGAAGGAGTTGTTGGCGGCCGTTTAAAAGATCGCCGATGGCGGAAGGTATATTGAAAGCGTCATCGCGCAGGACATGGCGATCCAGAACATCAGCGGCGATCCCGTGGGTCAACTCACCGAGCGCGACTTGGAAATCATGCGCCTTCTGGGCGAAGGCCGAAGCCTCAACGAAATCGCCGAAGCTCTGGGCGTGGGCTACAAGACGGTGGCTAACACAAGCAGTCAGATCAAAAGTAAGCTGGGTGTTTCTCGGACGGCCGATCTGATCCGGCTCTCCATTGAACTGGGCGTTTCCAGTTAGCCGCACAATAAAACTGCTCCGATCAAAAACCGGAGCCGTCTTAAATTTCGGAGTGAGAAAAAATTATGCCGCGTTGAGCAGGCGCTCCAACTTCGCGGTTGCCGCTTCGGGCTTGATCTTTTCAACAGCGGCAACTTCATGCGCCAGGCGCTCAAGCGCCTGCTCATAGATTTGCCGTTCGCTGTAGGACTGCTCCGGCTGGCTTGCGCCGCGATGCAGATCGCGCACAACTTCGGCGATGGACACCGGATCTCCGGAGTTGATTTTGGCTTCGTATTCTTGCGCACGGCGGCTCCACATGGCGCGCTTTACGCGGGCGCGGCCCTTGAGGGTCGTGAGCGCGGCCTCCATGACCTTGCGGGTGGAGAGTTTACGCAGGCCCGAGTTTTCGACTTTGCCGATCGGAACGCGCAGGGTCATGCGGTCGCGCTCGAAGCTGATGACGAATAATTCGACCTTCTGGCCACCGATGGTTTGGGACTCAATGTTGGTGACTTTGCCAACGCCGTGGGCCGGATAAACAACAAAATCACCCGCGGAAAAGGGAACATTGCTCTTTGCGTCTTTTGCACTTTTTGCTGATTTGGGCATGCTCGGTGTCTCTCTCCACATCATTAATATGTTGGGCTGTCCCGCACCGCCTTGATGACCCCCGAAGGCGATCCCCCAAGCGTCCGAACCCGTGCCAACGGGCCGGCGTCTTCCTTTTTGTATCCTCGGCGAGCCCGTTCCGCTGGTTGTGGCGTGCGGCGGAGTGGGCCGGGACGAACCGGGTCTCCGCCGTCAGCCCTAAATCATTTTATTTCAATGACTTATCGCGATTTCACGCGCGGGACGCCAGCAGGAGAAAAAATAATCCGCCGGTCCCCCGGCGGATTGATTTCTTATACCACAAACAGGGGTCCAAATACAGGTGAAAAGGCGTTCACCCATGCTTACGGCCCGGACTTAAAGCTATATCTTAGCTTTAAGCGTTACTTCCAGGATTCTCGCTAAGCAGTTCTTTTTTATTGGGTTTATCCTTCCACTCATCAGCGTCAGCAGGGCTTTCGCCCTTCGCCGTGATGTTGGGCCAGGTCTCGGCGAATTTGGTGTTAATTTCCAGCCAAGCCTCTGCGGATTCATCCGAATCGGGGACAATCGCTTCCGCCGGGCATTCGGGCTCGCAAACGCCGCAGTCAATGCACTCGTCTGGGTGAATCACCAGCATATTCTCGCCTTCGTAGAAGCAGTCCACAGGACAAACCTCGACGCAGTCCATGTATTTGCATTTGATGCAGTTCTCAGTAACGACATACGTCATATTTCGAAGCTCCAGTTCACCCGCAGACCTCCCGGGGCGATTCCCATTGATAAACTGCGTATTCGATTTCCCGGAGCGGCGTCAAGAACCCGTTCTTGATGTACGGTCTCAAGTGGAGCCGAAGAGTGCTTTATTCTACAGGGCTTGAAAGGACATCTTGATGTCGCAAGGCAGTGAAAAGCGGGCGCCGCCGGCCGCAGTGCGCAACGCTGAGCCGATCATCGAAGTGCTTAGCCGCGTTTTGTCGGGCCGTGTCGATGACGGCGGGCTGGTACTGGAAGTCGCGTCCGGCTCGGGCTACCACGCCGCCGCGCTTGCAAAAGGATTGCCGCAGTTTCGCTGGCAGCCGAGCGATCCCAGTGACGAGGCGCGGCGCAGCATCGCGGCCTATGTGGCCGAAGAAAAACTGCAAAACCTTTTGCCGCCGCTTGAGTTGGATGCCTCGACCGCGGCGTGGCCGGTGATGACGGCCGACGCGATGTTATGCATCAATATGATTCATATTTCGCCGTGGGCCGCGACCCTCGGGCTGTTCAAAGGCGCGGGAAAACTGCTGAAAAGCGGCGCGCCGCTGGTGACCTACGGGCCGTATTCGGTGGACGGGGATTTTATCGCCGAGAGCAACATCGCGTTTGATCAATCGCTCAAGACACGCAATCCGGACTGGGGCATCCGCGACGTGGAGGACCTCAAGAAAGTCGCAGAAGACAACGGCTTCCGGCATGAAGAAATCATTCCCATGCCGGCGAACAATCACGTGCTGGTGTTCGTCAAAAACTGATTTTGTTTAGTCGTCCCAGCGCCCGCCCAACTCTTTAGCGATGGAGCGGCGGTCCTTTTTGGTGGGACGGCCCGCGCCTTTGGGCCTGGAAAGCAGCGGTTTGTGGCGCCGCAGGCCGGCATCAAGCCCGCGCAGTTTTTCCGGCGGGTCTTTTTCCTCATACAAAGTTTGCGCTTCGGAGGCTGGGCCGCGCCGCTCGGCCATCAAAAGAACGGTGACGGTGCGCTTGATCGGCCCCAAAACCACCGAAATCTCATCGCCGATACGCACATTGGCGCTGGTTTTGCGCGTTTTGGCCCCGTTGAGGGTCACATCACCGCCTTCGATGTGCTTTTGCGCCAGGGCGCGGGTTTTGCAGAAACGGGCGAACCACAGCCATTTATCCAGGCGAAGGACGTCGTTTTCTGCGGTTTTACCGCTCACGAAAGGCTCAAATCCTTGAGTTTTGCGAAGGGAGAGTCCGGGTCCACCGTGCGTGTTGCACGGTTTTTGCGCCCTTTTTGCACGGGTTTGCGTGCTTTTTTATGCGGTTTGCGCGCAGAAAACGTGATTTTGGACTCTTCCAGGTTTGCGGCGAACCCGAGGTCCTTCAAAACGGCGAGCCCGGTCTCCGCATCGATGCCGAGCAGCGATAAATGCTCGGGCGGCAGCACTGAATTTTTCTCGCGGGCGACTTTGCGCACCTCGGCGGCAAAGCGTTCGAGCATGTCGATGCGAAAGCCCTTCTTGCCGACGGGCCAATACCCGCAGGCTTTGTAAAACTCGCGCGGGGTTTGCGCATCGAGTTCGAGGGACATGCGCCCTTCTGCCGGCAATGGCGGCGCGGGCCGGTCGCGGTGCGCGGCGATCCAGAGCAATCCGCGCAACCTGATCGGCGCGGCCTTCAGCAGCGCGGGAAAGAAAACGTGATTCACACCGAAGCGGATTCCCAAACGCGCGAGGGCTTTGCGCTCTTCATCCTTCAGCGCCTTCAACTGCGCTTCGACCGCATCGCGGCGGATGGTGCCTAAATTTTCCGAGAGTTGGAAAACGATGCCGCGCACCGGCGCAGGCACATCGGCTTTCAGCGCTTTGGCCATGGGCCCGAGATGTTCCTCGATATGCGCGGTGATCCAGGCGTTCAAGCGTTCCTCGACGCGCACGCGCGGCGGCGCATCCAAGAGTTCATCGGTAAAAACCTGCACGCGCGGGCGAAGCCGCTCGGTGCCCTCGATGAGTTGGGCGAGCGGCTCGGTCTTCCAGATGATGCGCGCGTTATCGTCGAGTGACAATTCGGAATCTTCGCTCGCGCATATCGCATCGACCCGCGCGGCGATGATCGGGCGCAACGACGCAATAGCCGCGTTCATCACGGCACGGTCGGCGGTGCGCGCGCCCACGCGCTCGGCCTTGAAGCGCAAACCTTCCAGGCGCCCGAGCTTATGGCCGTCCAATTCCACAATGCCGTCGTCGGCCAAATCGGCCGTCATAAGGTCGTCTCCCTTGAGCCTTTTGACGAGGTGCGCCGTGCGGCTATCCACGAATTGCTTGGTCAGCCGGTCGTGCAGCGCATCGGAGAGTTTATCTTCCACCTCGCGGGTGCGGTTCTGCCATTCCAGCGACTGGTCCAGCCAATCGCCGCGATGAGCGATATACGTCCATATGCGAATGGCGGCAATCCGGTCCATGAGAGTGTGCATGTCCCCGTCCGCGCGATCAATACGATCCACCTGTTTGGCGAACCAGTCCTCGGGCAGTTTTTCGCTTTCGTCCGAAAGGTGATTGAACACCTGGGTGAGTAGGCGCGCGTGCAGCTCCGGGCGCACCTTTTTGAAGTCGGGGATCTGCGCGACCTCCCACAGGCGCTTCAGCCTGTCCGGCGAGGCGGCCTTGGCGCGCACGCTTTCATCCTTGGCCATGGCCTCGAGCACCAATTGATCCTCGGCCGGCGGCGGGCGGATGAGCGCGGGCGCAGGCGGGGCGTGCCGCAAGGAGCTGAGCAGCGCCTCCAAAGAGGTGAAACGCAAATCGGTGTTGCGCCAATACAAGGTCTTCAGCGCATTGAACTCGTGGGTTTCGACGCGGGCGATGATGTCGTCGTCGATCAGCGGCGCATCGGCGGTGACGCCAAAGGTGCCGTCGTTCATGTGCCGCCCGGCGCGCCCGGCGATCTGCGCAACCTCGGAGGCGGTCAATGCGCGCGGCGCGTGACCGTCGAATTTCTTCAGCGAGGCAAAGGCGACATGATCGACGTCCATGTTCAAACCCATGCCGATGGCGTCGGTGGCGACGAGATAATCCACGTCGCCGTTTTGATAGAGCGCGACCTGGGCGTTTCTTGTTCTTGGTGACAGCGCGCCCATGACCACCGCCGCACCGCCGCGATGACGGCGAATGAGTTCGGCGATGCCGTAAACCTCGGAGACCGAAAACGCGACCACCGCTGAGCGGCGCGGCAGGCGCGTGAGTTTTTTGGAACCCGAGTACGTGAGTTTGGAAAAACGCGGGCGGGTGATGAACTCGGCCTCGGGCACAAGACGGCGCACGAGCGGTTTTATGGTTTCCGAGCCGAGGAACATGGTCTCGGTGTTGCCGCGCGCTTCAAGCAATCTATTCGTGAAAATGTGACCCCGGTCCGGATCGGCGGCCAGTTGAATTTCATCCACGGCAAGAAACGCAACCTGCCGATCGAGCGGCATGCTTTCCACCGTGCACACATAATAGCGCGGATTGGGCGGAATGATTTTTTCCTCGCCGGTGATGAGCGCCACCGCGCCCGCACCGCGCGCCTTGACGATGCGGTCGTAGTTCTCGCGCGCGAGCAGACGCAGCGGAAAGCCCATCATGCCCGAGGCATGGCCGAGCATGCGGTCCATGGCGAGATAGGTCTTGCCGGTGTTGGTGGGCCCGAGCACGGCAGTGACGCTGCCGGGCTTTATTTCAGACAGTACCCCGTCAGCGCTCAATGCGCCGGTCCTTTTGCAGTGATACGACTATATACGATGCCTGAGTGTAGTAAGTCTATGAAGCCCGTCGCGCCTCGCGCATGCGCGCAACGTAATCCTTCAGGCGGCGCTCCATAGTGTCGAACGAATCGCGGATGGCGATGTAAATATCCTCGTGCGCCTTCAGAACGGCGGGGTCCTTCGGGTCCTTCTTCACCACCAATTCCTCGCCGGGCACTTCGAGAACGATCGAAACGTGGAAGGGCTGATCCTTGGCGTTCATGTTCGAATGGCTGCGGTGGTGACGCTCGATGACCACGCGGGCCGTGGTGATGTGATCGAAGAAGTGCTCGAGCTTGGCGAGCCTTTCGTTGACGCGCTCTTCGACCGCTTCGGAGGTATCAACGCCGTGGAAGGAAATTTTGGCAGGAACTTGCATAGAGGAAGGCTCCCTAAAAATGTTGAACGGGCGCCGGGCAAGGAAACGGGAGGTTTGAGACCAACAGCCTCCTCACCGTCGGGGATCAATCATGGGACGAGTAAGGGGCCCAGGGCAACGGGTTTACACGAAAATTTTTGTCATGTTGTTTTTGCGCGACTCGGATAAAGGCGCAGCGCCCCCCTTGCCATAATTGACCGGGCCACTCATATGTGCTGTCGAATTCGCACCCGCAAGGGCTAGTGGTCGCAAATTAGAACGATTGAGGACGAGAAGAATGGCGAAAACGAAAACAGCAGACGCGCCGAAGGGCGAAACCCGGGAGTTTCAGGCGGAAGTCGCCAAGCTTTTGGATATCGTCGTGCACTCGCTGTATTCCAACAGCGAGATTTTTCTGCGCGAGCTGATTTCCAACGCCTCGGACGCCTGCGACAAGCTGCGCTATGAGGCCATCACAACGCCGAGCTTGCTGGAAGACGGCAGCGCCGATTTTTCCATTCACATCAGCGCCGATAAAAAAGCCAAGACCCTGACCATCGCCGACAACGGCATCGGCATGAACCACGACGATTTGGTGGCGAACCTGGGCACCATCGCCAAGTCGGGCACGGCGGAATACCTGAAAGCGGCCAAGGAGGCGAAGACCAAAGACGTGAACCTGATCGGCCAATTCGGGGTGGGTTTTTATTCCGCCTTCATGGTGGCGGACAGCATGAGCGTGGAGACCCGCAAGGCCGGCGATAAAAGCGGTTGGACGTGGACCAGCGACGGCAAGGGCGCGTTTACCATAGCCGAGAATAAGGACGCGGCGCGCGGGGCGAAGATCACCTTGCATCTCAAAAAAGATGCCGAGGAATTTCTGGAGCCCATGCGCCTTCGCAACATAGTGAAGACCTATTCCGATCACATCGCCTTGCCGGTGATTCTGGACCCGGTTGAGGGCGAGAAGAAGGACGCTGAGAAAGACGGCGAGAAGGAAGAGGCCGCACCCGAGACTTTGAATTCAGCCTCCGCCCTGTGGATGCGCCCGAAGAACGAGATCACCGACGAACAATACAAAGAGTTTTATCATCACGTCGGGCACGGCTTTGATGAGCCGTGGCACACCCTGCATTACCGCGCGGAAGGGGCCATCGAATACACCGCGCTTTTGTTCATCCCCTCGCAAAAACCGTTCGATCTGTTCCACCCCGAGCGCAAAGGAAACGTAAAGCTGTATGTGAACCGGGTGTTCATCTCCGACAGTTTGGAAGGGCTGATGCCGCAATATTTGCGCTTCGTGCGCGGGGTTGTGGATTCATCGGACCTGCCCTTGAACATCAGCCGCGAGATTTTGCAGACCAATCCGCTGCTGCGGAAAATTCAAAGCGGGATCGTCAAGCGCCTGTTCAAGGACTTGAAGGAGCGGGCCAATAACGCCGAGGAGTACGCGAAGTTCTGGAACGTGTTCGGCGCGGTGATGAAGGAAGGTTTGTACGAAGACTTCGAGCGCCGCGAGGACTTGCTGGAACTGGCGCGGTTCAAAACCACAGCAAGCGACGGCTTGGTGAGCCTAAAAGAGTATGTGGGCCGCATGAAGGACGGCCAGGAGGCGATCTATTACATCACCGGGGAAAACATCGCCTCGCTGAAGAACAGCCCGCAGCTGGAAGGCTTTATCGCCAAGGGCATCGAGGTGCTGCTGCTGACAGATCCGGTGGACGAGTTCTGGGTGCCGAACATCGGCAAGTTCGAAGACAAGTCCTTCAAGTTTGTCGCCGAGGCCGGGGCCGATCTTTCCAAGATCGCCGGAGAGACAAACAAGGAAGACGAGAAGACAGAAGACGCCGCGCCGGAAGATTCGGTGAAGGCGCTGATCGAGAACCTGAAAAAAGTGCTGGGCGAAGAGGTGGCCGACGTGCGCCCATCCGAGCGCCTGACCGGCAGCCCGGTGTGCCTGGTGTCCGAGACCGGCGGCATGAGCCTGCATCTGGCGCGCATGCTGAAGCAGCACGGCGAGGGCACGGGCATGATTCCCAAGGTGCTGGAGATCAACCCCAAGCACGCCCTGATCAAGCGCATGACGGCCATGGGCGAGAGCGAGCTGAGCGATGCGGCGTATTTGCTGCTCGATCAGGCGCGCATTGTCGAAGGCGAAGCGGTGCCCGACCCGGCGGCCTTTGCGAAAAGGCTGTCGGCGATGATGGAGAAGGGGCTCAGCTGAACGCGGCCAACGCTGCGTTCACATTTTGAATGACGTTGCCCCACGCGCCGTCCTCGGTTTGAACGAAGGACTTGAGGCTGGGGTACCACGGATTGGGATCACGCCCCGCGAACCAATACCAGCGACGGTTACGGGTTTTGGGCAATAGCGCCCAAACAGGTTTTCCCAATGCCCCGGCCAGATGCGCAGTTGAATTACTGACACTGACAACAAGGTCCATGGCCGCCACCTGCGCGGCGAAGGCATCCATATCCTGTGTGGGATCGATCGCGTCATCGCGCAGCATGTTGGCGTGGGTGAAGTTCGCTTCGGGGCCGTATTGCAGGTTCACCCATTGCACATTCGCGTTATCGAGCAACGCGGAAAGCGCATCTTGCGGCAAACTTTTATCCAGTCCGAATTGCGGCGCGGCGGAATGCCAGGACACGCCGACGAGTTTTTTGCCGCCGCTTTGTTTCAAGTATTCTTCGCGCAATCGCGCGCTGCGCGCTTCATCGGCCTTGAGATAGCCTTCGTGTCGCGGAAAATCCTCGAACGTGCGCCGCCGCCATACGGCGGCATCGCCCATGGGCGCATAGACATCGAAGCCTCCATTCGTCATCTCCGGGCCGCGCGGCTGCGACCACGGCACGACGTTCACGTTTGGAAACGAGCGGGCAAAGAGCGGGGCGAGCCGCGCTTCGCATTCAAGGGTGAGGGCGAGCGTTTCCCTGGTCATTTCGGGAACGAGCGAGGCGAACATGATCTGCTCGCCCAGGCCCTGTTCGAACACCAGCGCGAGTTTTTGCCCCGTGGGGTGTTCGCCGCGCCATAGAGGCGCATTGATGTCGTTGTTGGCGTTCGGGAACATGGCGCTGCGATGGGCATAAGCGTCCCAGGCCTCTTTGAGGCGCCCTAGTTCGAACAAGAGCGGCACCCGCGCCATGTTGGCGGGAAGATCGGTGGGTGTGTTTTTTAAGATCGCATCGAGTTGCGCGAGCGCATCTTCAAAGCGGTACTGGCGCTGATAGATCCCGGCGAGATTGAAACGCGCGGGGGCAAGGTTCGGCTGAAGGCTGACGGCGCGTTCCAATTCCGATTGGGCCGCGGCCACCTCGCCTTTGTGGATGTGCACGACGCCGAGATTGAGATGGGGGAACGCTTCGTTTGGGGCCGCATCAATGGCGCGGCGGTATAAATCCTCGGCCGCGGCGAGATCGCCCCGGTTCTGTTTGATCATTCCCAGATTGACGTAGCCTTCCGGGCGCGGCGGCGCGGCGGCGATGAAATCCTCGTACAGCCGCGCGGCGGTATCGATGTCACCGGACCTTTGCGCATCGATCGCTTTTTGGAGAATGAGGTTTGCGTCGCCGTCCATCATAAGCGCCCAGGTCCTATGTCATCACCGTGCCGCCATCGACCGAGATGGTCTGCCCGGTGACAAAAGCGCTGGCTTCCGACAACAGGTAGGCGACGGTGCCGACGAGATCGGCGGGCTCGAGATTTCTTTGAATGGTCTGATCGGACCTGACCCGGTCCAGGACTTTTTCGGATTTCTCGCCAAAGAACTCGTTGGTGCCCTCGGTGATCACAGCGCTGGGCGCGACCGCGTTCACCCGGATGCCGTCGCGACCCAACTCGCGGGCGAGACCCCGGGTCATGCCGATGACGGCGGCCTTGGACGTCGTGTAGTGCAAGGCATACGGCGTGCCGTAGGTCGCGGCCAGCGAGGCGATGTTGACGATGCTGCCCGATTGTTGTTCGCGCATGACCGGGATCACGGCCTTGCAGCAATTCCAGATGCCCTTGACGTTGACCGCCATGCAAGCGTCCCATTCCTCTTCGGTGATCTTCTCAAAGCGCCCGCCCTTGAGCCCGCCGTAAAGAGCGGCGTTGTTCACTAGACCGTTGACGTGACCGAAAGCCTCGACGGCGGCGGAGACCATGGCCGCGGCCGATTTCATGTCGGTGACGTCCAGATGCACGGCGATGCCCTCGCCCTCGGCCTTGATGCCTTTAAGCGTATCGCCGCAGTCCATGATGTCGGCGGCAACGACCTTTGCACCCTGAGACGCAAAACTTTCGGCGTACTCGCGGCCCAAACCGCGCGCCGCGCCGGTGACGATGATGACCTTGCCTTGCAGACTCATAAGTCTTGTCCTTCCCCCTTTTGAATTGCGCGCAGCTTAACCGCCTCCTGAGAAATCAGGAAGCGCCCGTTGCTTTCAAATGTTCGCGCACGCGGGCAACCACATCGTCCCATTCGCCGCGCCGGGTTTGCACAAAGGTGCGCACCGAGGGATACCACGGGTTCGTTTCCAAATGCGGAAACCAATACCAGTATTGAAACTGCGGGCGGCGCGGGAGCATGACGGAGGCGGATTTGCCGAGCGCGCCGGCGAGGTGCGCAGTCGCTGTGCTGATGCTGATCACATGATCGACCGCCATGACGGCGGCAGCGAGATCGTCGATGTCCTCGAACGACGTACCGGCAAGCCGCAGAAGATTTTCGTGCGGCATTTGTTCGGCGTCGGCGGCGGCCGCGCCGTGCTGAAGATTGACGAAACAAAAACGCGCATCGTCCAGCAGCGGTTTCAAGGCCAAAAATGGTATGGATTTATCGGACCCAGCGTGGGGCGCGCCGCTGTGCCAAACCACACCGATGAGCGGGCGGCCGTTTGATTTTTCTGAGAGTTCGGCGCGCAGTGTTTTCACTTTTTCCGGATCGGCCTTGAGGCAGCCATTGTGTTTGGGAAAGGCGGCAAGCTCGGCGCGCAAGACGCGCCCAATGTTGCCGAAGGGCGAATAGTAATCGATACCGGGATCTTCGGTGCGCGGGTGAACGGGCTTTTGCCAGGGCACGAATTCGGCGCCGGGAAAGGAGCGCGTAAAAAGCGGGATCAGGCGTTCGTGCACTTCGGCGATGACGCTCACACCGGCATTGATGAGATCGGGGAGCATGGAGGCAAACATGATCTGCTCGCCGAGGCCTTGCTCGAAGGTGAGCAGCAATGTTCTGCCGTTGGTGAGATCACCGTTCCACGGGGCAGAGGGAAATGTTCGCTCACCCACCGCCTGTTGGCGCACGGAGTAGGCAACCCAAGCTTTTGCAAGATTACCGAGGGCGAACAGCGGCGCGGCCCGGGCGAGCACGGTACGCCCGTGATGGGGGCGCAATTCCCAGGCTTTGTCGATGTGCGCCAGAGCTTGGGCATGATCGCCCAGCTCACTGAAGGCCGCCGACGCGCTCAAATAAAGTTCGGGATCGTCGGCCTTCAGCGCGGCAGCTTTTGAAAGCTGCTCGGCGGCGGCCGCGGCATCGCCGGCCTGCAGGAGGGCTCTGCCCTCCTCGGCTAGGCGGGCCGCGGCGTGTGCGCCGTTTGGTTCGTTATCGCCAGTGTCGGCAGGCACCGCTCGCGACTATGCGGCCAGGCCGCGCAGCACGTAGTGCAACACACCGCCGTTTTTGTAGTAGTCGAGTTCACCGGCGGTATCGATGCGGCAGAGCACCGTCACCTCTTCCGTTTTGCCATCGGCACGGTGAATGGTGACCTTCACATCGCCTTGCGGCTTGAGTTTATCGAGACCGGTGACATCAAACGTCTCGGTACCATCGAGATTCAGAGACTTGCGCGTGGCGCCGTCCTTGAACTGCAGCGGCAGCACGCCCATGCCGACGAGGTTGGAGCGATGGATGCGCTCGAAGCTTTCCACGATCACAGCTTTAACGCCGAGCAAATTGGTGCCCTTCGCCGCCCAGTCGCGGGACGAACCGGTGCCGTACTCCTTGCCGGCAACGACCACCAAAGGCGCGCCGTCCTTCTGATACTTCATGGCGGCATCATAGATGGCCATTTGTTCGCCTGAGGGCTGATGCTTGGTCACACCACCTTCGACGCCCGGCACCATTTCGTTCTTGATGCGGATGTTGGCGAACGTGCCGCGCATCATCACCTCGTGATTGCCGCGGCGCGAGCCATAGGAATTGAAGTCCTTCTGATCGACGCCGTTGGCGATGAGGTATTTGCCTGCCGGGCTGTCCTTCTTGATGGAGCCGGCCGGTGAGATGTGGTCGGTGGTCACGGAATCGCCGAGGATGGCGAGCGGGCGCGCGCCCTTGATGTCCTGGACCGCCTCCGGCGTTTTGCCCATGCCTTCGAAGTAGGGCGGGTTGGCAACGTAAGTGGACTTCGCATCCCAGCTGTAGGTTTCCGACTTCTCGGCCTTCACCGCCTGCCACTCGGGCGGGCCTTTGAAGACGTCCGAATAACGCGTGGAGAACATTTCCTGTGTGAGGAATTTGGTGATGAAGTCGGCGACTTCTTTCGGGCTCGGCCAAATGTCCTTGAGGTGGACCGGCTTGCCGTCCTTGTCTTCGCCGATGGCATCCGTGGTGATGTCCTTGGCCATGGTGCCGAACAGCGCGTAGGCCACCACGAGCGGCGGCGAGGCGAGATAGTTCGCCTTGATGTGCGGACTGATGCGCCCTTCGAAGTTTCTATTCCCCGACAGCACGGCGGTGACGACGAGATCGCCGGTCTCGATGGACTTGGCGATGTTGTCATCCAGCGGACCTGAGTTGCCGATACATGTGGTGCAACCGTAGCCCACCGTGTTGAAGCCGAGCGCATCGAGATCGGCCTGCAATCCCGCCTTGGTCAGATAATCGGTGACCACTTGCGAGCCCGGCGCGAGCGATGTCTTCACCCACGGCTTGCGCGTCAGGCCTTTCTCGCGCGCTTTGCGGGCCAGAAGTCCGGCGGCGAACAACACCGACGGATTGGAGGTGTTCGTGCACGACGTGATCGCAGCGATGGTCACATCGCCGTCGGTGAGTTGGTCCTTCGCGCCGGGGCCTTTCAAATCGGCGACGGGCGCGGACACCGGTGAGGCGTGATTGAACGTGTCTTTGAGCGCCTTTTCGAATTCCTTCGAGGCTGCGGAAAGAGAGACACGATCCTGCGGGCGCTTCGGTCCGGCCAAGGACGGCTCGACCGAACCCAGATCCAATTCGAGCGTATCGGTGAACACGGGATCAGGCGCGTTCTCGTCGTGCCACATGCCTTGCGCTTTTGCGTAAGCTTCCACCAGCGCAACGCGGTCCGCATCGCGGCCGGTGAAAGTCAGATAGCGGCACACTTCCTTGTCGATGGGGAAGAAGCCGCAGGTCGCGCCATATTCAGGCGCCATGTTGGCGATGGTCGCGCGGTCGGTGAGCGAGAGATCGGAAAGGCCGGGGCCGAAAAACTCGACGAACTTTCCGACCACGCCTTTCTTGCGCAGCATCTGCGTGACCGTGAGCACGAGGTCGGTGGCCGTCGTGCCTTCCTTCAGCTTACCGTTGAGCTTAAATCCGATCACTTCGGGAATGAGCATCGGGATCGGCTGGCCGAGCATGGCCGCTTCCGCTTCGATGCCGCCGACGCCCCAACCAAGTACGGCGAGGCCGTTCACCATGGTGGTGTGACTATCCGTGCCCACAAGCGTGTCCGGATAAGCGACGGTTTTGCCGCCTTCCTCGGCGGTCCAAACCACTTGGGCGAGATACTCGACGTTGACCTGGTGACAAATGCCCGTGCCCGGCGGCACAACGCGGAAGTTGTCAAAACCCATCTGACCCCAGCGCAGGAACTGATAGCGCTCACCATTACGTTCAAATTCGAGATCGATGTTTTGAGATAGGGCCGTGGAGGACGCATACGCATCGACCATCACCGAGTGATCGATCACAAGATCGACCGGCGAAAGCGGATTGATCTTCTGCGGATCGCCGCCAAGCGATTTGATCGCCTCGCGCATCGCCGCCAAATCGACAACCGCCGGCACACCGGTGAAGTCCTGCATCAATACGCGCGCAGGGCGATACGCGATTTCGCTGTCAGACTTCTTCGCCTTCAACCAACCGACCATCGCTTTCAAATCATCAACCGTCACCGAGCTTCCGTCTTCGTAACGCAGAAGATTCTCCAGCAAGACTTTCAGTGAAAACGGCAGGCGCGAAATATCGCCCAAGGTCTTCGCCGCTTCGGGCAGGCTGAAGTAATCGTAGCTCTTGCCGCCGACATCGAGGGTGCGGCGCAGCTTGAGGGAATCGTGACCAGCAACGGGCATGGGAAAGGCTCCTTCGCGGGAACGCGTTTTGAATTTGGCGGAAATGTCCGGCCAAGCGGAGGAGAGGATGGCGGCAACACGGCGCTGACCGGCCTGTTTCCGGCGGTTGACCGGTACCTTGAATATGTCGTCCCCAGCATGACCGGTTGTATCCCGGTTTCGGTTCGAATAATCCACATCCCGGGGCCAAAGTCCAGAGCCCGAAATTGCCGTGGTCCGGCGCAACCTATTGTCGGAAAAGAGAAATCCAGGGCGGATTTCAGCCCAAAAAGTCGCCACATTTGGGGTGTGTAGTCGGACCCATGGACAGAGCCGAAACGTCCGCCTTCCCCTAGGCCCGTCAGGCTCGGTTCTGATCCTCGAGACTGGTTCCCCTACCTGTCTCGAACCAAATAGCCCCAATTCGCGGTCGGCGCAGCATCCCTTCTCCCCCAAACCCCTAAAGCGCCGACCGCACTTTTTTTGTCTGCTACGCGGGCCCTTTTTTATCTGTCCGCTTCGCGGACCTCTTTTTCTCTTTGTCCGCTTCGCGGACTGGCGGCTTTGAAAAGCTCTGCTATGGTCCGGCGCATGTTCAAGGACCGCGCAAAACCCGAACCCTTTTCCGGCAAAGACTTAGGCTGCCGCCGCGGCGGACGGCTGGTTTTCGCGGGGTTGAATTTTAGGTTGGACCCGGGCGGCGCCTTGGTGCTACGGGGCGCCAACGGCAGCGGCAAAACAACGCTTCTTCGCCTTATGGCCGGCCTTTCGCAGCCCACAGCGGGAAAACTGGCTTGGGGCGACAGCGATGTCGAAGATGCGGAACTTCACGCAACGCGCCTGCGCTACGTCAGTCACCTCGATGCCATTAAGCCTGCCCAGACTGTTGCCGAGAACCTCGCCTTTTGGCGCGCATTGTGGCGGCGGGATGCGGACAATAATTCGGTCGGCGGCGCGTTGACCGCCATGGGGCTCTCGCATTTAGCCGATTATCCCGCCCGCCATTTGTCTGCGGGGCAACGTCATCGCCTGGCCTTGGCACGGGTTGTTGCTGCCCCTGCGCCCCTTTGGCTTCTTGACGAGCCGGGCAACGCCCTTGACGAGCAAAGCCTGAACGCGTTGTCACAGATCATCAGCGACCATCGCGCAAATGGCGGCATGGTTGTGGTGGCCAGTCACGGCGCCGCATTTGTCAGCGATGCGCAAGTGCTGGATCTTGGAAAATTCGCAGTCGCTCATCCGACCCATTGGAGTGACGAGCTGTGATGGGATTTTTCACTCTTGTCGGGCGCGACCTGCGGCTTGCTGTTCGCCAAAGCGGAGACAGCCTGACGGTTATTGCATTCTTTGCCATCGCAACGGTGTTGTTTCCCTTCGGCGTCGGTCCGGAGGCTGCAGTGCTGGCCCGCATCTCCGCCGGGGTGGTCTGGGTGACCGCGCTTCTGGCCGCGCTTTTGTCGCTGGACCGGATTTTCGCCATCGATTTCGAAGACGGGACCCTTGATCAGTTGGTTCTGTCCGGACAGCCTCTTGCGGTCGTTTATCTCGCAAAGGTGGCCGCCCACTGGCTAACCACTGGCGTGCCCCTGATTCTTCTTTCGCCGATCCTGGCCGTCACACTGCAGATGCCGGCGGAAGGGTACGGGCCGCTGATGGCGGCGCTGGCGCTGGGGACGCCCACCGTCAGTCTGATCGGGGCGGTGGGCGCAGCACTGGTGCTGGGCACCCGGCGCGGCGGCGTGCTGCTCTCGCTTCTCATCCTGCCTCTATATATTCCGGTGCTGATCTTCGGCACCGGTGCAGTGGAGGCCGCCATTATCGGCCGGTCCCCGACCCCGATGCTGACCATCCTGTCGGGCTTGGCTGTGCTGGCCCTGTCCTTGAGCCCATGGGCGGCGAGCGCTGCTCTGCGCCAAGCGGTGGAATAGAGATTTTAGCAACTTAGACCTATATCCTCAGGTGATATTTTACCTGAACTCGATGCCGGAAATGGTTGCCGTGGCGGCTGTAACAAGGTTATCCACCGTTACCATTCGGTTAGTCGGAATTTGCTGCGGAAAGCCTTATGTATACGTCCCTGAAAACGCCGGTCATTTAGGTATGGCGGCAGTGAAGTTCGCGCGATAAACCTTCGGTTCCATTACGAAAATAGTCATGCACAGATTTGCCAATCCGACCCAGTTCATGCGCATCGCCAACGCCATCTTTCCGTGGGCGGCTGGTGTGTGCGCGCTGCTTTTCCTGGTCGGGCTGCCCATTGCTCTGTTCACCTCGCCGCCGGACTACCAACAAGGCGATACGGTTCGCATTCTGTACATCCATGTACCATCGGCCTGGAACGCGATGATGGTGTATGGGGTCATGGCAACCAGCAGCGCCGCATTTCTGATTTGGCGCCATCCCATGGCCAACTTGGTCGCGAAAGCGTCCGCACCCATGGGGGCAGCTTTCACCGCGCTCGCGCTTTTGACCGGCATGCTTTGGGGCGAGCCCATGTGGGGCACGTTCTGGGCTTGGGACGCGCGCCTGACCTCGACCCTGATTTTGTTTTTTGTCTATCTCGGCTACATGGCCCTCGGCGATGCATTCGAAGACCCCGAGCGCGGCGACAAAGCCGCCGCGATTTTGGCGATTGTCGGTTCGGTGAATCTTCCGATTATCCACTTCTCGGTGGAATGGTGGAACACACTGCACCAGCCTTCGATCGTTTCCACCAGCGGCATTTCCATGACAGGCGAGATGCTATTACCCCTGTTCCTGATGCTCGGTGCGTTCACCACCTATTACCTAGCCGTTCTCATCCTGCGCCTGCGCAGCGAACTTTTGAACGCGAAGATCCGCAACGCGCGCATCAGTTATGCCGCCGTCGGCCAACCGGCAGAGTAGGGATTGGGCATGGCACAGTTTTTTAGCATGGGCGGATATGCACAGTGGGTTTGGCCCGCCTATGGGCTCGCAACGGCTGTGCTGCTCGGCATTCTTTTGTTCAGCCTGCGCACGCTCAAAGCACGTCAGAAGGAATTCGACGGGCTTAAATCGGCGCGACGCGGCGGCGCGGAGGGCAGATCGCAATGACACGTAAACGGCGTCGCTTGTATTTCGTGATGCTTGGACTGTTGGGCCTGGGCGCCGGCGCGGCCTTGGTGCTGACGGCCCTGCGCGACGATATCGTTTTCTTCTTCAGCCCGACGGAAATCGTTGAACGCGCGCCGGATCCATCGCAGCGTATACGTATTGGAGGACTGGTCGAAGCGGGCAGTGTGGAGCATCAAGGCGAAACGGTTCTCTTCGCTGTTACCGACACCGCGCATTCGCTGAAGGTGACGTACACGGGATTATTGCCCGACCTTTTCCGCGAAGGGCAGGGCGTGGTGGCCGAAGGCCATGTGAATGCCGACGGCGTTTTTGTCGCGTCCAACGTTTTGGCCAAACACGACGAGAACTACATGCCGCGTGAGGTGGCCGACGCGCTAAAAGCCAGCGGCCAATGGAAAGAGGGCGAGCCTTTGCCGCCCGCCGCCGTACAAAACTACTGATCCTTCTAGAGGCGCATTCATGTTCATTGAACTCGGCCATTTTGCCCTAGCGCTCGCGATGGCTGTGGCCTTTGTGCAGTCGACCGTGCCCTTGATCGGGGCTGCGAAAAACAATGCCGCATGGATGGCGGTTTCCCGCCCCGCGGCCGTCGCGCAATTCGCCCTCGTGCTGTTTGCGTTCGCGTCGCTGGTCCACTCTTTTGTGGTCTCGGACTTCTCCGTGGTGGGCGTGTATCAGAACTCGCACACCCAACAGCCGCTCATCTACAAGATCAGCGGCGTGTGGGGAAACCACGAGGGCTCCCTTGTCCTTTGGGTGAGTATTCTTGGCCTGTTCGGCACGGGCGTTGCCGTGTTCGGCCGCAACTTGCCGCCCGCGCTACGTGCGCGCACCCTTTCCGTTCAGGGCATGATCAGCTTCGGTTTCATCGCCTTTATTCTTTTCACTTCAAACCCGTTCCTGCGTTTGAGCCCTGTACCGGCCGAGGGCGCCGGTTTGAATCCGATCCTTCAAGACCCCGGCATGGCGATCCATCCGCCCATGCTCTACACGGGGTATGTCGGCTTCTCGATGGCGTTTTCGTTCGCCATCGCCGCGCTGATCGAAGGACGCGTGGACGCGGCCTGGGCGCGGTGGGTGCGGCCTTGGACATTGCTGGCCTGGATGTTCCTGACCTTCGGGATCGGCTTGGGAAGCTGGTGGGCCTACTACACCCTCGGCTGGGGCGGCTGGTGGTTTTGGGACCCGGTGGAAAACGCCTCGTTCATTCCCTGGCTAACGGGCACCGCCCTGCTTCATTCCGCAATTGTGGTTGAGAAACGCGAAGCCCTGAAAAGCTGGACGATCCTTTTGGCCATCGTCACGTTTTCGCTTTCGTTGCTGGGAACGTTTTTAGTGCGTTCGGGCGTTTTGACTTCTGTACATGCGTTCGCCTCCGACCCGACGCGCGGTGTTTTCATTCTCGGTCTTCTCGCGGTCGCAATTGGCGGCGCCTTCACCTTGTATGCAATCCGCGCCCCGCATCTCGATGGCGGCGGCGTATTCGCGCCCATCTCGCGTGAAGGTGGCTTGCTGATAAATAATCTCTTGCTGACCACCGCTTCTGCAACCGTTCTTCTGGGCACGTTGTATCCCCTCATTACCGAAGTGCTGACGGGCGAGCGCATTTCGGTCGGCCCGCCTTATTTCAACGGCGTGTTCTTTCCCTTGATGATCCCGCTGGTGGCTTTGATGGGTGTTGGCCCGCTGCTGGCGTGGAAACGCGGTGATCTAATGGGCGCGTTGAGCCGGCTTAAAATCGCCTTCGGTGCCGTGCTGCTGGCGATTGCCGTCACGCTCTTACTTTCAGGAGTCAGTCTGTCGCACATCGGCGGCGCGGCGGGCATCGGCATGGCCATCTGGCTCGGCACATCGGCGCTTCTGGAGTGGACCGAGCGCGTTAAACCACGCCGCGCCGGCGCTTGGACGCGAACCAAGAACCTGCCGCGTTCCGCGCATGGTTTGACTTTGGCCCATTTCGGCGTTGCGGTTCTGATCGCCGGCATCACCGTAGATACGGTGTGGAAAGACGAACGCATTCAGGCGATGAGCGCAGGTGATACCGTCGAGATGGCGGGGTACACCTTCACGTTTGAGGGCGTTGAGACCGTGCCCGGACCGAATTACGACGCCGAACGGGCAACGATTCTTCTTTCGAAAAACGGGCGCGACATCGCGGTGATGACTCCGGAGCGGCGTAGCTATGTGCATTCGCCGCAGACGACGACATTCACGAACATCTACACGACCTATTATTCGGATATTCAATTGGCTCTGGGCGAACGCCAGCCGGACGGACGATATGTGACGCGGTTCTATTACCAGCCATTCGTGCCGCTGCTGTGGTACGGCATTTTACTCATGGTGCTCGGCGGCGTGGTTTCGCTGACCGACCGGCGCCATCGCATCGGCGCACCGCGACGGGCGCAGAATATGGGTGCGGCCATGCCCGCACCGGCGGAGTAAACGATGACCGAAGCCGATCAGCACGCCGGACATAGCGACCAAAAGCGCGCCAGCCGCTGGCCCTACATCATTCCGCTTGTGGTGATCCTGGCCCTGGGCGGCGTGTTCGGGAAACGTCTCATCGACATCAAGAGCGGAACGGACGTGAAGGTCATCCCGACGGTTCTGTTGGACACCCCCGTGCCGGAATTGAATCTGCCGCCGTTACCAGGCAGGGGCGAGGCGCTTACCACCGCCGACCTGAAGGGCGAGGTGACGCTGGTCAATATATGGGGGTCGTGGTGCGTGGGGTGCATCGTCGAACATCCTGTTTTGAATTCAATAGCCAAGGAGGGGATTGTTCCCATTCACGGCATTGCCTGGCGCGATGACCCACAAGACAGCTTGGACTGGCTGGCGCGCAACGGCGATCCGTATGCCAAAGTCGGGCAGGACCCGCGCAGCGAGGCGGCCATTGCGTTCGGAGTTACGGCCGCGCCGGAAACCTTCATCGTCGATGCGAACGGCGTTATCCGCTTCAAGCAAACCGGTGCCATCACGCCGGAGATTTGGCGCAACACCATGAAGCCGCTCATCGAAGAGCTGAAAAAATGAGACATGCCCTGGCGCTGATTGCCGCGCTTATGTGCGCCGCGCCCGCGCTTGCGGTGGAGCCCAGCGAGATGCTGAATGACCCCGCGCTGGAAGCCCGCGCGCGCGAAATCAGCCAGCACATCCGTTGCGTCCAATGCCAGAACGAAACCATCGATGAATCCAATGCGCAAATCGCCCGGGACATGCGGGTGTTGATTCGCCAGCGCCTCCTTCACGGCGATACCAATGAAGAGATCATCGACTACATGGTCAGCCGCTATGGTGATTACGTTTTGCTGATGCCGCGCTTCCAGGCGAACACGTTATTGTTGTGGTTTGGTCCGCTGATCGTTCTCCTGTTGGGCGCCGTGATTGTCGCCGGGCGCATGAGGGCTTCGTCAACGCGCGCGGGCCCCGCGCCGCTGACCGATGAAGAACGCGCGGAAATCGAGCGTTCGCTTTCAGGAGACTCTTCGAAATGATCTGGGCAGGGTTCGCAATTCTCGCGCTGCTCGTGGTCTTGGCCCTTTTGTGGCCGGTACTGCGCGGGCGCGCACTTGCCGCCACACGCGCCGATTACGACTTGATGGTGTTCGAGGACCAACTCAAGGAATTGGACCGCGACTTGGAGCGCGGGGTGCTGACGGCCGATGAAGCCGGGGCGGCACGGCTTGAAATTCAGCGCCGGGTGCTCGCAGTCAAGAAACAGGCGGAGCAGAAAATCCATAGCGCTTCACCGGCGTGGCGCGCGGCCGTTACCGCGGGTGTTTTGATCATCGTGCCTGCCTTGGCGCTGGGTATTTACCTGCCCATCGGTACGCCGATGATGCCCGGCGGCACCGCCGCGAAACGTGCAGAGCTGGCCGCGGACCAATCTCAGGAGTCCGACCGGCTGATTGCCCAACTCGAATCCCATATGCGCGCCAATCCCGACGACCCGGACGGATGGACGCTGCTGGCGCGCAGCTACCGCACCCTGCGCCGTTACGACGATGCGGCCGACGCCTATCGGCAGCTCGCGCGGTTGGCCCCGTCCGGCGATGTGTACGCGAACCTGGGAGAAGTTCTGGCGGCGGCGAGCGGCGGCGTCATTGCGGCGGACGCCCATGATGCGCTGATGAATGCCCTGGAGGTGGACCGGAACGAGCCGCGCGCGCGGTTCTATCTGGGTTTGGAACAATCCCAGCTGGGCAACAACGAAGCAGCCATCGCCATCTGGCGCGACTTGACCGCTGATGCGCCTGCAGATGCGCCCTGGCTGGACCTGGTGACGACCCAGATGGCCCAGACCGCCCAGCGTGCCGGGATTATGCCGGTGTCGGTGGAGCCGCGTCATCCGCTGGAGATGGACCTTGCACAGGCGTCCGCAGCGGCATCGCCGGTCGCACCCAGTGGTATTTCACCGGAAAACATGGAGATGATCCGGGGCATGGTGAGCGGGCTTGCCGCGCGCCTGGAAAGCGAGCCCGACGACTACGACGGATGGATGATGCTGGGGCGCTCCTATACCGTGCTCGATAACGTGGACGGCGCCTTGGGCGCTTATGAGAAGGCCATGGCCCTCAAGCCCGCCGAGATCGATCCGAAGATGCAATATGCAAACTTGATGATTACGCAAACGGATCTGGACGCACCCGGCCCGCTGCCGGCCCCACTGACCCAAACCATGAACGACGTTCTGAAACTAAGCCCTTATCAACCCGATGCGCTGTTTATTTCCGGTTTGGCCGACGCGAAGGAAGGCGATGCGGCCGCGGCCCGCGCAAAATGGGAACGGGCCCTGAATGAACTGCCTCAAACCTCGCCATTGCGCGCGGAAATCAACCGGCGCATTGAAGCGCTCGATTGACGGGCCACCCCCCGGCGGGTGAAGATTCGGCGCATGATCCAAAGACTTCTTATCGGTGCGATTATTCTGCTGGGCACAACGGTCGTGCTTTTTCTGTATTTGCCCAAAGCGCCGCCGCCCGCACAGCAAGCGACCACCGGCGAAGTGGCTATCGGCGGGCCGTTCGAACTTGTCAATTCAAACGGCGAGACCGTGACCGAGGAGATTTTGAAAGGCCACCACAGCCTGGTCTTTTTCGGCTTCACCTATTGCCCGGACATTTGTCCCATGACCATGCAGACCATTGCCGCGGCGCTTGATCAGTTGGGTCCAGCGGGAGAAAGCATTCTGCCGGTACTGATTACTGTCGATCCGGAGCGCGATACGCCCGAAGTGATGGGCGAATACGTCGCTAATTTCCATCCGCGCCTCATCGGATTGACGGGGAGTATCGAACAGGTCAATGCGGCGGCCGTCGCGTATAAAGTCTATGCGCGCAAAAACCATATGGAAGATTCGGATGGCAATCCCACCGAGGATTATCTGATGGATCACACCGGCCTTACCTATCTGATGGGGCCGGACGGCAAATACGTCGATCATTTCGGCAACGGCGTCAGCGCGGACGAAATCGCCACGCGCCTCAAAGAGGTTCTGGCAAGCCCCTAACACATGGCAGCAAAACTCGAGCATAAGTACTGGCGCAAGAAGACACTCACAGAGATGTCCCATGAGGAATGGGAAAGTCTTTGCGACGGCTGCGGCAAATGTTGTCTTCACAAAGTCCGTGGCAACAAGGGCAAGCTGAAGTCCACCAACGTGGCGTGCCGGTTGCTCGAAACGCACACGTGTTTGTGTTTGAATTATCCGAAACGCAAAAAGCTGGTGCCGGATTGTGTCGTCCTCACCCCGGAGGATCTGGATGTGATCGACTGGCTGCCGCGCACCTGCGCCTACAGGTTGGTCAAGAACGGACAAGACCTGCCGCATTGGCATCCCCTGGTCACGGGTGATCCGGACTCCGTGCATAAAGCGGGCGTCTCCGTGCGCGGACGCTGCGTGGCGGAAAAGGACGCAGGGCCTCTCCACCTCTACGTGGTGCCATGGAATTTTTAAAGCAGGCGGAAACGAGCGCCGCACCTTTCGCGCATGCCCTGACTGAGGTGGCCGGGCTGGACGCGTTCAGCGAAAAAATCATCGTCGAGATGAACCCCAGGGCGCGGCGGCTCGGGCTGCGCGTCGAACCCGCGCGGCAATGTATTGTGCTGGTGCGCCCACGCCGTGTGTCCGATCGCACGGTCATCAAATTCGTCACCCAGCATCTTGCCTGGATTCGTAAGCATCTTGGCGCCATGCCGGAGCGCGTACCCTTTGAGCACGGCGCCGTCATTCCCTACCGGGGAACGGACCATGTGCTGCGCCATGCCCCGGAGCAAAAAGGCGGGGTGTGGCGGGAGGAAAACACCATCCTTGTCACGGGACGCCCGGAGCATATGGCACGTCGCACGGCCGACTGGCTAAAACGCGAGGCGAAGGAAAGCCTTTCGGCGCTAGCGCGAGAGATGGCGGCCGTGATTGCGCGGCCGGTCGCGCGTATTACCGTGCGCGATACCCGCACCCGCTGGGGCAGTTGCGCGCGAGGAGGAAAACTCTCCTTCTCCTGGCGCCTGATTTTGGCCCCAGACACTGTGTTGACCTATGTGGCCGCGCACGAGGTCGCGCACCTGCGCCACGCCAACCATGGCGCAGCGTTCAAAAGGTGCGTTGATGAAATCCTTGAGCCTTACGGCGTGGAGGCCGGCCTAGCGGGCGAATGGCTCAGCCGGCGCGGGGCCGGTCTGCACCGCTACGGTTGAACGACCGTCGTCGGCGCTGGCGACCACACGGGTCTTCGGCGTGACGTGACGCGAAGCGTATTCGGCAAAGGCGTTCAGGCGGTAAATGAACGGCTTACGCTCGCTCAATTTGGACAGATATTTCCGGTCCGGATCACGGTAGAAAATGTGATTGCCGATAATGGTTGTGATTTCATAGTCGGCCGTCCAGGACGGGCGCGTGTAATCGGCGTGATACCACAGCGCAACGCCGGTCGGGTCGGGGATGGCGGCATCTTTCTGCAGCACGGCAGCGGCGATCTTCAAGGATGTGCGCCACTGATTGCGTTCATAGGGTGTGTCGGCCTTGGCGTCGCAGTACCAGGAGAACTGGCAGCGATGCAGCACTTCCTGCATGTGGTTTTCCTTGACCACGTTGCAGAGGTTGGAGGGGAAGCGGCGGTCCATGGCGCGGTTCAGCACCACCTTGGCCACGGCGATGCGGCCGGCCATGCTTTCGCTGCGGGCTTCCCAATAGTCGTTGAGCGCCAAGCAGATCAACTCTTCCTTGGACACAACGATGCTGGAAAAATCTATTTTCATATCGGAGGGAATGTCGGCAGCGCGGGCCGCGCCGACGGACGTCAAAATAAGTGCGGCGCCCAATACAACGGGCGCGGCGCATAATCGAAATGCCGAAAAAATACGTTTCATGTGTCTCACGTCGACCACGGGTGGTCTCCTTATCCTGTTTCAACACAGCACCGTTACCAGGCCGTAAAGGCCTGGCTGGCTTATGCGTACCCCTGTGTGCAGAGACCGGACCGTTACCGGTTTTATCGTTCGGGGCCTCTGGGCCCTCCCCCGTGTCGGCGTTCTCCTTCGCCGCTCTTGTTATCTCGCCCAATTGTGGCGAACCTTGTGATGACGGAGTATTTGGGTGTGAGACTTTGATGAGGCAATAAAAATTATATTGCCTGATACCGGTTTATTTTTGATATTATATTTCACTACGTATATTGTAGGGATTATGATCGCTCAAATTTTAACAATGCTGAAAATCGATGAGGCGGTGGAGCAACGAAGCGGAGCCAGATTTTCCTTTTGAACTCAACCACCTAAAAGAAGCCGTCCGGAATTTGCCCAAAATCGGCTTTAACCCGCGCGGATGTCTAGAAATCGCAATAAAATTTCGAAAAATACATGAATTTTTCAACCCCAGGTCGGTTTTACAGGCACTATATATCGCGTTTAAGGATAGATTTTGGGGCACATAAGGTACTCGAAAGCATTTTTCCGGCCTGCGTCGACAGCTGGCTGGGCAGATCAAGGTTTGGGGTTTTCCTTGCCCTGAGAGAGTTTGAACACGGCGGCCAATCGATGCCTTCTCTGTGAACACGAGTTGGCCTAAGAAACGGCCACGGTGGTTTGCCGCACACAGCTGCAAACCCACGGCGAACACCAATAGGAGTTGTTATGGCGGCGAAAAAGAAAGCCACGCGCAAAACCGCGAAGAAAAAGGCCAAGAGCAAAACGCGAGCCAAAAAAGCGGCTAAGAAAACGATCAAGATAAAAAGCGAAGACCAAGAAAAAGCCAGCCCCAAAAAAGGCAGCCAAACGCACGCCGGCCAATCAATTCATCATACAAGTCTCGCCGGACTTGAAAGCGCGGCTGGAAGGCCTGGCCGCTAGCATGGGCCAAAGCATGGAGCAGGTTCTCGTTCAGGCGCTTACCGAATTTGCCAATACCTGGGAAGATCACCAGCGCGTGGTCAGCGCCCTGGCCGATGAGGACGACCGGGTCCATCTGGCAATCCGCGAGAGCTGAACGCCGCGATGTTCGAAGGCTTCGCCAGAAAGGTTATCGATACCGGCGAGGTCAGCATCAATTGCGTCGTGGGCGGAGATGGCCCGCCTGTCCTATTGCTGCACGGCAACCCGCAAAACCTTGTCATGTGGGCCAATGTCGCGCCACTTTTGGCCAAGCATTTTACCGTTGTCTGCGCGGATCTCAGGGGCTTCGGCGATTCTTCGAAGCCGGTACCTCTATCCGATTACTCCAATTACGGCTTCCGGGTGATGGCGAGCGATCAGATTGCGGTGATGGAAAGGCTGGGCTTTTCCAGATTCCATGTGGTCGGCCATGACCGCGGGGCGCGCACCGCCCACCGCATGGCGCTGGACCGCCCTGAGGTGGTGTTGTCCGCCGCGTTGCTCGATATTGCGCCGACTTACACGATGTACTCATCCGTCGATCTGAACACGGCACAGGGATTTTGGATGTGGTTTTTCCTGGCCCACCCCGCGCCCCTTCCGGAACGGATGATCGGCGCAGATCCGGATTTCTTCAACGAGAGCCTGATGGGCTCGCTTGGCGGGCCTGGGCTCAAAGGGTTCGACAAAGAACAGCTCGACGACTACCGGCGGTGCTGGTGCGACCCAGACATGATCCGCAGTGTGTGTTCAGACTACCGCGCCGCCATCACCATAGACTTTGCGATGGACCAAGCCGATTTCGGCAAAAAGAAAATTCAATGCCCAGTGCTAGCGTTTTGGGGCGAGGATGGCGCACCCGCGCGGTTTTTCGATGTCGGGGAAACCTGGCGGCCCTGGTGCGAGAGCCTGACGGCGGCGACGTTGCCGAGCGGCCATTTTTTCATCGATTACATGCCCGAGGATACGGCAAAGGTCCTGTTGGATTTTCTGCCGCGTTGACCTGCGCGCAGAACCGATACCCGTCAAACGTCGAGGTTGCGGACCGAGAGCGCGTTTTCCTGAATAAAGTCGCGGCGGTGTTCAACCACATCACCCATAAGCGTTGAGAAGACCTCATTGGCCTCGTCGCCGTGGTTGACCTTCACCTGCAAAAGCGTGCGCGCCGACGGATCAAGCGTTGTTTCCCAAAGCTGCTCCGGGTTCATCTCACCCAGCCCTTTGTAGCGCTGCAAGGACAGGCCCTTCTTGCCGTATTTCATGATGGAATCAACAAGTGAGACCGGACCTGAGATTGCCGTCTGATCTTCTTTGACATTCAAAGTGGATTCGCGCGTGTAGGTGGTCTGTAAATTCGCAGCGAGGCTGTCCAGGTGGCGGGCCTCGGCTGAATTCAATGTGCGTGCGTCCAAGATATGGGTCTCGGTCACGCCGCGCACCGTACGGGTAAACTTCAGGCCGCCGCCCGCAGCTTCCTCGCCGGTCCAGCCTTTTTCGTATTCCGTCTCTAAATGATCGAGACGCTTGGCGACATAGTCCGCGGCCTGACGCGCCAACTCGACATTTGAGAGAACATCGGTATTGAACGCGCCGGCGATTGCGCACTGCTCAACGATCCGCAACGGCAGCGTGCGCGAGAGCATCTGTAAACTCTCTTTGATATCGCGCGCCTTGAGCACCAAGGCCTGCAAGTCTTCGCCGCCGATCTGATCGCCGCCGTGCAAAACCAGCGACGTGTTCGCGAGCCCCGCGTCAATGAGATGTTTTTCCATCGCATCATCGTCTTTGAGATATACCTCGGAGCTACTGCGTTTGATTTTATAAAGCGGCGGCTGAGCGATATAGAGATTGCCGTTCTCGATGATCTGCGGCATCTGCCGGAAAAAGAATGTCAGCAAAAGCGTACGGATATGGCTACCGTCCACGTCGGCGTCCGTCATGATCACGATCTTGTGGTAGCGCAGTTTCTCTATATTAAACTCTTCCGGCCCGATCCCGGTACCGAGCGCGGTTATCAACGTACCGATCTCCGCAGAACTCAGCATCTTGTCGAAGCGCGCACGCTCCACGTTCAAGATCTTGCCCTTCAGCGGCAAGATCGCCTGAAAACCACGGTCGCGGCCCTGTTTGGCCGAGCCACCGGCGGAATCCCCCTCGACGATGAATAATTCAGATTTCGCGGGATCGCGGTTTTGACAGTCCGCAAGTTTGCCGGGCAGGGAAGCGAGATCGAGAGCGCCCTTACGGCGCGTTAATTCGCGGGCCTTACGGGCCGCTTCGCGCGCGAACGCCGCTTCCACCACTTTGCCGACGATCTTACGCGCTTCGCCTGGATGCTCTTCGAACCACTCGCCCAGTTTTTCGCCGACGATCCCTTCGACCACAGGGCGCACTTCAGAAGACACAAGTTTGTCTTTGGTCTGAGAAGAGAACTTGGGGTCGGGCACCTTAACCGACAGCACGCAGGTCAAACCTTCGCGCATATCGTCGCCCGTTAGAGAAATCTTCTCTTTCTTGCCCATGCCATGGGCATTGGCATAGTGGTTGATCGTGCGCGTGAGCGCACCGCGGAAGCCGGCCAAGTGCGTGCCGCCGTCGCGCTGCGGAATGTTGTTGGTAAAGCACAATGTGTTTTCGTGGTAACTGTCGTTCCATTCGAGGGACAGTTCCACCGTAATGCCGTCGCGCTCGGCGCTCATGGTCACCGGCGGATCATGCAGCCCTTGCTTGGTGCGATCGAGATATTTGACGAAAGCTTCGATGCCGCCTTCGTAGTGCAAATCCACCGACTTAACCTCACTGTGGCGCGCATCGGTGAGGTTCAGGAACACGCCTGAATTCAAGAACGCCAACTCTCGAAGCCTATGCTCCAAGGTTCCATAATCAAAATCGGTCTTGGTAAATGTTGCCCTGGAAGGCAGAAAACAAATTTCCGTGCCGGTTTTGAACTGACCGGCCCGGTTGCCATCCTCGATTTTGGGCGCGTCCCCTTCAACGGCAAGAGGCGCTTCAGCAACGCCATCCTTGAATCGAATGAAATGCTGCTTGCCGTTTCTCCATATGCGCATCTCAAGCGTGGTGGACAACGCATTAACCACCGACACACCCACACCGTGGAGACCACCCGAAACCTTATATGAGTTTTGGTCGAACTTACCGCCGGCGTGAAGTTGCGTCATGATGACTTCGGCCGCCGAGACACCTTCTCCCTTATGAATATCTACCGGGATGCCACGACCGTTGTCGCGCACGGTGCAGCTTCCGTCGCCGTTGAGAACCACTTCGATTCTGTCGCAATGACCGGCGAGCGATTCGTCGATGGCGTTGTCCACAACCTCATAGACCATGTGATGCAGACCTGAGCCGTCATCGGTATCGCCGATGTACATCCCCGGGCGCTTGCGTACCGCATCGAGTCCCTTCAGAACTTTGATGGACTCGGCGTCATAAGCCCTGGCTTCGGATTGGCTGGCAGGAGAATTCATGGCGTTATCTCTTAGGGTATGGAGCGTATATAGGTTGGTCGAATGGTCATTGAAAGTGCACCGTCACATAGGGCAACGGCTAGGTTCCAGTGTGCCATTTTTTACGGAAAAAAACTGCGAAGAATCGCCCAATTCTTTGAACAAATTTGCATCTGTTCCGGTCATCCAGGCCTGCGCGCCCAACTTTAGAATTTCCTCAAAAAGGCTCGCGCGGCGGTCGGGGTCAAGATGGGCGGCAATTTCGTCCAAAAGCAGAATCGGCACATGTCCACGCCGGTCCCGTTGCAAGCGCGCATGCGCCAGAATCATCGAAATCAGCAACGCCTTCTGTTCGCCCGTGGAACACAAGGATGCACGCTGGCCATCCGACGGATGGCCAGGCGCAATCATTTTGACATTGAGCTCTGAGCGGTGCGGACCCGCACCGACATCTGGATTTCCGCGCCGTTCATCGTGCAGGCTTTTGCGTACGGCATCTTCGGCATCAATGGCCGGCATCTTCGCAAGCCAGCCGTCCAGCTCTCCCTCCAGGGCGAGATGTGCGGCGGGAAACGCGCCGACCGCCGCTTCGAGCTCCCTGTTGATTTGAGATAGAAAATCGTGACGGGCCGCCGCCAAAGCAACACCGTGGCGGGCCATCGTGTCTTCAAGCGCGGAAAACCATTTTTCATCGCCATCACCGTCGCGCAGCAAACGCAGGCGCTGACGGTAGGCCTGTTCGTAGGCCGCTCCGCGGCCGGCATGATCAGCATCGATAGTCACGATGAGCCGATCGATAAACCTGCGGCGCGCACCTGGGCCGTCGGCAAATAATCGGTCCATGGCGGGCGTCAGCCACACGACACCAAGATATTGAGAAAACACAGCCGCGCTTTTTGCGGGCTCACCGTCGATATGAACGGCCCGCCGCCCTTCGGCGGCAGCGGTGACTCCGGTGCCCAAATTGATAAGGCCGTCCGCCGTCCTAAGGGCGATGGCCACCGCCCAGGACTTAGTCTCGTCTTCATTCGCACCGCCGAACGCGCGCACCACCTCGCCGAGTTTAGCGCCGCGCAGTCCGCGCCCCGGCGCGAAAAACGAAAGCGCCTCCAAAAGATTGGTCTTCCCCGCCCCGTTCGCACCGGTGAGCACGATGGGGCGGTGGTCCACATCCAATCGAACGGCATGGTAGGACCTGAAGCGGCTGACTGACAGGCTGTGAATCGAGACGCGATCACGAGCGGATTGATACGTGCCGTCCATATTTTCCGATGGCGTAAGCCGGTCCGATAACGCGGTCACACGCGCATCGGCATGAGCACGTAAACGGCGGATCCGTCAGCGACGTCGCGAATGATTGTGGGCGAGGCGGCATCAGCCATGGTGAAACGCACCGCGTCACCTTCGATCTGCCCGAGAATTTCCAAGAGATATCGGGAGTTGAACCCAATTTCCAAATTGCCGGAATCATACGTTGCCTCGACCTCTTCCACGGCGCTGCCCGCTTCGGGGCTGGACGCGGAAAGGGTCATAGCCCCTTTGTCGCAGGTCATCTTGATCGATCGCGATTTTTCAGAGCTGATGGCGGAAACGCGGTCCACAGCATTGAACATCGTTTTACATTCCGCCTCGAGCACCTTGTCATTCCCTGTGGGAATAACCCGCTCGTAATCCGGGAAAGTTCCATCGATCAGTTTCGATGTCAGCGTCACGTCGTCAAAAGTGAATTTGATCTTTGAATCCGAGAGCGAGATTTCGACATCGCTGTCGGTTTCTTCGATCAGCTTGCGGACTTCGATGACCGCTTTGCGCGGAACGATGACACCGGGCATGCCCGAAGCCCCATCGGGAAGCGGTAACTCAACGCGGGCAAGGCGGTGACCGTCGGTCGCGACGGCGCGCAGAACATCGACCTTTTCGCTTTTGGCGGCGTGCAGGTAGATGCCGTTGAGATAGTACCTGGTTTCCTCCGTCGAGATCGCAAAGCGTGTGCGGTCGATCAGGGATTTCAGGTCCGCTGACCCGAGCTTAAACGTATGTCCCAACTTGCCGTCGGCCATGGCCGGGAAATCTTCCACCGGAAGACAGGCAAAATTAAATCTGGAGCGACCCGCGGTCAGGACGATTTGACCGCCGTCGGAAGATGAAACGACCTCGACCTGGGCGCCATCGGGCAGCTTGCGTACGATGTCATACAACGTATGCGCCGGAACCGTGGTCGCGCCACTTTTGGACACTTCCGCCGACGTGCTTTCGACGATTTGAATGTCCATATCCGTCGCATTCAGGGACAACCGACCCTTGGCGGCATCCATGCGAACGTTTGAAAGGATCGGGATCGTGTTGCGGCGTTCCACTACACTTTGCACATGACCCAGAGATTTGAGGAGAGCGGCACGCTCGATGATCAGTTTCATGTTCTTAAATTCTGTTTTTTGAGCCCTTCTTCACACGAGAGCCGCAACAGCCTCGCCCGGTGCCGGTGGAGAATGTCCAGCCGCGCCCCGGTCTCCGCAGGCAGAGCGCCATCGTGTGTCGAGAACCCAAAAGTATATCACAGGGGATTTTGGCACATAGGAAAAACTGGCTAAGCCGAGAGATAGGCTCGCCAATTCCACTTTAAGGAGATGCGGTTATGCCGCTAGGCCGCTGGCGCCGACCTTAGCTTTCGAGCATGCGGGTGAGAAGCTCGACGTCTTCGGCAAATGCGCTGTCCAGCTTGACCAATTCCTCGACCTTGCGCACCGCGTGCATGACCGTGGTGTGATCACGTCCGCCGAACGCTCTGCCGATTTCAGGCAGCGAGCGGGAGGTCAATTGCTTGCAGAGGTACATCGCCACTTGGCGTGGGCGCGCAACGACGCGGGAGCGGCGCGCCGAACTCATATCCGACACGCGGATCTTGAAGTGCTCGGCGACGCGCTTTTGAATTTCTTCCATCGTCAAACGCCGGTCGTGGGCGCGCAACAGGTCTTGCAGCAAATCCTGAGCCGTTTCCAACGTCAGGGCGCCGCCGACCAATTGGGCATGAGCTACGAGCCGGGTAAGCGCACCCTCCAACTCTCGGACATTGGAGGTGATTTTATGGGCCAAGAATTCTTTGACCTTCTGGGGAACGGAAACACCCAGGTTTTCCGCCTTGGCGTCGAGAATGCCGAGACGCAATTCGAAGGTTGTGGGGTGCAGATCGGCCACTAAGCCAGACGACAAGCGCGAGCGCAGCCGGTCGCCGATTTCTTCCAGATTCGACGGCGATTTATCGGCGGACAGGACAATTTGACGGCCCTGGTCCACAAGGGCGTTGAACGTGTGGAAGAACTCTTCCTGGGTTGAGTCCTTGCCCGAGATAAATTGAACGTCGTCAATCATCAGAACGTCCACGGAACGGAATTGCTCCTTGAACGACACCATATCCTGATTTCGAAGGGCCCGAACAAAGCTGTACATGAACTTTTCGGCGGACAAGTACACGACGCGGCGTTGCGGCGAGCGCTGGCGAATCTCCCAGGCAATGGCATGCATCAAATGGGTTTTGCCGAGACCGACGCCGCCATACAGAAAAAGCGGATTGAAACTGACCTGATCGCTTTCCGCGACGCGCTTGGCAGCCGCGTAGGCAAATTCGTTTGGCTTACCGACCACAAAGTTTTCAAAAACGTATCTCGAATCGAGCGGAGCCGAGAGATCGGCGCCAAGCGCGGCGCCAGAGCGCGGCAAGGACTCGGCGATCTTTGATCCGGTGCGCGGCGCGCCCGGAGGTGCAACCGGCGCAGGCGGACGCTGTTGCTGCACGCGGCCGTCCCGATTCACAGCGCCGACCTTTAGGGTGACTTTCCGGATCTTCGGATTTTCGCCCTGCCAAAGAGTGCGAATCCGTTCGGCGTAATGTGTGGAAATCCAATCGCGCATGAAGCGCGTGGGGACCGTCAACTCCAATTCGCCGTCTTTCAGGCTGCTTGGCGTAATCGGCGTGACCCAGCTTTTGAAGGCAGAGTCCCCGAACTCCTGCTTGAGTCGCGATTTAACGCGATCCCATTCGGCATGATCGACGGCCGCTTCGTCTTCGCGTGTCACGCTATGTGATCCCCTCGATACCGTCGCGCGTTAGGTTGCTTCTTATATAAGCCGACAACCCGCGCGCAGCGACGTCAAACCAACAACCCCATATGCCCGTCAGAAACGACTAAATCAGCGATCCGTTGCATGATCACATTCGCTTCTGCCGTCCACCTTCAATCAATGCAAAATGAAACTGGGCCATTGCATACAAATAATGCGACGGACTTTCTCGAGCTGAAAAAAATCTAGACAGCTCTTTGTTTCGCCTTTGCAGTTGATGATGGTTCGCGGCCCGTCTTTGACAACACGAATTGAAACGCAAATCCGAGTCCGCGTGGACGGCGGACAATTTAGCGTTCGAAACGTATGACACAAGTGCAAAGATTTCTTGACAGCGATACGCTGATTTCATGTTTGGCGAACGCCAATTGTCGCACGCGCGATGATGGCATCGGCGCATATCTTTGATTCACAAAGGCTTGATAATTTCCGTTTACGCAAACGGCAAACGACTCGGCGCTCTTCAAAATCGCTGAGCGCCGAAATCTAGAATGTGGGAAAGATAATTTTAAGCCGCGAGGGACTTGACGCGTGCCGTAAGCCGGGAAAGTTTACGCGCAGCGGTATTCTTATGTACGATACCCTTACGTGCACCGCGCATAAGTTCCGGCGTGACTTGTTTCAATGCAGCGAGCGCGGCGGTTTTGTCGCCGGCGACCACGGCCGTTTCAACAGCCTTCAACAACGTTCTGATACGGCTGAGGCTCGCGTGATTTCTTGTTTCTGCACGTTCGTTACGACGAATGCGTTTCTTGGCTGATTTATGATGTGCCATTGAGCTGCGACCCGAATAAAACGGATCAATCCATTACAATTGTTGCCGAAAATGAAGCGCGGCTTATAGGGGATGACGAAGGCGCCGTCAACAGCGGCCGACGGATTAGGCCGAACCCATCTGGGGCCCCCGCCGCCATCCGGGGTTTTGCCTTCACTTCTCAAAGAGATACCGTCAAGTCCGTGCCGACAAAACGTGGTGTTGCTTACCGCCTTTTGGGGTTGCGCCGCCGTCACCCCCTAAGTTTGGCACCGTGCACAGTAAAAGGTAGAACGGCCGCCTTGTACGATTCGCCGAATCTTGGCGTCGCTCTTCCCGGCCGCGCATGAACATATCTCGCCTGCGCGCCCATACACGCGCCATGAATGCTGAAAATACCCGAGCTCGCCGGACGGCTGCACATGATCGCGCAATGACGAACCTCCCGCGGCAATCGCCTCGGCAAGCACGTCTTTGACCGCACTGACCAACGCTGCAATTTTGGCTTTTGAAACAGTTCCGGCCTTTCGCCGCGGTGAAATGCGAGCGCGATGCAAACTCTCACTTGCATAAATATTGCCGACACCCACAACAATGCGCTGATCAAGCAGTGCGGTTTTTATAGTGGTGGTGCGGCCCTTGAGCGCGGCATGCAAAAACGCAGGGGTAAACGACTCGCCGAGAGGGTCCACACCCAGATGACCAAAAAGCCGATGGCTATCGAGTCCGTTCGCCGGCGCCAAATCCATGAGACCGAATCGCCGGGGATCGTTGTACCGGATTTCCGCGCCATCATCTGTCGTGAAAAGGACATGATCGTGCGGCCCGGGCGGTGCGGTTTTTTTTAGGATCACCATCCGACCCGCCATGCCGAGATGAACGATCAGAACATTGCCATCGTCTAAATCCATAAGAATGTATTTGGCGCGTCGATGAATTTTCTGAACACGCCGTCCTTTAAGGCGGCCCGCGAATCTTTCCGGGAACGGAATACGTAGGTCAGGACGGCGCACAACCACGTCGGCGAATCGATGGCCTTCAAGGACACCCGCCAAGCCCCGGCAAACGGTTTCAACTTCTGGAAGTTCAGGCATTCGGATTCGTGGTGTTTACCAGCCCCTTAGATTATTGTCCGGCCATGTCCGGCACGCCCAAAGTACCCCACCCGAGCGCCGAGCGGGAAGAACCTGTCTCGCCGTCCACACATTTCGGGTATCGCGAAGTTCCCGCGTCCGAAAAAGCGGCACTTGTGCGGTCCGTGTTCGACGCGGTGGCGCCTAAGTACGATCTGATGAATGATTTGATGAGCGCAGGCATTCACCGGCTGTGGAAGACAACCGCGATAGATTGTCTTGCGCCGCGCACAGGCGAAGCATGCCTTGATCTTGCCGGCGGAACCGGCGATATCGCCTTCAGAATTCTCGAACGCATCGGAAACCCGCGTATTCCGATCACCGTTTGTGACATTAACGTCGAAATGCTTTCCGTAGGCCGCGACCGCGCCATCGACCGGGGACATCTGACCGGCGTCCAGTGGGCCTGTGGGGACGCTGAGGCGCTGCCTTTCGGGGATATGCAATTCGATGCCTATTCCATCGCTTTTGGTCTCAGGAACGTAACGCATATCGATGCGGCTCTGGCCGATGCCCGGCGCGTGCTTAAACCGGGCGGGCGCTTCATGTGCCTGGAGTTCAGCAAAGTCATGGTTCCGCTTTTGGACAAACTCTACGATACGTATTCATTTAGCGTTTTGCCGTGGCTGGGCGAATTTGTCGCCGGCGACCGTAACGCGTACACGTATCTTGCCGAGAGCATTCGCCGCTTTCCCGATCAAAAAGCGCTTGCCAAGCGGATGACTGATGCAGGATTTAGCCAAATCAAAGTTCGAAACCTGAGCGGCGGCATCGCCGCCATTCATACCGGCTGGCGCGCCTGACGCGCCTGCAACAGGGACAATCACAGACTCACATGCTGCGCAGCTTTCGCAATATCAGCCGCCTCTGGGCGATCGGCCGCTGCCTTACGCGGCACGACGCGTTGACCCTTGCCGAGGGACATCCAGCCGGACGCACGATGGCGCGCATCGCCCGGCTCATCTGGAGCCCGCGCAAGTCCATGCGGGAGTTGCGCGAAGGCCAGCGCCTCGCCCTCGCGCTGACCGAGCTCGGACCCACCTTCATCAAGTTCGGTCAAGCTTTGTCGACGCGCTCCGACTTGTTGGGAGAGCAGGCCGCGGCGGATCTTTCCAATCTGCAGGACCGCCTGCCGCCGTTTCCATTCGCCGAGGCCAAAGCCACCATCGAGAGTGACTTCGCTGCCCCCCTATCGACAAAGTATTCGAGCTTTGATGAAAAGCCGGTGGCCGCCGCATCCATTGCACAAGTCCACTTCGCGACCACGACAGACGGCGACGACGTCGCTGTAAAAATTCTGCGCCCAGGCGTGAAGCAGGCCTTCGCACGCGACATCGAGGTTCTCTATTGGCTGGCAGAGCTTGCCGAATCACTTTTCCCGAAGTTGAAGCGCCTCAAACCCGTTGAGGTGGTTCGCACGTTCGAGGAAACCGCGCGCATCGAGATGGATCTACGGTTCGAAGCCGCCGCCGCCGAAGAGATGAAAGAAAACTTCGCCGGCGATCCAACCTTTCGCGTACCTGCCGTGGATTGGCAGCGCACCTCTGAGCGGGTGCTGACCCTTGAGCGCGTTTCCGGCGCGCGGGTGGATGATGCCAAGGCCGTCGCGGCAATGAATGTCGATCCGGTTGCGGTCGTGCGCACCGCCGCGGAAGCTTTCTTCAAGATGGTCTTCCATCACGGTTTCTTTCACGCGGACATGCACCCGGGCAACTTGTTCGTCACGCCGGAAGGCACCATCATTGCCATGGACTTCGGCATCATGGGCCGCGTGGATACGCCCACCCAAAAAACACTGGGAGAAATGCTGCTCGGGTTTCTGACCCGCGATTACCGCAAGGTCGCCGAGGTTCATATTCGCGCGGGTTACGTGCCGGACCACAAATCCGTGGACGGATTCGCCCAGGCCTGCCGGTCCATCGCCGAACCCATTCTCGGCAAACCCATTTCGGATATCTCGATTGCCCGTTTGTTGGGACAGCTGTTCCAGATCACCGAGACCTTCGAGATGCAAACTCAACCTCAACTTCTTTTACTGCAAAAGAGCATGCTGTTGGCCGAAGGTGTTGGGCGCACGCTCTCCCCGGATGTGAACATGTGGGAACTTGCCCAGCCGATGATCGAGAGCTGGATGCGCGAGCGACTGGGGCCGGAAGCCGTGGTCACTGACGCCGCTTCAAATGCGTTGAGCACCCTGGAGAAGCTGCCGCGCATTATCGACCGTGTGGACGCGGTGACGGCCGACCTGTCCCGCGAGGGCCTTAAGCTCCATCCCGACACGGCGCGAGCCTTGCGCGGCGAAAGCGAGGGTGGAAAAGGGACGCGGCGATGGCCCGCCTGGCTGCCCTGGGCGGTAGTGGTAGGCCTATTGGCCGTGCTTATATTAAGTTAAAGTCCCGCCCCGTCCGGACTTGGCCGACGATTGGAAATTCACGTGCTTGAGAACAAGAAAATCCTCTTGATCGTCTCCGGCGGCATTGCCGCCGTGAAGGTCCCCGATTTGATCCGGCGCCTGCGTGAGCGCGGCGCAATGGTGACCTGCATCCTCACCAAAGGCGGGTCGCAGTTCGTAACGCCGCTGACATTGGCCTCGCTGTCGGGGAACAAGGCCTACCAAGACCTGTTCTCGCTCACCGATGAAGCAGAGATGGGACACATCCGCTTGTGCCGCGAAGCCGATATCTTGCTGGTTGCCCCAGCCACGGCCTACATCATGGCAAAAATGACCATGGGCATTGCCGACGATCTGGCCACCACCGCATTGCTGGCCACGGACAAGCCGGTGGTGATCGCGCCTAGCATGAATGTGATGATGTGGACTCATCCGGCGACGCAGGCAAATTTGCAGACACTCAAAGACCGCGAAGTGCAAGTGGTCGGACCGGGTGCGGGCGACCTTGCCTGCGGGGAAGTGGGCGACGGACGCATGGCCGAAGTGCCGGACATCATTGCGGCGCTTTCACGCCACTTCCAAAAAAGCAGCGGCGATGGCCCACTTAAAGGGTTTCGCGCTGTGGTCACCAGCGGGCCCACGCATGAGCCCATTGATCCGGTGCGCTATATCGCCAACCGCTCATCGGGCAAACAAGGACACGCTGTTGCCAAAGCGCTATCGGACCTCGGCGCTGCGGTGACCCTGGTGACTGGCCCGACCAATCTGCCCGACCCGGACGGCGTCACAACCGTACGCGTACAAACAGCATCGCAAATGATGAAGGCTTGCGGCGAAGCACTGCCAGCAGAGATTCTTGTCTGCGCCGCCGCTGTTGCTGATTGGTCGGTTGCCGGTCAAACGGGACAAAAAATCAAGAAGGGTAAAAAGACACCAGAGCTTCGGCTTGCTGAAAATCCGGACATTCTGGAAAACCTGTCTCAACCCAGCCCGCAACGCCCGGGCCTTGTCGTCGGCTTTGCCGCCGAAACCGAGAACGTAGTCGAGAACGCCCAGCTCAAACGCGCGAAAAAGAACTGCGATTGGATCGTGGCCAATGACGTCTCCCCAGGTGTCGGTACGTTTGGCGGAGACAGCAACACCGTTCATCTGGTCACCGCCGAGGGCGTTGAAGACTGGCCAACCATGCAAAAACGCGCCGTGGCCGAAAGGCTGGCCGAGCGTATCGTCAAATTCGCTGAACAAAATTTGTGAGGCTAGACCCGTGCCTGTCGTGACTTCCGTTGCAATTAAACGTCTTCCCAATGCCGGTGACCTTCCCTTACCGGCCTACCAAACCAGTCAGTCGGCCGGGATGGATTTATGTGCAGCTGTTGATGAAGACGTTGTGATCGCGCCGGGCAAGCACACAATCGTCCCCACGGGATTTTCCATCGCACTGCCCGCGGGCTTCGAAGCGCAGGTGCGCCCGCGCTCAGGCTTGGCGGCAAAGAACGGCGTTACGGTGCTCAATAGCCCCGGCACCATTGATGCCGACTATCGCGGCGAAGTCGGCGTTATTCTGGTCAATCACGGCGCTGAGCCCTTCACCGTGAGCCGCGGCGCGCGCATTGCGCAGATGGTGATCGCACCGGTACGCACCGTGATGTGGGAAGAAAAAGACGAATTGCCGGACTCCGATCGCGGTGCGGGCGGGTTCGGTTCAACCGGCGTTGCAAAGGGCGCGTAAGCGCATCCGGCGCACATGGATTTTTCCGAAGAACAGATTCAGCGCTACGCACGGCACATCCTTCTGCAGGAGGTCGGCGGTATCGGGCAGGAAAAACTGCTGAACGCCAAGGTGCTGGTGATCGGCGCAGGCGGGCTCGGCTCTCCTGTCATCCTGTATTTGGCGGCCGCCGGAGTGGGGACCATCGGTGTTGTCGATGACGACAAGGTCGATCTTTCAAACCTACAACGCCAGATCGCGCATACAAGCGCGCGTATCGGTACCAGCAAAACATCCAGCGCCAAGGAGGCTGTCGCATCCATCAACCCTGATGTAAAAATCATCGAGCATGCGACGCGTCTCAATGCCGCCAACGCGGTGGACTTGATCAGCGGTTATGACGTGATTGCGGACGGCAGCGACAACTTCCCGACACGCTTTCTCGTCAACGATGCCTGCTATTTCACAAAGAAGACCTTGGTATCTGCCGCGGTGCTGCGTTTTGACGGACAGCTTTCCACTTATAAACCGCATGAGGGCGGCCCGTGCTACCGCTGCCTGTACCCGGAGCCGCCGCCCGATGGCCAGATTCCCACGTGCCAAGAGGCTGGGGTCCTTGGTGCCGTGGCAGGGGTCATGGGAACGCTCCAGGCCACGGAGGTGCTCAAGGAACTGCTCGGCATAGGCGAGGGTATGGCGGGCCGCTTGCTCATCTACGACGCTCTTTCGGCGGCCATGCGCCAAGTCAAAATCAATCCTGACCCGGCCTGCGCCCTGTGCAGTGACAAGGCCACCATCAAGGACCTCAGCGCTCATGGCTGAAGCACGACTTAATCTGATCGGCCTCGGCCGCGAGGCATTGAGCGAGGTGCTTGTCGAGCTCGGCGAGAAACCGTTCCGCGCCAAGCAGATCTGGCACTGGATGTATCACCGCGGCGTCGGCGCATTCGCGGACATGACAGACCTCTCCAAGGATCTTCGGTCAAAACTTGAAGAGCGCTTTGTCATTGCCCGCCCGACTGTGGCGCGCGAACAAACTTCCGTGGACGGCACCCGCAAATGGCTCATGCAGTTTGCCGATGACCAAAAAGCGGAATCGGTTTTCATCCCCGAAGACGACAGGGGCGCGGTGTGCATCTCTTCTCAGGTTGGATGCACGCTGACGTGCCGGTTTTGCCACACGGGCACACAGCGCCTGGTACGCAATCTGACAGCTGGAGAAATTGTCGGACAGTTCATGGTGGCGAGGGACAGCTATGGCGAATGGCCGACGCCCACCGACGAAAGACGCATGCTGTCCAATATCGTTCTGATGGGCATGGGTGAGCCGCTGTACAACTTCGATGAAGTTGCCAAAGCCATGAAAATTATCATGGCCGACGACGGCATAGCTCTGGGACGCCGGCGCATTACCCTGTCCACCTCCGGCGTGGTACCGGAGATTAGACGATGCGGGGAAGAACTCGGCGTCAATCTGGCGATCTCATTACACGCCCCAGACGATGACACGCGCAATGTCATCATGCCCATCAACAAGAAATATCCGTTGAAGGAATTGATGCAGGCCTGCCGGGACTATCCGGGCGCCAGCAATGCGCGGCGCATTACGTTCGAATACGTGATGCTGAAAGATGTCAACGACACACCAGCCCATGCGCGCGCCTTGATCAAACTGGTCAGAGGCATCCCGTGCAAATTCAACCTTATTCCGTTCAATCCATGGCCGGGCGCGCCCTATGAGTGCTCTGACGACGCAACCATCGAATCCTTTGCCCAGATTCTTTGGGACGCAGGGTTCACGGCTCCCATCCGCACACCGCGGGGACGAGACATTCTAGCGGCCTGCGGCCAACTCAAAACGGATTCGGAAAAACTCTCAGCGCGAGAGCGGCGTCAGCAGGCTGAAAAAGCCTGGGCGGAAAAGGAAGCGGCGCTGTCACCCCAATGACGGCTTAGCTAGCTTCGAGAGTATCCATATAGGCTTTCCACTCCCCGTATCTTGGGTCCTTAGGAAACATTTTCTGCGGCCACAGCGCGGCCGCATTTGAAGAATCGTAGATACCAGGACCCACCGCGAACGCATCGGGCCCTTGCCCGCGTCGCCCAAACGCAAGGCGAGAGGTGGGACGGGGACGCCTACCGGCCGCGCTGGTATTCGGGCCGCTGGCGCTCGGGATCGCACGCGTTGAGCTCGATGAGTTCGGCGTTGACCCAATCTGTTGCGACGGCCTCGGCTCCACCCAGTTCCGGTTCGGGCGGCGGAGGCGGGTTTTCCGGCGGAGGCGGCGGCGGCGGTGGTGGAGGCGGCTGGTAAGGCCAGCCATAAGACCCAACGCAGCCCTTGCTCCCGCATCGGCGCTCCCTATACTGCGCGCCAATTCTCAACCGGGACGCTGACATGAGCACACAACCCAAAAAAGTTGTCCTCGCCTATTCGGGCGGACTTGATACATCGATCATCCTGCGCTGGCTGCAGACCGAAAAGAATTGTGAAGTTGTCACATTCACCGCTGATATCGGTCAAGGCGAAGAGCTTGAACCGGCGCGCAAGAAAGCAGAATTGCTCGGCATCAAGCAGATCTTCATTGAGGATCTGCGTGAAGAGTTCGTGCGCGATTACGTATTTCCCATGTTCCGCGCCAACGCCATGTATGAAGGCGTTTATCTTCTCGGCACCTCCATCGCGCGACCGCTCATTGCCAAACGGCAAGTCGAGATCGCGGTGGAAACCGGCGCGGATGCCATCGCGCACGGCGCCACCGGCAAGGGCAATGACCAAGTGCGGTTCGAGTTATCGGCCTACGCTTTGAAGCCGGACATCAAGGTGATCGCGCCGTGGCGCGAATGGGATTTGAATTCGCGCACCAAACTGATCGAATACGCCGAGCAACACCAGATTCCCATTCCGAAAGATAAGCGCGGCGAAGCACCGTATTCGATGGATGCGAACCTTCTGCACATCTCCTACGAAGGCAAAGCCCTGGAAGATCCCTGGGTGGAGCCGGACGAAGACATTTTCCGCCTGACCGTTTCTCCGGAGGCCGCGCCCGATAAGCCGGAATACGTCGAGATCGAATTCGCCAAGGGCGATGCCGTGGCCGTGAACGGGGAGAAACTCTCTCCTGCGTCGCTTCTGGCAAAACTGAACGAGATTGCCGGGCGCAACGGCGTCGGCCGTCTTGATTTGGTGGAAAACCGTTATGTGGGCATGAAAAGCCGCGGTGTTTATGAAACGCCGGGCGGCACGCTCTTGAGCGTTGCCCACCGCGCGATGGAAAGCATCACGCTCGACCGAGAGGCCGCGCATCTCAAAGACGAGTTGATGCCGCGTTATGCCAAGCTTGTGTACACCGGCTATTGGTTCGCACCGGAGCGCGAGATGCTGCAGGCCGCCATCGACAAAACCCAAGAGCGGGTCAATGGCGTTGTGCGCTTGAAACTTTTCAAGGGCCATGCGTGGGTCGTGGGGCGCAAGTCGCCGAATTCCCTCTACCACCTGGACTACGTCACCTTCGAGGAAGACTCGGTGTACAATCAGTACGATGCGGAAGGCTTTATCAAGCTGAATGCCTTGCGCTTGCGTTTGGGCAAGATGGCGGAAAAGTAGACGCGCGGTACAGGAGGAGGGGCGTATATGGCGAGCTTCATCCATACGGAGCAAAACGGTAGCGTTCTAACTCTCCGCTTCAATCGTCCGGATAAGAAAAACGCTATTCTATCTTCGATGTACGCGGACGGCGCGGATGCGTTGTCCAAAGCCGCCGACGACAAGAGCGTGCGCGTGGTCGTTATGACCGGCAGCGGAGATAGCTTCTCAGCCGGTAACGATTTGAAGGACTTTCTCGACAATCCGCCAGATACGCGGGACGCTCCGGTCTTCCGGTTCATGGACACGCTGGCCACATTTCCCAAGCCCGTGGTCGCCGCCGTGAACGGATTGGCCATCGGGATCGGTACAACCTTGTTGCTTCATTGTGATTTGGCATATGCGGTGCCCAAGGCGAAATTTCAGCTGCCGTTTGTCAACATCGCCATCGTGCCGGAATATGCCTCGACGCTGCTTTTACCGCGCATGCTCGGGCACGTGAAAGCCGCCGAGCTTTTGATGCTGGGCGAGCCCTTCACGGCCGAGCGCGCAGCGAGCCTTGGGATTATCAACGAGGTTGTTCCGGCAGACGCACTCGTGACAACGGCGATGGCCAAAGCGGGGGCGCTGGCGGCTAAACCCCCGGCCGCGTTGCGCCAGGCCAAGGCCCTGTTGCGCGGCAATGCGCCGGACATCGCAAAGCGCATATTGGAAGAGAATGAAGTGGTGCGTGAGCGCCTGGTCTCCGCGGAATTCAAAGAGGCCGCCACGGCCTTCTTCGAAAAGCGCGCGCCCGATTTCAGCAAGTTCGACTAAGCGTCAGTTTTGGGCGGCAAGGTCAAGGGCAGCGGAACATCGGTGACGCCGTGCTGCGCGCAGCATGCCTTAAGGGTATTCACCATCAGGCAGGCGATGGTCATGGGGCCAACGCCGCCCGGCACCGGTGTGATGGCGCCGGCGACCTGACTGGCTTCATCGAATTTCACGTCACCGACGAGTTTGGTTTTGCCGTCAGCCGCCGGCACGCGAACGATGCCGACGTCGATCACAGTTGCCCCCGGCTTGATCCAGTCTCCGCGCACCATCTCCGCTTTGCCGACGGCGGCCACCACAATGTCGGCGGTACGGCAAAGCCCCGGCAAGTCCTGGGTGCGGGAGTGCGCGATGGTCACCGTGCAATTTTCATTGAGCAAAAGATGCGCCATAGGCTTGCCGACAAGGTTCGAGCGGCCCACCACAATCGCATTCTTCCCGGTAAGATCGCCGAGCGTATCCTTCAAAAGCATCAAGCAGCCCAGAGGCGTACAGGGCACAAGCGCGTCGCCACCGGCGATCAGTCGGCCCGCGCTTTCCGGATGAAGACCGTCCACGTCCTTGGCGGGCAAAAGAGTCGTGATGACCTTGAACGGGTCGATGTGCTTGGGCACCGGCAACTGCACGAGAATGCCGTTCACCGCCGGATCCTCGTTCAACTCCCGCACCAGTTTTAAAAGATCTGCTTCGCTCGTCTCGGCCGGCAGATCGTGCTGAAAGGAATTCATACCCGCCGCGGTTGCCGTTTTCTGTTTATTGCGCACATAGACCTGGCTGGCCGGGTCTTCGCCCACCAGCACCGTCGCCAATCCCGGGACCAGGCCGTGCTTGGCCTTGAGAGCCGACACGGCCTCGGTCACGCCAGCTTTGAGGCGGGCCGCAGCGTCCTTGCCGTCTATGATTTTCGCTGAACTCATGAACCCATCCACCGTTGCGCAATCGTTTTCAGTTCGTCGGCATTACCACCGATGCGCAGGATTTTATGCCTGTCCGTCTCACCCGCAACCAAAGTTATACTCGATTTTGAAACCCCGAATGTCTTTGCCATCAAGTCTATAAGCGCGGCGTTTGCCTTGCCCTTGTCCGGCGGCGCGGTCACCGCGACCTTGAGAGCCGGACCTTCCGGCGTCTCCATGACCCCGAGCAAGGCGTTGCGCGAGGCCTTCGGACTGGCTCTTATCGTAAGAACGAGGCCGCCCGCATCGATCCAGAAATACGAATTCTTCGTCACGAGGCGAGGGAAATGATGAGCCTCTGAATGATGAGTTGGATAAATATAATTCCGAAAATCAGCGCCACAGGCGAAAGATCGAGTCCCCCGAAAATGGGCAAGTATTGGCGAATACGGCGCAGGGCCGGTTCGGTTAGCTGACTGAGCGCCGACATCACTATGTGCACAAAGCGGTTGTAAGTATTGATAACGTTGAAAGCGACCAGCCAACTCAGGATCACGGAAATAATGATGACCCATACATAAAGGTCGAGGACCATATTGATGACTTGCAGCAACGGAATGAGAATTGTGTTCATAGATGCGCCGCTCTCCCTCCCGTGACACCCGGTCCGCGCCAGCGCGCGCCCGCGCGGCGGCGGCACGGCGCGCCTTCCGCGAGGTGTTACCCTACTGAGCGGGCCATGTCGGCGCAAGCGGGGTTGGGTTGAAAACGTATGTCTCTTCCGGGGGTTAGGGGCGCATTCCCTCGCCTTGACTTCGCCGGTCTTTCCCACCATTCTCCCGCCGATTTTGCGGAAGGACCGCGCGGCGGCATCCTTTTCGCAGTGGCGATGCGGGGCCGTAGCTCAGTTGGGAGAGCGCGACGTTCGCAATGTCGAGGTCAGCGGTTCGATCCCGCTCGGCTCCACCATCGCCCTTCCTTCGTATCACGATCTTCCAATTCAACTGATCGGATGCCACCCTGCCCGCGGGAGGAGGCGTTTCAGATGATCAATCTCAGCTCGTTCATTCGCTATCACGCGCGCCTGACGCCGGATCGGCCAGCCGTGATTTACGGTGAGCAGGCCATATCCTACGCCGCCTTTGCCAAACGTATTGATGCCACGGCCGCGTTTCTCGTCGGCGAAGGTATCGGTCCGGGCGACGTGGTCGCAGTGTTCATGAAAAACTCCGCCGCCTTTCTGGATATCGCCTTTGCTGTGAGCCACGTCGGCGGTGTTTTCCTGCCCATGAATTTCCGGCTGGCGGCGGACGAGGTGCGCTACATCACCGAGAATGCCGGCGCCAAGCTTGTTTTTGCCGATGAGGGCTTTGAGGAGCAAACAGAGAGCCTGCCGCGTGTGATCTACCTGAACGAAGCCGCGCAAACGAATGCCGCGAGCCTTGCGCCGGAAAATTTCGAAACGCCGGCTACTGCACACCGCGCACCAGATGATCTTTTCCGGCTGATGTACACCTCGGGCACAACCGACCGGCCCAAAGGCGTGATGCACACCTACGATAACTTCTACTGGAAGAGCATAGAGCACGTGGTCGCGCTCGGCATCACTGCCGATGACCGGCTCCTCATGATCGGGCCGCTTTATCACGTAGGTGCATTTGACCTGCCCGGCGTTGCCGTACTTTGGGCCGGCGGCACCGTATGCATCCTGCGCGATTTCGATCCTGCCTCAGCACTCGCGCTGATCGAGCGGGAAAAGCTCACCTGCACCTGGGGCGCCCCGGTGATGATGATGCAGATGCTGGGCGCCGCGCAGCAGAAGTCCTATGACGTCGGCAGCTTGAAATGGTGGATTGGCGGCGGCGAGAAAACGCCGGAAACCCGCATCCTCGATTTCATCAAATTATTCCCCACCGCGCGCTACATCGACGCCTATGGCCTCACGGAAAGCTGCAGCGGCGATACACTGATGGAACCTGGTTTTGAGCTTAAAAAAATCGGCTCCGTTGGACGGCCCACACCTCATGTAAAGATCGAAATCCGCGACGACGACGGTAACACATTGCCTGCCGGCACCGAGGGCGAGATTTGTCTGCGTGGGCCGAAGATCACCAAGGGATATTGGAACGATCCGGAAAAAACCAAAGCCAGCTTTTTCGGCGATTGGTTCCGTACCGGCGACGTAGGTTATATAGACGAGGATGGATTTCTTTACATCACCGACCGCAAGAAGGATTTGATAATCAGCGGCGGAGAGAACATTGCGTCAAGCGAAGTAGAGCGAGTGATTTACCAATTGCCGCAGGTGAGCGAAGCCGCAGTCATCGGTGTACCGGACGAGCGCTGGGGCGAACGGCCCGTGGCCATTGTCGTCGCCAAAGAAGGCCAGTCCTTAGAATATGGTGAGCTGGAGGCGCATTGCAGAGCGCATTTAGCCAAGTTCAAGGTGCCGAAAGAGTTGCACCTCACCAACAGCTTGCCGCGTAACCCATCCGGAAAAATTCTTAAGCGGGAACTGAGACAAAAATTCCTGCGGTAACCATAATTAGGTTACATCCTTGAAGATGTCGCGTTTGACGTTGTGCCGCGACGGTTTGACGGCAAATTCCGGCGCATTGAATGCAACGTGCCCGTCCGGTACGTCGAACACAGAACCGGCGCGTGAAATCGCTGTGGCGCCCGCTGAGATCAAGCAGTTTGCGCCGACCTTGACGTTGCCGATGACCCGACTGCCGCCGTACATGACCACGCCTTCGCCGAATACAGGTCCGCCCGCGATAAAGGGGTCTGCGCCAACCGAGACATTTTGGTAGCAGCAAAAATAATCCGCATACTTCGCCCGCCCGAGTACTGTACCAACCGGATGCACGACGGCAAAGATGCCGGGCAGTTCGACCTCATAGAATGCATCCAGGCCATGCATAGCCTTGTTGAGGCCGTAGGCTTTTGCGGCCAATTCGATCATCCCGGATTTAAAGGCGGTATTGGAAACGTAATATAAGAAAACGGCGTATTGATCCGAATGGAGATGATTGAAGCGCGGGCCGTCGTGATCCCAATAGCCTTTGATGCGCACATGGCGAATGCAATGCTCTAGGCGTTCGAGCACATCACCCATGATTTGACGCAAAGACTCCGCTTCGTCCTTATCCGGATAAAACGCGCCCAATTGCCGCGCCACGTACTCCGGAAGCGCAGCCGACGGAACTGAGAGACTAAAGGGTGCGTGAGCGGATTCTTCCATGGTTTTATGCACTCTGCGCGACGGAATTAATTCCGGCTCGACGAACTGGCCCTGACATTAATGCCGTTGGACACCAGATGCGAGCGCAGTTTGATGGGACTGTGGTCAGTGAAAAGGAAAAGGCTTGAGATGCCGACCGCTGAGGCCCCGGCATTGAACGCATCGATACAATGCTGCAAGCCGCCGCACCCGCCGGACACAACCAATGGGATATCGAGCACCTCGTTGAGCCGTGCCACCAATTCGACGTCATAGCCGGATAGAGTTCCATCCTTGTCGATGGATGTGATGAGAATTTCGCCGCAGTTCATATCCTGCATGCGCTGGGCAAACTCGAGAGGATTTTCCGTTGTCTTTTCGCGACCGCCGTCAACGAAAACACGGCTCACACCCGGCGCGATCTCCTTGTAATCGATAGACACCGTGATGCACTGATCGCCGAACGCTTGCGCTGCCTTTTTCACAAATCCGGGGTCGCGCACAGCCAGCGTATTGACCGAAACCTTGTCGGCCCCAGCGCGGAGCAAATCATTGATGTGATCGAGCGTGCGCACACCACCGCCCACGGTAAAAGGCATGAAGATCTGCTCGCTCATCTTGGCGACGCTTTCCAAAACCCCTTGCCGGGACGCTTCGCTGGGCGCGATGTCCAAAATGATAAATTCGTCCGCCCCGTAATCGTTATAGACCCGCGCAGTGGACACGGGGTTGCCGGCCTCACGTTCTTCATCAAAAAACCGCACGTACTTTACGAGCCGCCCGTTGCGCAGAAGGAATTTGGGAATGATGCGTTTCTTCAGCACGGCGGCACCCTATGGCGACCAATCGATGAAGTGCTCAAGCACTTCTATGCCTGAGTCCTGGCTCTTTTCCGGATGAAACTGCATGGCTGCAATGTTGTCCTTGGCCACCGCCGCGGCAAAGTTCGTCCCGTAGGCGCATCGCGCAACAACGGCATTCGAATCAGCGGGGCTGAAATGGAAGCTGTGCACAAAATAAAAATTCAGCTGTGCAGGGCTAAACCCTTCAAACAGCGGATGCGCATTCTCAATCTCGATATTGTTCCACCCCATGTGCGGAATTTTCAGTCCATCCGCGCCGGGTTCCAGCTTCACAACCTCACCGGCAATCCAGCCCAGACCTTTATGCTCGCCGTGCTCCAGGCTTTTGTCGGCGAGAAGCTGCATGCCCAGACACACACCCAGAAAGGGTTTGCCTTTCTCGAATACCTGCTGATGCAGAATTCCCGGCAGTTCCCTTTTGTTCAGAGCATCCATGGCGTCGCCGAAGGCGCCGACACCGGGCAAGATGATATGGCTGGCATCATCGATGATCTTGGCATCGGATGTCACGACCGCATCGCCGCCGCAATATTCTACGGCATTTGAAACCGAGCGCACATTCCCGCGTCCGTAGTCGACAATGGCGACGGTGGTCATACAAATATACGCAACATTTTCGTCGCGCCCGGGAGATGCTCAAATTTCACCGGCACAAGTTCAAGCGCGACATCGGTTTCTCTCAACTTGTTCACGACAGCTTCCAAATAAGGTGAGGGACCGCCTTCGAGGGCGACGAGCGGATATATTCGGACCTCTCGCGCTATCCGCAACAACTCCTCGACGGCACGTAAATGAAATTCAACGTCGAGAACATGGGAATACAAAAACAACATATGCGAACAAAGCGCCAAGTCAAAATCTCCATCCTCGAAAGGAAGCGCTGGCAGGCGCGCAGGCACATATCGTTGCTCACTTGCATGTTCGGCACGATCAACCAGAAATCGTTCCAGCGCGCCGCGCCGGATTGTCTGGAGACGCTCGGGCGTGCCGTAATACCCCCAAAGAAATCTCTCAGGGCTTTTTTCAAAACTCGTGAGAACGTCTTTTCGCGTTGCTTCGAATTTGGCGCGAATTTGCTCTACATCGTCGGCCACGTACATGGGATCGACCGCCGTACATGGAGTACCGAGTTCATTCACCTCGGCGGTGAAAGATGCAGGTCCTGCGCCGACATCAACAATCGATTCGTACGCACTCAAATCATCGAGGGCAAAAAAAGCACGGTACTCATCAAGCGTACGGCCCCAGGAGATGATTCCGTCAACATGCACGCCGGGCGGACGAGTAGCGGCAGGCGCCCCCATTACCCGCCGATCTTGATCGACGGACGATCGGGCCACGGCACGTCGGTGCGATCCCACTTATCCATGTCCGGCATGCGCGGCCCGTCTTCCACCTGATTGGGCTGGAAGCGGTGCGGGTCCACCTGATGACGCATGGCCACCTCGTAAAACTCTTCCTCGGTCATGTGCAGATACTCAAGAAAGATGTCGAGGGACGGCGGCCGCTTGCCGTCGAATTCCTTCTCCAGGCGCTCGCCTTCATCGCGGCTCATGCGTCCATTGCGGATCTCGATATTGGCCAAGTGGTTCGTACGGCCGAATCCGCGCTTGATGTATTTGAGATAGTCGCGAATGCCCTGCATATGACATTCGATTTTTTCGTAATCAAACTGGTTGGGGATGCCCTCGACCGGCGCACCTTTCCAGCCTAACTCCTTCTTAATGATTTCCACCTGTTTCTTGGTGTCCCATTTCACGTAATTGCCGAGACACACCGAGCGCACACCGAGTTTCTTCAAATCTTTGCGCGGCGGATAGGCGAACGGATAAAGGTCGCGCTTTGAAACGCGCCCACCCAGGAATTCATACATATCGTCGGCGGTCATCCCGAGGTTCATGGCGCGGTTGAAACGTTTCTCGTCCACCTCTTCCATTTCCTCATAGGTGTAAAAGCTTTGGTACTCGGCAAGGCTCTCGCCCCAAAACAGAAGCGGCGTCTCATAGCGCAGCGCCATTTGCATGGTGTGCGCGTAAATTCCGGTGTGACAGTGCCAGCAAAAATCGCCGCGCCGCTTCATGCTTTCCAGCATCAGCTCGCGCACCACATGCCAGGACGGCGTGAACTGGACCACGTCAACGCCCAGAATTTTAAACGTACGCTTGTTGTTTTCCTCTAGCTGAGGACGGTAGAAACCGTGATCGAAGCGCACGACAAGTGGCTTCATTTTTAGCTGCGTAACGATGTACCAGAGCTGATAGGTCGAGTCCTTACCGCCCGAAAAGGGGACGACGCAATCGTACAGACCCTTGTCCTTGAACTGGGCCACGAGTTCATCGAGCTGGCGGCCGCGATCGGCCCAGTCGACCTTTTCTTCCTTGAACTTGATCTGGTTACAGACAGAGCAGGTTCCGGATTCGTCGAATGTGGTGGCTTCGGCGGTTTCGGGAATCAGACACTTTGCACAGGACTTCATGAGGTAATTTCAACGTTACAGACTGGGATGTGGCCGCCTTTTATCACGGGCCATATGGGGCGTCGAGTTACCCGCTTGCAAGGCAGAAGGTTAACGCATTGAATAAATTTGCTTTTCCCACGCTGCGCCGGGACGTACAACAAGGATAGCAACGACGCCTTATATTGGCGCGTGGGAGCGAAACCGAGCCGTGAGCAAAAAAGACCTCATATCCGTCGTCATTCCAATGTTCGACGAAGCGGGAAACGTGGATGCCCTGATTGCATCCCTGATTCCGGCGCTTGAGGCCCTTGGCCGACCGTTCGAAGTCATCTTTATCGACGATGGCTCGCGGGACGGGACCAGTGAAAAACTTACCTACGCCGCTCAAACCAATCCGCATCTGAAGGTGGTGATTTTCAAACGCAACGTGGGGCAGACCGCTGCAATGATGGCCGGGATCGATCATGCCAAGGGCGAGGTGATCGTGCCGATGGACGGGGATCTGCAAAACGATCCGGCGGATATCGGCAAACTGCTCGACAAACTGGACGAGGGATACGGCGTGGTGTCCGGGTGGCGCAAGAATCGCCAGGACGATTATTGGACGCGCACGTTTCCCAGCCGCATCGCGAACGCGATCATCAGCCGCGTTTCGGGCGTTAAGTTGCGCGATTACGGCTGCACCTTGAAAGCCTATCGCCGCGAAGTCCTTGAAGGCTTCCGCCTCTATGGAGAGATGCATCGCTTCGTGCCGATTTATGCGAATTGGCAAGGTGCGCGGGTGGCCGAGCTTCCTGTTGCGCACAAACCGCGCCAAGCCGGCCGCTCCAAGTACGGCCTCAATAGAGCCTTCAAAGTTTTGCTCGACCTGATGGTCGTCAAGTTTCTTACCCAATACGAAACCAAGCCCATCTATATTTTCGGTACGGTGGGGCTCGGCTTTTTCGGCATTTCCCTCATTGCCGGACTATGGGCGCTGTACCTGAAATTTTTTGAAGGCACGTCGTTCGTTGAAACACCGCTGCCGCTGTTGTTTACCTTGGGATTCATCACGGGCGTAATGTGCATGTTGATGGGGCTGCTGGCTGAAGTTCTGGTGCGCATCTACTACGAGTCCCAGGACAAGCGACCCTACGCGGTCAAGGACCGGCTCAATTTCGAAGGCGCCGACGACGTGCGCCCATCTTCGTAAGCACGCGGTATGTGCGGGATTGCCGGCTTTATTGGCGCCGGATCGGCGGGCGACATCAAAGCGATGACCGATGCGCTCCTGCACCGGGGTCCGGACGGCGAGGGTCATTTTTCCGATCAACACCTCCCTGTATTTCTGGGGAGCCGACGATTGGCAGTGATGGACCTGCCCGGCGGCACACAGCCCATGTGGGATGCGAGCGGTGATATCTGCGTCGTATTCAATGGCGAGATTTACAACCACCGTGGCTTGAGGCGACAACTCGAGGCTCGCGGCTGCAAATTTCAAACGGACCACTCCGATACCGAAGTCTTGCTGCACGGCTTCAAGGTTTGGGGCGCGGAAATGTGGGCGCGGCTGAACGGCATGTTCGCTGTTGCTATTTACGACCGGCACCGCAAATCACTCACATTGGCCCGGGACCGCTTTGGCGAAAAGCCGCTGTTCTACATGCCGAGCAACGATGGATTTGTTTTTGCATCCGAACTGCCGGCGTTACGCAAGCACCCAACGGCGCGCGCGGCGAGCCTCTCGAAAACCGGCCTCATGAAATATTTTGCTCATGGGTTCTTTCCCGGCGCCCATTCACCATTTGAAAATGTGTTCAAACTGCCTGCCGGGCATTTCATGACCATTGATGCGCAAACGCGCGCATTTGATGTAAAGGCCTATTGGCGCTTTGAAATCGAACCCCCAGGGGAACTCAACGGTAACGCCAATGATTGGGCCGAAGAGGTGGAGGCCCTTCTGGCGCGGGCGGTGGCATCCAGGCTCGAAAGTGACGTGCCGCTGGGCATTTTCCTATCCGGCGGCATTGATTCCGGTGCGGTGCTGAGTTTCGCTGCAAATGCCCGACCTGCATCCGAACTCAAAACATTTTCGATGGGGTTTCGCGAGACAAGTTATGACGAGTCCGCGTTCGCCGAAGAAGTTGCGCTGCATGTCGGCAGCACCCATCATCTGGAAATTTGCGACCTCGAAGCGTCTCAAAAGACTGTGCCCGACTTATTGGCGCGCTTAGGTGAGCCGTTGGGCGACAGCTCTGTTCTGCCCACCGCGATGTTGTCGGCGTTCGCTCGCAAGCATGTGACCGTCGCCTTGTCCGGAGACGGCGGCGATGAGTTGTTTGCCGGGTACGATCCATTCCGGGTGTTGAACCGCGCCGAACTTTATAACCGCCTGGTCCCCGGCCCGATTCACAAAGCGGTATCCTTTGTTGCGGCGCGCCTGCCGCAGTCGGACCGCAATATGAGCTTGGACTTCGTACTCAATCGTGGCCTCAAAGGACTGAAGCACCCTCCTAATCTTTGGAACCCGTTGTGGCTTGCGCCGCTGCAGCCCGACGAAATCGCGGATATCTTTGAGACGCGAGTATCTGCCGATGAGCTTTATAGCGAGGCCATGGCAGCGTGGGACGCGACACACAGCACACACCTTGTCGATCGGGTGCTGGATTTTTATACGCGCTTTTATTTGACCGACGACATTCTCGTGAAAACCGATCGCGCAAGCATGATGCATTCCCTGGAAGTGCGCGCGCCGTTTCTCGACAACGAGCTTGTTGACTACGTGCGTCAATTGCCGTGGCAAGCAAAGCTGCAAGGTGACGCGCTTAGCGGCGCGACGACCAAATGGATACTGAAAAAAGCGCTGCGCCGCCGACTTCCATCGGAAATACTGAACCGACGCAAGAAGGGTTTCGGTATACCGCTATCCCGATGGTTGCGCGGATGGAATACGCCGGAAAATTCCGAGGCATCGTTTCCAAACGCAAGAAAAATGAACGCACGGTGGCAAGACCATGTCAGCGGCGTGCGTGACGACCGGCTCGCTCTATGGTGTTGGATGTCCCTCAGTCACAGTCTGAATGATAAGATACCGGCATGAGAGCAAGTGAACTCTCATCGGAGTATTGCGTGGTTACGCCCGAAGCTCTGGCGCAAGTGCGTGGAACGCAAGGCGTATACTTCGCTCCGCTTATGAAAATTGATCCGGACAAATTCGCAGAAGACACTCTTGATCCACGCAAGGCCGAGGAAGCCGCCGAGACGTTGGAAGAGTATGTGTCCCTCAGAAACAAAAAGGTCTTGGAGATCGGTACGGGGTGCGGTGTCGCACATATTGTTTGGCAAAAGAAGTTTAGCATAGATGCCTGGGGCGTTGAGCCTGAAGGCGAGGGCTTTGATAATTCCGCCGACGTGGCACGGGACCTGATCGAGGCTAACGGGCTTGACGTCAACCGCATCAAGAACGCGCCGGGCGAGGCCCTGCCTTTTGCCGATGCAAGTTTCGACGTGGTTTACTCGTCGAACGTTCTTGAGCACACCAACGACCCGGCGAAAGTCTTGCGCGAAGCCGCGCGCGTTCTAAAGCCGGGCGGCGTATTGCAGATCGTGTGCCCGAATTACATGTCCTATTTCGACGGCCACCACGCCGCGTTTCATCCGCCGATTATTTCAAGTGGCTTTTTCCGGTGGTGGATCAAATGGGTGTATCGGCGTGATCCCGCCTTCGCCGCCACCATCCGCACCGAAATAAACCCACGTTGGGCACGCCGTCAGATTAAAGCCATAAGCTACTCGAGTCCCTTAACCATCCTGACCCTTGGCGAGAAAAAATTCATCGAACGGATGAATAACGCAAATGTCGGCGAATGGATGGCCATGGGCATATTGAAACGCATGGTTTCGGCTTTGCGCGAAATAGGAATCAGCGGCCTTCTTGCGCGGCTTATTGTCACGTTCAATGGTTGGACGCCGCTGATCATCACGCTCAAGAAAGGCGATCAGTCGTCCTGATCGCTTCCGAGTACGTCTAAAACATACCCTGCGCCCGCCCCCACCAGATTGAGCGCCAGGATAATCAATGAAAGAGCCAGCGCCGCGCTTTCGTCCTGGCCGAGCACGGCAATCACCGCGACCAGTGAGCCGTCGCGCAGCCCCAAGCCAGCCACTGTGACCGGCAATAACAAAATGATGGACACCAGCCCAACAGTAACTGCCCAAGCGGCGGCCGAAAGAGTCAATCCAAGATCAAACCCCAGCACCGCGAACACTGCGATGGAAATGCATTGGAAAACGAGTCCGTAGGCGAGAGACAGCAGCAGCGTTGCCGGCCGAAGAGTAATCCGCCGCCACGCAGAGAATTGCGCCACCCATCTTTCGAGAAAAGGTGGCATTGGCGCGCCCACCAACACAACGAGCATCAATACAAACAGCGCCAACCCCGCGCCGACATAGCGCACGGCCTCCGGCCCGAATGTGCTCGCATCCACGCCAAGCCCCAAGGCAGTTAGAATCAGGAGTGCAAACAGACCAACGGCCTTATCAACCGTTACGGCGCCGATTGTGACGCTGACATCGCCGCTGCGGGACGCGGCCCGGGTCAGGCGAAATGCTTTGACGGCATCCCCGGCCAATTGACCGGGCAGTACTGTTCCATACAACACCGCTATCATGGTGAAGCGCCAGGATTGGCGGATCGACAGATCGGGCATCAACACGCGCAGCTTTAATGCATTGATGAAATGCGCGGTAAAATACAGACCGACGGCTCCGGCCACTGCGACTGGAGAAAGGGCGGCGAGCGCGTTGAACGCGTCTTTCAACGGCACCCGAGAAAGCACCAAGCCCAAGAGGGCAAGGCCAACAACGATCTTCAGAATTACTAAAGCGATGGGTGGTAGAGTTTTCACGTTGGAGAAATCGCATTCGGCTTCATAATAACCGCCATCATGTCATGGAAGCGCGGCTTGTGTCGTCCTGCTACATTCTGATAGCTCATCGCGCTATTCTGCGTTCCTGACGTTTCACGGGTCGGTGTTTAAGATTGAACCAACCACGCCGCATTCTATTGGTGAATTACGAGTACCCGCCCATAGGCGGTGGCGGCGGCAATGCCACATTGCACATTGCCCGCGAGTTTGCCCGATTGGGCCACAAGCCTTTTGTCCTAACCGCCGCGTGGTCCGATCTTCCCGCATCGGAAGACAAGGACGGCGTCGTGGTCCAGCGCATTCCGGCGCTGCGCCAGAACGCCGACCGGTGTTCCATTCCGGAAATGCTCGCGTTCATGGCATCGGCTCTCCTCAGCGCCCCGGGCTGGGCACGGCGGTGGAATATCGAATTTACGATCATATTTTTCACTCTGCCATGCGGACCTATCGGATGGCTTTTGAAACGACTTTTAAAAACACCCTACGCAATCTCTCTCCAGGGAGGCGATGTGCCGGGATTCGATCCGCAGACTTTGGGCACTTACCATGCGCTGTCCGGCCCGGTCATCCGTCACCTGTGGCACGACGCCGCAGCGGTTGTGGCGAATGCGCAGGGACTAGCCGACCTTGGCCGTAGGTTCGATGCGAGAACCAAAATTCCCGTCATCCCCGCCGGGGCAGATGTGAACAGTATCGCACCTAAGTCTGACTACGCGTCGCAAGACGCCATTAAATTGTTGTTTGTCGGAAGGCTTGTGCATCAAAAGGGCCTCGACATATTGCTTAAAGCCCTTGGCAAGTTAGATCCGGAGCTGAATTGGAACATGACCTTCGTCGGTCAGGGCCCGGAACACGCCGCGCTCACATCGCAGGCCCAACATTTGGGTATAATGGACCGGATGACGTTCAAATCCTGGACCGACAAAGCGATGCTACCCGGCATATATAAGAACGCCGATATTTTCGTGCTGCCCTCACGGGACGAAGGCATGGCCAACGCGTTATTGGAAGCCATGGCAGCGGGTCTTCCGGTGGTCGGCACGGACATTTCGGGCACGCGCGAGGTCGTTGTTCAGGGCGAAACAGGACTGATGGTTCCGGCGGAAAGCGTCGATGAATTGTCGGCGGCGCTCGCTGCAATGATTTTAGATCAGAACAAACGTGAGGTATTTGGCCGCGCAGCGCGGGCGCGCGTTGAAGCGCGCTTCAGTTGGACATCCGCCGCAACGCAATGGCTGAATGTGGTGGAAGAGTCCCTTGGTAAAGTTTCATGACCACGGCACCGTCAGCTGCACCTGACTACAACGCCATTTGGTCCGGCGGATGGGATGACATGCGCCTCCATGGGCCCATGTCACGTCAAACTCGCCGGCTGATGAAAATCATGGCGGCTGATTTAAGGCCCCAGTCCATTCTCGACGTGGGCTGCGGAGAAGGCTCGCTTTTAAAAGCCCTTGCGGAGAATCACCCTGGAGCAAACGTCGCCGGCATCGAGATTGCGGAAAACGCGCTTCACCTCGCGCGCCGCACATTGCCTAACGGGGAATTCAAGGTCGCGGACATTGCCGCGGAGCCCTGGGCACGGACATTTGATCTGGTCGTTTGCGCGGACGTTGTTGAGCATATCGAAGACGATGCCCGGGCCCTGTTCAATATGGCAGCGATGCTCAACCCCGGCGGACACCTGATAGTGGCTACGCTGCAAGGGCGCATGCGCCGCTTCGAAACCGATATCGGACATGTACGGAATTACGCCCAAGGCGAGCTTCAGCAAAAAATCGAGGATACAGGACTTAAAGTGGAACGCGTTATCGAATGGGGCTTTCCATTCTATTCACCCCTCTATCGCAACCTCCTTGAGGTTCTGGGGAACAAGGGCACCATGGGGCGCTTTGGACCTGTTCGGAAATTAATTAGCCATATCCTCTATGCCGTCTTTATGCTCAACAGCACAGCGCGCGGCGATTATATATTCGTGCGGGCGCGCAAGGATTAGGGGAGAGCGGTGAGCAGCCTGGGGAAAATATTGGTAACGGGGGCCGACGGGTTCATCGGATCGCACCTGGTCGAAGCGCTTGCCGCTACCGGTCACGACGTACGCGCGTTTGTTCTCTACAACAGCTTTAATTCCTGGGGCTGGCTGGATGACAGCCCGCAAGACATCCGCGGCAAAATCGATGTGTTTGCCGGAGATGTGCGTGACGGGCACGGCGTGCGCACGGCCATGAAAGGCTGCGATACGGTGATGCATCTCGCCGCCCTGATCGCCATTCCCTATTCCTACCACTCGCCCGGTGCCTACGTTGATACCAACGTGACCGGTACACTCAATATTGTGCAGGCCGCACAGGACCTTGGCGTGAAACGCTGTATCGTGACCTCCACAAGCGAGGTCTATGGAACGGCACAGTTTGTGCCCATCACCGAAGATCATCCCTTGCAAGGACAATCGCCGTATTCTGCAACCAAGATCGGCGCGGATCAAATTGCACTGTCGTTTCACCGCGCGTTCGGAACACCGGTCAGTGTAATTAGACCCTTTAATACATACGGCCCGCGCCAATCCGCGCGCGCCGTTATTCCGACCATCATCACGCAAATCCTTGCGGGCACAACGTCCATCAAACTCGGCAGCCTTCATCCCACCCGAGATTTCAATTTTGTCGAGGACACCGTGGGTGGGTTCATGGCGCTTGCAAATGCGATGGCAAAAGACGGAAGCGGCACCGGCGAAGTCATCAACATCGGCTCGAACTTCGAAATCTCAATCGGCGATGCGGCCGCGCTGATCGGCGAAATCATGAACGCTAAACTTGAAATCAAGTCCGACGATAAGCGCACGCGCCCCGAAGCCAGTGAAGTCGAGCGCCTGTGGGCGAGCAATGAGAAGGCGAAGTCCGTCCTGGGCTGGACACCGAAGTACGGCGGGCAGGACGGTTTCAAACGCGGGCTAGAGAAGACCATTTCTTGGTTCTCCGCGCCCGGTGTACTCGAGCGCTACAAGCCTGACATTTACAATATCTAAGCGGACCTAGCGGCGCGTCTTCGGCAAACATGAAAATTCCAGAACTTGAAACCGAACGCCTCCTTCTAAGAGCGTTTCGCGATACCGACATCGACGCAGTTACCGCAATGTATGCCGATGCGGACGTCACGCGTTTCATCACCCACGACGGACAACCCAAGGACCGTGAGTATGGTTGGCGCGCCATGGCCATGCTGTCGGGTCATTGGATGCTGCGCGGATATGGAATGTGGGCGGTGGAAGTAAAAGAGTCCGGCGTATTGGCCGGCTATGTCGGCCCGTTTTATCCGGAGTCATGGCCGGATCAAGAGATCGGATGGACGATCGCAAAGCCGATGTGGGGCCATGGGTATGCGACCGAGGCGGCACAAGCCGCATTGACTTATGCGCGCAATACACTGAAATGGCCGCGCGTCATTCATCTCATCGATCCTGAAAACGTGAAGTCCATTGCTGTTGCGAAGCGCCTCGGCTCACAGCAAGACGGTGAATGGGTGCGCAATGACAAGCCGCTTCATATTTACGCGCAAAGTTTAAACGCAAAATAGAATCACTCGCAGCGCTAGTTGTTGACGCAGCGCACGCGGCGCGCGACCATGCACGCGATTGAACATCACGTACAAAGGACTCCCCCCATGAAAGGCGATAAAGACGTCATCAAGTTCCTCAACACTGTCCTGAAGAACGAACTGACGGCCATCAATCAGTACTTCTTGCACGCGCGCATGCTCGAAGATTGGGGCGTAACGCGCCTTGGCAAATACGAGTACGAAGAGTCCATCGACGAGATGAAGCACGCGGACAAACTGACGCAGCGGATTCTTTTTCTGGAAGGTCTGCCCAATTTTCAGGACCTAGGCAAACTGATGATCGGCCAGGACGTCAAAGAGATCCTGCAATGCGATCTAACCTTGGAGATGCAGGCCATGCCTGCCCTCAAGGACGCCATTGCCTATTGCGAGAAGGTCGGCGATTACGTTTCGCGCGAGCTTTTTGAAGACATTCTCGAATCAGAGGAAGAGCACGTCGATTTTCTGGAAACCCAGCTTGAACAAGTCGACCGCATGGGACTGGAGAACTACATCCAACTCCAGAGCAAAGCAGCAGAGGATTAAGTAAGAAGCGGCGACCGGGCCTATTCGGCGGCCTGAAGAGCAAGACCGCCAGAGAGCGGTGCGCCTTTCGAATCGATAATGTCCTGCGCCATGCAGGTGCACTGGCCGCAGCAAACGTCGGTTCCGAACATCTGGTAGGCCTCATCCACAGACCGTGCGCCCCGCGCCGCAGCCTGGGAAATATCCTGATCGGTCAAAGCGTTACACAAACAAACGTACATTCGTGCGGCACCTCAAAAGCCCAGGAATGCAAATCACTCGCATTCCCTACCTTTTGCATTTAGGGCATATGCGAATGATTTGCAATAGGGGTTTTTACGTAACAGCCGAGCGGCGCAGTAAAGCGCCATAAAATCCGTCCAAACCGCCGTGTTCGGGCCACTGACAGGGCAAGCACCGCAGTTCTCCCTTGGGGGAAATGAATTGGGATTCGCCGCCCACGGCCGCCGGCGGAATTTTTTCGAGCGTGAAATCCTCCCGCGCAGTCAGCACCTCTTCCACAACCCGGCGACGTTCTTCGGGCTGCAATGAGCAGACACTGTACAGGACGGCTCCGCCCGGCCGCACCATTTCACAGGCTGACTGAAGAAGCGCAACCTGCCTTGCGTGCAGCGCTGGAATATCCGAGGGCCGTTTCAGGAACGGCAAATCGGGATGACGCCGAATCGTACCGGTTGCCGAACACGGCGCATCCAGTAACACCGCATCGGCCAATTGCTTCGGGCGCCACGACGATGCATCGCCGGTGACGACCTCTGCCGATAACCTCAGCCGACCCAAATTTTGATGCACCCGCTCCAGCCGCTTACCGTCAATATCAACGGCAGTGACATCAAATCCGGCCGCCGCCAACTGCGCGGTCTTTCCACCCGGCGCGGCGCAAAGATCGATGACAGATGTTCCGCCGTCTGTCTTGAGTGCGTGAATCACAATACGTGCGGGAAGCGCGGCGGCTGCATCCTGAACCCACCATGCCCCCTCGTCGAACCCGTCCATATTTTGCACCTTGCCCGAGGCCGAGCACCGCAGTGTTCCGGTGGGTAATAGCTTTCCGGCAAGTTTGTCTCTCCACTCGCCGGCCTGCGACGGCTCTTTGAGCGATATGTCGAGCGGGGGCTCGGAAAAGTGGACCTCCGCGATCCCTCGCGTGACGGGCTCACCGTAGGCCGCCAACCATGAGTCCCAAAGCCACGGCTGTGCAGACAGTTTTTCCGCATCCTGCTTTGCAACAATATCCTTGCCCTTTTCGGAGATGCGGCGAAGCACGGCATTCACGAGTCCTGCCAGCTTTTGGTGGTCGCGCTTGGCCAGCGCGACGGACGTTGCAACGGCAGCATGCGGCGGGGTGTCCAGAAACAGGAGCTGCGCAGCCCCAAGACGCAGGACATCCATGACGGACTCCGTGGGGCGTTTTTTCAGAAATACGTCCAGTGCCGCATCGATCTGCCCCAACCGACGCAATGTCGTTGCCGTCAGCAACCGGACAAATGCCCGATCACGCGGTTCTAGGGCGCTTACGGCCATATCAAACAAATCATCGGCGCTGCGATGCTTTCGCAGAACACCGCTCAGGATTTCACGTGCAACCCCACGCGCGGCCAGATCGTCGCCGGCTTTCTCACCGCCGCTCATTGAATTAAGATTGCTCTGAGCTGAAGACATCACACAGATGTCGCATCTTTTGATGCTGAGTCAATCGCTACCAGCGCGGCATTTGTGTGTTATGACGCTGGTCTGTTTATGAAATCACGTTTCGGAACCGTCTATGAGCAATGAACTTCGAGCAAAGGTAGAGTCGGTTCCCTATTAGTATCACCGTATTGAACTCCCTGGAGGGATCATCACACCTGGATGGGCGCCGCTCTCGCCGGCAAGCTACGGCATCCCAGAGTCCCTGCGTGGACAGCGCGTTCTCGATATCGGCGCCTGGGACGGCTATTGGACATTCGAAGCCTTGAGGCGCGGCGCGGCGGAGGTTCTGGCCATCGACGACTTTTCCGACAGCCTCGATGAGCATCATGACGTCGGTCGTGCAAAAAAGTGGGAGACCTTCGACCTCTGCCGCGAGGCGTTTGGTTTCGAGGACAGCGTGTGCCGCCGAGAAGAGAGAAACATCTACGACTTTACGCCGGACAATATCGGAACGTTCGATACCGTCTTCTTTTTCGGCACCCTTTATCATTTGCGCCATCCGCTCCTGGCTCTCGACAAGCTTTCAGCCGTTTGCAGCGGCTCTATTTATGTCGAAAGTGCAATCTGCGACGACTACAGTCCTTATCGCGGGCTTGGGGCCGGCTACAAAGACCGCCAAATGATCATGGAATTTTATCCCGACAAGCAACTGGGTGATAATCCCACCAATTGGTGGGCGCCGACCCTGGACTGCCTGGGGCATATGGTTCGCATTGCGGGCTTTGAAGACGTGCGGTGCTGGAAACTGTCGGACAATCCTCGAGAGATACCCCATTGCCGCGGGTTCGCACGGGGCACCAAGAAAACCGCAAGGTAAAGCGTTAACCCCAAGGTCCTGTTGGACGGCGCGGCGCACGTCCCGACATATTTTCAAGACGCGCAATACGGTTCGACGTGGAAGGGTGCGTGGAAAACAAATTATCCGCCCGGTGTCCGTTCAAGGGATTGACGATAAACAGATGCGCGGTCGCCGGGTTCCCTTCGGCTTCATTGTTTTCAACACTCCGCGCGCCTCTTTCCAGCTTTGCCAAGGCCGAAGCCAAAGCCATTGGATTACCTGATATTTCCGCGCCGCCCGCGTCAGCGCCGTATTCGCGGGTGCGCGAAATGGCCATTTGCACAAGGCTCGCGGCTAAGGGCGCCAGGATCATGATAGCGAGCGTGCCTAGAATACCGCCGGTTTCCCTTCGGCCGCCGAAGAAAAACGCGAAATTGGCCAACATGCCAATCGCCCCGGCAATGGTGGCCGTAATGGTCATGATCAATGTGTCGCGGTTTTTCACATGCGCGAGTTCGTGCGCCATGACTCCGGCAACCTCGTCCTCATTGAGCGCATTCAAAAGACCTGTGGTCGCGGCAACCGCAGCGTGCTCGGGATCGCGACCGGTCGCGAAGGCATTGGGCTGCGCGCTGTCGATTATGTAGACCTTGGGCATGGGCAGTTGCGCACGCTGCGCAAGGCGCGCAACCAGGTCGTAGAACTGCGGCGCCGCCGCGCGGTCTACTTCCCGCGCCTTGTACATGCGCAGCACGACTTTGTCCGAATTCCAATAGGCGAAAGCGTTCATCGCCAAGGCAAGCGCAAAGGCGATAACCATGCCGCCGGTACCGCCGATGACGTATCCGACGGCGAGGAACAAACCGGTCATTGCTGCGAGCAACAATCCCGCCCGAATCGTGTTCATTTTCCACTCCAGGTCCTGAAACCTTGCTTATGACATATGGTGCCGAAGAGCGGAAACAAGGTGCTGATTTACGAATTCGAATTCGTTAGCCTACGCCTATGCCCGAGAGCCCAAGAAAAAACCAGAAGCCTGCGCCGCTGGGATTAAGCCCGGAGGCGGCGGCGCTTGCGCCAAAATCACCTTCCGAAAAGCCTCACATCACTTCCGGAGAGAAAATCGAGGAAACCGGCGGTCCCAAAGGGGCCGAACCCACTCGCTTTGGGGACTGGGAACGCAAGGGCCGGTGTTCGGATTTTTAGAATCGCTGCAGCAAATTCACCTCAGGCTTCAATACATTTTTAAGAGTGCACTGCTAACCATTTGATTTAGTGATGTTCTTTTGCGCAATTGAATTTCGATTAAAACGCGCAATGATCGCCGCTAATAAGAATCAAATCTCGCCTGGGTTGCGCATTAAATAAGCGCTGCTTTTTGTGAGAAATATGGGGACGTGGAACGAACATGCCTTTCCGCATCTGCCCGTCACCGTTTACACCGAGGGACTTGGAGGTGCTGAGCAACGATTGCGTGAAGGCTCTGCGCGCCTCGGACTGTATACACCGCGCGCTATTCGCGAAGCGGACCTCACGACAGAGTTCATGGCGTCCATCACGATGGTGCCGGTTGCCGCAGCCGGTCACCCCCTATCTATTATCCGCCGCCCCATCACGCGCGGCGACTTGGAGGAGCATGTTCAGCTTGTATTGATCGACCGCACGCAAATTACGGCCGGATTTTCGGGAGGTATTATTTCAAATCGGATATGGCGTTTTGCCGATTTGAGTACGCGCCTTGAATTCCTTCTTGGCGGATTCGGCTGGTGCAATATGCCTTTGCACTTGGTCCAGCCGCACATTTCAAACGGTGTTCTGAAGCAATTGAAGCTAAAAGACGACGGTCCGTGGTCACTGCCCATTCACGTTGTGCATGAGACCAACCGCCCGCCGGGCCGTGCGGGCCGATGGTTACTTGAAGATTTGCGCAAAAAACTAACGTCTTGCCCGCGCGAATCATTCGATGGCGCCCGAGCCACGAAAAAGCGGCGCACAAAATAACGAGCGAGACTTACTTGCCGGCCCGGTTGTTCACGAGATCATCCACCACGGACGGGTCGGCGAGCGTTGATGTATCGCCAAGATTACTCACATCATTCTCGGCAATCTTGCGCAAGATGCGGCGCATGATTTTCCCCGAGCGTGTCTTGGGAAGACCCGGCGCCCATTGGATGACATCGGGCTTGGCGATGGGACCGATGTCCTTGGCGACCCAGTCGATGAGTTCCTTGCGAATCTCCTCGCTGGGCTCCAAGCCCGCCTTGAGCGTGACGTAGGCGTAAATGCCTTGCCCTTTAACGTCGTGCGGAAATCCGACAACAGCCGCTTCCGTAACACCAGCATGGCCTACAAGGGCGCTTTCCACCTCGGCCGTGCCCATACGGTGACCAGAAACGTTGATCACATCATCCACCCGACCGGTGATCCAGTAATAACCGTCTTCATCACGCCGGCATCCGTCGCCGGTGAAATATTTTCCGGGATAGGTCTTGAAGTAGGTGTCCACAAACCGCTGATGGTCGCCATAGACCGAGCGCATCTGTCCCGGCCAGGACGACTTGATGCACAGATTGCCCGTACACGCCCCCTCCAGTTCATTGCCGTCAGCATCGACGATGCACGGTTCAATCCCAAAAAACGGCAACGTCGCCGAACTCGGCTTGAGCTTCGTCGATCCGGGAATGGGTGAAATGAGAATACCGCCGGTTTCGGTTTGCCACCACGTGTCGACAATAGGACAGCGCCCGTCGCCCACCACCCGGTGATACCAAAGCCAGGCTTCGGGATTGATGGGTTCGCCAACCGTGCCCAGCAGGCGCAGGGTCGCGCGCGAGGTGCGCTTTACAGGCGCGTCGCCATCGCGCATGAGCGCACGAATGGCCGTCGGCGCCGTGTAGAAGATGTTGACCCCGTGCTTGTCCACCACCTGCCAGAAGCGCGAGGTGTCGGGATAGTTGGGCACCCCCTCGAACATCAGCGTGGTCGCACCATTGGCGAGCGGGCCGTAAACAATATAGCTGTGCCCTGTGACCCAACCCACGTCGGCCGTACACCAATAGACATCGCCCTCTTTATAATCGAAGACATACTCATGGGTCATGGCGGCATAGACGAGATAGCCGCCGGTGGTGTGCAGTACGCCCTTGGGTTTTCCGGTGGAACCGGACGTATAGAGAATGAACAGCGGATCCTCGGCGTTCATCTCCACCGGATCGCAGAACGCATTCGCACGCTCGATCTGCACGTGATACCAGACATCGCGCGGCGAACTCATGGACACCTCCGCGCCGGTATTTTTCACCACAATCGTGTGACGCACCGACGGTGACGTCTTAAGAGCCTCATCGACATTCTTTTTAAGCGGTACCGTCTTGCCTCCGCGCCGGCCTTCATCGGCGGTGATGACCACTTTGGCCTCGCAATCATTGATGCGATCGGCAAGGGACGTGGGCGAAAAACCGCCGAACACGACAGAATGCACCGCGCCGATGCGCGTGCAGGCCAACATTGCCACCGCCGCTTCGACGATCATCGGCATGTAAATGCACACCCGGTCGCCTTTGGTGACGCCGAGGGACTTGAGCACGTTGGCCAAGCGGCAGGTTTCCTCCAAAAGCTCGGCATAGGTGATGTGCTTGGACTCTTTCGGATCGTCCCCTTCCCAAATGATGGCCGTCTGACCCCCGCGCGTCTGCACGTGCCGGTCGAGACAATTGAACGAGGCGTTCAACGAGCCGTCCTGATACCACTTAATGTGCAGATCGTCGGCGTCGTAGGACACATCGCAGACATGGGTGTAGGGCGTGATCCACTCGAGCCGCTGGCCCGCCATGCGCCAGAACGTCAGCCGGTCCTTGGTCGCGTCATCGCGCATCTCGCGGCACTCGTCGTCGTCGAGCAGCGCGTTCATGGCGAAAGCCTTGGGGACGTCGATCACCTGATCGTCTGACATAACTCACCTCCCAGATATGTTCCGGGCATGGAACGGCGCGATGATAACCAAGCGCGGCACACCGAGTCACGCCTTGGCGTATGAAGAGTTTACGTTAAACCGCGCGAATCGCGCCGTTGGCATCCACCATAACCGCAACTGGCGTCAGAGACTGGCCCACGCAGGGGCCGCGCACGCATGCTCCTGTCGCAATGTCGAAATAGGCGCCGTGGTTGGCACACAGTACATACTGGCGGGTGAGATCGAAGAACATGTCCTCACGCCAATTGAGCGGCAGGCGCGCATGAGGGCAGGAATTTACATAGTCACGCACATTTTCGCCGTCGCGGATCACGAACAGCGAAATGCGCTCCCCGTTTTCCTCACGGACCACTTCCTTTGCGCCGGTCGCCTCAAGATCGGTTAGATGACACAGCACGGCCCGGCCGACTTCATTTATGCGCCGGGCAGAACCTGGCGAGTCGCCACGATGACGACCTTTTCGAATAGCCCCGCTTTGTTGTAGGGGTCGGTCTCAAAAAACGCGCGCGCCGCATCTGCGCTCTCGAATTCTCCGATTAGAAGAGAGCCCTTTGGTGTTTCCCCGTCGTCTTCCAGCATCGGCCCGCCATACACGATCGTAACGCCTGAGCCTTTGATCCATGCCAAATGCTCCGCCCGCGTTTTTAAGCGCAAGTCAACGTGATCGGCTTTGTCAAAACACATGGCGGCAATAAGCATCGGTCTCTCCCGTTAATTGATCAGGCTTTATTTGCGTTTCGGCGGCGTTTTCTTGGTGCCGGATTTTTTACTGGCGGACTTTGTCGATGGACGAACAACCCGCCGCGCGGCACGGCGGCGCGCGGCCGCGCTGGGGTCGGCTTTGCGGCGCGGTCCTACGTTCTCTTTCTTCTTGGCTTTTGATTTGGCTTTGGCTTTCGTTTTCTTTGATGTTCCGCCGGACCCGCGCCCGTAGTCGTCGACAATGCGTACAATATCATCCTCGCCGACATACTCACCCGACTGCACTTCGATCATGTGCAAATCCACCTGGCCGGGATTGGCAAGACGGTGCACGGTTCCCGCTGGTATGAACGTGGATTCGTTTTCGCGCAGAATGAAATCATCTTTTTCTCGTGTCACAACAGCGGTGCCCGTCACCACCACCCAATGTTCACTGCGGTGCCAATGCTTTTGCAAAGACAGCTGCGCGCCCGGCTTGACGCAAATGCGCTTCACTTTGAACCGCGCGCCTTCATCCATGGTCTGGAACCAGCCCCAGGGCCGGTACGTGCGCGCCTGCGCGGTGGCCTCCACGCGTCCATCCGCCTTCAGTTTCTCGACAATCTGTTTGACCTGTTGATCATGAGCTTTGTCGGCCACGAGCACCGCATCGGCGGTCACGACCACCACAAGGTCCTTCACTCCGATCACAGCCGTCAGCTGTTTCTCGCTGCGCACATAAGTGTTCTCGGCACCAAGCGCCATCACGTCGCCAAGAATGGTGTTGCCCGCGCCGTCCTTTTTGGTTTCGGCGTGCAGCGCGCCCCACGAGCCCACATCGGACCAATCCATGTCCACCGGCACCACTGCGGCTTTGTCGGTCCGCTCCATAATCCCATAATCGATAGACTGCGAGGGTACCTTGGCGAAGGTTTCGCTATCCAGACGAAAGAAGAAGAGATCGTTTTGCCCTTTTGCCAATGACGCGCGGCAGGCTGGGCCAATGGCTGGTTCGTTGCGGTCCAGTTCCGAGAGAAACAGACTGACCGGGCACAGGAAAATTCCGCCATTCCAAAAGTATCCCCCGGTCTTCAGAAATTTTTTCGCCGTCGTTTCATCTGGTTTTTCGACAAATCGCTCGACTTGATTTGCATCGTGGGCGCTGGGCAAAGCGCTGCCGCGCTTGATGTATCCGTAGGCGGTGGACGGCGATGTTGGTTGAATGCCGAACGTCACCAGATGCCCAGAGCTGGCGACAGGCACAGCCGTTGCCACGGCAACGCGGAATGCCTCCGGTTTTTTGACAAGATGATCCGACGGCATGATGAGCATCAATGCATCGGGATCTTTTTCCAAAAGCAGCGCCGCAACGCAGGCCGCCGGCGCTGTATTCCGGCCCATGGGCTCGATCACGATGGCTTTGGGCTCGACATCAACGGCGCGCAGCTGTTCGGCGACAATAAAGCGGTGCGCCTCATTACACACCACGATGGGCGGCTCGACGGAAAACCGGGCCCCTTCCGGCATCGCTCTTAAACGTAGAGCGGTTTCCTGCAAAAGACTGCGCTCGGAGATCAACGGCTGCAGCTGCTTGGGGAACTCTTCGCGCGAGAGCGGCCACAACCGTGAGCCGCTGCCGCCCGAAAGAATGACCGGATAAAGGTTAACGGTTTTGCTCACCGCGACTCCCCATTCCTTTTAAAATGCGCAATGTCGCTTACCCGAGCTCGTCGCGGAACGGGCGGTCCAACAATCCGCGCAGCATATCATCAATCGACGCATTGTGATTAAGCACTTGGTTGATGGCGCTGCAAATCGGCATGTCCACATTCAGTTTTTCCGCAAGAGACATGACCGCCTCCGCGGTCGCCACACCTTCCGTCACCGACCGGCGCGCACCCAACACCTCTTCCATGCTCTTGCCTTCGCCCAGCGCCGCACCCAACGAATAGTTCCGGGACTGCATGGATGTAGCCGTCAGAACCAAGTCACCCAGACCGGATAGTCCCATGAGGGTTTCCGCGCGCCCGCCGCGCGCAACGGCAAGACGAACAATTTCGTTGAGCCCACGCGTCAAAAGCGCGGCGCGCGCGTTGGCGCCAAGGCCCATGCCCTCCGCCATACCGCAACCGATAGCGAGCACGTTCTTCACCGCGCCGCCTACTTCAGCGCCGGTGGCATCGTCCGATAGGTACGGTCGGAACTCGGGTGAGCCGATGGCTTCCGCAACGCGGCGCCCCAAATCTTCGTCCGAGGCAGCAAGAGTGATGGCCGTCGGTAGTCCCGACGCGACTTCGCGGGCGAATGTCGGGCCCGACAAAACCAAAATGGAAGCCTTGGACAGGGTCTCGCCGACCACATCAGTCATCAATGCGGACGTGCCCAGTTCAATACCCTTTGAGCAAATGACGACCGGTGTGCCCGAATTAATGTGGCCTTCGAGTTTCTTGCACGTTTCCCGCAAAAACTGCGCGGGCACAACCAGAAGCAATGCGTCCGCCGCGGCTGCGCGCCCCAAATCACCTGTTGCCGTGATCGCGCCGTCAAGATCGACATCGGGAAGATACGATGTATTCCGATGTTCGCGGTTAATGGCCGTAACGACCTCGGGCTCAAGGGCCCAAAGCGTCACGTCGCGGCCGGCCCGTTTGACCACGGCAGCCAGGGCTGTTCCCCATGCCCCCGCACCGATCACGCCTATCCGCTGAATTCCCGCCATGGCCTCGACTTCAAAGAGTTGCAGATCAAAGTCTTTGCATGGGCACACCGTAATTGTCCATATAGTGGCATACTCACTCAGTTCAGCAGGGACCAAGACCCGCACCTATGACTGTGCTCGTCACCGGCGCCGCCGGATTTATCGGATTTCACGTCGCCATGCGGCTTCTCGACGAGGAACGCCGCGTGGTCGGGCTGGACAATTTCAACACGTATTACGATGTCGGATTGAAAGAAGCCCGTTGGGCACAGCTAAAAAAACGCCTGGGCTTTCTTGGCATGCAGATGGACCTCGCCAGCCGCCGGTCCATTTTCAAACTTTGCGATGAAACGGAACCGACACGGATCGTTCATCTGGGTGCCCAAGCAGGTGTGCGGTACGGAATCGACAACCCGGAGGCCTACACGAATTCAAACCTTGTCGGCTTCATGAATATTCTGGAAGCGTCGCGCGCTTTGAAAATCGATCATCTGGTGTTTGCATCAACGAGTTCCGTGTACGGCGCCAACACCACCATGCCGTTCGCCGAGCACCATACGGCCGATCATCAGATCAGCCTCTATGCCGCGACCAAACGCGCCAATGAGGCTTTGGCACATTCTTATGCGCATCTTTATAGAATTCCGAGTACCGGCCTGCGTTTTTTTACGGTGTACGGTCCGTGGGGGCGCCCGGACATGGCCCCGCAAAAATTCACGGCACGGATTTTCGCCGGTGACCCCATCGACGTTTACAATCAGGGCCGGATGAAGCGCGATTTCACCTTCATAGATGACATCGTCGAAGGCATCGTGCGCGTGCTCGACCATGTCCCGGTGCCCGACGAGTCATGGGATCCGGCAAACCCGACGCCGGACGGAAGCGGAGTTGCGCCCTACCGTATATTCAACATCGGACGCGGCGAGTCAGTGGACCTGATGGATTTCATCGCCGGGTTGGAAAAACACATTGGCAAAAAAGCCGAACTGAATTTCATGCCGATGCAGCCGGGCGATGTGGAAGGAACGTGGTGCGATGTCAGCGCGCTTCATCGCGCCGTCGGTTACGCCCCTAAAGTGTCCATCGATGAGGGCCTTGCAAAGACCGTCGCGTGGTTCCGCGATTACTATAAAGTCTAAGCCTTGACGCCCGCGCCCCGCGCCGGCGCAGCGTCGGGATCAAGCGGCCAGCGTGGGCGCGCCTTAAAATCCAATGGATCGATAAGTCCCAGTTTCAATCGCTCAAGACCTGCCCACGCGATCATCACGGCGTTATCCGTGCATAAAGCCACAGGCGGCGCGACAAACTTCATCCCTGCGTCTTCACATGTTTTCATCAGCGCGCTTCGTAACGCTGTGTTTGCCGCGACGCCGCCGGATACGACCAAGGTGTTGCCTTCCGCGTAGAGTGCACGGAAGGTTTCGATCGCACCAGCACAGCGGTCGGTTGCTGAGTCCACAAGCGCGGCCTGAAAAGACGCGGCGAGATCGGAAACATCCTTTGTACTCAAATCACCCGCCGGCAGAGACTCGGCTGCCTGACGCACGGCGGTTTTTAAACCGGAGAAAGAGAAGTCACAGCCCGCTCTCCCCTTCATCGGGCGCGGCAGGTCAAATCGATTACGGTCACCATCCTTGGCCGCGCGCTCAATGGCCGGCCCACCGGGATATCCCAGACCCAGCATTTTCGCGACTTTGTCAAAAGCCTCACCAGCAGCATCGTCAACCGTTGTGCCCAAGCGCTGATACTTACCTACGTCCTGCACGGCCAACAGTTGGCAGTGCCCCCCCGAAACCAGCAGCAGTAGATACGGAAACTCAACGCCGTCGGTGAATCGTGCCGTCAACGCATGCCCTTCGAGGTGATTGACCGCGAGAAATGGAATGCCATGAACCGACGCAATTGCCTTTGCGGTCATCACGCCCACCAGAACGCCGCCGATCAACCCGGGCCCGGCAGTCGCGGCGACGCCTGACAAATCTTTGTAGGCCACACCGGCATCATTCATGGCGTTTTGAACAAGCGCATCCAGATGCGAAAGATGAGATCGGGCGGCGATTTCGGGAACGATGCCCCCATAGGGCTTGTGTTCGCTGATCTGGCTCAGCACAGCATGTGACAACACCTTTCCGGCACCATCGATGACGGCGGCGGCGGTCTCATCACAGCTGGTTTCAAGTCCGAGAACGATCATTCGATTTGATCACAAACACTAACTCTTAAAACGCCTTTTCACCCGATAACGCAGCCTCTACAACACTTAGTGGGGTGATGCCAGTTTCAAGCGCCGGCACGCCTTCACCAAAGGACCCGGCGCACAAACATAAACGTCTAAGACCGAATTGCCGATGCGGGTATTGATCACACAGCCGGTGCAAAATGCCGCCGTTGTCGCGGGCGCGCTGCAATCCCGTGGCCATCATGCTCTGACGGTCCCGGTCGTAAACGTGGAGCGCATTGAACCCCCGGAAATCAAGCTGCAAGGGGCACAGGGATTTATTGTCACAAGCCCCGACGGTGCGCGCGCCCTCGCGGACACCATCGGCGTGCGCACGTTCCCCGTATTCGCCGACAGCGCCGTGACTGCATCCGAACTGAATCGCTTTGGTTTCAAGAACGTCAAATTCGCAAAGGACGACTCTGCCGATCTTGCGCGGCTTGTCGAAAAAAATGCGACACCCGATCACGGGGCGTTCATTTATGCATGTAGCGCCACTGCTCCCATTCATCTTTCAGCTCTTTTGAGCAATATGGGTTTTGCTGTGAGGTCATCGCCCCTTTACAGCATTACGCGCGTTGAAAATGTACCGCTCGAGTTGCGCAAGCTTTTGGAAACCGCGCAATCGATGTTGCAATGTTTTTATCTGCCGACGAAGCCCGCGCCTTTGTCCGCCTCATTCAAACCGAACAATTGGAACCGGCGGTCAAAGATTTAAAGACCCTTGCCGCAAATCCCATCGTCGCCGCGCCCCTTCGTGCATTGAAACTTGGTGCCGTTGTCGTGCCGCCGGCCGGCGATCTCGAAACGCTTTACGACGCCCTGGATGGAAACCTGGTCGACAAAGTCGAACAAGACCGCTTGGCGCGTGAGCAAGCCGCCCACGAACAAGAAGAAAAACGGCGCGCCGAAACTGTGCGTCATCGTCAGGAGGAAGAGCGCACGCAGCGCGAACGCGAAGAGAAAGAGGCCGAGGCGCGCCGGCGAGAGCAGGACGCCGCAGAGCAAGCCCGCGCGGCACAAAAAGCCGCTGAGGTGGAGCGCATGGCGCGCGAAGAAGAAGAGCGCAAGCGCACCGAACAAGAGCGGCGCGAGCGGGAGTACGCGGAAGAAAAGCGCCTAGCCTACAAAAAATCTGAAGAGCACCGCTTAGAGCGGGAGCGGCGTGAAGCGGAAAAGGCTGAAGCCAAGCGCAGAAAAAAGGAAGAAAAGGAAAAGGCTGCGCGTGAAAAAGCGGAACGTAAACGCGCGGAGGCCGACGAAAAGAAACGTGCCGCCGCCGAAAAGCGTGGAGCCGCAGAAGCGGCAAAAGCACAGAAAGATTTCCCGGTCGTCAGCGGAACGCCCCTGGCCGAAACCGTTGTCGGAACCACTGCAACCGTGGCCTTGCCGGAAAGTTCATGTCATGGTTGAGCGGCCCCAAGGCGCCGGAGACTGACCGGCCCATGTTTGCGCACTTTGCCGAGTCGCCCCGTCCGGAGACCCCGCAAAACCTTGATGTGGCAGAGAAAAGTCCATCAGCTACAATAGAGCCGCCGGTTGCCGTGACCGCGGCCGCACCCGAACCTAGTGCGCCCCCGATGCCAGTGCCGCCGCAGGCGGATCAGGCCGAGCCGCCGCAATCGAAGGAAGAGAACGTCGTGTCACAGGAAACGCCGAAAGAGCCGGATAAAGCGCCGGTGCAGGAAGACGCCCAGGAGCCGGCGAGGCAAGACGCCGCACCGGAGGCGGAACACGCACCGACGCCATCCAGCAAAGTCACCCGTTCAGGCGGGCGGGCAGAACGTTTGCGCGCCGAAGACGCCGCTGATCAGCGCGCGCGTGAGCAGCGGTACAAGAATTTTGATATCGGCGAGTCATCCTTGGACGCGGCAAGCGCATCTGCCGAGCAAACAACCACAGCCAAAAAGCAGAGCGGAGGGGTCGGCCGCGTGGTTGGACTGTTCATTGTCCTGGTGGTAATGGCAACCGCCGTGATCGGTACGGCGTCCTGGTGGGTGCCCAGAGTTGCGGACCTCGCCCGATCCGTGGGTCCCTCGGAACCTGCACCGCAAGAGCCTCAGCAGGTTGCGCAGCCCGAAACGACGCCGGACCGTGCGCCGGAAGCATCCGTATCGCAATCGCCGTCCTCGGCACCTCCGGCCGCGCCAGCGCAAAATGCCGCAAGCTTGCAGGCGCGCATCGCGGCTCTTGAAGAGAGACTTGCAAATACGGCGTCTTCAAACTCGCTCGGACAACTTGAAGATTGGATGAACGCGCTCGAACAGGGCGGGGTGAGCGATGAATCGGTTACGTCCATGGGGCAATCTCTGTCCAGCCAGGCCCGTCAATTGGCGGCGGTCAGCGCGCGGCTTTCAACATTGGAAGCGGCCATCGGCAACGCTGCGCGCCTTGAGGATCTTGCCGATCGCATTTCAGTTCTCGAAGGCAAAAGCGCGGATGCGGCCAGCGTCCTGTCGCTGTCCGACAGAGTGACAGGTTTGGAGGAAACGTCCCGCAGCGCGGTTGCCCGGCAAACCGCCGAGGTCGCGCTGCTCATGGCAACCGTTCAATTGCGCGAAGCAATAGCGGCTGGACGCTCCTTCGCCGCTGAATTGGAAACGGCAAATGCATTGTCTGAGCGTGTTTTGGGCAGCGCCATTGATGCCGGTGGCTTTGCCACATACAGCCCACGGGGGATTCCGACGCTGAGCGACCTTCAGCGCCGGTTCGACAGCGCCGCAGCGAGCGCTGTGCGCGCAGGCACGATCCCGGACGGTGCAAGCGGATGGATCAGGCAGTCCCTTGACCGCCTCCTGTCCATCGTCACCGTACGCCGGGCCGATGGCGAGATTGCGGGCGAAAGCACGTCAGCCGTACTTGCGCGCGCCGAAAACCGTTTAAATAACGGCGAACTTGCAGCCGCCACCGTGGAACTTAACGCGCTAAACGGTGCCGCTGCCGACGCCATTGCGGCCTGGACCGCGGATGCACGCGCGCGAATTGCCGCGGAAAATGCGGCTTCAGGCGTCACAAACCGTGTTTTGGCGGCCATGACTGCGGAAGGCCGCGCGCAAACAACACCGGACGGGGACGAATAAGCCCATGCCCCGTCTCATAGCCTACGTTCTTGTAATAGCCGCCGTGGTGGCGGCCGCCGTTTGGGTCGCAAACGATCCGGGCTCCGTCGAAGTGGTCTGGAAGGGCTGGCGCGTAGACACCTCTGTCGGTGTGCTCATTCTAGCGCTCATCGTTACGGTCATTGTGATCCTGTTGATTCTTCGCATTCTTTCCGCGTTGAGCGGATCGGTAAAAGCGTTCGCCGCCGCCCAGCGCGAGCGGCGGACCAAGCGCGGACTCGCGGCTCTTGGCGACGGCTTTGCAGCGGTTCATGCCGGTCAAAGCGAGATCGCGCAAAAGCTGGCGAAAGAAGCGTCAAAGCTGCTCGACAACAATCCTGCCGTGCTGGTCCTGCGCAAAGAAGCGGCGAGCCTCGCTGGTGACGTGCGCGAAATGCAGGCCGCAGCACTTGCCCTGCTGAACCGCCCGCAAACTGAGCTGACGGCCCTGCGGAGCCTCGCCAACAAGGCATTGGCGGACGGCGATGTGGTCGGCGCTTTGCGCCACGCCCAAAAGGCGTTGGCGCGCAAGGATGCCCCGCCCTGGGCGTTGCATATGGTGCTGGACGTGCAAATCGGAATGGGCCGCTGGACTGATGCTCTCGCCGTACTGGACACAAAACTTGGCAAGAATGTTTTCAAACCAGATCAACTTCAGCGCCTCAAGTCAAAATTGCTGGTTCAAGAATCTGCTGCCGCTCTAAAAGGCGGTGATGCAAATGCTGCCGTCGCGTCCGCGAAAAAAGCCATGGACGCCTCCGACTCAGGACATGACGCCGTCGCCGCCTATGCCAAAGCCATGGCGAGCCAAGGCAAGGGACGCAAAGCGGCCGGTACGGTCGAGAAAGCCTGGCGCGTACAGCCACATGCCGACTTACTTGCCGCATACCGTGCGCTGGTGCCGGGGGAAGCCTCATTGGATTGGGCGAAGCGCGTTGAAAATCTCGCCAAGGTCTCTCCGGATCACCCGGAAACCAAACTTGCCGTCGCCGAGGCCTCACTCAACGCCGAACTTTGGGGCCAAGCCCGCAACCGGCTTTCCACCCTGACGAGTGATGAAACACCCCTGAACATCCGCGGCCAGGCATGCCGCCTTATGGCCGAACTTGAAACGCGCGAGCGCGGCGACGCCGAAGCAGCAAGCAAATGGCTGGCACGCGCCCTTTCGCTGAATACCGGCGATGCTCGCACTGCCAACGTCCCCAAGTCTTCAAAAGATATTCTAGCGGGTTCTTAATCAAGCTTGCGGCATCATAGGTTCGGGCAGCGCGGCATCACCAAGGACCGGATAACGTGCGCGCGCGTCAAACAATTGGTAGTGCCACCATTCGTTTCGAAAAAAATCCCAACCTGCAGCAGTCATAATTCCGAGCAGGATTGCGCGATTGCGCTGCGCCTCCGATGAAATGTCCATGTTTCCATGGTGCGACAGGGGCGTAAACGCATCAAAGCCTGTGCCCATATCCAACTCCTTGCAGCGTGAATCGATCAATGTGAGATCGACCGCCGCGCCCATGGAATGCGGGGAACCGCGGGTTGGGTCAGCGAGAAAGTCCGGATCCGGCGTATGGTTCCAAAGCACCCACTGCGCTTCAGAGGGACGAAAGGCATCAAAGATTTTTATGCGAAAATCGAGAGCGGCAGCGAGTTCAATGGAATGCGATAAGCACAACGCAGCATCCTTGTGCAGATAACATCCAGGCCGGGCATATATGGGTTTGCCCGTAAAGTTGTTTGCCGTCGCATAAGCAATATCGTAATCCACGTCGAACGCGGGCCGTTTAATTTCCACAAGACTCATTTGCTCAACCCATTTTCGTGCCCATTAACAATGCATCATGATAAAGCATGTTGGCCGGGTTAATCGAATAACGTGTGCAATACATATAAAATGCTGATCCTAGCTTTCGATACAACAGTTGCCGCGTGCTCCGTTGCGATTTGCAATGAAGATCGAGCGCTGGCCCACCGTCAGGAGGTTATGAGTCAAGGGCAGGCGGAAGCGTTGATGCCAATGATCCAGGATTGCCTTAAACAGGTCGGCACCGATTACGCGGAAATCGACCGCATCGCCGTAACGACCGGCCCGGGCTCCTTTACGGGCGTACGGGTTGGCATTGCGGCCGCGCGTGGAATTGCCCTTGCCGCAGCGAAGCCCGTGATCGGCGTGCCGACAACTGAAGTCCTGGCCCTCGGCGTGCCGGAATCAGATACGCGCATACTCTCGGTAATCGATACAAAGCGTGGAGATCTGTATGCACAAATGTTCAACCTCGAGCGCCAAGCCGAAGGTCCGCCACAAGTCATAGGGATCGACAATTTGTTCGCATGGGTCGGCGACAATGCCGTTTGTGTTGTAGGAGATGGAGCGGAGGCCGCGGTAGAAAGTTTAGGCTCCGCTGCAATGCGATCCGCCGCAGGCCCATTTGCCGATACGCGTGTGCTGGCGCGCATCGCCGCATCTCGGGCGCCGAGTTCCGAAAGCGCAACACCAATTTACGCTAGAGCGCCCGAGGCGAAATTACCTGCACACGGCGGGCGCCTACGGACGTGAATGCGTTCTGCACTCGATATGTGGGCTCCGAGCACAGCGAGGTGCTCGCCGAAATTCATGCGCGGTCTTTTATAAAGGCATGGTCGGCCAACGATATAGCGAAAATTCTTGACCAATCCGGGGCAACAGCGTGGATGGTGGAAGACGATGAGCCGGCGGCTTTCATTCTTGTACGCCACGCATCTGATGAATCGGAAATCTTAACGCTGGCAGTCAATCCACATGCCCGGCGCAAGGGTTACGCAAGTGCATTAATCCGTTCAGCATGTGACCGGCTACACAAAAGCGGCATCAACAAAATTTATCTTGAAGTCGCCGATGACAACACAGCTGCGCGCGCACTTTACAGCAAGCACGGGTTTACCGTGACCGGCCGACGGCGCGCCTACTACAATGAGCCGGAGAAATCGCCAGTAGATGCCATAGTCATGGCGAAGGAAATTTAGCTGAGAAATCTAGCACCGACGTACGACCAGGATATGCGGCTGTCGAAAATCCTGCGCATCATGTGGTTTCTCCGGTTCCAACGAAACGACTTCGTGCCCATGTGCTTTGACCGACCTGGGTACATTGTCTAGCGGCTGCGGCCCCTTGAGACGTACTTTGGCCAATGCGCCGACAGGCATTTTTTCAAGAAGTAGTTTTGTCTTCACAAACGTCAATGGGCACGTTTCAGAAGTAATATCGATATAGTATTCGCTATCGGTCATTGATCTTCATTTAAGAATATTGGGGACCAAATCAAAGTTGATTTGAATTCATCTCATAACTATACAATGTAACAGGTACACATGGGGTGGATCTTGACATGGCGAGCGACGACAGGGGGCCAGATTTACTAGGTTTAACTGCTGAAATTGTCGCTGCGCATGTCGCCAATAATACGGTCGATCCGGCCGTTCTTCCAAAACTGATTTATGATGTACACGCCGCTCTTGCCGCTTTGTAGAGCGGAGGGGCGACCGAAGGTCTATCCCCCGCCGTGCCTATCAAAAAATCCGTTATGCCCGAGTATCTGGTCTGCCTTGAAGACGGCAAGAAAATGAAGATGCTCAAGAGACATTTGAAGACCGCATATAACATGACTCCCGAACAGTACCGGGAACGATGGGGGTTGCCCGTAGATTACCCTATGGTTGCACCCAACTACGCTAAGCAGCGGTCGAGCCTTGCGAAGAAGATTGGCCTGGGAACAAAGGAAAAAGCTCGGAAACAGGCATGACAAGCCCCGACCCGCGCGGCATTTGGTGGCTGAAAACCGCGTTTTTCTTTGAAGGTTGATCCGGCACATCTATTATGGCGCCGCTATTTAGACACTCGAGCCCAAACTGCGGAGCACAGACAAGAATAATGACTGAAACCGTTTCCCATATTGAGCAGTTGTGCGCCGACAAAGGCATGAAGATGACTGAGCAGCGCCGCGTCATCGCGCGCGTCCTTTCCGATGCCAATGACCATCCCGACGTGGAGGAAGTGCATCGGCGTTCGCTTGCAGAAGACGCCCGTATTTCTATTGCGACAGTTTACAGAACTATGCGCCTGTTCGAAGAAGCAGGGATTGTAAAACGTCATGAGTTCGGGGACGGGCGCGCCCGGTACGAGGAAACCCCCTCGACCCACCACGACCATCTGATCGATATGCGGACAGGCACGGTAGTAGAATTCCGAAACGACGACATCGAGCGCCTGCAGAAGGAAGTCGCCGCCGCACACGGCTACAAACTCGTGGGCCACCGCTTGGAATTATATGTCGTGCCACTAAATACGGAAAAATAAACAGAATCATAACACGACATCTTGTGCCGGGTTGTTTACTGTAACGAATTGCATTAACTCCCGGCCTTGACCTGTATGGAGAACGTCATGCGGGCCGAAGCAAACTGGAGCGCCTCAGGCCAGCTGGACGTTTGGAATTCCGCTAGAGATCAACGGCATGGCTGAAACTGCGGTCCACAACAAAAAAACGAATACCAAAAAAATCCGGTGCGATTTCTGGGACGTCACGATGCGAATAGACGCAACAGAAAAAAACGTGGAGCAAGTATGACCGCTCTTTATCCTCGAGTTGGAAGCGCGCCATCCGCGCGCGCTGCAGCCCATACCAGTTCGGCGGCGCAATGTTTTCCCCAAGGCGCATCGCGGTTTGAACCCGTAACCGCCGGCAATCAAGTTATTCGACTTGCCCAATCTGCTAAAGAAATCGACGCGGCCCAAGCTCTGCGCTATCGCGTCTTCTATGACGAAATGGGCGCGCAACCCATTTCTAATATGAAGGATATTCAGCGCGACTTTGATCAGTATGACGAAACATGTGATCACCTTGTCGTATTGGACACCACGCGCCCGATTGACGATCAGGTGGTCGGCACCTACCGCTTTATGCGCCGCGAACACGCGGAGGCTGCCGGCGCTTTCTATACTGCGTCAGAGTACAACATAGACCCGTTGGTGGCCTTGCCCGGTGCGCTTATGGAATTAGGCCGCAGCTGTGTTCATGCTGATTACCGGGACCGCGCGACCATGCAACTTTTGTGGCGCGGCGTCGCCGAATACGTCAATGCTCACGACATCAAGCTTATGTTCGGCTGCGCCAGCCTACCGGGCACCGATCCTGATGCATTAGCCGTGCAGCTGTCCTATTTGTACCACCACCACATGGCACCCGAGGCGCTCAGGGCTTCGGCGTTGCCGGAGCGTTTCACAGAAATGTGCCGCTTGCCCAAAGACAAAATCGAACCTCGCCGTGCTCTTGCAAGTCTACCACCGCTCCTGAAAGGGTATTTGCGCGTGGGCGGCTTTGTAGGTGATGGCGCCGTCATTGATTACCAGTTCAACACCACAGACGTTTGTATCATCGTCAAAACCGATTTGATCGCGGGCCGATATACTCGGCATTACGATTTGGGTGAGCGGCAAGAGGTTTCATCATTCAAGAAAGCATCGTAGCTCCGCCGCCTGCGCTGCCGACCGCATCCGCAGGCTCGTTCGTCGCTGTCGCAAAGTTGATTGCGGCGGCGTCAATGATGATCTTTTCCACTTTTGTCACTGCAAGCCTTTCGGCTTTGGGAAATAACGGCGGAAAATACCGCCGCTGGCACTACCGGGTGATGGCCCGCATTCTTGGACTGCGCATCATCGCATTCGGTACACAGTCAAGAACGCAACCTCAGCTTCTTGTTTGCAACCATATTTCCTATCTCGACATTATTGCCCTGGGCGCCGTCGCCGAAGGTGCGTTTGTTGCAAAAGCTGAGATTTCCAAATGGCCTGTGTTTGGGCTCATGGCGAAGGCCGGTCGGTCGGTATTCGTTGATCGCCGGCGCAGCGCCACCGGCGCAGCGCGTGATCAAATCCAAGAGAGACTAGAAGCCGGCGAAACGCTGATCATGTTTCCCGAAGCGACATCCGGTGACGGTACACGCATGCTTCCGTTCAAGAGCGCTTTGTTTAACGTCGCCGAAAGGCATATTGCGAAAGCCGACGGGCGCGTGGAACCGGTGACGGTACAACCTGTTTCCATGGCCTATACACGGATCAACAGCCTTCCGATCGGGATCGGCTGGCGGGCGTCGTTCGCTTGGTTTGGCGACATGGAGCTTATGCCGCACCTCTGGCAAATCGCAAAATTGGGCACAACGACCGTCGAATTTGCATTCCATAAACCCGTTACCCGCGCCGATTTTACACACCGGAAGGCGCTCGCGGCCCATTGTGAACGGGTCTGCGGCGAAGGCATGGCCCGTCTGCTAGCGGGGCGCTGGCCGGAATAGGAACGCCCGCGGTTTGCACCGCATCTTTGCTTTTGCGCCAACGAACGAGTAATACATGCCGATAGAAAGGGGCCTCACACAGGCGCCCTTTGCCACTTGGCACCAATTCGACAATGACGCACCAAAATTCAAAAGCGCAAACCCAGGCCCGCAAAAAGTTATTCATCAAGACATATGGATGTCAGATGAATGTTTATGACTCCGGGCGCATGGCCGATGTGCTCGCGCCGTTGGGATATGCGCCATCGGACACCGCCGAGGGCGCCGATATGGTGATTCTGAACACGTGCCATATTCGGGAAAAAGCGGCGGAAAAAGTTTTCTCGGATTTAGGGCGCATCCGGCCTTTCAAAGAAAAGAAAAGCGCCGAAGGCGGGGAAATGATTCTTGCGGTCGCGGGATGCGTCGCGCAGGCCGAAGGCGAGCAGATTATTTCGCGCGCGCCTTATGTCGACATGGTTTTAGGGCCGCAGACCTATCACCGTCTTCCGGAAATGGTGGCGCGTGCCGCACGAGGCGCGGACCAAAGCCGGGCGCGCGGCATCCTGGATACCGAATTTCCCGCCGAGCCAAAGTTTGATCACCTTCCAGCGCCCAAAGCCGATGGCCCAACCGCGTTTCTCTCAGTCCAAGAAGGCTGTGATAAATTTTGCACGTTCTGCGTGGTGCCCTACACGCGCGGTGCAGAATACTCGCGCCCTGCCGCAGACATTCTAAAGGAAGCGCGCGGACTGACCGCAGGTGGCGCGCGCGAGATCACGCTACTTGGACAGAACGTCAACGCGTATCACGGAGACGGCGCCACATCAGGCACCTGGGGCTTGGGCCGCTTGGTCCGCGAATTGGCGGAGATCGAGGGTTTGGACCGCATTCGCTATACGACATCGCACCCCCGCGACATGGACGATGACTTGATCTCGGCGCACCGGGACGTTCCAAGCCTGATGCCGTTCCTGCATCTTCCTGTTCAATCCGGTTCGGATAAAATGCTTCAGGCAATGAACCGTGGCCATACCCGCGATGAGTATCGACACATCATTGAACGCCTGCGCACAGCGCGCCCCGATATCGCCTTGTCTTCAGATTTTATTGTCGGCGCACCCGGCGAAACTGACGCCGATTTTATGGACACGATGAATTTAGTCAGCGAGATAGAATTCACACAAGCGTATTCATTCAAATACAGTGCGCGCCCCGGTACACCGGCGGCCTCCATGCCAGGGCACGTTGCCGAAGAGGTAAAAAGCGAGCGCCTGCAAATTCTCCAAATGCTTCTCGAAAATCAGCAAACCGCCTTTAACAAGAAATGTGTCGGGCGGACCATGGACGTCTTGTTAACCGGCCCCGGCCGCCGTGCTGGTCAGTTGGTTGGACGCAGCCCTTACTTGCAGCCCGTTCACGTCGAGGCAACGCCTGAAAATGTGGGAAATATTTTGCCGCTCTTTATAGAAAGCGCGCGACCGAATAGTCTTGGCGCAAAGCTGACCTGCTCTGAGTTAGAAACCATCAGTGCCTGATTCGAATTCAGACAATTCCGGCGCCGTAACTCGGACGCATGAGTTTCCGGACAACACTCTCGTTCAACAGCTCGTCGGACCGCACAACACCAATCTCGCGCGACTGGAACAGAAACTAAACGTTGTGCTTCATAGCCACGGGAATACTGTGACAATTGAAGGGCCACGCAACGGTGTGGATGCAGCGGAGAACGCACTAAATGCGCTCTATGCACGATTGGAAAACGGCTCGCCCATTGAAGATGGCGACGTTGACGGCGCAGCACGCATGGCGGGAAAAATGGATACCAACGAAGATCTGAGCATCCGCACACGCAAACGGCATGTTTCACCCCGCTCGAAAGTCCAGGCGGACTATCTACGTGCCTTGCAGTCACATGAGTTGGTCTTCGCGCTCGGCCCAGCGGGGACCGGAAAAACCTACATTGCCGTTGCCAAAGCCGTTGCCATGAAAATGGCCGGGGAGGTCGATCGTATTGTTTTGTCGCGGCCCGCTGTTGAGGCTGGAGAGCGATTGGGGTTTTTGCCCGGAGACATGCGCGAAAAAGTGGACCCCTATTTGCGCCCACTCTACGACGCCCTACACGATATGTTGCCGGGGGATCAAATTGCGAAGCTTCTTCTTGCCGGTGATATCGAAGTCGCGCCCCTAGCGTTCATGCGCGGGCGCACGCTGAGCCGCGCGTTTATAATTCTCGATGAAGCCCAGAACACGACACCGGTTCAGATGAAGATGGCGCTAACCCGTATGGGTGAAGGCGCGCACATGGTGGTAACGGGAGATCTCACACAAATTGATCTGCCGCATGGCGTTAAATCCGGCCTGGCCGATGCGCTCGAAACTCTGAAAGATACGCAAGGCATTACGACGATCATTTTTTCCCATCGTGACGTTGTTCGTCATGACCTTGTGACGCGGATTGTATCTGCATATGAAGCGCGCGACGCAAAGAAAAAAGGCGCGAAGCCTCCGGAATGACGGGCGCAAAAAAACACCGGCGGAAAGCCCCAGACATTAATGTCGCCATCGAGTCCAAAGCCTGGACCAATGCGTTGCGAACGTCCGCGGCATGCGTTCGGCGCGCGGCTGCGGCTGCCCTGGAGTCGGCGCGACCACGTCCTGAACTCCTGAGTTCCCAAATCGAAGTGAGCGTCTTGCTGACGACGGACGCGGCCGTCCAACGCTTGAATGCCGAATACCGCGGCCTGAATAACCCCACGAATGTATTGTCTTTTCCCGCCTATGGTGCGGATGAAGCGCCATCGTCCACACCCGGTGCCCCAGTACTCCTGGGAGATGTCGTACTCGCTTTTGCGACCACCCAACGCGAGGCCCGCGCGGAGGGGAAGACGTTCGCCGCTCATCTGTCACATTTGGTGGTACATGGCGTTCTGCATCTTTTAGGGTATGATCATGAACGTGAAAATGATGCCATAAAGATGGAACGACTGGAGACCATGATACTCGCCGGCCTTGGAATTGCGGATCCCTACGCCACTGCATCCGCGCGCCCCAAAAAACCCGGCAAGCGCAAGATAAAGGTGGGCAGATGACGGAGCCCTCACGCGCACCTGCGCCGCAGGATCTCACAGGTGAGCAAGAAACAAGTTTCTTCGGCAAATTGAAGCGCCTGATTTCGTCCGAGAATGGCGAAAATGAATCCGTGCGTGATGTCATCGAAGAGTTGATCGAAGAGCGCTTTGAAGAGCATCCGAACGAAGATGCAACAATTGATCCCAATGAGCGTCTTCTGCTTTCCAATGTACTCAAGCTTCGCGATGTGACGGCGGCTGATATTATGGTCCCCCGCGCCGATATTGTGGCCGTGGAAGCAAAAACATCACCGGAAGATGTTTTGCGCCTTCTTGTCAAAGAAGGTCATTCTAGATTCCCGGTGTATAGGGAAACGTTGGACGACGTCATCGGACTCGTGCACATCAAAGACCTTGCCATTCTCGCAACAGACAAGCGTGGCCCAACTGACCCAATGCCCACAAACGGCAATGATGACGTTCAGGTGCCGACGCACCTGCAAGATACCGTACGCCAGGTTATTTTCGTTTCGCCGGCGGTTCGCGTCATGGACTTGCTTTTGGAGATGCGATTGAAACGAACGCACATGGCGCTGGTCGTCGACGAATACGGCGGCATAGACGGCCTCTTAACGATTGAGGACGTTGTCGAACAAATCGTCGGTGAGATCGAAGACGAGCATGATGAGGAAGACGACACACCGGAAATGGTGCAGAAGGACGACGGCACGGTATTGGCGAACGCACGGGTCACGCTGGAGGACATCGAAGAAGAATACGGCACCCTCTTTTCCAACGAAGAACGGGAAGAGGCGGACACCCTTGGCGGCCTTGTTGCCCGGCTGGCGGGGCGTGTTCCCGGCCGGGGTGAGCTTGTAAAGCACCCCTCCGGTATGGAGTTCGAGGTCATTGACGGCGACCCTCGGCGTGTACGTCGTTTAAGAATCCGCGGTCTTCCCCAAACGGCGCCATCCGGCTAAACCTCCGAGGATGAGGACGGCGAAAGCATGATTGCCGCAGGGACGCGGCGACTTGGGCGGTTGCTTGGATGGCAACGCATGCTGGCGGCTTTTGCCGCCGGCGCGGTTTCCATAATTGCGTTCCCGCCAATTTCCCTAGCGCCCGCGCTTTGGCTGTCGTTTCCACTCCTCATGATTTTGCTCGATGGGTGCGCAAACCGGCGCGAAGCGGCGTCAACCGGATGGGCCTTCGGTTTTGGTTTTTTCTCCACGGGCTTTTACTGGATCACCAATGCATTTTATGTGGATAGCGAGACCTTCGGCGCGCTCGCCGTTCCGGCGGTGCTTGGGCTATCCGCAGCCTTTGCCTTCTACATTGCCCTTGTTTGCGTCGCGACCCATTTTCTTCATCCGCCGCGCAGGGACGATATGCCCGATGATCGATTGCTGGTATCGGCACTTCGTATTGTATTCTTCGCATCAGCATGGACCCTTATGGAGTGGTTCCGGGGATGGTTCCTGACCGGATTTCCCTGGAACCCCCTCGCAACAGTTTGGGCTGAATCAAGCACGCCGTTCGGATTACCGGTATTGCAGTCCGTAAGTCTGATTGGCACCTACGGTCTTAGCTTTTTCACGGTGCTCGCTGCATCGTCGCCAAGCCTGCTAGTCCACCGTCCGCGCCCGCGGCAGGCCTGGATTGCCGCAGGGACTCCGTTGGCCGTATTGGCTGTTCTCGGCGCACTTGGTGCCCTCCGTCTTTCCGTATCTGAGACAGAATTCGTACCGGGCGTGAAGTTTAGACTCGTGCAAGCGAGTATTCCCCAAGCCGACAAGAGCCGGCCGAGTTTGTGGGAATCGCATTTGAGCGAACACATAGACCTGAGTACAGCCGATCGGCCCAACGATGTTACGCATGTCATTTGGGGCGAAGCCGCAGTTCATTTTTTTCTCAATGTCGATGAACCACATCGCCTGACGGCAGCAAGCGCAGCCCCCCGCGGCGGAATGATCATCACCGGCGCGGATAGAGGCTCGCGCGGCGAAACCGGCGAACTCAAAGTCTACAACTCTATGTATGCCATCACGTCGCGCGGCGACGTTGCGGCGGAATTTGACAAGGCACACTTGGTGCCCTTCGGCGAATTCATGCCGATGCGCTGGTTGATTCCCTTCGAGAAAATCACAGGCGGAATGGGCGATTTCATGGCGGGCGAAGGGCGCGCCACGCTCGACCTTCGTGGGCTGCCGCCGTTCAGCCCTCTCATTTGTTACGAGATAATATTTCCAGGCAACGTTACGAGTCCCAGCTCATGGCGTGAGCGGCCGCAGTGGCTTCTTAATCTGACGAATGACGCCTGGTTTGGCAAAAGCACCGGCCCTTACCAGCACTTCGCGGCGGCACGACTGCGGGCGGTTGAAGAAGGGCTGCCTGTGGTAAGGGTCGCGAATTCCGGCATAACGGCGGTGATCGATGGTGCCGGGCGTACAGTGGCATCCCTCGGGATCGGAGAGCGGGGCGTGCTGGACGCGCGCTTACCGCGCCCAGCGGCCTATTTCACGCCTTTTGGCGTATTAGGAAACATTATCCCGCTTTTTATTGCCATTATCTCAGGGCTTGTCGCATTGCGCCGCTGGCGCATCTATACCATTGAAAACAAAGACAATCCCTTCCGGGGTGGCCGCTATCACTTGTAGATATTTTCTTGCCCAAAATTGATTTTGGCGTGATCCTGTGTCAAACAGTAGTGGTGCCGCCATAGTTACACAACGGGTGGTGGTTAAACCGCCAGTTAATTTTATTCCCTCCAATGCCCGTAATTATATCGGGAGGACAGGTCGAAATGGGATTGCCGAACGAACTTGAAACGCCCGAGTCTGGAATGCGTTCTTTACGCGGCCGGATGCCGTCCGGCAAACCTAACCCGGTGGACGTGCATGTCGGATCGCGGGTTCGTCTGCGCCGCACTCTGTTGGGAATGAGCCAAGAGAAGCTAGGCGAAGCCATAGGGCTAACCTTTCAGCAGGTTCAAAAATATGAACGCGGTGCTAACCGTATTGGCGCCAGTCGTCTCTGGGATTTAAGCCGTGTTTTGGATTGCCCTATTTCATTCTTTTTCGAAGAAATGGACGAGGGCACAGCAAGCGCTAGCCCACGTAATTTGAGCGTCGAAACACCGGACATTGAGCAGCCGGAAAGCGACCCGATGGCGAAACGTGAAACTTTGGAACTTGTTCGCGCTTACTACCGTATCAAGGACTACCATGTAAGACGGCGTATTTACGAGTTGGCGAAATCGCTCGCCACGACTGAGGAAGCCGCAGAAGAATAATCAGAAAAACACGGATTTTTACGCCGCCGTAGGATACCTGCGGCGGCGTTTTTTATTTGGGCGTCCCGCGTGATTTGATCCTAGCGCCTTGCAAAATGAGCGGTGTTCCGTTAGGTCCGATCAACCCAATTCTTGCCTGCCTCAGCCGAAGAATTCATCCAGGAGAGTTTCGTGTCAAAGACCGACTACGTGTTTACGAGTGAATCCGTCTCGGAAGGCCATCCGGACAAAGTCAGCGACCGAATCTCTGACGCTATCGTTGATCTCTTCCTTGCCACAGAACCGCAGGCGCGCGTTGCCGTTGAAACTTTATGCACGACCAATCGCATTGTTCTGGCTGGTGAGGTTCGAGGTCCTGATTCCATTAAGGTTGAGCACCTCATCGAAACGGCACGTAAAGCCGTAAAGGACATCGGTTACGAGCAGGACGGCTTTCATTGGAAAAATGCCGAAGCCGAATGCTACGTTCATGCTCAGTCGGCCGACATCGCCATGGGCGTTGATTCGGCCGGAAATAAAGACGAAGGCGCGGGAGACCAGGGGATTATGTTCGGCTACGCGGTCAATGAGACCCCGGAACTCATGCCCGCGCCGATCTTCTACTCACACGCCATTTTGAAAGCTCTGGCAAATGCGCGGCACGGAAAAGACGTAGATTTTCTTGGCCCCGACGCAAAAAGCCAAATCACACTTCAGTACGCAAAAGGAAAACCGGTCAAGGCCACATCCGTTGTGGTCTCGACGCAGCACTCCGAGGACGCAAACCAAGAAACCATTCGCGAATATGTCCGCGAACATGTACTGCAAATCCTCCCGGAAGGCTGGATGTGTCCGGAAGACGAGTTTTACGTAAATCCTACTGGGCGTTTTGTCATTGGCGGACCTGACGGAGATGCGGGTTTGACGGGGCGGAAAATCATTGTCGACACCTACGGCGGCGCAGCGCCGCATGGGGGCGGCGCATTCTCGGGGAAAGACCCGACGAAGGTTGATCGTTCAGCGGCGTACGCAGCGCGCTATCTGGCAAAAAATGTTGTGGCCGCTGAGTTGGCACACAAGTGTCTTATCCAACTGTCCTACGCGATTGGCGTATCAAAACCGCTTTCTGTTTATGTGGACACACATGGAACAGGGCAAGTCGATGAGGACAAGCTGTCTGGAGTCCTGCAGGAGTTGATGAATTTGAGTCCGCGCGGCATACGCGAGCACTTGAACTTAAATAAACCGATTTACACACGCACATCGGCCTACGGGCATTTCGGCCGAGCCGCCGACGAAGACGGTGGATTCAGTTGGGAGCGCCTCGATCTTGTCGACCAGCTCAAATCGGCATTCAACGCCTAAAGACAAAACGCCGGACGCATCCACGTCTGCCATAAAATATTACGGGCGCCGCAAGGGAAAGCCGCTCAAGACCGGAAGACAGTCACTTTTGGAGACAGTGTTACCGGATATCCGCGTTACTGCCGCCGGCCTTCCCGGATCGGTGGATCCAAAAACATTTTTCGAGCCTCACCCGAGCGCCGTGAATCTGGAGATCGGATTTGGAAGCGGCGAACACTTGGCGGCGAAAGCGGCGGCAAATCCAAAAGAAGGCTTTTTGGGCAGTGAGGTCTTTCTGAACGGCGTCGCCTCACTTGTTCGCCATGTCCATGAAAGCAGCCTGAAAAATGTGCGGATATTCGACGAGGACGTCCGGCACCTGTTGCCGACTCTGAAAGACGCAAGTTTCGATCGAATTTTTCTTTTGTTTCCAGACCCTTGGCCCAAAACACGACATGCCAAAAGGCGCTTTATTGGACCCACCATGCTTGACGAATTGGCGCGGCTACTTGTTGATGATGGTGAATTGCGCGTGGCCAGCGACCACCCGATTTATGTGCGCTGGACCTTGCTTCACACACCGACCCACCCCCTATTTACCTGGACCGCCAAGGGACCGGAGGATTGGCGTAAACGGCCCGTCGACTCGGTTGCCACGCGCTACGAGCAAAAAGCCAGAAAAGAGGGTCGAGATCCGGTTTTTTTGACGTTCCGACGCACACCCCGAAAGTCCTGATCCGCCGTCAACGGCTCGAATCCTCTTGTCCTGAGCCAAAAATCGCTTTATACCAGCGCCCATCTTCACATGTCGGGCGACTTGAGAAGTGGGCCAGCCGCCCACTTTTTTTATTGCCTGAATTTGGGTGTCCGATAGAGGGGCTTTTGGAGCGACTACTTTGGCTTGAGGAACGTATCGCACCCACCCTGGAGTCCATGGGGTACGAGGTTGTACGTGTTGCGATTTCCGGCTCAGACGGAAGGAAAACACTTCAGGTCATGGCGGACCGCAGCGATGGTAGCCTTATATCGGTGAACGATTGCGAGGAGATCAGCCACGCGCTGTCGGCGATCTTCGATGTAGAAGAACCGGTCAGCGGCCGCTACCACCTCGAGGTGAGTTCGGCGGGTATCGATAGGCCACTGACACGGCTAAAGGATTTTTCAGCCTTTGCGGGCTTTGAAGCCAAGGTCGAGACAAAAATGCCGGTCGAGGGTCGCAAGCGGTTTCGCGGGCATTTGAACGGTGTTTCTAAAACAGGCGATGTATTGATCGACGTAGAGGACCAAGAGTTCATCATCGCGATGGATAACGTGAAAACGGCGAAGTTAGTTTTGACGGATGAATTGATTGAGGCCACCACAGGCGGCTTCCCGAGCGCAAACGAAAACGAACAACAAGACTGAGAAGGCCGGGCGTGCTCCCGGGAAAGACAATGGCGAAGGCACAAAGCATTGGCATGGCGAGGCCCGAACTGATCCAGGTGGCCGACACGGTCGCGCGGGACAAGAGCATCGACCGTGAAGAGGTCTTTCAGGCAATGGAGCAGGCCATTCAAAAAGCCGGCCGTTCCAAATATGGACATGAAAACGATATTCGCGCGAGCATCGATCGCAAAAACGGGGAAATCCGCCTTGCCCGCTACATGACCATTGTTGAAGACGTCGAAGACGAAAACACGCAGATCACTCTCGCCAAAGCAAAACGCAAAGACTCCGCCGCCGAAATCGGTGGTGTGATTGTCGATCCGCTGCCACCCATCGATTTCGGGCGCATCGCCGCGCAAACCGCCAAACAAGTCATCGTTCAAAAAGTTCGCGATGCCGAACGCGCACGTCAGTTCTCCGAATACAAAGATCGCATCGGCGAAGTGGTCAACGGCCTTGTCAAACGCGTTGAGTTCGGCAACGTCATCGTCGACTTGGGCCGTGCTGAAGCGCTTCTGCGCCGCGACGAATTGATCCCGCGCGAGCACTTCAAAAACGGTGACCGGGTCCGCGCATTCATTCTCGATGTACGCGAAGAACCGCGCGGCCCGCAGATATTCCTTTCGCGCACGGCCAGCGCATTCATGGCATCGCTATTTTCTCAGGAAGTGCCGGAAATTTACGACGGTATCATTGAGATTAAATCCGTGGCACGCGATCCGGGTAGCCGCGCAAAAATCGCTGTTATTTCAAATGATCACTCCATCGATCCGGTCGGTGCCTGCGTTGGTATGCGTGGGAGCCGCGTGCAAGCCGTCGTTGCCGAATTGCAGGGCGAGAAGATCGACATCATACAGTGGAACCACGACCCCGCGACGTTTGTCGTGAACGCTTTGGCGCCGGCGGAAGTTACCAAAGTCGTCTTGGACGAAGACTCGGGGCGCATTGAGGTGGTAGTGCCCGATGATCAATTGTCTCTTGCCATCGGCCGGCGCGGTCAGAACGTGCGCTTGGCGTCTCAGCTGACCGGCTGGACAATTGATATCTTGACCGAAGGTGAGGAGTCCGAGCGACGTCAGGAAGAGTTCCGCACCCGTTCGCAGATGTTCATCGACGCTCTCGACGTCGACGATGTCATTGCACACCTACTCGTCACGGAAGGCTTTACGTCGGTTGATGAGGTGGCCTTCGTGCCCGTGGAAGAACTGACAGATATCGAAGGCTTCGACGAAGATGTGGCCGCGGAGCTTAAGGCGCGCGCATCGAGCTTCATCGAAGAAGAAAACAAGAAAGTTATGACGCGCCTCGAGGAGCTTGGCGTGGCCGACGATCTTGTGAACGCAGATATCGAAGGTCTCGACGTGAAGAAGATCATCACGCTCGCTGAGAACGGCATAAAAACCCGTGATGACTTGGCCGATCTTGCCGGCGACGAACTTATGGAAATCCTCGGTGCGGACGCCATCAAAGAGGATGCCGCGAATGCGGTCATCATGGCGGCGCGGGCACATTGGTTTCCGGAAGACGAGGCGCCTGAACCGGAAAATGCGGAAATGTCAGCGCAACCCGATACCGAGCAGCCGGCGTAAAGTGATGAAAGCTGCAATGACGATTTGCACCGAGCGATACGCAATGAACTGAAGGGACACCCATGTTGGCGGTAAAGCGCATAGATACGCCGGAAGACGATGGAGCCGCCGAAAGCGGACCGTTGCGGCGTTGCATCGCCAGCGTGACGTCTCTTCCGATCGCGCAGCTTATCCGGTTTGTCGTGGATCCTGAGGGTAAGATTGTTCCCGACGTGGACGGCTCATTGCCGGGGCGGGGTTTGTGGTTATCCGCCGACCGCGATATGATAGACAAAGCAGTGTCTAAGGGACTGTTCGCCAAGGCGGCGCGGGGAAATGTCAAAGCAGGCGCGGATCTGGCTGATCGGGTCGAAGACCTGCTAAGACGCCGCTGCCTTAATCATCTCGGCTTAGCGCGCCGGGCGGGACTGGTGGCCGCGGGCGCGGAAAAGGTAAAGGCCCAAATCTCGACAGGCCGCACTGCCGTGCTAATTGAGGCCTCTGACGGTTCGCCTCAGGAGAGCAGAAAGATTTCTGCGTTGGCTCCTAACGCGCTTATCGTCTCGGCGTTCACGGGAGCGGAGCTAGGTGCAGCGTTGGGACGAGATTCCGTTGTCCATGTTGCCCTCTTGCCGAGCGCGTTGACGGAGACCTTGCTGAGGGATGCCAGTCGCTACGAAGGCGTACGGCGCGAGAACTGAGAACGAAGAATTGAGAACGAAGAACTAGGTACGGTTAAACATGCCGAGCGATACAAAAACCAAGAAACCTCTGTCATTGGGCCGGGGCAAACTTGAACTCAAAAAGACTGTCGAATCCGGTCAGGTGCGGCAGAGCTTCTCGCATGGCCGCTCAAAGGTCGTTCAGGTCGAGCGCAAGCGTAAGCGCCAATTCGAGATCGGCGCCGACGGCAAGGTCCAAGAGGTCAAAGCGCCTTCCGCGGCTATCAAGGCGAAAGCCAAGGCCGCGTTGGAAAAAGAAACGGCGCAGCAGCACGGCACGCTGACAGAAGACGAAAAAGCGCATCGCCTGAAGGCGCTCCAAGACGCGATAAAGGCGGATGAAGAGACCCGCCGTCAGGTCGAAGAAGACGAAAAGCGCGAAGCCGAAGAGGCCGCTAAGCGCGCCGCAGAGGAAGCCGCCAAACCTGCCGAGGAACCGCCTGCGCCAGAGCCTGAACAAGCCGAGGCGGCAAAACCCGCTGAGCCGGAACCAGAGATACCGCAGCCGCCGGCTCCGGACACCGCGCCTGATGCGCCGCGCGCACGCCGGGAGGTCGCAGACGAAGACGAAGACGAAGCCAAACCGCGCAAATCCAAAACAGGCCACAAGCCGCCGACGGTTAAACGGACCGAGCCGCGCAGGCGCGCGGGCAAGCTGACGATTTCTGCCGCCCTTGAAGGCGATGACGCCATGGAACGCAGCCGTTCCATTGCTTCGATGCGCCGCGCGGTGGAGAAGGAGCGCCGCAAGGCGCAACAAAAGCAGCCGATGAACACGGAGAAGGTGGTACGTGAAGTCGTGCTTCCGGAAACGATCACCGTGCAAGAGCTGTCTAACCGCATGGCAGAGCGCTCCGGGAATGTCATCAAGACACTTATGAAACTCGGCGTCATGGCCACGATTAACGAAGTTGTGGATGCCGATACGGCGGAACTGGTTGCGCAAGAATTTGGACACCGCGTCAAGCGGATCACGGAAGCCTCGGTGGAGGACGCCCTGCAAACCGGTGACGACGATCCGGCAACTCTCAAACAGCGTCCGCCTGTTGTCACTGTAATGGGGCACGTTGACCACGGCAAAACGTCACTTTTAGACGCCTTGCGCTCTTCCAGTGTGGTCAGCGGTGAAGCCGGCGGCATCACGCAGCACATCGGCGCTTATCAAGTCCGCACCCCAAAGGGCCAAAAGATTACCTTCATCGATACACCCGGCCACGAAGCGTTTACCGCGATGCGCGCGCGCGGCGCCAAGGTGACCGACATAGTCGTGCTGGTGGTCGCCGCAGACGATAGCATCATGCCCCAGACGATCGAGGCCATTAAGCATGCAAAAGCCGGTGACGTGCCCATCATCGTTGCCATCAACAAAATGGATGTGCCGGGTGCGGATGCCAACCGCGTCAAGACAGACCTCCTGAGCCACGAAGTCGTTGTCGAAGGCATGGGTGGCGATGTTTTGTGCGTGGAGGTTTCTGCGCTTAAGAAGACCAACCTCGACAAACTTGAGGAAGCGATCCTTCTGCAAGCCGAACTGCTCGATCTGAAAGCAAACCCGGACCGCCCGGCCGAAGGCGCGATTGTCGAAGCGAAAATGGAAAAGGGCGTTGGGTCTGTCGGCACCGTGCTCGTCCAGCGCGGCACGCTGCATGTCGGCGACTTGTTTGTGGCCGGTCCCGAGTGGGGCCGCGTGCGCGCCCTTGTCAACGAACACGGCAAGCAAGTGAAATCGGCCATGCCGTCTGCGCCTGTGGAAGTGGTCGGCTTTGGTGGAACGCCGGCGGCCGGCGATGATTTTATTGTGGTCGCAGACGAAGCGCGCGCCCGTGAAATCTCCGAATACCGCAAACGCAAGATTCGCGAGAAAGAACAGGTCGCAGGCGTAAGCGGCTCAACCATGGAGCAGATGTTCGCCAAGATCAAAGCGGGTGAAGCCAAGGAATTGGGCGTGGTGATCAAAGCCGACGTTCAAGGATCTGTGGAAGCTCTGACGGGCACGCTCCAAAAGCTCGGCAGCGACGAAGTGAAGATCAATGTTATTCACGGCGCCGTTGGGCCCGTCAATGAGTCGGATGTGACGCTGGCGCGCGCATCCAATGCCGTGATCATCGGCTTTAACGTACGTGCCAATGCGCAAGCCCGTGAGGTCGCCAAGCGCGACAACATCGACATTCGTTACTACTCTATCATTTACGATGTTGCCGACGATCTGAAGAATCTTCTTACCGGCATGCTCTCGCCGAAGTTCAAGGAAGCCTTCATCGGCTACGCCGAAATTCGCGAAGTGTTCAATATTTCCAAGGTCGGCAAGATCGCAGGCTGCATGGTCACACAAGGCGTCATCAAACGCGGCTGCAAAGTGCGTTTGCTGCGCGATAACGTTGTCATTCACGAAGGCGACCTCTCGCAACTCAAGCGCTTTAAGGATGACGCCAAAGAAGTGCGCGAAGGTTACGAATGCGGCATGGCGCTGGCCAGCTATCAGGACATTCAGGTCGGCGATGTTATTGAGTGTTTCGAACTGGAACAGGTTGCCGCCACGCTCTAAGGCGCCGCGACGCGTATTGATCGCGCCCCGTATCAAGGAACCGCCCCATGGCGAAACAACGGTCCAAAGCACCGGGCCAGCGGCAATTACGCGTCGGCGAGGAAATTCGCCACGCCCTAGCTTGGATTCTCGAGCGCGACACACTGCGTGATCCCGCCCTCGCTGGCGTAAAAGTTACGATCACCGAGGTGCGCCCGAGCCCCGACTTAAGGCACGCGCGGGTCTACGTAGTGCCATTGGGCGGCGGTGATGCGACGAGCATTTTAGAGGGTCTAAAAAGGGTGAAACCTTTCCTTCGCCGCGAGATCGCCCGGCGTGTTCAGATCAAATACATTCCTGATCTCATCTTTGCTGCCGACAATAGCTTTGATGAGGCCGAGCATATTTCGCGCCTTTTGCACAAACCCGAGGTCGCCCGCGATCTGGAACCCCATGAGGATGAAGATCCGTCGGAGAATCCAAGTGGGGCGTAAGCGGCGGGGCGAAGCCATAAGCGGCTGGATCGCCATCGATAAACCGGGTGGGCTGACCGCAGCGAAGGTCGTTGCGAAGGTAAAGTGGGCTTTAAACGCCGCAAAAGCCGGACATGGGGGTACTTTGGACCCTTTGGCCACCGGAATTCTGCCGATTTGCCTCGGCGAGGCCACTAAAACGGTGAATTTCGCCATGAATGGGCGAAAAACATATGAATTTGAGGTCAAATGGGGCGAAAAGACCGATACAGACGACTCGGAAGGCACGGTAACGGCCTCGTCCTACACCCGGCCAGCCATCGGGGCCATTACCGCGGCACTGCCCGCGTTCATAGGCCAGATCGAGCAGGTCCCGCCCGACTATTCTGCGGTCAAGGTGAACGGCCAGCGCGCATACGACCTCGCCCGCACCAGCCAGCCCCTGGCTTTGAGCGCAAAAATCGTGACGGTTCATGAATTTGAGTTTCTTGAAGCGATCGATTCCGACCGGGCGCGGTTTCGTGTGAATTGCGGTAAAGGCACCTATGTGCGCGCCCTGGTCCGCGACCTTGCTACGGCACTCGGCACGCTGGGCCACATCACGGTTCTTCGGCGGACCCGATGCGGGCCCTTTTCGGAAAACCACGCGATTTCTCTGGAAAAGCTGGAGGCCCTGGGGCATAAAGCCGCCGCTTCTGAGTACCTTCTCCCGGTCAAGACCGTGCTGGACGACATCCCGGCCCTGGCCCTGACGGAAGAAGAGGCCCGCCGCATGACACTCGGGCAGACCGTCGCCTTATGGCCGGTGGTCAAACGCAGCACCGTTTCAGGACTTGAGCAAGGCGCAGCCGTGCAAGCCCTATGCGGAGAAAGGCTGATTGCGGTGGCCGAGGTCGGTAACGGCATTGTCCGTCCCGTCCGCGTTTTGAACACATAGTCCTAAAGGAGTACCCGATGTCGATTACACAAGAGCGCAAAGAGGCGCTCATAAAAGAATATGCCACCAAAGACGGCGACACAGGTTCGCCCGAAGTTCAGGTGGCGATCATGAGCGAACGTATCAAAAACCTCACCGAACACTTCAAAGATCACGCCAAGGACAACCACTCCCGGCGCGGCCTTTTGAAGATGGTCGCTCAACGCCGTCGTATGCTTGACTATCTGAAAGCCAGCTCGAAAGAGCGATACGAGAATCTGATCTCACGACTCGGATTGCGGCGCTAGCGCGTTGATGTTCCCGTTCACCGGCGGTTACGCATTTTGAACGTTGCCTGCTCAAAGCAGGCGGACGCTAAAGGTGCTGCCGACAGCAGCGCACGGAAACGGGATTAAAGACTTTGCCGCTGCCGTTCGCGTCTTTGCGAACGAGAATGCGCTAAGCCGAGATTCGGCGCGGCGTATGTTGCTGGTTTACCGCATGGGCGGCAAATCACATGAGAGGTTGCGTGGGCATGAAAAAACAAGAGCCCGCGCGGGATCGAAATCCCGGCTCGCTAACCTCTGACCGTTTTTGTCTGCATGGGCAGGCCGCTGACGGTGAGCCGGGCGCACAATCCGGTGCCGGTCCGTGAGGGAAAAGGAAAAACTGATATGTCCATGTTTAAAGTACATCGTAAGGAATTGGATTGGGGCGGACGCAAGCTGGTTTTGGAAACCGGCAAGATTGCCCGCCAGGCTGACGGCGCCGTGATGGTGTCATATGGCGATACAACCGTGTTATGTACCGCTGTTGGAGCCAGATCTCCCAAACCGGGAGTCGATTTTTTTCCGCTGACCGTTAATTACCAAGAAAAGACATCTGCCGCAGGCAAAATCCCAGGCGGGTTTTTCAAACGCGAAGGCCGCCCGACGGAAAAGGAAACACTGACGTCGCGCCTGATCGACCGTCCGATCCGCCCGCTGTTCCATCCCAATTACCGCAATGAAACGCAGGTTATCTGCACCGTGCTTTCGCACGATTTGAAAAACGATCCTGATGTTGTAGCCATGATCGGTGCGTCCGCCGCGCTCACCATTTCCGGCATTCCGTTCATGGGTCCGATCGGTGCTGTGCGCGTCGGATACGTCGACGGCCAATACGTGCTCAACCCATTCATGGAAGACGTTGCCGCGTCTGAACTTGAACTTGTTGTCGCCGGAACGCGCGAAGGCGTCCTGATGGTTGAGTCGGAAGCAAAAGAGCTTTCCGAAGAGATCATGTTAGGGGCCGTAACCTTCGCCCATGAACAGATCCAACCGGTCATTCAGGCCATTATTCAGTTGGCTGAGTCGTGCGCCAAGGAACCCTTCGACCTCACGCCCGAGGCGGAAGAAGTGGGCGTCGTCAAATCCAAGTTTGAAGCTTTCGCCGGTGACCTGGCCGAAGCCTATAAAAATCAGGTGAAGCAGGACCGCTACGCCGCGGTCGATGCCGTGAAGTCAAAAGCCATTGAAAGTCTTGGTGAGAACGAAGCTGAAGTCGCAGTTGCCGGAAAAGTACTCAAAGAAATGGAGTCCGACGTTGTTCGCGGCAACATTCTGAAAACCGGCGTGCGCATTGATGGCCGCGACACCAAGACTGTTCGTCCCATCGAAATCGAAGTGGGCGTGCTTCCCCGTACACACGGGTCAGCGCTGTTCACGCGCGGCGAAACACAGGCGCTTGTGACCACTACCCTCGGCACGGGTCAGGACGAACAGATCATTGACGCGCTTGAGGGCGAATACCGGCAAAACTTCATGCTGCACTACAACTTCCCGCCCTATTCAGTGGGGGAAGCCGGCCGCATGGGTGGACCGGGCCGCCGCGAAATCGGCCACGGCAAACTCGCGTGGCGTGCCGTGCACCCGCTTTTGCCAAGCCGTGAAGATTTTCCATACACCCTGCGCGTTGTGTCGGAGATTACGGAGTCAAACGGATCATCCTCGATGGCAACCGTTTGCGGCACATCCTTGTCTCTGATGGACGCCGGCGTTCCCTTGCCGCGCCCCGTCGCAGGCATCGCCATGGGCCTGATCAAGGAAGGCGACGAGTTCGCCGTCCTCTCCGACATCCTTGGCGACGAAGACCATCTCGGCGATATGGACTTCAAGGTTGCGGGCACCGAACAAGGTGTGACGTCTCTGCAGATGGACATCAAGATTACGTCCATCACAAAGGAAATCATGGAGATCGCGCTCAACCAGGCCCGCGATGGCCGATTGCATATTCTCGGTGAGATGGCCAAGGCCATGACCGGTGCGCGCGAGTCTGTTGCGCAACATGCACCGCGCATCACCACACTGAACGTGCCGAAAGACAAGATTCGCGAAATCATCGGCACCGGCGGCAAAGTGATCCGTGAACTGCAGGAAACCACAGGCACCAAGATCGATATTGAGGACGATGGCACCGTGCGTGTTGCTTCGGCCGATCAGGAGATGATGGAAGAGGCGGTCAAGCGCATCAAAGACATCGTCGCCGAACCGGAAGTGGGCGTGATCTACACCGGCACCGTTGTGAAGCTTATGGACTTCGGTGCGTTCGTCAATTTCCTCGGCAAGCGAGACGGCCTTGTGCACATCTCTGAACTCGCACCCAAGCGCGTCGAGCAAGTCAGCGATGTCGTTCAGGAAGGCGATGTGGTTAAGGTGAAGTGCCTGGCCATCGACGACCGCGGCAAGGTCAAGCTCAGCATGAAGCGCGTGGACCAAGCTACGGGCCAAGATCTCGACACTGCGGAACAAGAACCGGCAGCGGAAGCTTAGGCTTCTGCCGCCTGTGAATATCCCGCGCGTCATTGCGCACCGTGGTTCGCCTCGGAAGGCGCCGGAGAACACTCTGGCGTCTTTCCGTATGGCGGCGGCGGATGGCGCAACTTGGGTCGAATTCGACGCGGCGCTAACGTTCGATAGCCGCGTTGTTATTTTCCACGACGATTCCCTCGAACGAACAACGGACGGTGAAGGCCTGCTTTCACAAACCCCCTTCGATGCGCTGGGCGCGCTTGATGCAGGGGGCTGGTTCGCGCCACAATTCCGCGGCGAGCCGATTCCAACCTTAGAAGAAGCTCTGGAGACTCTGGCTGGTCTTGGGCTTGGCTTTAATATGGAGTTGAAGGTCGATCCTGGCCGGGAGGTTGATCTCGCCGCACTTGCACTGCCCATTGTGGCTGCATGCTGGCCTAAAAGTGTGCCGGTTCCGCTCGTTTCAAGTTTTTCCCGTCAGGCGATTGCAGCCGCAAAAGAGGCGCAGCCGGACTGGCCACGGGGCTTGATTTTTGATGATAGGCCTGAGGACTGGCTGGAGGTTGCGCAAGCACTCGAACTTGCAACACTCAACGCCAATCATCAGCACCTGACGAAGGAAAGCGTTGCGGCCATGCGCGGCGCCGGTTTCGCCGTACTGGCATACACTGTAAATGATGCGGATCGCGCCGATGAGTTGTTCAGTTGGGGTGTTCAATCTGTATTTACAGACATTCCCGACATTCTCTTGAAATCATTAGCCTGATCAGTGCGGCTCCTATGCAAAAATTTGTCAAAACCAGGAGAAGAATCAGGCGAATTTCCGCCGAGTTTCCTTGGTTCACACGCTTTGAAGCCCTATATTGCCCTCGCGAATCGGCTGCCGGAACAAGGGATATGGGGGCAGCGATGGGGAAGATGTCCCCGGGACACTTTCAAAATTTAGTTGAACGGAGCTCGTAGCGTGAAAGCGCTGAACGCAATCCGCATTGCCGGTCAGGAAGTTTTGCCGATTATCGAAGGCGGCAAGGGCATTAGTGTTTCCAACGGATTGAGTTCGGGCGCTTGGGCCGCAGCGGGCGGTATCGGCACATTCTCTGGCGTGAACGCAGATTCTTTCGATCCGAGCGGAGCGCCCATTCCGCAAATCTACAAAGGCCGCACGCGCAAGGAGCGCCACGAAGAATTGCTGCGCTACGCGATTGACGGCGGTATCGAGCAAGCGCGCATCGCCCACGAAACACGCGGCAACCAAGGCCGCTTGCATATCAATATTCTTTGGGAAATGGGCGGCGCCGAACAGGTTCTGACGGGCGTACTTGATAAGTGCCGAGATTTGATCCACGGCGTCACATGCGGTGCGGGTATGCCGTATCGCCTGGCGGAAATCGCCGCCAGCTACCGCGTGCATTATTACCCAATCATTTCGTCCGGCCGAGCATTCCGTGCGCTGTGGAAACGCGCTTATCACAAATTCGAAGAGTTCCTGGGCGGCGTCGTTTACGAAGATCCGTGGCTGGCCGGTGGGCACAACGGCCTGTCGAACTCAGAGGATCCGCGCAGCCCGGAAGATCCCTATCCGCGGATTGTCGCGCTGCGCAATGTCATGAATGAAGCCGGGCTGAAAGATACGCCGATCATCATGGCCGGTGGCGTCTGGTGGCTAAGCGAATGGGATCACTGGCTCGATAACCCCGAGGTTGGGCCCGTAGCCTTCCAGTTCGGAACGCGGCCGCTGCTCACAAAAGAAAGCCCGATTTCCGAAGAATGGAAGAAGAGGCTGACGCAATTGAAACCAGGTGATGTTCACCTGCACCGGTTCAGCCCAACAGGGTTTTACTCCTCGGCCGTGCACAACGGTTTTCTTGCCGAACTTGAAGCGCGCAGTGACCGGCAAATTCCATTTACCGACGAGCCTGTCGGGGCACACGACACATCCCTTAGCATCGGCGCACGCAAGCGCGACGTCTATGTCACGGCCGCCGACAAAATCCGTGCGGAAGAGTGGGTTGCGCAGGGCTTTACCGATTCCATGAAGACACCGGACTCGACGTTGATTTTTGTCACGCCGCCCAAGGCCGAAGAAATCCGCGCCGACCAAAGCGCCTGCATGGGGTGCCTATCGGCGTGCTCGTTCTCCAATTGGGCGCAGACGGAATCAGGTTCCACGGGTCGCAAGGCCGACCCGCGCAGTTTCTGTATTCAGAAAACCCTGCAAAACATCGCCCATAAAGGCAACATCGAGGAAGAATTGATGTTCGCCGGGCACAACGCCTACCGATTCAGCCAGGACCCCTGGTACAAGAACGGCTTCATCCCTTCGGTCCGCGAGCTCGTCGACCGCATCATGACCGGTTGGTAAACCTAGTCCTTCTTTTTTACGGTTTTTATTTTCGCGTATTCGCCCTCAAGAACGCTGTAAACCACAGCGCTCCACCATTTGCCGCGCCCATAGTTCAGATCGCGCAGCAAACCCTCGCGCGCCATTCCTAGTTTTTTGCAGAACGCGAATGGAATGTTTGTTGTCGGGAGTACACTGCCCCATGACCCGGTGCAATTTAAAATGCCCAAACGCTGCTTCAAGCATGGCTTGGCCGATTTCCGTTCCGTAGCCCTGCCGCCAGAATTTCTGCATCACGCCGAAGCCCAACTCGCCTTGACGTTCGAGTGGGTTGGTGATTTTCAGAACGCCTTCACCGATTACCTCACCAGAGTCACGGCGCGTCGCGGCCAGGAAATAAAGCAGGCGCGGCGCAGCCGATTGCTCGCGCACCACCCACTGCATCAACGAATTGATCTGTTCTTCACTCGGCGGCTCGGATCGCTGAAATTCCCAATACGCCGGTTCCTTGACATAGGCATAAACAGACGACGCATCGCCCGCGGTGTATTCGCGAATCGTCAACCGCCGCGTATTGATGGGTAGCGGCAGTACGGGGATTTTGATCTCGGGCGCAGTCTGAGACATGGCCGCAAAAATAGCATGATGCGTAGACTCTGCCTATGCGGCTGATGCCCGGGATACTGTGCGGTGAAGCCTGCTAGCGGGTCAGATGTTTTGCGATAAACGCACCGATATCCTGATCCGATAGGCCCTTTGATTTCAGCTCCGCCCGAATGGCATTGAGGTCAACGTTGGCATAGTTGTGCACGCTGGCCGGCTTGTGGGCAGACTGATCGACAATGCGGAAATCGAAATCCCGCACGTCGCTCTTGAACACTTCGTATTGAAGGATCTGATCGATCGCATTATCGGGCATGAAGGTCACAACGCGTGGCTTAAGCGCATATAGGTCCTTTGGGTCGATGTCCTCGGCCGCGGCGATGATAAGCTCGTCGCCCACTTGGCACGTGCGCGCCGCTGCGCCGTTCAATACACAGCAGCGCGAACCCGGCTCGCCGAAGATCACGTATGTGGAAAGGCGCGCGCCCGAGTTCTTGTTCCAAACCTCGACGAACTCGGTTGGATAAAGACCGGCTTGCTCGCAGTGCTCAGGATCCAATGTAATAGAGCCGTGATAATGCAGATCCGCGCCCGTCACCCGCAGGCCATGCAGTTTAGCTCTAATGACTTTGACCACGGTTCCCACCAAGCACGACCAAACCAACGCGTCCGCGGCCCATGGAATTGTGCGCTGCGGTATCGCGGGGCGCAAACATAGACGATTCGGTAAGGGGGTAAAGTACGGAATAGAGCCGTTTTGGCGCCTTGCCGCTTTAGAAGCGGACACGTAAAGTCGCTTGGAGATTAGAACAATAGAGGAACACACGCGTGTCGGTACGCCCAGGCACAGCCCCGGTAAAAAACCGCGCGGCCCCTCTACAGAAACGGAGGCGTCCCGGGGTCATTCGCCCTGCGCCGGCAGCCGTAACAGCGGCAGTGACCCGCGGTGTCTGCCGATGGCTTGAAGATACCGGCTTTACGAGCCTCACCGAGTTCAAGCTGGGCAACGGACGGCGCGCAGATGTTGTCGGCCTGAATGCGGCAGGCACGCTTTTGATGGTGGAAGTTAAAAGCACGCCTGAAGATTTTCGCGGAGACGCCAAGTGGCTTGAGTACGTTCCTTATTGCGACGCTTTTTCGTTTGCCGTACCGCCGCATTTCCCCTGGCAGATCTTGCCCAAGGATTGCGGCGTGCTTATTGCCGACGAACATTCCGCTGCCATCGTACGCACGGCACCGCGCCACGCCTTGCACGCCGCCCGGCGTAAAGCCTTAACGCTCAGGTTCGCGCTTGCTGCCGGTCAGCGTTTATCGGGATTGGTTGATCCGCGCCTTTAGCTGCGGCGGTTATCCGCAGTACAGACCAACTATACGATTCAGATTGTCGAGTTCGATATTGACACGGGTTGGGCTGTGCTCCCGGCTGACCCTTGCGCCGGGTGGAATGACTCGGTACGGCGCGGCTAGGCGTTCTTCGCGAAGGTATTGAGCGCTGTCGGGCGGCGCCTCGCCCTTTGCAACAAATGTCATGCCGAGCGCAGGCACCAAAACCTGACCGCCGCAATTCACCAGCATTTCAGGAACGACAGGTTGGCGAACCACCACGGGCGCCGTGCCGTATTGCATGCCGTCTTGCGTGATGCTGGGCCACATCTGACCGGGCCCTGTACAGCCCCAAAGCCCAAAGCCCGCCAAAACCAAAGAGCTGAGTATTGATAAACGTCTTATCATGTGTCCGTTACCGGGCCGACTTCATCGCCGCAATGGTCGAGGTTGTAGAGTATGGGCCAAGCACGTCCGCCAACACAACACGCCCGCCATAGCTTTCAACCATATCACCTCCCACGACCTGCTCGCGGGCATAATCGGCACCCTTCACCAGCACATCAGGCCGAATAGAGTCTATCAAGTCCAGAGGCGTATCTTCGCCGAAAATCACCACCAGATCGACGGTGGCTAGAGACGCCATGACCGCCGCACGCGCAGTTTCATTCTGGACCGGGCGGCTATCACCCTTAAGTCGTTTTACAGAGGCGTCGCTGTTTAGCCCGACAATAAGTCGATCACAGGCCTCGCGCGCCTGGCGCAAAAGCGAGACATGGCCAGGATGAAGCAGATCAAAGCAGCCGTTTGTAAACCCGACTTTTAGTTTGCTCTCGCGCCACGTTTTAACCTGTTCCAAAAGACTGGTGCGATCGACGACTTTTTGTTCCGCGTGAGCCAGCCCGCGCTGCATGATGGCTTTGGTCACATCCTGAGCAGACACAACGGCGGTTCCTTGCCGGCCAACTACGACACCGGCAGCGGCATTTGCAAGATAAGCAGCGTCCGCAGTGCTGGCGCCGGCCGCGAGTGCGAGCGCAAACGTGGCGATCACCGTATCCCCAGCCCCGGTTACGTCGGTCACCTCGCGAGTTGCCGCCAGCATATGTTGTGCACCGTCTTCGCCGACCAAAGTCATTCCGTCGCCGGATCTCGTTACGAGGATTGCGCCGGCTTCAACGTCACGTCGCAGCACGTTTGCAGCCTCGACGATTTGAGCTTCGCTTTCTATGGACAAGCCGATTGCCAGCTCTAATTCGCTTCTGTTGGGTGTGATGACACTCGCACCGGCGTAGCGCTCATACGACGCGCCTTTTGGATCGACAATAACGGGCTTGCCAGCAGCTTTCGCGGCCTTGATCGCAAAATGGGCGAGCGCCCCGGCGAACAAACCCTTTCCATAGTCGGATAAAATGATCGCGTCTGCAGAGGCCACCTGCGAAGAGACGTCACGCTCGATATCTCTCATGATATCGCTCGCAAGCGGATCGGACGTCTCCCGGTCCGCCCGCAGCATCTGATGACCGTCATGACTGACATATCGTGTTTTGATCGTCGTTTGCCGGCCAGGAGCCACCCGCAAAAACGCCTCTACTTGTTCGAGTTTTCCAAGCAACTTGCCGATCTCTGTGCCTGCTGGATCGTCCCCGACAATCGAAACGAATGCGCATTTTGCGCCGAGAGCGTTGAGATTCCGGACAACGTTGCCGGCGCCGCCAAGAGTCGTGGTTTCCTTGGCGATGCGAATGACCGGGACCGGCGCCTCGGGTGAAATTCTCTTTACATCGCCGTATCTGAACCGGTCCATCATCACGTCGCCGACACACAGAATCCTGCACGCGCTGAATCCACCGATGATATCGGTTAGGATCGAAAGGCGTGCTGCATCGAGAGGCGTGTTCAAGGTCATAATACCAACGGTTAGCCTAGCAACGATCGAAAGTAGGCGATCGTAAGCTCCAAGCCTTCTTCCAAAGGTTTTGACGGCGCCCATTTTAGTTTTTCGCGGGCCAAACTGATGTCCGGCTTGCGGCGAACCGGATCGTCCTGCGGAAGCGGTTTGTGAACAACCTTGGACGAGGACTTGGACATCTGAATGATTTTCTCGGCGAGCTCGAGAATCGTGTGTTCCACGGGATTGCCTAAATTTACCGGTCCGGTCACTGCGTCGGGCGCACCCATGAGGCAAATCATGCCGTCCACCAAATCGTCGACATAGCAAAAAGATCGGGTTTGCGTACCCTCGCCATACACCGTGATGTCTTCACCCTTGAGTGCTTGAACGATAAAGTTGGAAACCACGCGGCCATCGTTGGGCAACATGCGCGGACCATAGGTATTGAAAATACGTGCGACGCGAATCTGCAAATTGTGTTGCCGGTAATAATCGAAAAATAGTGTTTCGGCACACCGCTTGCCCTCGTCATAACAAGCCCTAGGCCCGATCGGATTGACGTTGCCCCAGTAGCTTTCAACCTGCGGGTGCACTTCCGGATCACCGTAAACTTCGCTGGTCGAAGCCTGAAGGATCTTCGCCTTGGTACGTTTCGCCAAGCCAAGCATGTTGATCGCCCCGTGCACACTCGTCTTGGTCGTCTGCACCGGATCGAATTGGTAGTGTATGGGCGATGCCGGACACGCCAGATTGTAAATTTGGTTGGTTTCTACATAGAGTGGAAAAGTGACATCATGGCGCATAAGCTCGAACATGGGGTTTGACATCATCGCCACCACGTTCTGCCGCCGGCCTGTAAAAAAGTTATCCACACACAGGACTTCATGGCCAGCCGCCAACAGACGTTCACACAAATGTGAACCTATAAATCCGGCTCCGCCCGTAACAACAATGCGTTCCAAATTAACCCCACACCGGCATATCGGGGTTTGAACCCCTATATCACCGCTTTTCCTCGTTTTTTTGGCCAAAGGCCAGTGCGCATAGGCCCGCAAGCCCGCATTTGTCCTTATGGCACCGCTCGACACCATATTTATTAATCTTTTCCAAATGGTTACTGTTCTATATGGCTGTATCCCGGTACGGGGGCCGGGTAGATTTTAGGGCCTTTGAAACGCTAAAAAGGACAAGCAATTATGCGGCGTAGCCGTATACAACTGTTGCGCGTCCGCCCGGAATGTAACCAAGACCCTGCAGAATCAAGGCGCCAAAGGTTATCAGGAGACGCTGCTCCTGGACACGCTCGACCGGATGAAGCGCAATCCGGAAGGCCGCAAGGTCGTCCACCTCCATCTTTCTAAGCTTCTATTTTCAAACCGTACGCCGGTGCGGATCAAAATTGTCACGCGCATGTTCCGCACGCTGGAAAGCGGACGGCAAGTTCAGATTTTCGATCTGACCAATGACGACATTGTGATGATCGTCGCCAGCGGCGCTCAACGCGATGTGAATAATATCATACATCGCATCCGAAAACTTTTTGAGGGCGATCCGGCAACACTTGATAACGCCGATGGGACGGATAGGTTCGTAACGTGGTTTGATCTATCGCTCGATTCCGCGATGGCAATTCACAACGCACAAAAGCTTCGCGAGGAAGCACAGCGGCCTCAAAACCAGACACAAGGTTCACAGCTGCAGGGTCTAACGCCGCAATTACTCGATGACGCTCAGAAAAAGATAGCCTTCGCCAATATAGTTCCGTTCATTCGCGACCAAGTCGCGCTTCGGGTCAATCCAGCGACCAAAGAAGCTGCGATCGAATTTTATGAGTTTTTTCTTTCTGTCGGCGACCTGCAACGCGCGACGGCCCCAAACATAAATTTACTGTCTGACCGGTGGCTGTTTCAGGACCTGAGCCGAACAATGGATATCAGGATGTTGGAAACGGTGGTGCGCGCCCCCCATGCGCGCGGCACGCCATGCATAAGTCTGAACTTGAATCTGGAAACCGTTCTCACGCCTGCATTTAAGGTGTTCCTCGATAAGATCGAAAAGAGCCAAAAGTCATTGTCGAGGTCCAGGCTGTCGACTTGCTGACAAATTTCGAAATGTACCTCGATGTAAAAGGTGCGCTGAACTCTCTGGGTCACTACATACTCATAGACGGACTGAGCACAACGACACTCGAAATGCTCGATGTGCCGAGCATGAAACCAGATTACGCAAAAATATCCTGGGCGCCCGAGCTGTTGGATCTCATGGACTCGCCAAGCAGTAAAAGCGCGGCATTCGTTATTCAGGAGATCGGCGCGGAAAAGGTTGTGCTTTCACGCTGCGATTCTTCGTCGGCTCTGTCGTGGGGAATACGATCAGGAATAAATGTTTTCCAGGGGCACTTCTTGGATTCATTTAACAACAAAGGTCGGCGCAGCGCACGGCCGGCAGCGGCCAGGGCGAGATAAGGATCATGTCAGACACTCAGGCCGTCGGCGCGACAGCAAACCCTTTAGGTGACAGCCACGAATCGCGGTTCCTAGATGACATCAAGGCGATGGATCCGGGCGCGCGGAATAAGGGCGTCATACGGCTTCATCTGTCGCGACTTCAACCCGAGAACAGGGACCGGCAAAGTCTGAGCAACGCGGAGACAGCGTTCGACGACATCACCCGCACGCGAGCGGCATGGCTGTACAGACTTCGCAATTCCGATCTTATGGTCGTCTATGAAAACGACGTCGCCGACTCCGCGGAAAGCGGCGTTCTGAAGCTTATGAAGCTTTGGGAGCGCGACCCTTTAATGGCGAAGTTCAAGACCAATCCGCGCAAGAACCGGCTGTCGAGTTGGTTCGACATGGAAGACGATTACGACAAACTCCTCGCATTTGCGCACCGTCAGGCCGCTTCGTCAGACAGGCCCACCCGAAAATCATTGGACCAACTCATCTCCGAGCGTGAAGCACGGCGTGCAAATTCCGAGCGCGGCGCACCGCTGACGCCCGCCGAACTTGGACGCATCGAAGAAGCGCTTCAGCGCGTTGACCTCTCCAGCTTTACCCGCCGGCAACCGGTGTGTGCATTTGTTGAGGGCGACAAACCTGAGATCATATTCACAGAAGTTTTTGTTTCGATCGCCGACTTGCGCGAAACACTGATGCCGAACACCGATCTCACCGCCAATCCCTGGTTATTCCAGAACCTCACGCAAACCCTTGATCGCCGTGTTATGGTGCAGATATCCCGGCGCGAAGACCGCACGCTCATGCGCGAGGGGTTTAGCATGAACGTGAATGTATCGACTCTTTTGACCGAAGAGTTTTTGGCGTTCGATGACGACTTCGCGCCGTCCACGCAAGACGTGGTGCTCGAGCTCCGCCTTGAAGATATCTTTTCGGACCCTGTCAGCTTCGCATTTGCCCGCGATTTTCTGACCGAGCGCGGGTATCGTATTTGTATCGACGGCTTAAATCTCAGATCGTTCCCGTTTGCCGACACAACGCGGCTTGGCGTTCAGTATGCGAAGCTAGCATGGGCGCAGGAGCTTTCCGGGTTATGCGGGCACTGAACGAGGCCAGCAATTCAAAGACATGATTCGCGCCCGTAAGAAGGGCCGTACAATCCTCGCGCGATGCGATACGGAAGGGGCGGTCAAGGTGGGGCAACATTTGGGCATTACCCTGTTTCAAGGTCGCTATATAGATAGCCTTGTCCGCAGCCGTTAATACCTGACCGAATTATGAAAATGTTTCGGATTGCCCGCGCGCAATGATTGTTGCTTAATAGAAATCAATAAACTTGCGGCGGTAAACCGTCGCCATACTTCGGACGCACTTCACATACACGCTGCCGCACCTATCTGAACGCGGCGTTTTCACTCATGTGGAAAAACACCGCGTGAGGCTTAAGAGTGGAGGCGACTATGACTCAGGTTTTTTCCAGACGCACCGTTGCGGCAGGACTCGCAATATTTACGGCAATCACCGTAATGACGGCGCCAATTCAACGCGCGCGAGCCGACGAAATCACCGAGGCCCGACAGATTATCGACGAGTCGGTGATCACAATTGAGCGCGTCCGTGCGGAAATGGAACCTTCGCCAGACATGGATGACCTTATTCGCCGTGCAAAGGGCATTCTGGTCGTTCCAAACTATTACAAAGCTGGATTTATAATTGGCGGCGCCTACGGCGATGGCTTGCTGCTCGCACGGCGGCCCGAAGGCGGATTTGGCGACCCCGCCTTTTACCGGATGACGGCGGGTTCCATCGGCATTCAGGCCGGTATTCAATCCGCCGCGACCGTATTCATCATACTTTCGGAAAAGGCGTTGAGCGCAGTTCTCAACGATGAGTTTAAACTTGGCGCGAACGTAGGCATGACTCTCGGCACAATCGGCGTCGGCGCGGAAGCGGCAACGACAACTCATGTCGGCAAGGACATCGTGGCCTATTCGACAAATGCGGGTTTGTTCGCCGGCGGAAGTTTTGAGGGCGCGGTGATTCGCCCAAGAAAGGATTGGAACGCCGCCGTCTATGGCGTGGGCAGCGATGATCCGCGCGCCATCGTCCAGCGCGATCAGTTGCGCACGGCGACAACCCTTAAAGACGTACTGAGCCGGAATGACAACCCGGCCGCCACCGCACCGTGACTGTGTCTTTAGATTAAAATTGTATGGCCTCAAAGGCGGACGGAGCCGGCTGCACGGCAATCGCGCCATTGCGCGTGACTTCCATAATGGCAAACCCGCGCTGTGATAAACCCTCGGGCGTGAATCGGAAGATGCCGTCAATCCCAGCAAACCCGCTTGCATTTGTGATGGCCTGAGCAGAAAACGCGCCCATCCCTCCGCTCTGCGCAAGTACCGCCGCCAAAGCCACGGCGTCATATCCATGCGTTGCAATTGATGGCGGCGCCTGCCCGTGCAGTGCTCTATACCGCGCCGAAAATCTTTGCGTACTTTCTGGCGGCGGCGCCGGATAGAGGCCACCGAGTAACGCCGGCTCGCGCCCAAGGCCTGGAGCATTCCACAACATGGTTCCGAGGAGCTGAACGTCCGACGGATCGACATCGAAAAAGGGAAGCAGGGTTGCGGCCTGAGTCAGACGTACACCCTGCTCGGGGACCAGCACCGCATCGAACTCGACTTCACCGATTGTTTCACGAAGCTCGAGCTGCTCAATTTCAGCTAAGACTTCTTCATCTTCTTCACCGTCAGGACCAATCAGGCCTTCTTCCAGCTCGGCAATCTGTTCCTCTAAATCCGATTTGCGCTGATCAAAGTTGGCGAGTTGCCGCACCACTGCATTTAAGTCCGAGCCGGAGGGATCGTAGTATGCGACATTGGTGATCTTCCCACCCGTCCGCGGCACATAACGGGTCATGGACTCAACCACCGCCTGGCCGTAAGCCGAATTGGGAGCAAGAACGGCATAGTTTAAATGCCCTTGAGTGCCCGCGTATTGGATGACGTGCCGCACTTGTTCATCGACCAAAAAACCCATGACGAATACGCGCGGTGACGCCACGCTTGGGTCCGTCGAAAACGCAATGATGTTCACGCCCGCCGCTGCGGCATCGGGGGAAGTAGCGGCGACCTCGGCCGAAAACAGAGGGCCGAGAAGTAATTGCACGCCCTCGGAGATCGCTTCGGCCGTCGCAGCCTGAGCGCCTTCTGGCACACCTTGAGTGTCGTACACCTGAAGAACAAAGCGTTCATCGCCCACATCAAACATGGCCATCTGCGCGGCGTTTAATAGAGCTTGGCCGATGGGCGCGGATGGTCCGGTGAGCGGGACCAGAAGACCGACGCGGATTAATCCGTCCGCACCGGGGGGCATGGGGGTTGCACTTACCGCTGGCGAAGACCCCGCCAGACCCGGAATAAGCTGATATTCCGACAACACCGGACCTTCTACCGGACCCGTCGGCATCTGAGACGTGTCGACCTGCGCGGAGGCTTCGGAGCGTTGGGTGATAGGCGCAGACGGTGCTACATCTTGTCCGGCGCACGCGCTCAAGATCAGCGCACAGAAGAGCGCGGCGATACACCGCGCGGCGGAGCTATGAATTTCAGTCCAGGAAAAACGCACCAATGGCCTCCAAATCATCCCGCCGCACCAAGAACATAAGCGGCGTAGGTTCTCAACCTAGCGGCGCCACCCTTACAAGTAAATCCGGCGAAGCCAAGGCAAAGAGCGATCAAAAAATGCTGGCGGCGGGTCTTTATGTGGTCGCCACCCCCATCGGCAATCTGGGAGACATGAGCGCCCGGGCCATAGAGACGTTAAAGGCCGCCGCCGTCATCGCCTGCGAGGATACCCGTATCACGGGCATCCTTCTGCAACGGTTCGGCATCACGACCCCCATGACACCCTACCACGACCACAACGCCGCCCGGGTCCGCCCGAAGGTTCTCGCCCGTCTCTCGGCCGGCGAAAGCGTTGCCCTTGTCAGCGATGCGGGCACGCCGCTTCTTTCGGACCCAGGCTATAAACTGGTGCGCGCATGCGCCGAGGAAAACATTCCCGTATTTTCTGTACCGGGGCCCTCGGCCCTGCTCGCCGCCTTGAGTGTTGCGGCCTTACCTACCAACCGCATTTTGTTCGCGGGATTCTTGCCGGTGAAATCGGCGGCCCGCCGCGACACGATTGAAGAATTCAAAAGCTTGCGCGCGACCCTGGTGTTTTACGAGACCGCACCGCGCCTGGCCGCGGCCCTTACGGATCTTGACCATATACTCGGCGCGCGGAACGCCGCCGTCTGCCGTGAACTGACAAAGCTGCACGAGGAAGCGCGGCGCGGCACACTCGCAGACCTTGCCGCGCACTATAAAGAAGTGGGTGCGCCCAAAGGTGAAATCGTGATCGTTGTCGGTCCGTCGGAGGAATCCGCGCACGCACCATCCGAGGAAGACATTGACGGCGCGCTCATAGACGCACTTTCAACAATGTCGCTGCGTGATGCAGTCGATGCGGTTGCGGGTGCATTCAAACAGCCGCGCCGCGCGATATACGCCCGCGCGATTGCGCTTCAGAAAAAATGAGCACACCTGAGAAACGCGCCGCCGAACAGCGCGGCCGACGTGCGGTATTCATCTGCGCATTATATTTGCTTACAACTGGCTGGCGCATTCTCGAGCGGCGATTCAAATCACAGCGCGGCACCGGCGCCGGCGAGGTGGATATTATCGCCAAGCGCGGCAACGTTCTTGCGTTCATCGAGGTCAAAGCGCGCGCCGATGAAACATCCGCCCGCGAGTCCGTAACACCGATGCAACAGGCCCGCATAACACGTGCCGCGGAAGCTTTTTTGCAACGCCGCCCATACTTGTCTGAGTGCGAAATTCGCTTTGATCTCATGACGGTAGGCGCATCTCTTTGGCCGAAGCGAATCGCCGACGCCTGGCGACCCTAACTCAAGTTCAATGCGACCTGGGCATGGGAGCCATGCATGCCACATTTTGAATCCGCATTGGAATGCGGCGATGAATGGCGTAACACTTGGCCTATGAACGCAGACGTCACCGCAAACAGCAACGCGCTGGCCCGCCGGACTCATTCTCCGGAGCACGTGCGCGCGGATCTTGAGCGCATCGCGAGCCAGGCCGACGAAGCCATCGATCTTGCCGAAGCGGCGTTGATACTCGCCTCGGTGGATCATCCGGCCACGGATCTCGAGGTGTACCGTGATCACATCAAACAGCTTCACGATGCGGTGGAAGATGCGGCCAACGCCGCCGGGCTCGACCCCGACAGCGCCGCGCCGGAACACATGGCGGATATCCTGTCGCGCGTGATTGCCGGTGAATTCGTTTACGCCGGCGACGAAGACACCTACGACGATCTGGACAACGCCAATCTCATGCGCGTCATAGAGCGTCGCAAAGGCCTGCCGGTGTCGCTCGGCATTCTTTATCTGTCGGCGGCGCGGGCGCAAGGCTGGGGCGCGGCGGGATTGAACTTTCCCGGCCACTTTCTCATTCGTCTCGAAAGCCGCGACGGGCGGCGCGCCATTCTCGATCCGTTTCACGGCGGGCGCCTGATGGAGGCCCCGCAGTTGCGCGAGCTCTTGAAAGTCATTTCCGGAACCGCCGTCGAACTCGAAGCCGCCCACTATAAACCCGTCAGCAATCGCGACGTCCTTGTGCGCCTTCAGAACAACGTTAAGACCCGCCGTTTGGAATTGGGCGAGTCCGAAAACGCGCTCGACGCGCTTCTCTGCATGCAGATGATCAGCCCGGACAACCCCGCCCTGTGGCGCGAAGCGGGCGTCATCCAAATGCGCTTGGGACGGCTAAAAAATGCCGTGGAGTCCTTCGAAGCCTTTGTCGCCCGCGCCCCCGAAGGGCCGGACCGGGCCAAGATCGGCGCCGTCGTCCAGGAGTTGCACGAGCGCATTCACTAACCCTTTCCCCGAAACGCCGCCCACCTATATTCGCCTTAAAATCCGCCTATACTGCTGCCATAAGATCTTCCGGAAGGGACGCGCATGAGCTTGAACGTTGCCATTCAGATGGACCCCATCGAGTCCATCGACATCAACGCGGACTCCACCTTCGTCCTCGCCCTCGAGGCGCAAAAGCGCGGCCATACGCTGTATCATTACCTTGCGCGCCATCTCACGTTTAAGGACGGGGCCGTCACCGCCCGCGCCCGCGCGCTTAAAGTGAAACGCGAGAAGGGCAATCACTTCGAGCTTGGCGCGCCCGAGGTCATCGATCTGCGCAAAATGGACGTGGTGCTCATGCGCCAGGACCCGCCCTTCGACATGGCCTATATCACCGCCACCCATATCCTCGAGCACATCCATCCGGACACCCTCGTGGTCAACGACCCGGTGCATGTGCGCAACGCGCCGGAAAAATTGTTCGTCACCCACTTCGAAGACGTGATGCCGACCACCCTCATCACCGCCGACATCGAAGAGGTCAAAGCCTTCCGCGCCGAGCACAAGGACATCATCGTCAAACCCATTTACGGCAACGGCGGTGCGGGCGTGTTTCATATCCGCCCCGACGACGAAAACCTCGGCGCATTGTTCGAGTTGTTCACCACCACATGGCGCGAGCCGGTGATGGTGCAGCGCTACGTGCCCGAGGTGCGCAAGGGCGACAAACGCATTATCCTCATCGACGGCCGTGCGGCCGGCGCCATCAACCGCGTGCCGGCGGACGGCGAGGCGCGCTCGAACATGCATGTGGGCGGACGCCCGGAAAAAACCGAGCTGACCAAACGCGAGCAGGAAATCTGCGAGATCATCGGCCCGACCTTGGCAAAGAACGGCATCGTCTTTGCCGGTATCGACGTCATCGGCAATTACCTCACCGAGATCAACGTCACCTCGCCCACCGGCCTACAGGAGGTGAACCGTTTCAACGAGACCGCGCTCGAAGCACAGATTTGGGATGCCATCGAAGCACGTCTTGGTTCAAAATAAGTAACCACACACATTCGGAAAATCGAACGATGCAAGCCAGCGACCTTGAACAATCCATGAGTTACGCCGTCGAAACCGGCATGGAAGTCATCACCACCTACGGCTTCAAGGTGATCGGCGCCATTGTCACCCTCATTGTCGGCTTGGTTGCCGCCGGAATCATCAAGCGCACGATCATCAAGGCGGGCACCAGGTCGGACAAACTCGACCGCACCCTGGTGATGTTCTTCGCCTCCACCAGCAAGTATGCGGTGCTCACCTTCACCCTCATCGCCGTGCTCGGCAGCTTCGGGGTTCAGACCACGAGCTTCGTTGCCGTCCTCGGCGCGCTCGGCCTCGCCCTCGGCCTCGCCCTCCAGGGCACGCTGGGTCATGTCGCCTCGGGCATCATGCTGGTGATCTTCCGCCCGTTCCGCGTCGGCGATTTCATCGAGGCCGGCGGCATCTTGGGCACGGTCGATGCCATCACCCTGTTCACCACCGAGCTCAACACCCCCGACAACGTGCGGGTGATCATGCCCAACGGACAGGTTTGGGGCGGTGTCGTGAAAAACTTCGCGGTGAACCCCACACGCCGCGCCGATCTCATCATCGGCATTTCATACGAAGACAACATCGACAGCGCCATCGCCATTGCCCGGCGCGTGATCGAAGCCGAATCCCGCGTGCTGAAAGATCCCGCACCCATGATCGCGGTGCAGGCGCTCGCAGACAGTTCGGTGAATTTGCTGGTGCGGGTGTGGACCGTGCGCGCCGATTTCTTCGATACCCAGCTCGCCCTCAATAAAGCGATCAAGGAAGCCTATGACGCCGCGGGCATCACCATTCCGTTCCCGCAGCAGGTGGTGCATCACGTGCACGAAAACGCACCGCCCGCCGGGCATTAAGCGCGCGGAGCGATGGTCGCGCACGTCAATACCGTCGCCTTTGCCGGCATCGACGTTCTGCCCATCGAGGTTCAGGTGGCCGTCTCCGGCGGCCTGCCCGCCTTCACCATTGTCGGCCTGCCCGATAAGGCCGTGGGCGAATCAAAGGAACGCGTGCGCGCCGCGCTGAACGCCATCCCATCGGCCTTGCCCTTCCGGCCAAACGCATCACCGTCAATCTCGCCCCCGCCGACGTGCAGAAGGAAGGCAGCCATTTCGACCTGCCGATTGCCATTGGTCTGCTCACCGTCATGGGCGTCATCGCCATGGAGGACATCGCCCAGTACTGTGCCCTCGGCGAGCTCGGCTTGGACGGCTCCATCGCGCCGGTCGCAGGCGTGCTGCCTGCCGCCGTGGCCGCGAACGCAGGCAATCGCGGGCTCATTTGCCCCGGCAAGCAGGGCGGCGAGGCAACTTGGGCCGGGGGCGCGGACATTCTCGCAGCGAATTCGCTTCTGGAATTGGTGAACCACTTCAAGGGCACGAGCGTGCTCACCCCACCCGCGCCGGCCGAGCCCAAATCATCAACGGCGTATCTCGACCTCAAGGACATCAAGGGCCAGGAGAGCGCCAAGCGCGCCGTGGAAATCGCCGCGGCGGGCGGCCACAACCTTCTGATGATCGGCCCGCCCGGCTCGGGCAAGTCCATGCTGGCCGCGCGCATGCCGGGGCTTTTGCCTCCGCTCACCGCCGCCGAGGCCCTGGACGTGAGCATGATCCACTCCGTCGCCGGACAGTTGGAAAACGGCACCATCGTGCGCCAACGCCCGTTTCGCGATCCGCATCATTCGGCCTCCACGCCCGCGCTGGTGGGCGGCGGCCTTCGCGTCAAACCCGGCGAAATATCACTCGCCCACCGGGGCGTTCTGTTTCTCGATGAACTCCCGGAGCTCAATCGCCAATCCTTGGAGGCCTTGCGCCAGCCCTTGGAGACCGGGCGCGTTTCCATCGCCCGCGCAAATTCACACGTCAGTTATCCCGCGCGCTTTCAACTCATCGCGGCGATGAACCCCTGCCGCTGCGGCTATCTCGACGACCCGCAGCTGGCCTGCAACAAAGCGCCCAAATGCGCGGCGGATTATCAGAACAAAATCTCCGGCCCGCTGTTCGACCGCATCGATCTGCATGTGGACGTGCCCGCCGTGGACCCTTTGGACATGAGCGCGCCGCCGCCCAAGGAAGATTCGAAAACTGTTGCCGCACGCGTGGCCGCCGCGCGGGCCATTCAAGACGCGCGTTATAAAAACGCGAACGTTGATCCGGCACCTACATGCAACGCTGAAGCCGATGGTGAACTCCTGGAGTCCGTCGCCGCGCCGGACGAGGACGGACGCGCGCTGCTCACCCAGGCGGCGGAGAAAATGAAACTCTCGGCGCGCGGCTATCACCGGATTTTGCGGGTTGCGCGCACCATTGCCGATCTCGATGGAAGCGAGGGCGTAAAACGCGTACACATCGCCGAAGCGCTATCCTACCGGCGCATCGTGCCGGGACGCGCATTGACCACCGGATAAAACAGCGCGCGTAATTTTTTGGAGCTTTAAATGTACATCGTCGGTTTCGTCATTCCCGTGCCCGAGGACAAGAAGGACGCCTATATCAAATGGGCGCAGAACGGCGCGGCGATCTACAAGGATTACGGCTGCCAGGAAATCGTCGAAGCCTGGGAAGACACGGTGCCCGACGGCCAGCTCACCGATTATCGCCGTGCGGTGAATGCCAAGCCGGGCGAGAAGATCGTTCTCATCTGGCAGATATGGCCGGACAAGGACACCATGGTCGCTGCCGAAACGCGCATGCGCGACGACCCGCGCATGGAAGTGAGCGGCGAGATCCCCTTCGATGCCAAGCGCCTGATCTACGGCACCTTCAACCCGCTGCATGTCATGGGGCGGGATTAACCACAAACCGTCATCCCCGGATTTATTCCGGGGATCCAGGGTGGCAAAGTCTGGATCATGCAGCGAAGTTGCGTTTTTGGCGAAGTAACGCATTCGATTACCCTGGACCCCCGGAACACGTCCGGGGGTGACGATTGAGATTAGTTTTATGAAATTGAGTGGTTTTGTTTTTGGTGCGTTGCTTATTGCGTTGTGCGCATTTGTCAATGTGCCCACACACGCCGAAGGTGGCGAAACCAAAATCCCCTACGGCGAGGGCCACCGCTATATCGAGTTCCGCAACGACAACGATTTCTGGATTCCCTACGGCACCGACCGCTACTACACCAACGGCCTGTTCGCCAAAGTGATCTACCCCGGCGAAGGCCCGTGGTGGCCGGGGTTCATGGATGATGTGCTGGCCGTGGGCGGCGGCTGCGGCAAAGAAGGTGAGGGGTGCGCCTACAAAAGCCGGGGCTACGGCATCAACCAATTCATCTTTACCCCGCGCGACATTGCCGCGACGGACTTTCAGCCTGCCGATCATCCCTATGCGGGGTACCTATCGGTCTCCGCGCTTTACCACGCCGACATGATCGACACTGGAGGATGCACGCAATTCGGCGACTGCGTGCTGAACGAGTTCGAAGCGCAGCTGGGGGTGATCGGCGAGGCCTCGCTGGCCAAGAAAACACAGATTTGGTGGCACACCCAGGTGCTGCATATCGAGCGGCCCAACGGCTGGGAGCATCAGCTGAAAAACGACGTGGGTGGCTTGCTGCGCATGAAACGCGCCTGGCCGGTGCGCCAGGACATCGCCGGCCTGACGCTGGAGCTTGCGCCCTATGCCGAGGCCGCGGCGGGCAACCTCGCGGTGTACGGGCAGGGCGGCGCGCAGGTGAAACTGACGACGGACGCCAACGACGAGCCGGGGCGCGGCGCATGGGCGCGCAGCAAACCCATTTCATGGCAGGTGTTCGCCGGGGCCTCGGCCAAGGCGGTGGCGCTCAATCACTTCATCACCGGCAATACGCGCACCACGGAGAATACGCTGTCGATCAAGAATTTTGTTGGCGAGGTGGAAGTGGGCGGCGCGTTGCGTTTCGGCTTCGTGCGCACATCGCTGACCATCGTTGCACGTTCGAAAGAGTTTCCCGGCCAGGACTTAGGGCACCTGTACGGCATCGCAAGGCTGGGGTTTGTGTATTGAAGACCACGCCATGACAAACCTCTCGGAAAAGATCATCGATATCTATGAGCGCCGCGCCCGCGATTTTGACGAAGATCGCGCGCGTTCCGACCGTTTCATGGAAAAAGCATGGCTTGATCTGTTTATCGATGCGCTGCCAAAGGGCGGGGCCGTTCTTGATATCGGCTGCGGGTCAGGACAGCCCATCGCCAGATATCTTGTTGGCCAAGGGCTGGAAATCACCGGCGTTGATTCTTCGAATGCAATGATTGCCATGTGCCGCGAGCGGTTTCCGGATCACTCCTTCCACATGGGCGATATGCGCGCGCTCGATTTAAACGCAACGTTCGACGGGCTTATCGCATGGGATAGTTTCTTTCATCTCACGCGAGACCATCAGCGGCGCATGTTTCCGATTTTCTCGAAGCACGCCAAGCCAAGTGCTGCGTTGCTGTTCACCAGTGGACATAAAGAGGGCGTTGCTATTGGTGCGCTAAGAGACGAGGCGCTTTTTCACGACAGCCTGAGCGAAAGCGAGTACCGCGCGCTTTTAGAAGAAAACGGATTTGAAGTATTGAAGTACACTGCGCAAGATCCCGACTGCGGACTGCATACGGTGTGGTTGGGGAAAAAGAGTTAATTTTCTAGCTACGGCTCCTTAGTCGCTTCCGGCTTCGGAAGTTTGCGCACCAGGGTCTTAATATCTGCATCTTCAAGTTCGATAAGTTCGCGGAAACCGCGACCGGATAGGTAAACTTGCTCCAGAGAAAACCCGACCGTCGCGCGGCGCACGAGCTTTAGCCGCTTTGCATCATCGGTAAGAACTGGCGCCGTTAAAAATGTGCCGCCGTCTTTCTGAATGCGTTTTGCAATTGCTGCGGCGAGCCTAAATGAAAGCGCCCGTCCACGATGCCTAGGCTGAACGTAAAGTTCTTGGATAGCAGCACCATCAACCGCATGATGAAAATCGAACGTCGGCACCCACATCGCGTAGCCGATGGGATTATCGGATTCATCAACCGCGACGACGGTTCTAAATTTTTTGCCTTGCCCTTCGGCAAGAATCACTTTTGCGTTTAATGGCACGGGCGAGGGCCGGAAGTTTAAATTCTCCGCCATGAAGTCGGCGAACATTTGCGCGACATCCTCTGCGTCGCGCGGCTCGAATGCGCGCACCCGATAGCGTCGTTTCGCGTTCATAGCATGATCACCGAAGCGGACTGACTACCCCCGCTTGACCAACGGCCCCAGAGCATGGCCGCCGAGCACATGGAAATGCAGGTGCGGCACTTCCTGATGTGAGTCCGGGCCAATGTTGGCGATCAATCTATACCCGCTGTCCTTCACGCCTTTTTCCTCGGCCACTTTCACCGCCGCGCGCACCAGGCCCGCGATCTCCGCATCGCTCGCCTTTTCGGCAAAGTCGTTGAGGGAGACGTATTTGCCTTTCGGGATCACAAGGGTATGCACCGGGGCCTGGGGGCTGATGTCCTCGATGGCCAGGGTGCTGTCATCTTCATGCACCTTGTTGGCCGGAATTTCGTCCCGCATGATTTTGGCGAAGATGTTTTGATCGTCGTAATCGGTCATTTATCCCCTCCGACGTCCTTGTGCTTGTCCTTATCGCGGATGCCGGGCGCGCCGAAGCGCTCGTCGAGCACGGCGTAGACCTCCTCCGGCTTGATGTCCTTGGCCGCCCAAAGCAAAAGCAGCATGTAGAGCAGGTCGGCGCTTTCCTCAAGCAGCCTGCCTCTGTCTTCGGCGACCGCGGCGAGGGCCGTTTCTAACCCTTCCTCACCGACCTTCTGGGCGATCTTGGTGATGCCCTTGGCGTACATTTTGGCGGTGTAGGACTGCGCGGGGTCGGCATCCTTGCGGCTGACCAGCACCTCATACAGCTCACGCAGAATTTTTTCGTTTTTACTCATGATCTGTCTCTCGTACTTTCCGCTACGCGGCTTCGCGCACGGGAATGCCCGCCGCGGCTAAATAATCTTTCGCTTCCTTAATCGTATGCTGGCCGAAGTGAAAAATCGATGCGGCCAACACCGCCGTGGCATGCCCTTCGGAAACGCCGGCGGCCAAATGCTCCAGCTCGCCCACGCCGCCCGAGGCAATGACGGGCACGTTTACCGCATCGGCCACCGCGCGGGTCAGCGGAATATCATAGCCCACTTTGGTGCCGTCCCGGTCCATGGAGGTGAGCAGAATTTCCCCCGCGCCATAAGCGGTCATGCGCTGGGACCATTCCACCGCATCGATGCCGGTGGCGTTGCGCCCGCCGTGGGTGAAGATCTCGAACTTGCTTGAGTCGGCCTTCTTCGCATCCACCGCAACCACGATACATTGGCTGCCGAATTTTTCCGCCGCCTCCTTCACGAACTCCGGTGTTTTCACCGCAGCGGTGTTAATAGACACCTTGTCGGCACCGGCGAGCAGAAGCTTGCGGATATCGTCCACCGTGCGCACGCCGCCGCCCACCGTCAGCGGCATGAAGCACTTCTCGGCCGTGCGCGAAACAACGTCATAGAGCGTGTCGCGATTTTCATGGCTGGCGGTGATATCGAGAAAACACAATTCGTCCGCGCCGGCTTTGTCATACAGGCGCGCTTGTTCCACCGGATCGCCGGCATCGCGCAAATCGACAAAGTTCACGCCTTTGACCACGCGCCCGTCCTTGACGTCGAGGCAGGGAATGATGCGGATTTTCAGCACGGCAAAGTCCTACGCGGTCCAAACAAAAGCGCGCGCTGGTATGGCGCACATTTCTCAGGCTTTCAACACGGCGATGGCGTCCTTCACGTCCAGCCGCCCATCATAGATGGCCCGCCCGGAAATCACCCCTGCAATGCCTGAGGCCGCTTCGGCTTTCACCGCCTTGATATCCTCAATGGACGACACGCCGCCGGAGACAATGACAGGGATCGGCACGGCGCGGGCCAGCTCGGCCGAGGCAGCGACATTCGGGCCGCCCATGGCGCCGTCGCGGTCAATGTCGGTGTGAATGATGGCGGCCACGCCGGAATCAACAAACCTTTGCGCAAGATCGAGGGTGGACAGCTCGGACACATCGGCCCAGCCTTCGGTGGCCACTCTTCCATCGCGCGCATCGATGCCCACGGCCACGCGTCCCGGATAGGCGCGGCAAGCCTTGCGCACCAGATCTGGGTTTTTCACCGCCGCCGTGCCGAGGATGATGCGCGCCACGCCTGCGCTGAACCAGGATTCGATCGTCGCCATATCGCGCACGCCGCCGCCGAGCTGCACCGGAATGCCGGCGGCGATGATGTCCTTGACCGCCGCGCTGTTCACCGGCGCGCCCTTGAACGCGCCGTTGAGATCGACCACGTGAATCCATTCCGCGCCCACATCGGCGAACTTTAGCGCCTGATCGGCGGGCGAGAGATTGAACACCGTCGCCTTTTCCATGTCGCCTTTCAAAAGGCGAACGCAGACGCCGTCTTTCAGATCGATGGCGGGAAACAAAATCATGGGAACTTCTAACTTTTTTAGGGCGTCCAGGCCAGGAAGTTGGCGATGAGTTTGAGGCCGAGCGCCTGACTCTTTTCCGGGTGAAACTGCGTGCCGACCATATTCCCGCGCCCGACCGCCGCCGTGACCAGTTGTCCATAATTCGTCGTAGCGAGCAGATCGGACTCATCATCGCAGTGCATGTGATAGCTGTGCACGAAATAGGCGTGGGCGCTGGGCTCGATGCCCGCAAAAATGGGGTGGGGGCGGGTGAAGGTCAGCTCGTTCCACCCCATGTGCGGGACCCGATAGCCGGTGCCCGCCGGGCTTTCCTCACCGCGGGGCTCGAGCGCAACAATTTGCGCGTTTAACCATGACAATCCGCGCGTTTTACCGTGCTCAAAACCCTCTTTAGCCATCAACTGCATGCCCACACAGATGCCGAGAAAGGGTTTTTTGTGCACAAAAACCGCGTCATTCAGCGCCTCAACCATACCGTCGAGGGCTGCTAAACCGCGCTTACAGTCGGCAAAAGCGCCGACACCGGGCAGCACAATGCGCTCCGCACCGGCGACTTTGTCCGGATCGGCCGTGACAACAACGTCGATGCGCGCACCGGATTCGCGCGCCGCACGCTCAAAAGCCTTGGCCGCGGACCGCAAATTTCCCGATCCGTAATCGATTATGGCGACGGTCATTTTCCGCTAAATGATTAAGAGCTAAAGGCTGCCGCCCAACGTGCCCTTGGTGGACGGAATGGCATCAGCCTTGCGCGGATCGATCTCCACCGCCTGGCGTAATGCCCGGGCAAGGCCTTTAAAGCATGATTCCACAATATGATGGTTGTTCTCACCGTACTTGTTCCAGACATGGAGCGTCGCCCCGGCGGCTTGCGCAAAGGCTTGGAACCACTCCTTAAATAGCTCCGTGTCCATCTCGCCCAGTTTGGGTTTGCTGAACTCCACTTTCCAAATCAAATAGGGGCGATTGGACAAATCTATGGCGACTTCGCTCAAGGTTTCGTCCATCGGCACAACAGCAGAGCCATAGCGCGCAATGCCCTTGCGATCGCCGAGCGCCTTGGCTACGGCCTCACCGATGCAGATCGCACTATCTTCTGTGGTGTGGTGAAAATCGATATGCAGGTCGCCCTTGGCCTCAACGGTTAAGTCCATAAGGCTGTGCCGCGAAAGCTGCTCAAGCATATGATCTAGAAAACCGATACCGGTGGAGACAGTATACTGCCCTGTCCCATCCAGATTGACGGTTGCCTTAATCTGCGTTTCCTTCGTGTTTCGTTCAACGCTTGTTTTGCGCATAGACGCCGCTCCATCGGCCGCACATACAGTTTTGAGAATAAATATCAGTAACTTATTGAATAATTCTGCCCCGACCGGTGGGCCGGAGATGTCCTTCTAGCAGGTCATCTACCTCCAAGCCACCTGGGATTGATTTGACACGTGTAAAAACACCCCAGCAATGCTTGCGCGCGAACCGGTTTCGATTCATTTTACGGGTGCGGTCTACACAACATAAGCGCCGTTAACGGCCATGCCGCAGTCAGCACAAGAAACAAAAATCAGCGTATCTGTAATAACAATCTCAGAGTGGGTATATGGAGTCGACAGGCATCGCAATGAAATCCCGTGGCAGAGGCCGGCAGCCCGGCACCAGGGGCGGAGGTCCTGATCCGATAGACATTCATGTCGGTAAGCGGATTAAGCTTCGCCGCACGTTGTTGCACATCAGCCAGGAACAATTGGCCGGCGACATTGGCGTAACTTTCCAACAAGTCCAAAAATACGAAAGCGGCCACAATCGCGTCAGTGCGAGCAGATTGTTCGATATCTCTCGCGTTTTGGATTGTCCCATATCGTATTTCTTTGAAGACATCGGTCCGGAAACAACGAGCGATCGTTCGACGCCTTCGTCACGAAGCAGTGAAGGCGTCGAAGAAGAGGCTGCATCGTTTGACAGCGATCCAATGCAACGCACCGAGACATTGGAATTGGTTCGCGCATATTGGAGACTCAGCAATGCCGAGCTCCGTCAGAATGTTTTGGAACTCCTAACCAATATTTCAAAGCGCGAGTAGCATGGGTTTATGGTGCCGGGTGCGAGTTTGATTTGAGTTCATTGCACCCGCACCGTTCTCCTTATCGATTTACGGCTCCAGTCTGTACCCGCCGGCTTCGGTAATTAGAAGCCGCGCGTCTGCGGGGTTTTCTTCGATCTTTTGGCGCAAACGATAGATATGCGTTTCAAGCGTATGTGTTGTCACTACCGCTTTGTAGCCCCACACTTCTCCTAACAGAGTCTCCCGCGGCACCATCTTTTTACCGACTCTGTATAGATATTTCAGGATTGCCGTTTCTTTCTCGGTTAATCGTGTTTTGTTTCCGTTTTTATGTACCAACAGCTTTGCCGACGGATGAAATCTATAAGGGCCCACCACAAAAATCGCGTCATCCGATTTATCATGCTGTCTTAAGTGCGCACGGACACGGGCGAGCAGGACGGCCATCCTAAACGGTTTGGTGATATAATCGTTTGCGCCGGCGTCCAGTCCTTGGATAGTGTCCTCGTCTGAATCGGCGGCTGTGAGAATTATGATTGGCGAGTGTACGCCACGTTCCCGCATTTGGCGGCAAACTTGCCGACCGTCCATATCGGGCAAGCCGACATCCAGCAAAATGATGTCATATACTTTCTCACACGCCTTTCTTAACCCTCCAGAGCCATCCGCGGCTTCGTCAATGGATGCAAAATCTTCTTCCGCACCCAATTGATCCTTCAGCGTTTCACGCAACAACGTATCGTCATCAACGATGAGGGCTGTTCTCGCGGAAGTCACTTGCAACGTCTCCTTTGTGACCGCCTGACGTTTGTGGGGCACACTGTGATGCTGGCAAGAACGAAACCCGCCAGCCCAGTTCTCTTACGCATACCGCTCTGACCCATTGGAAACCAACGTAAAAATCTCTTCTATGGAGATGAGATCACTCTGAGACTATATACAGGTCTCAAACAACCAAACGAAATTTAAATGGATTCAACACCTTCTCCATCTCTGCGTCTGATCAACGCTGAGCTCGTCGAACGGGCCATCGGAGAGCTCCGGCGCGGTTCGGCCGTTGTGATTTACGATGCGGCAACACCATCCAATGCCGTGCTGGCGTGTGCCGCAGAAACAATCGATACACTGCCGCCGCCGCTCTTTGATTCACCTAAGGCGGGACATTGTACGTTGATCATTACCGGTCGCCGCGCTGCCGTTTTGGGCTTGAGCGAACCCACCATTCCCGCCGTGCAAATCATGCTGGATGCGAACACATCCCTGGAATTTATGCAGCGTCTCATCGGCCCGAATGCCGAAGACATTATGGCAAATCCGTCAAATCTATCTGTTAGACCGGGGCCCCTCGACGGAACTTATGCCTCTGCCGTTGGGTTGTCCAAAATCGCCCGGCTGTTGCCGGCAATCGTGGCCGCGCCCATTGAAGCGACGGACCCCTTGTCTTGGGCGGATAGCGAAAATCGTATTTGTGTTTCGTCCCAAGCGATCGACTCATATGAACGCGCGACTGCAGACGAATTGCAAATCATCAGTCAAGCGAAGGTACCGTTGGCGGCTTGCGAAGATACACGTATCGTTTCTTTCCGTCCCAAAGACGGAGGAGCCGAGCATTTGGCACTGGTTATTGGTTCGCCTGATTTCAACAAACCCGTACTAACGCGACTTCATTCCGAGTGCTTTACGGGAGATTTACTTGGCTCACTTCGATGTGATTGCGGTGATCAACTCGGCGGCGCCATCGAAGCAATTGCAAAAGAGGGAAGTGGCGTGCTGCTTTATCTTGCACAGGAGGGGCGAGGCATTGGACTCGTAAATAAGCTTCGGGCTTACGCGCTGCAGGATCAGGGGTTCGATACCGTAGATGCCAACGAGCAGCTCGGGTTCGATGATGATGAGCGCATTTATTTGCCGGCGGTTCGTATGTTGCGCACCCTTGGGTGCAATCGCGTGCGCTTATTGACAAATAACCCTGCCAAAGCAGGTGCGCTTGTCCGCCATGGAATTGAGGTGACCGAACGCGTTCCTCACGTTTTTCCATCCAATGAACATAACCGTCAGTACCTTCAAACTAAGGCCAAACGTTCTGGGCACTTATTTTGATCGAGCAATCGCCTGAGAAAATTGAGCATATCTTAGTTAAAGCCAGCACGCCGGGTTCGCATGATGGCGTTCTGTTTGCGGGTCACCTTCAATATAAGTGCAAATTGGGCCGAAGCGGAATTAGGGCACACAAAACCGAGGGTGACGGCGCAACGCCGGCCGGAACATTTCCTCTGCGGCACGTGTTTTATAGGGGCGACCGTCTCGGCCCAATCGCAACAGATCTGCCGTGCAGTGAAATAGGCGAATCTGATGGATGGTGCGATGAACCCGATGATCCCTTGTACAATAGAAAGGTGATATTGCCTCATTCATCAAGTACAGAAAGAATGTGGCGGGACGACAATCAATACGATGTGGTTGTGGTGTTGGGCCACAATGACGATCCTGTCGTCCCGCGCAAAGGAAGCGCTATTTTTTTGCACGTTAAAAACAGCAACGGGAACGCCACTGCTGGATGCATCGCTTTAACCCGCGATGAAATCCTCAATGTTCTACGAATAGTCCGTTCAGACTGCACTTTGGAAATTCAGGATTGAGATTCACCGGCGCTATTGGCGGGGTCCAAATATTGCGCTTCCGACGCGGACATGTGTGGCGCCCAAAGTGATAGCGATTTCAAAATCAGAACTCATTCCCATGCTGAGACATTGAAGCTGATTTCGATGAGCTAATTCTCGGAGAAACGCAAAGTGTGGCGATGGCTCTTCACCTTGCGGCGGAATACACATTAGTCCTTGAACCGGAAGTTTCCACTTTTGCCGGCACGCCTCGATAAAGTCCTTGGCTTCGGATGGATCAATGCCCGCTTTTTGTTGCTCGCGACCCGTGTTTATTTGAACGAAACACTTCAAATGGCGGTTTTGTTTGTGCATCTCGTCAGCGAGCTTTTCCGCAAGTTTCGGGCGGTCAATGGAATGGATGACGTCGAAGTGAGCGACCGCGTCCCTAACCTTATTGGTTTGCAGCGGCCCAATCATATGTAACACAATGTCGCGAACGCTTTTTCTGATCTCCGGCCACTTTTCCATCGCTTCCTGCACGCGATTTTCACCAAAATGGCGTTGTCCCAATTGAATAATAGGCAAGATTTTTTCTGCTGGGAATGTCTTGGATACAGCGATAAGCACAGCATCAGATGGCTTTCGACCGCCGGCAATTGCACTTTTGCTGATGCGGCGATTGACGTCTTCTAAAGCGGATGAGGTGGGCTCGGTCAAAGTGGAAGCTTTTGGAAACGGTGTATGCACTACACGCTAACAAACGCACATCGGAAGCTCAAATGCCGTCGTGGCACATGGCGCTCGAAAAATCATATTCCGTCTATTCTACTTATGACGGACGAAAAACGCCTGGCCAATCCTGAAAAAGCCGCTGAATCTCTACCGCGCGGCGCTGGAATCATTTTCCGGCACTATGAGGACCCCAACAGAATCGATATTGCGCGGCGTCTCCAAGCCATTTGCCGCCGGCGAGGTCTTCTCTTTATCGTCGGGGGCGATTGGAAACTGGCGGCACGCCTTGATGCTGACGGCCTTCATCTTCCTTTATTCGCATTGAAGGACAGAGCTGTGCAACCAGGTGCGCGCCTCTGGCAACGACAAGGCCGGAAAATTCTAACCGCGGCAGCACATGGGATTGCAGAAGTGCGGCGTGCAAAAGAAATGCAGGCAGACGCCGCAGTTCTTTCCCCAGTATTTCGCACAAAAAGTCACCCGAACCGAAGGCCTCTCGGTCCATTGCGATGTGCTTCAATCGCACACCGCATACACATAGCTATTGTTCTTCTCGGCGGAATTGATGAGAGGACCTTTGCGGCCTTGCCGCAGACATCCTGTGTGGGAATTGCAGGGATTGGTTTTGTTTCGCCCAGCTAAAAGACTAGAAGCGGAGTTGTACGCCTACCCGTGCGCCGGTGCCTTGGGGCGCCGACACGCCGTTGGGAACTGCGAATGCGGGAGCGTCGTGGCCTTGCATGTCGTAAAACGCATCCGCGTTCAATCGCACACGCGGCGAAATCTGATAGTTACCGCCAATTGTCCACTGCCTGCTGTCGATTTGTTGTTCGGCCACGCCGAGCCCGACGTCTGATTGAGACGAGGCGTATGTAAGTCTCAAATCCAAATTGCCGGATTCATATCCGAAGCCGGCCTCCCACCCTTCGCGATTTTGAATGAGGCCAAAGGTTGAAACGTCACTAATGCCGCCGCGTAAATAAAATCCGGCGTATCCAACTGAAGCGCCAAAGTTCCACGCTGTGCCAGGCCGCAAGGAAAGCGTCGACGGGTGATCGGATACCCCGCCATAAACGCCAAAACGGCTACCTCGGTAGTCCGTCACAAAACTGCTGGAGATATCGAGGGTGTCACCCAAGGCAATCCCACCCGACGGGCCGTGGGAAACACTTGCCGTCATCGTTTCCCCGGGCAGCATGCCAAAGGCGAGCGACCGGGACGACGGCGTTAGATACCCAACTGCCACGGATTCAATGGTTGAAACTGTCAGAGTAGAACTGAAATCGCTATTGCTCGAGCGCGTCATCAAATCGGGAACATCGCCCGTCTTTAGATCAGCAGCGCGCACAGGCCCGCTCACCGCAGCCATAATAGCAGCGGAGGCGAGTGCAATGAATATGGCTTTCTGTTTGCGCATTGCAGTTCAGCATTAAATACGGGCTCGGTTGAAATTCGCACCGCACAACGTGAGGGTCAACATGGCCCTGTATTACAAACGCATATCCTGTGCCTTTGTGACAAATAATCCACAGTTGCCAGGGTATTGCGCTGCAAAGTGTTGCAAAAAGAACAAGTGCGGATTGGAAGATTTATTCAACTGAAACGGTATTGTCGCAATCTGGCTTGGCTAGGCAGCGACTCGACCCTGGGGGTCAGAATTCGACCGTAACTCCGCCCAGGGCGCCGCCGCCGTTCCAAGACACGCCGAAAGAGTCTTCTTGCTCAGCATAAAAGCCCGCCAACCCCAACATAATACCCGGTCTAACCTTGTACGCCGTTTGGAGCGTTGCCCGGTCTATCCGTTCGTCGATGAGTGCGGGGAGTGCCGTCTTTTTCTTGGCGGAGCGAAAATCCGCAGAAAGTTGGAAAGGTCCAATTCCGTAAAAGGCACCAACTGTCCATGCAGTCTCACGGCCGCCGGTAGATGGAAGTGCATCCATATACGCGCCAGCAAATTCCCATCCACCGTACGTCAAACCAGCCGAGACGTTCCAAGCTTCGTAACCGTTTATGCCTGAGGCGTTGGCTGATGAGCGAAAATACCCGGCTGCAAGTCGGTAGGAGCCACCCGAAAAATAACCGTTGTATCCTGCCGTCACGTCGACAGCATTGTTCGGGACGAGCGTGTTGTTGATAGGTCCTTCACCGGACGTAGGTGATGGGTGGTACGAAACGCCGACTGTAAACCCATAAATTTGAGGTGATTGATAGGTTAGGCCGAGCGAATTTCCGGTAAATCTCCGGAATGTGAATGCATCTCTAAGAACCACCCCAGTGCGCGGGACCAGGGCGTCGCCAACCACTTCGTCATAAACGCTCAAAAAAGCCTGGGGCACCGGATCGCCAATCGTTGAGGTATTAACCCCAGACTTTTCACCGGCACGGATGCGGCCCAGGGATGTCACAGCCTCGATATAGACTTCATCGGAGTTGCGTTGAACTCCGGCTTCGGCCAACAGACGGGCATAAGCGCGAATGACAATTCCGTTGTCCAGAATGGTCCGGCCTTGAAACTCCACGCGCGTATCGCTGAACAAGCCCGCAGCGTTGTAGTTTTCACCGGCGGCTTCATCTTGATCGGCCACAAAAAAATACTGGTTCGTGTATCCGCCGACCGAAAGCGTTATGGCTTCTGCCGACTGCGCCGAGGTTGAAAAAACCCCGGCTCCTAAAGCCGCAAGTACGATATTTGCTAAGCAACGCCGCATTGAGCTGAGCCCCATTCCAAATGCGCCGCCACCATAGGCGAGAGAGAGGTTGAAGGAGAACCCAAAAACGTAAAGCGTGGCTTCGCTTCATCAGCACCCAAAAATATGTTGTGCTTCCCATATAACTCGTTGATATATAATAGTAATAATTGGATATCGGCAGACACGATCACGTTGGCGCAGGGATAGGGCGCGCAATCGAGCTCGCTGGGCCTGACCGTCCCGCCGTCCCAATCGCCGCACCTCGAAGAATAAGGGCCGAGCTCAAAATTAGGTTTCACCAACTCTTCGCAAGGGCGTGGAGGTTGGTTATAAACGCCCCCTTGAACATTTAGTGCACTGCCCCTGGCGGGGTGTTGAGGAGTTTGACTATGTTTCGCGGCAGCCAGAGTTTTTCGGGCATTGGAGTTTGGATCGCCTTAGCGCTGGGCTTGATCTTTGCCGCTTGCAGTTCAGACGATACCTATCAGCCGGCGCCAGATCGTGATGCGGCCGAGAGCCGGGAAACCATATTCAGTGAGGGCGGGCTGGGCCTAGCCCTGTTTGGAGACGAAGAGCGCACCGGTACCGGCGGCGCGGTTGCAGTCAACGCATTTTTGTGGCGCGCATCGCTGGATACTATCGCCTTCATGCCGCTTGCATCTGTAGATCCTTTCGGCGGCGTGATCATCACCGATTGGTACGGCCCGCCAGAAACGCCCAATGAACGGTTCAAGGTCAACATTTACATTCTCAGCCGCACCCTGAGAGCCGACGGATTGCGGGTCTCTGTATTTCGCCAAACATTAGACAGTGCCAACGGCTGGCGCGATGCCGCTGTTGGTGTCGACGTGCCCACCGAGTTCGAGAACGCCATTCTGACAAGAGCGCGCGATCTTCGACTTAGGGCCGTTGCAGAAATCGACTAGCTTGCCCGCCGCGGCGGATAACCGCCGCATATCCAACTTAAATTCAGTAACATCGGGCACTGCTCTTTTCCGGCAGCGCCCTTAATAGACGTGACTGACATGACAACGCAGGACGAACGCTACAATTTCCGTGAAACGGAAACGAAGTGGCAAAACATGTGGACCGAACGCGCGTGCTTTGAGGTTGAGGACGACCCCAAGAAGCCGACCTATTACGTGCTGGAGATGTTTCCATACCCGTCTGGCCGGCTGCACATGGGCCACGTGCGCAATTACACCCTTGGCGATGTCATTGCCCGCTACAAAAAAGCGAAGGGGTTCAACGTGCTGCACCCCATGGGCTGGGATGCCTTCGGATTGCCCGCAGAAAACGCTGCGCTGGAGCGGGGTGTGCATCCGGGAACCTGGACCCGGCAAAATATTTCGGTGATGCGCGAGCAGTTCAAGCCTTTAGGCCTGTCGTTGGATTGGAGCCGCGAGATCTCCAGCTGTGAGCCGGAGTACTACAAGCACGAACAAAAAATGTTCCTCGATTTGGTTCGCGCGGGCCTCGCTTACCGCAAGGAATCCTGGGTGAACTGGGACCCGGTGGAACACACAGTACTGGCGAACGAACAGGTAATTGATGGGAAAGGCTGGCGCTCTGGGGCCGAGGTTGAGCAGCGTAAGCTGAACCAATGGTTCTTGAAGATCACACACTATGCCGATGATCTATTGAAAGCGATCGACACCCTTGAGCGCTGGCCGGACAAAGTGCGCCTCATGCAGCGCAACTGGATCGGCCGTTCTGAGGGCGCGCGCATTTTCTGGACGCTGACGGATGAAGACGGCACGGACCGTTCCGAGCCCCTGGAAGTGTTCACGACACGCCCTGACACTTTATTTGGTGCGTCGTTCTGTGCGATTTCAGCGCATCACCCATTAGCCGCGCAGTTGGCGCAAAGTGATGCAAAGCTGGCCGAATTCATAGCTGCATGCAGCCGCGCAGGCACGTCGACCGCTGCCGTGGAGACAGCAGAGAAGCAGGGCTTTGATACCGGATTGAAAGCGCGGCACCCGTTCAACCCTGATTGGCTGGTGCCTGTGTATGTCGCGAATTTTGTGCTGATGGATTATGGCACGGGGGCCATTTTCGGTTGCCCGGCCCATGACCAGCGCGACATCGAGTTTGCGCGCAAATACGGATTACCCGTACGCTGCGTGGTGGCGCCTCAGGGCGAAGACGCGGCCGCGTTCTCCGCCAAGTTGGAAGCCGGCGACGAAGCCTTCACCGACGACGGTGTTGCCATCAATTCGGATTTTCTCGACGGCTTAAAAGTCGATGAGGCCAAGCGCGCGGCCATCGAAAAGTTGGAAGCTCTCGGCTGCGGCAAAGGCACCGTGCAATTCCGCCTGCGCGATTGGGGAGTCTCGCGCCAAAGATACTGGGGCTGTCCGATCCCGATCATTCACTGCGTAAGCTGTGGACCGGTGCCGGTGCCCGACGAGGACCTGCCGGTGAAATTGCCTGAGGACGTGAGCTTCGACAAACCGGGTAATCCACTCGACCGTCATCCGACCTGGCGCAATGTGCCTTGCCCTTCGTGCGGGAAACCGGCGCTGCGTGAAACGGATACCTTCGACACATTTTTTGAATCGTCCTGGTACTTCGCGCGGTTCTGTTCTCCTCATGTGGAAGATAGGCCATTCGACAAAGATACGGCCATGAAGTGGCTGCCTGTCGATCAGTACATTGGCGGAGTTGAGCACGCGATTTTGCACTTGCTGTATTCGCGCTTCTTCATGCGCGCCATTTCCGATTGCGGCTATCTCGATTTGAAAGAGCCGTTCGACGGCATGTTCACTCAAGGGATGGTCTGCCATGAAACCTACCGCACGGCGTCCGGGGCGTGGGCGGAACCAGGCGATGTGCGCAAAGACGGCGATAAGGCCGTGCGCATTTCCGATGGAGAGGCGGTGACGGTTGGACGCTCGGAAAAAATGTCCAAGTCGAAAAAGAACACCGTCGATCCCCAACATATCATTGAAACCTACGGCGCGGACGCCGCGCGCTTGTTTATGCTCTCTGATTCGCCACCCGAGCGGGATTTGGAATGGACCGAAGCCGGTATTGAGGGCGCGTGGCGATTTTTGAATCGCTTGTGGCGTTTGGCTGTTGATGCCAAAGGCATACAGGAGACAGCGGTACCGGAAAAAGTTGGTGCATCTGTCGAAACGATCGTCAGGCAGATTCACCGCACCATTGCGACCGTCGCCGACGATATCGAGAAATTTCGCTTCAACTCGTCCGTCGCGCGCATTCGTGAACTTACAAACAGCATTGCGAATATGGATCGCTCGGCAGCCGGTGCCGATGCGGCATTTCGCTTCGGGATCAAGACGATTGCACAGCTCGTCAATCCGCTGATGCCGCACATCGCCGAGGAGATCTGGCACACCCTTGGTGAAACCGCAATTTTGGCGGAATCGCCCTGGCCGGCGTTCGATCCGTCCATGCTCGAAGAAGACAGCATTACCATGGCGGTGCAGGTCAACGGCAAATTGCGCGGCACCATTACAGTACAAGCCGGGGCCGACAAGGACACATGCGAAAGCGAAGCCCTGGCTCTGCCGACGGTGCAAAAACTGCTGGGCGATAAGCCGCCGCGCAAGGTCATCGTCGTGCCTAAGAAGATCGTCAATATCGTCGCTGCATAGATCGTGCTAAAGGACTAGGTGTGATGAAGACGCTTCATTTCCCATTCCTGTTAACGGTGACTTTTGCTGTGGTGCTGAGCCTTAGCGGCTGCGGATTCCGCCCTCTTTATGGAACCTATGGCGCGGCGTCCTCACCTCAGGTCACACAAGCGCTGGCGACGATCTCGATCCTGCCTTTGTCCGACAGACAAGGTATGAAACTCCGCCAAGCGCTACGCGAGCATCTTCAACCGAGGGGGGAAGTGCCGGGCGGTGATTACCAGCTGGAGGTCGCTCTGGACAGCCGCGTTGACGAACTGGGCATTCGCCGCGATGCAACGAGCTCGCGCGCAAATTACATTTTAATCGCGCGGTTTTATTTGCGTGAGAATGGTGACCGGGTTTTCGGTGATCAGGTCCAGTCAATCGTTAGCTACAACATCCTCGACGACCAATATGCAACGGTTGCATCGCAAGCGGACGCCGAAGATCGCGCCGTGCAACAAATTGGTATGCAAATCAAAACGCGATTGGCGATCTATTTTAATGATCGATTGAACGTTCAGGATGTCGCCACGAATGCGCGCTGATATCTCTGTCGGTTTGCGCACATGAAAATTCCGGCAAGCAGAGCAGATGCCTTTGCCGCAAAACCGGATGGCGGCGTCCGCGCGGTTCTCATCTATGGACCAGACGCCGGCTTGGTGCGCGAGCGTTTAAACACTTTGACTATAGCGGTTGCCGGTTCGACGGACGATCCATTTAGAGTGGCCGAGTTTTCCGGCGATCAGTTGCGCGATGACCCCGCCCGTTTGCCGGACGAGGCGGCCGCGCTAGCCTTGACCGGCGGCCGGCGGGTTCTACGCATCAGGGACGTTTCAGACACAGCTGCTGCTGCATTCACGACGTTTCTGGACGATCCGGTCGGTGATGCGTTGGTGCTGGTCGCAAGTGGGGACCTCGGGCCGCGCTCGAAATTGCGGCAGGCCTTTGAGAAATCGGACGATGCGGCCGCTTTACCTTGTTATGCGGACGAAGCGCAGTCATTGGAAGCCATCATTCGCAAGGATTTGAGCGCCGCGGGCCTGAAAATCGCGCCGGACGCATTAAACTGGCTGACCGAACATTTAGGCGGTGATCGCGGGCTTAGCCGCAGGGAAATCGAGAAACTCGTCACTTACATGGGACCGGAAGCTTCGGCAGCTGGTGAGGTCATAACGGAAGAACATGTATTGGCCTGCATCGGCGACAATGCAGCACTAAATCTGGATGACTTGATTTTTGCGGTGGGCGATGGCGATCAGGCAACCTTGCAACGCGTGTACGGACGATTGATTGAAGAAGCCGTTTCCCCGATCAGCGTTCTCACGGCTGTATCCCGTCATTTCATGCGCCTTCATGAAACACGTGGGAAGGTATCGGATGGCAAAAACCTCGAGCAGGCAACGGCAGGTTTGCGCCCGCCCGTGTTTTTCAAGCACAAGCGCCGGTTTCAGGCGCAAGCAAGCCGTTGGTCGGAGGCGCTCATTGCAAGGGGATTGGAAATCCTCTTGGATGCCGAGCTCAATGCCAAATCAACGGATATGCCGGCGACTGCGGTCATTGAACGAGCCTTAATTCAGCTTGCCAATGTCGGGCGCAGTGCAAGGCGCAGATAGCCGTCAATTCGCTTTTGCAGCTTCGCCAATTATAAGCCGATGACCGGACGGCGCGGCAATTTGTTGTACCGCCCAATGACCATAGGACGCTGACGGCGGCTCAAGCTGAAACAAAACACAGTTTGGAATGCGAACAGCGTCTTCTTTCAGCGCATGACGCTGTATTGTCCAAAATGTACCGCCGTGCGCAACGACAAGAACAGGCCCGGGTTTGGAAAGGGCCTTGTTTAGTCCAGAGAGTGCGCGATCCAGATACTCTTGGTAGGACTCACCGTCTGGCAGAACGCCTCCTTTAACCCATTCTTCTCGCCAACTGCCATTGCTTGGTTTCCCCTCATAAATGCCGAACCGGCATTCTCTTAATTCATCGAATTCAAAAATCTCGCGATTTGAGTTTTCGTTTACGATTTCCGCCGTCCGGCGCGCACGGATCAAGGAACTGCAGCAGATGGATTTAATGGGCAGCGATGCGACGGTGGGCGCAATGGCCTCTGCTTGACGCCGCCCAATGTCACTTAAATCAATATCTGTTTGGCCCTGCATAACACCACGGGCATTCCAATCTGTTTCTCCGTGGCGGAGAAAATAAAACGGAACTTGGTTAAGCATGGGGGATACGAACAGATCGCCGGTGTTATTTAATCTGCGATTAGCTTTTGTCGTAGTTATGGGTCATGGAACCATCCGATCCGACATCGTCGGCAGCAGGATCGTTATAAGGTGACTGATGGTCATTGCTCGCATCTTGCATATCATCTTCGGGGAAAGGCTCGCTCGGCTCTGATGATTGGGCGTTTTCTCCGAAGCCATGAGTCATGGCGCCGTCGGACCCGACATCTTCCGCCGAGGGGTCGGCATAAACTGATTGATGATCGCTGCTAGTTTCCGCCATCTCATCTTCGGGAAACTGTTCGGCAGGTTCCGACGCTTTCACTTTCCCACGCCCTCCGCTTGAAAGACGCCGCACGATGTCGTCGAGTTGTTCAAGACTTCCGTAGGCAATACTTACAGTGCCACCTTTTCCGTTGAAGGAAATGTTGACCTTGTAGCCTGTGGCTTGTTCAAGATTTTGTTCCAATGCAGCCGTGTCGGCATCTTTCGGATGACTCTGAGTTTTACGATGACTGCCGTATCCTTTTGCCAAGCGCTCGGCTTGGCGGGCACTCATTCCGCCTTTTTCTATTTTACGCGCTAGTTTTTCAGCATTCGCCAAGCCAATAAGCGGGCGCGCCTGGCCAGCCGACAAATCGCCGGCATCGATCATGTCCAGAACGGATCCGGGCAAAGACAGCAGGCGCATTGTGTTTGCGATGTGAGCCCGGCTTTTACCGACCGCTTCGGCGACTTTTTCTTGGGTATGGCCGAACTCATCAAGCAATCGGCGATAACCGCGCGCTTCTTCGACCGGGGAGAGGTCCTGGCGCTGAAGATTCTCGATAAGAGCAACTTCAAGAACTTCAGCGTCGTCGAGCTCAATGATGTGAACAGGAACTTCGTGAACGCTTGCCTGTTGCGCGGCTCGCCAGCGGCGCTCTCCGGCTATGATTTCATAGTGACCAGATACGTTTGCATTGGCCCGAACCAAAAGAGGTTGCAAAACGCCTTTTTCGGCAATGGACGATGCCAGCTCGCTCAGGGCCACCGCATCAAAGTGCCGCCGCGGCTGCAGGGGAGACGGCGCTAGCAAATCTAACGGCAATACAGATGGCAAGGATGGGGAAGGAGCGCCCTGTGTTTCATGTTGTTCCACGGCGGCGGGCGCGTCGTCATCCTCTCCGAAGAGAGCATTCAGCCCCCGTCCGAGGTTTTTCCGCTTTGGGGTATCGGCGTTCATGCAGCGGCGCCTTGCTCTCGCTTCAGGACTTCACCCGCCAGGTCGAGATAGGCCCGGGCACCTTTAGACTGAAAGTCATAAAGGAGAACCGGTTTACCATGGGACGGCGCTTCTGAGATACGCACGTTGCGGGGAATTGTGGTGGTGTAAACCTTGCCGCCAAAATACTCACGCACGTCACTTTCCACCATTTCCGACAGATTGTTGCGCTTATCAACCATAGTAAGCACAATCCCTTGAAGTTCTAGGGTCGGATTGAATGATTTTTTCACACGTTCGATTGTGCGCACCAACTGGCTTATGCCTTCGAGGGCCAGGAATTCGGCCTGCAAGGGCACCATGACTGCGTCCGCAGCAACAAGAGCGTTTAAGGTCAGCAAGCCCAATGAAGGCGGGCAGTCGATGAGAATAAAGTCCCACTCATCTCCTTGTTTTTCCAACGCTTTCTTCAGTCGTGCGTGACGATTCTCGACGTCAATAAGCTCAAGTTCAGCCCCCGCCAGATCAACGCCTGAAGGTATCGCGCTCAGGTCCGGAACGGCCGTATGCACAACAGCGTCATTAAGCTCCGCATCACCTAAGAGCAGGTGATAGGTGTTCACCTCACGATGCTTTTTATCAATACCAAGGCTCGTCGAAGCGTTCCCTTGGGGATCCAGGTCGATGATTAGAACTCGCTTGTGTATGGCGGCCATGGCCGTCGCCAGGTTGACGGCTGTGGTCGTCTTGCCGACTCCACCTTTCTGGTTGGAAATGGCTAGAACACGGGGGCGTTTGCCATTCGCCATTTCTTTAATGACAGCAGACTCAAGATCGACTTGATTTGACACGACGCACCTCACGCATACACACCACGGTGGAATCAGGGTCCGTACGGCTTGGCCGTCTGGATACCTCAGTTTCCCATATATTGTGTGCTTCGGTCAATTCCACCTCTACATTTCGTCCCTTTAGAAATACGCACAGAACATCCGAAGTGAGAAAGGGCTCTGCTAAGCCCAACAAATCATTGATGGAAGCGACTGCGCGCGCGGTTATTGTGGATACCGGGAAAGGCGATATTTCCTCCATTCGCACAGTGTGGATTTTGACATTTGCTCCGGAAAGTCGGGCCGCTTCCCTCAGGAATGCTGACTTTCTATGATCCGACTCGACCAAGTGAACATTTTCGCAGCCTAGCAGGGCAAGTACCATTCCTGGAAATCCAGCCCCCGTGCCAATGTCGATAAGGCTCTGTGAATTAGGTGAAATAAGGGGATAAATCTGTGCTGAGTCTAGAAAATGCCTATGCCAAATATCCTGCTCGGTCGAGCCGCCGATGAGGTTAATCTTCTTGTTCCAGGTTAGGAGGGTATCAGCATAAATCTTAAACTGGTCCAGTGTTTCACGTGAAACACCAGTGTCTCGCTGAAATTCGCTGTAACCGTATTGGATGGGTTGTTTCACGTGAAACAGTGGACTTAGCTGGCCTCGGCGACAGCATCTGCGGCGCCCTTGGATCTGCGGGTGTATCGCAAAAGCGCGGTCAGCGCCGCTGGTGTAACCCCTGGAATCCGCGCGGCAGCCCCTAAGGTTCCCGGCTTCGAAGTCTTGAGCTTCTGACGCGCCTCCACTGAGAGCCCACCTATCAAATCGTAATCAAGATCATGGGGAAGACGTAGGGCTTCATCCTTGCGGAATGCGCGAATATCAGCGGCTTGTCGACTTACGTATCCGGCATATTTGCCTTCGATTTCCATTTGCTCCAGAACATCGGGGCGGAGACTAGGAAAGCCCGGGATCAATCCCGATAGCCTTACAATATCCATTCCTGGAAGAGCCAAAATGTCCAGGGGCGTACGCCTTACACCATCTTGATTGACCTGAATTCCGTAGTCCGCCCATTCCTTTGGCGTAAGGCTTATCGAATTGAAATAATCGCGCGCCTCTCTCAGTGCGGCCTTTTTCTCCGCGAAGACCTTTGACCTATGGGAGCTGACGCAGCCTGCGGCATCACCTTTGTCCGTGAGGCGTTGATCGGCATTATCCGCCCTTAGAAGCAGTCGATATTCGGCCCGCGACGTAAACATGCGGTATGGTTCGATCGTCCCCAAGGTGGTCAGGTCGTCAACCATGACACCCATATATCCCTCTGCCCGATCAATGGTCATTGGCTCCTGGCCACAAACCTGCCGCGCAGCGTTGACGCCGGCCAGAAGCCCCTGCGCCCCGGCCTCTTCATAGCCAGTCGTTCCGTTAATTTGGCCGGCAAAATACAGACCGAAAACTTTCCGCGTCTGCAAAGATGGATACAGCTCCCGCGGATCCACAAAGTCATACTCAATGGCATAACCGGCCTGGAGCATCTCAGCGCGTTCAAGGCCAGCAATGGTCTTGAGCATGTCCAGCTGTACATCCTCGGGCAGTGACGTCGAAATGCCATTCGGATAGACCGTGTGATCATCCAGCCCTTCAGGCTCCAGGAATATCTGGTGGCGCTCCCGCTCTGAAAATCTAACCACTTTGTCTTCGATGGACGGACAGTAGCGTGGACCAACGCTTTGAATTTGCCCGTTATACATGGGCGCGCGGCTCTTATTGGCCAGGATGATTTTATGTGTTTCCGGGCTTGTATAGGTCACCCCGCATTGAATCTGCGGCGTCGTAATCTTGTCCGTCAGAAATGAAAACGGAAGCGGCGGATCATCGCCGGGCTGCATCTCCAGACTCGCCCAATCAATGGTTCGCCCATCGAGTCTTGGCGGGGTTCCTGTCTTCAGGCGACCTAATGAAAACCCTAATGATTTCAGTGTATTAGATAACCCAAGTGCAGGGGCGTCGCCGACACGCCCAGCAGGAATTCTTTCTTCGCCCCGATGGATCAGGCCATTGAGGAAGGTACCGGTCGTCAGCACCACCGCCGCAGCACCGATGTGCTCGCCGCTTGAAAGAAAAACGCCTGTAATATGTTGTTTTTCTTCACTAAATGATAAGTTTTCTATCCCGCCTTCTAGGATATCCAGGTTGTCCTGTTCCTGGAGCAGATCCTGAATTGCTGCCTTATAGAGTTTGCGATCCGCCTGCGCTCTCGGCCCACGAACTGCCGGACCCTTCGACCGGTTGAGCAGGCGGAACTGGATACCGCCTCGATCGATGGCGCGGCCCATGAGCCCGTCCAGCGCATCAATCTCCCTCACAAGATGACCCTTGGCCAATCCGCCTATCGCGGGATTGCAAGACATCTGTCCGATGGTTTCGATTTTGTGCGTCACCAAGAGTGTACGCGCGCCAACCCGCGCCGACGCGGCCGCAGCTTCACAGCCGGCGTGCCCACCGCCGACAACGATCACATTATAAGTATTGCTCTTGGAACGTGACACTCGGGTACTCCCGATTGGTTTCACGGCGCCCTTATATCGCGGTAGGCGCCCCGAACCAATCGGGATTTAAGTCACGCGGAAGCCGGCTGCCCTTTTGTCCGCACCGCCAGCGGCAGCAATGCAAACGCAAGTATCACCTGCACTGCCACCGCAAGCGCGAGAGACAAAGCCCCAAGCGGCAGGAACGGTGCGACCAACGGTGTTCCCACGGACCCAATACCCGCCGATAGAAACACCATGAGCGCGCTCGCACTTCCGCTATGTTGCGGCATGATATCCATCACGCGCGCAAAACCGGCTCCACCGCGCAGCCCCAGCCCCAGATTCATCGGCATCATGCTGACCGCTATGACGGTCGGTGTCAGCTCAGCCGCAAATAAGCACACGGCGACAAACGATATTCCGCCGATTACCTGAAGAGCAGATCCGAGAACGATGGTGGCGTCAGCGCCGATCCGACTGATGACCGAACTCGCCGTGTTGGCGGATAAAATGAAGCACGAGACCAAAACAATCTGCATGATCGCGAAGTCGTCAACCGTTCCTCCTGTGTGCTCGGTAATCACGTACGGCGCCGACATCACAAATGTGATCAAGGCACCCATCGCAAACGAATGACTCAAGGTATAGCCAAGGTATCGTTTCGATTTCATAAGTGCGCCGTATCCGGCCAACGGGTGCCCAAGCGGGCGGTGATGTTCTGCGCGTTTCGGCGGCGGCATAAACGAAAACATCGCGACCGTTAGGGCCGCCATCACCGCGACAACCACAAACAAGGCTTCCCACCCGACGTATTTCAACATCCATGCGCCGACCACCGGTGCAAACGCGGGCACTAAAGATTGAATGGAACCCACCACGCCCATTAAGCGCACGACAGCCATGCCGCCGGCGAGTTCTCTCAATATCGGCGGCCCAAGTGCCATGCCAGCAGCAGAGGCAAATCCCTGCAATGCGCGCAGGACAATAAGTTGCCACATAGTTGTCGCCAGCGCGCACAATAGAGAGCTCACCGCAAAACCCGAGAGAGCCGCGAATAAAATTTTCCGCCGGTCCATACGATCGCCGAGCGCGCCGAATACCAACTGCCCCAAGGCAAACGTCGCCAAGAAAGAACCGAGCGAGTACTGCGCTTCTGCTGGCGTTCCGTTCAGCGCCTCCGGCAAGTCGGGAATGGCAGGCAGATACAAATCAATCGCCAGCATGGCCGAGATCGCGGCCATGACAATAGGCAGGGCAGAAATATAAACGTTTCGCATATCAACTCTCCGGACCAGCCGCCGGCGAGCCGGACATAAAAAAGCCCGGCAAAGCCGGGCTGTCATAAGTCTCTTAGTTCAAAGACAACCGCTTCACCATGAGTCCTTCACACGCGCCATGCCCGGTACGGACCAACCGTACAGGCGCAGCATCGCGACAAGGGTTATGTGTTTAAAATTAATCATGGTCAGAACGCTTCCTCTGTTTAGAGCGCGGTTGATATCAACCAGCATGCCAAGACGCAATCGCTAAGGTTGTTCGCGCCCAAAGATTCATCACGGCGTAACCGATAAGCCACACTCAAATCGCAGCCGTGCCGATTATTTACCGATACAGAACTCGCGAAAGACAACATCGAGGATTTCCTCGACGTCAACACGCCCCGTAATGCACCCCAAGGCCCGCCCAGCCAACCGCAAGTCCTCCGCGGCAAGCTCAGGCAGCTCAGCTGTGAGAGATCTTTGCAGAGCGTCCGAGCATTCCTGCAGCGCACGGCGATGGCGGACGCGGGTCAGGGGGACGCTGCAGCCGGTATCGGACATTGCTTCAACGCGCTGTTCCAATTGTGCCAAAAGCGCATCCATGCCTGCGCCCGTTTTCGCAGAAATTCGTATTTCTGTGTCAGGCGGCTCAGGCGCTTGAAGTAAATCGGATTTATTAATCACACTGATGGTGTTCGCATCGATCATCGCCAACGTCGCCTCATCCCGAGCGGGGTAGGCCGCACCATCGAACACCGCGATTTTCAAGTCCGCCTGTTCTGCGCGCCGACGAGCTCTTTTTATGCCTTCATCTTCTATGGCATCGCCCGCCTCCCGAAGACCCGCCGTATCTGCGATCAGAACGGCGTAGCCACCAAGATCGAGATGCACATCGATCACGTCACGGGTGGTCCCGGGCATGTCCGACACAATGGCCGCGTCGCGCTTAACTAATACATTGAGCAAGCTTGATTTTCCTGCGTTCGGGGGACCAATGATCGCCACCGAAATGCCGCCCCTAATCCGCTCGCCGCGCCCATTGTCGTTGAGGTGAGCCTCAATCTCTTTTTGCAAATCTGCAATCTCTTCCCAGACATTGTCGGCGACTTCGGGCGGCAAATCTTCGTCGGGAAAATCAATAACCGCTTCCAAGTGGGCGAGCGCCTGAACAAGCCGCAACCGCCAATCGTCGTAGAGCTCTTTGAGTGCGCCCCCCATCTGACGCAGGGCCTGGGTCTGCTGGGCGCGGGTCTCCGCGTCGATGAGATCGGCCAGTGCCTCGGCTTGGGTCAAATCCATCTTGTCGTGCTCAAACGCCCGGCGGGAAAACTCTCCCGGCTCGGCCGGCCTGAGACCGGCGATGCCGTTGAGCGCGCCCAAAATGCTATCGATTACCGCGCGTCCGCCGTGCACATGAAGCTCAGCAACGTCCTCGCCGGTGAAACTGTTCGGGCCCGGAAACCAGATAAGCAGCCCGTCATCCAGCCGTGCACCAGAGGCGGGGTCTTGAAAAACAGCGCGCATTGCTTTTCGCGGGGGCGGCAACGCGCAACCAAGAGCTGAAAGCGCATCCCCAGCCGCGCCGCCTGACAAACGAATGACAGCTATACCCGCCCGACCAGGCGCGGACGCCAGCGCAAAGACCGTATCTTCGGTCATCTCTATTTGTTGTCTTTATTGCCCGTGAACTGAGACCAGAACGCTTTTTGCATATCCGCCAACCCCTCTGACTGAAGCGGAAAGAGCGTCTTGAGCATGGTTTCAGGGTCCATCGCTGCGGTTGCCTTTTGCATCCGCGTCTTCATCTCTTCCATCATGGCGTCTTGAATTGGTGCCACATCTGGCAAACCCATAAAGGCGCGCGCTTCTTCCGGTGTGCAATACACGTTGATCGTAATTTTCATTGTGCGCTCCAAATGTTAGGCATCGACGTCACGGCGCCAAAGCAAGGAATTATTATATCTCTGATCGCCGCCATAAGGTTAGGCTTCCCCAACACACCTGTCCACGGGACGGGATGAATGGACAAGGCATTTGACGACCACAATGGAAAGTTCCGGGCGCAATCGATTGGGTGAGGAAACAAGCCCCTATCTTCTGCAGCACAAGGATAATCCGGTGCACTGGTGGCCCTGGAGTGAAGAAGCCTTTGCCGAGTCCCGCAAGCTCAACAAGCCGATCTTACTTTCCGTTGGGTATTCCGCCTGCCATTGGTGCCATGTCATGGCCCACGAGTCCTTTGAGGACGCTGAAGTCGCCGCCCTGATGAATGAGCTGTTCATCAACGTCAAAGTCGACCGAGAAGAGCGTCCCGACGTGGACACCATATACCAAAAGGCCCTTGCCCTGACCGGCCAACACGGTGGATGGCCGTTGACGATGTTTCTCAATCCCGATGGGCGTCCGTTTTGGGGCGGCACCTACTTTCCAAAAGGCGCTGCCTATGGCCGGCCAGAATTTGCCGAGGTGCTCTCGCAAATTAGCCGAATTTGGTTGGAGAAAGCGGATGACGTTGCCGAACAATCAGAGGCGCTTCACCGAGCTATAGGCGACCACACAGCCGAACGGCTGAAAGATGGTTTGTCCATGTCGCTGCTCGACGATGCGGCGGGGCGATTGCTTGATTACTTGGACCCGATTGCCGGCGGCATGAACGGCGCGCCGAAGTTTCCGATGCCGTTTGCATTTGAGTTCTTATGGCGCGCGTATATGCGCACCAAAGACGAAAAGTTTCGAAACGCGGTAATCGTAACTCTCACGCAGATATGCCAAGGCGGCATCTACGATCATCTTGGCGGCGGCTTTGCTCGTTACTCCACGGATCGCGAATGGCTCGCACCACACTTCGAAAAAATGCTTTACGACAATGCCCAGCTCATCAACCTGCTTACGTTGGTCTGGCAGCATGAAAAAAGTGCGCTGTTCGAGGAGCGTATTGCAGAAACGATCGATTGGCTTCAGCGTGAAATGATTGGTGAAAACGGTGCGTTTACCGCCGCGTTCGACGCGGACTCTGAAGGTGAGGAAGGTAAGTTCTACGTTTGGGATGCCGGTGAAATAGATCGGATTCTTGCGGTAGATGCCGATTTTTTTAAGGCCGTCTATGATGTCACCGAAGACGGAAACTGGGAAGAAAAGACGATCCTAAATCGTTCGGCACACGCATACGATACGCTCACGGAGCATGACTTAATCCGATTGCGTGAATGCCGTAAGAAATTGTTCGACGCGCGCGCGAAGCGCACTCCGCCTGGACGCGATAACAAAATCCTTGCTGACTGGAATGGACTCACGGTTGCAGCTCTTGCCAATGCCGCCATGGCTTTTCAGCGCGACGACTGGCTGGATCTTGCACAAACTGTCTTTAACGCCATCAACGAGACCATGACGTGGACAGACGAAGACGGCCGTAAAAGACTTGGTCACTCCTTCTGCCAGGGCCGGCTTCAAAAGACGGCGATGATCGACGACTATGCCAATATGGCGAATGCCGCTATCGCTTTGTTTTCAGCAACAGGACAGCGCGTATATATCGCCAACGCTGAAAACTGGGTAAGCATTGCCAATGACTTCTATTGGGACAGTGAAGACGGCGGCTATTTTTTTACGTCTAGCGATGCAGAGGACCTTATCGTTCGAACGAAAAGCGCGAACGATAACGCCGTACCGTCCGGAAACGGATGTATGGTTTTTGCATTGGCACGATTGTTTTACCTCACCGGACGAATGGATTATCGAGCACGCGCCATAAATGCTTTACAGGCATTGGAAGTAGATGCCGTCAAAAGTTTCCCTCACGGCGCAACCTTGCTGAACGCGTTTGAACTTCTGGAACAAGCTGTGCAAGTTGTTGTCGTTGGTCAGCGTTCAAAGTCCGACACGCAATTTTTAATCAACGAAGTTTCCAAAACATCGATACCGAATTTAGTATTCGAAACCGTAGATCAGAGCGATCATTTGCCCGACGTCCACCCGGCAAAAGGCAAAAAGGCCCCCAATGGAAACGCGACGGTATACGTATGTCACGGGCCAACTTGTTCACCACCGCAAACTACCTTGGATGGTTTGCGCCAGACTTTGACTGATTAATCCATGCCCCAGTTGTCGATGCACTCCCCCGTTGGCGATCTCAGCGTAAGCGAAGAGAACGGCGTTATTGTCTCTCTCGATTGGGGCTGGGGTCGGGATCAGGAAAAAACGCCCGTACTCAAAGAAGCCATTCGTCAGCTCAATGAGTATTTCGACGGCAGGTTGAAGGAATTCAATTTGCCGTTGGGACCAATGGGCACGCAGTTCCAAGAAAACGTATGGTCTCAGATGAACGAGATTCCATACGGCAAGGTTCGCACTTATGCTGATATCGCCAAACGGCTTAAGTCGAGTGCACGGGCCGTTGGCGGCGCATGTGGACGAAATCCCATTCCGATTTTGATCCCATGCCACAGGGTCGTTGCGGCCAATGGCGGATTAGGGGGTTATTCCGGCGATGGCGGTCTTCAAACAAAAACGGCGCTTTTGACATTGGAGGGTTGCGAAGCCTTCAGCGCGGAATAGCGAACAAGGGGAGAATACGTGGCCAAAGCAATTGTCGTTCGCGAAACTGGCGGGCCAGAAGTTCTAAAGCTTGAAACCATTAGTGTCGGTGATCCGGGCGCGGGCGAAATTCGAATTCGCCAAACCGCGATCGGCGTCAATTATATCGACGTGTATCACCGCACAGGTCTTTACAACACCAAGGCTGGTGTATCCCCAATAACATCAGACTCGTTTATTCCCGGTCTGGAGGGTGTAGGCCGTATCGATGCCATTGGTCCCGGCGTCAAGGACCTAAAGGTGGGAGACCGGGTGTGTTATGGCAACGGACCCTTAGGCGGTTATGCCGAAGAACGTCTTATTCCTGCGGCAAATGTTGTCCGCGTGCCGGCAAACCTTAAGGACGAGCAGGTTGCAGGCATGATGCTGCGCGGCATGACCGCGTGGTTCCTTATTCGTGAATTGCGTAAATTAGAACCGGTAGACACAATTTTGCTTCATGCAGCAGCCGGAGGAGTTGGGCTGATCGTTTGCCAATGGGCAAAACATATCGGAGCAACGATCATCGGCACGGTGGGATCTGAGGAAAAAGCCGACATCGCCAAAACTGCCGGCTGTACACATACAATCCTCTACAATGACGAAGATTGGGTCGCGAAGGTCCAAGATCTCACAGGCGGTCACGGTGTTCCTGTTGTTTATGACGGCGTCGGCAAAAGCACCTTTATGCAATCCCTAGATTGTCTCGCGCCCCGTGGCTTAATGGTTGCTTTTGGCAATGCGTCCGGTGTGGCCCCGGCTATCGAACCGAACCTCTTAGCTGCGAAAGGTTCTATTTTTCTAACGCGCCCACGTTTGGCGGAATACGTCGGCAAACGAGACGATTATGTCCGCGCAACGGGCGAGCTGTTTGATGTCGTATCCAAAGGCATCGTTAAAATCGATGCAAGCAATTCATACGCCTTGGAGCAGGCGCCGCATGCCCATGCCGACCTCGAGGCTAGGCGAACGACAGGATCAACGATTCTCGTTGTATGAAAAAAGGCCGGAACACTTCCGGCCTTTTTGCTGAATTACTTATTCATCCGATCAAAGAATTCATTGTTGTTCTTTGTTTCACGCAACTTCTCGAGCAGGAATTCCATTCCATCCTGAACGCCCATGGGGTCCAGAATTCGCCGAAGGACCCACATCTTCGACAAGGTTCCTTGATCGACCAGCAGTTCCTCTTTGCGTGTTCCGGACTTGGTGATGTCGATGGATGGGAAAACACGTTTGTCAGCAAGTTTACGGTCAAGAATAATTTCAGAATTACCGGTGCCTTTGAATTCTTCGAAGATCACTTCATCCATACGGCTGCCTGTATCGATCAAGGCGGTTGCAATAATCGTCAGTGAACCGCCTTCTTCGATATTGCGCGCTGCACCGAAAAATCTTTTCGGCCGCTGCAGGGCATTCGCATCCACACCGCCAGTGAGAACCTTTCCTGAGGAGGGAACAACCGTGTTGTATGCCCGTGCGAGGCGTGTAATTGAATCCAAAAGAATAACTACGTCTCTTTTATGTTCCACAAGACGTTTTGCCTTTTCGATGACCATCTCAGCGACCTGTACGTGTCGGGATGCGGGTTCATCGAACGTCGAACTCACAACCTCACCCTTAACAGTCCGGTCCATATCTGTGACTTCCTCAGGCCGTTCATCAATCAGCAGAACGATGATGTAAACTTCGGGATGATTTTCGGCGATGGCTGCAGCAACATTTTGCAGCATGATGGTTTTGCCGGTTCGCGGTGGAGCAACAATTAGTGCGCGTTGGCCTTTACCCAAAGGCGAAACCAGTTCGATCACTCTCTGAGTAATGTCTTTCTTCTTGGTATCCTTAGTCTCCATCTCCATCTTGATTTTTTTATCAGGATAGAGAGGGGTGAGATTATCGAAATTTATCCGGTGCTTGACGTTCTCTGGATTTTCGAAGTTGATCGTGTTGACCTTCAAAAGAGCGAAGTAGCGCTCGCCGTCTTTGGGTGCACGAATCTGGCCTTCAACAGTATCCCCTGTGCGTAATCCAAACCGGCGCACCTGACTCGGTGAGACATAGATATCATCAGGACCAGGCAAGTAATTCGCTTCCGGCGACCTCAAAAACCCGAAACCGTCCTGAAGAATTTCCAGAACACCGTCCCCGTCAATTGAGGTGTCTTTCTCTGCCAACACTTTCAATATCGCGAACATGAGATCCTGACGGCGCAGGTTTGACGCATTTTCAATGCCGTATTCTTCAGCGAAGGCTAAGAGTTCTGCCGGCGTTTTGCGCTTCAATTCCTGAAGATGCATGTGACTAACTGTGCTTGCTGTTGTGGGAAAATATTTAAAATCGAGGAGTAAACTGCTGTTGGCAGTACAAACTTGAGATCAGGTGGTGATTTTGTCCGGTAATTCTAAGGGTTTATTCCGGAACGTGGGAAACGAGCGTCCCCTTCTTGAATGACAAAGCGTTACCTGACCTGAAAATTTATGTCAATCACGAAACCGTTTTAATCGTTCTTCGCCTTTATCATACAAACCACCCAATAATCTTAAATATTAAAAAAG
>CAYYXR010000002.1:0-74447 GCA_964475755.1 uncultured Rhodobacterales bacterium
GAATTATTGGCGAGGTCCGCGTCCACCAACGTGTCCCAGAACCAGGCGGCGCCTTCGCGCCAATGAATAAGAAGATGCTTTGTTAGGAATGACGCCACGATCATGCGCACGCGATTGTGCATCCAGCCCGTGTGCCAAAGCTGACGCATGCCGGCATCCACAATGGGGTAGCCGGTTTGGCCGCGCTGCCATGCAGTAAGAGATTCAAGGTCATCCCGCCACGGAAAGTCACCGAACGCCTCATTGAATGGGGCTTCGGGAATGTGCGGCCAATGGTGAAGGAGGTGATAAGAAAATTCCCGCCATATCAGTTCGCGCAAAAAAGCGGTGCGGCCTGCATCGCCGACACCGCTCTTCGCGGAGGCCTGCATTGTCGCATTCCAAATTTGTCGTGGACTAATTTCCCCAAAATGAAGGTGCGGGGATAGCGCGGACGTGCCTGCGCGGTCCGGCCGGTCCCTGTCGCCTCCGTAGGTTTGCGCGCGCTCATCAAGAAATGTCTTTAGCCTCTCCTTGGCGCCGCCCGCGCCGGGGGTCCAAGTCTCGCGCAGGCCGCCGGTCCAGTCGGGCTTTGTCGGAAGCAAATTCCAGTCATCGAGGTTATCGCTCTTTGGCCAAGATTTAGGCGTGCGCAAAGTCTTTGGTGTGGCGACAGGCGCTTTAACTGAATTCAATTTGAGGCAGGCCTTGTAAAACGGCGTGAAGACCTTGAAGGGTCCGCCGGTCTTGGTCTTAACCGCCTCGGGTTCGAACAACAGACTTCCGCTGTAGCGTTTGCATTCCACATCGCCGGATTTGAGTTGAGCGGCGATGCCTGCTTCGGCCTTTGTCTGATGTGGTTCGTACCCCCGCGAAAAATAAATGGCCTTGGCACCGGTCTCGGCGCAAATGTTTTTCAGAACCGTGCTCGTTTGCCCTTTTCTTAAAGTGAGGCGGCTGCTGCGAGACTTCAAGTCGGCTTCAAGCGCGCTCAGGCTGCCATGCAGCCACCACCGGCTGGCTCCGCCCATTTTCCAATCGCCCGGCGTTTCATCATCAAGAATATAAAGAGGCAGAACCGGCGCGCCGGAGTCAGCCGCGGCTTTGAGGGCAGGGTGATCTCTGGTCCGAAGGTCTTGCCGGAACCAGACAATAATAGGTGCAGTATTGGTCATGTTGCACCGTACGCGATCAATCGACCGATACGAAGCCTTTTCCCTCTAGCAGGCCCAAAACACCCGTGCTCACATCGAAGCGGAATCCGTGCAGACCCAATGTGCCGGACTTCACGGCGTCGTTGATCCATGGAAACGACAGCAAGTTTTCGAGGGTTAACCGCACCGTTTCCGTTTCAAAGTGCACCAATTTATCGCAATGGGCCGGCGCGGGTTTGGTCGTTAAAAGTTCTTTTGCAATGCCGATCCAAGGTTCGACGAAGTCTTTTGCTAGGTCAGGCGCGCCTTCGACCATGGCCTGAACACCGCCGCAGTGTGCGTGTCCGAGGACGACGATCCGCCGAACCTTTAAAACGCGCACTCCGAATTCAAGGGCCGCACTGGTGCCGTGATAGTGGGCGTCGGGTTCGTATTTGGGAACGAGCGCCGCAACATTGCGCACCACAAATAATTCGCCCGGACCAGCGCTAAAAATTGTTTGCGGGTCCACTCTTGAGTCGGAGCAGGAAACCACCAAGGTTTCGGGCTTCTGACCCTTGCTTGCCAGTTCCTCGTAACGGTCGCGTTCCTGCGGCCACGTGGTCGCCCGAAATTTGCGATAGCCCGCGATGAGTCGGTCCATATCCGTGCTCCGAAATTACCAAGTCCAAAGTCATGGACAGTTTATACAAACTATTTTTCTGATCTTAAATGACATACCGAACGGAATTCATAAAAATCAACGAGTTATAGAGAATCCTCCCAGCCAGCCGGCGCCCACCTTAAAATGCTTCTATATATCTACGCGGCGGGCGGGTCGTGCTATTGTTTTGCACCCGGCGAACGGTATCTAGGGAGGGAGTTACCGATGCGTTTGTTACCCCTGGCGACAGGTCTTCTTGCAGCGTCCACGGTGTCGTTTGCAGCTTCCGCAGCGGACACGCGCGGCTTTGTGCTCGACTGGTTTCATATTGCAACCCTGAGCGGCGACGAAAGCTGTCCTGATGGCCTCTATCCTTTGTCCGAGACATTTTATACGCGCGAGTTAAACCGTCTTGGATACGCCCCGGACGAAATCGAGGAGCTCCTGAAGGATTTCCCCAACGGCGGCTACATGGAGCCGATCATTAATCGCGGGCGTATCGACGGTAAACCCGTCAACGTCTACGCCTATCCCTGGTCGCAACCCGACCCGGAGGTCACGTTGGTGACGGGCAAACGCGCGTATGGGTTCAATCTTGATGGACAGGTTTCCGAAAACGATTTCATCGAGCCGGAAACGGGCGAGGACGGAATCGACAATCAGCTCTACCGAGCGCTCGGATGCTTTCAAAGCTACACCGGTGTACTCCCGGAGCGTCCGGGCTTGCATCAGATTTATTGGGATATTCAGCGCGACTACATGCCGGCGTGGCTGATCGAGGTTACGGGCATTGACGATTTCCAGAATGACGACGCAGTCCAGATTGGATTTTACCGCGCGTTCGGTCCGGTCAAGCGAGATGCGACAGGCAACGTTCGGGCCGACACAACCATGTGGGTAGATCCCGACCCGCGTTTGCAGAATGTGGTCAGCGCCCGCATAGAAAACGGTGAAGTGAAAACCAATGGGGCATTCGAGTTTCGTATGCTGGGCAACCCCATGTTCATGGCGGAGTACAGGCTGAACAATGCCCAGGCCCGCTTCCATTTCACTGAAGAAGGGCGCTTGCACGGCGTGCTGGCGGGATACCAGCCGTGGATGGACGTTTACTACGGTAATTTCGGATCGCAAGGCTGGGCGACCGAGCATTCGGCCGGTGTGGATTTTCCCGGTGCGTATTACGCGCTCAAGAAGCTCGCCGACGGCGAACCCGATCCTGAAACAGGTGAGAATACGGCAATCTCCGGGTCATTCTGGATCGAGGCGGTACCCGCCTTCCTGATGCGTAGAGATAACGAAGTGGCGGCGGCCCGGTAATCCGGCGGCTTGGGGATGAGTTTTGAAATGAGTGTTATGCGTACGACTTCAAAAGTTTTGGCTGCCGGTGTTTTGACCGCGGCATTGGCGGCGTGCTCGCAAACCGACACGTCGATGCAATCGGGTGTAAGTGAGGCCGATGTAGCGGGTGGCCCGGTGGTCATGCGCCGCATCACGGAAGGTCAGTACGAGCGGATCGTCGCCCAGGTGTTCGGCAATACGATCGAACTCGGCGGGCGGTTTGAGCCCGATGTGCGTGCGGGCGGCCTCCTCGAAGTTGGTGCGGGGCGTGTCAGCGTTACGCCATCCGGCTTCGAGCAATACGATCTGATGGCCCGCAATATCGCCTCTCAGGTACTGGAGGAGAAGAACCGTCGTATTCTTCTGCCGTGCACGCCCGCTGCGGCCGATGCGCCTGACGATGCTTGTGCGTCTGAATTTTTGGCAAAGGTCGGCCGGCTCTTGTACCGCCGTCCCCTGACACAGAATGAACTCGCCATTCAGGTGAACAAGGCCGCGGAAGCGACCGGGGCTCTCGGCGATTTCTACGACGGTTTGGAACTGAGCCTCGCCAGCATGATGGTGTCGCCGCCGTTCCTGTTCCGTCAGGAAATCATGGAACCCGACCCGGACCGCCGGGGACAGATGCGCCTCGACGCTTATTCCAAAGCCTCACGGCTCAGCTTCTTCCTCTGGGATGCGGCGCCCGATCCGTTATTGCTCCAGGCGGCGGAGAACGGTGAGCTTCACACAAAGGCTGGCGTTCAGCGCCAAGTGGACCGGATGCTGGCGTCGCCGCGCTTGAAGGACGGCGTGCGGGCGTTCTTCGCCGACATGCTGGAGTTCGACACGTTCGAAACCTTGTCCAAGGATACAACCTTGTATCCGAAGTTTACGTTCAGAGTTGTGGAAGACGCCTCCGAACAAACCTTGCGGACCATTGTCAATCATCTTCTGACCGAAGACGGCGACTACCGCGAACTCTTCACCACCCAGCGCACATACCTGACGCCCTTACTGGGCTCGCTCTATCGCGTGCCGGTGGCAACGCCCGATGGCTGGGCGGAATATCATTTCAATGCCGACGACGGGCATGCCGGCATTCTGACCCATCTCAGCTTTGTCGCGCTGCATTCCCATCCAGGCCGTACATCGCCGACCCTGCGCGGCAAGGCACTTCGTGAAATTCTGCTATGCCAAAAAGTTCCCGACCCGCCGGGCAACGTCGATTTCAATATCGTCCAGGATACGGCCAACCCGAACTTCAAGACCGCGCGCCAGCGTCTGGACGCGCATGCGACCGAGCCCATGTGTGTGGGGTGTCACAAAATCACCGATCCGTTGGGTCTGGCGCTGGAAAACTTCAATACCATTGGTGGTTATCGCAACACCGAAAATGGCGCTGATATCGATACCAGCGGCGAACTGGACGGCGTGAAATTTGGCGACGCCTCCGGTTTGGGTCAGGCGGTGCACGATAATCCCGCCGCGACATCTTGCTTGGTCAATCGGATTTATGCGTACGGCGTGGGCCGTGAAGCGACCAAAAGCGAGTCCGAGTGGTTGAAAGATCAGGTCTCGGCGCGGTTCCAAGCCGACGGATTTAAGTTGCCTCGGCTGATGAGAGACATTGCAACCAGTGAAACCTTTTACCGTGTATTGCCGCCGGACTCTGAAGGTCAGATGGCCTTCGCGTCAGGCAATGCCCCAATGCAACTAGTGGAGAAATAACCATGAGTGCAGTGAATATGTTGGCCAACCGCCGGAGAGTATTGCGCGGCATGATGGGCGGAACCGCTATTTCGGTGGGACTGCCGTTCCTGAATTGCTTCCTCAATGAAAACGGTACGGCCTTGGCGGCGACCAACCAGAAAATGCCGACCTGCTTCGGTACGTGGTTTTGGGGCTGCGGTCTCAATCCCGGCCGCTGGGAGCCTAACACCCTTGGCCCGGATTACGATCTTCCGCCCGAAGTGGTCTCGCTTGAACCGATCAAGAGTAAGGTCAACATCTTGAGCGGATTTAAAGTGTTTACCGACGGTAAGGCACAGCAGCCGCACCACACCGGTAATCTGGGCCTTCTGACTGGCCACGTCTCAAAGAATGCGGGCCAGGATGTGTCGCCCAGCGTCGACAACATCATTGCCGACGTGATTGGTAACGGTACGCGCTTTAAGTCCATCGAAGTGACGTCCACGGGCAATGCGCGCCACACGCAAAGCTACCGCGGTGGCAGTGTCGTAAATCCCGCGGAAGTCTCGCCGGCTGCGCTGTACACGCGCATCTTCGGCGATGAGTTTCAGGATCCCAACGCGGCCGAGTTCACGCCCGATCCGAAGGTTATGGCGCGCCGCAGCGTGCTCTCCGGGGTGAACGAGCAGCGTCGGGACTTCGAGCGTCATCTGGGCGCGGAAGACAAAGAACGTCTGGACGAATACTTCACATCGCTCCGTCAGTTCGAACAGCAGCTCGACTTCCAACTACAGAAACCGCCGCCGGCGGAAGCCTGCGTCATTCCGGAGAATCCGGGCGAGACGCCCTACAGCTTGGACATCGAAGAAGCGACCGCCAACCACAAGCTGTTTGCCGAATTGCTGGCCTATGCGCTGGCTTGCAACCAAACACGCGTGTTCAACGTCGTGTTCACGGACGAACAGTCCACGGTGCGCCGCCCGGGCACAACCACCACCCACCACATCCTCACCCACGAAGAAGCCGTGGACGAGGATACGGGCTACCAGCCCATGGCGACGTGGTTTAGCTACCGCATTGTCGAGCAGTTCTCGCACATGGCTCAGGTGCTCGACGGCATCAGAGAAGGGGACGGCACGTTGCTCGACCGCACACTGGTGTTCGGTCTCAGCGAAACCGGCTTTGCCAAAGTGCATTCGCTCGAGAATATTCCGATGTTCACGGCGGGCAGCGGCAATGGCGCTGTGAGAACGGGGCTTCACGTCTCGGCGAAGGGCGATCCCGGCAGCCGTGTCGGCCTCACCATGCAGCAGGCGATGGGCGTGCCCGTCACCACCTGGGGCACGGACTCCCTGCAAACCTCGAAAGCTATCACCGAAATTTTGGTCTGATCATGCGTTTTGTCGTTCAATCCGCCGCCGCCTTTATGGCGGCGGCCTTTATCCCGTCTGTTGTTGTTGCCTATGAGGCTCCTCTCGCGACGCCCCTTGGCGTGACGGTGGAGCAGTCCGGTCGAAGCGGCCAGGTCTATGCCGATGCGCGCGGCCTCACCCTTTATACGTTCGATATGGACAAGGACGGCACATCCGTTTGCTACGATGAATGTGCCGGTGCTTGGCCGCCGTTGGCAGCGCCCGCGAATGCATCCGATTTCGGCGATTGGTCGGCAGTGATCCGCGAGGACGGCTCACGTCAGTGGGCGCTGCGCGGCAAGCCGCTGTACACGTTCGTCAAGGATGAGAAGCCTGGAGAGAAGAAGGGCGACGGTATGGCCGACCTGTGGCGGGTCGCGACTTTCGCGCCTGTCGAGGGTCTGCTGCTTCCGCCCGACGTCGGCGTGCGCGAAGTGCCAAGCGCGCCCGGTCAGGTTCTGGTGAACGCCGAAGGCATGAGTCTCTATACGGTTGCCGACGCTGGATCTTCCTGCACGGGCGCCTGTCTGGACAATTGGACGCCGTTGGCTGCACCGACCATCGCTAGTCCGCTCGGGGATTTTGCACCGGTGGATCGCGGGGACGGGATTTACCAATGGGCGTTTCATGGTCTGCCGCTTTATACCTATCGGGAAGACGTTATCCCTGGCGATCTGAACGGCGAGAATACCGATGAGCGTTTTGATGTCGCCATGGCGGTGCGTTACTTCACGCCTGATGCTGTAAATATCCTGCACAGGCCCGTTGATCCTATTCATCCGGCGATCCTGACCGATGCGAGTGGCATGACCTTGTATGCCCGCGAAAAATGGGCCTACACCCAAACGTTCCACGCTCGGGACGGTGACCGTCATGGCGCGAATTACGGGCGTGCGGTTGGCCTTGCCGGGTGCGAAGCGGAGTGTCTGGAGAGCTGGAAGCCGCTGCTGGCGTCCGCCGACGCCCAGCCGTCGGGAGAATGGTCGCTGTACATACGCGAGGACGGTTCCAAACAGTGGGCCTACCGCGGCTTTGCCATGTACTCGTTCACGGGCGATGAGCGTCCCGGTGATATTTATGCCGATGAAATGTTTGAGCCTTGGCGCGGAGAGAATGCCAAGGTCGGCATGGAGGCCATGAGCATTACCGGCACGGCTTCGACGATGTATTGGCGGGTCGCGTCTCCGTAAGAATACGCGGGCTTTTAAACCTGATGGCTGTCATTGATGAACCCGTGGTCGTGTCCGATGACCACATCGATGTCACGCTCCTATCAAGCTATTTACGCAATCAAATCGTCGGCCTGGGAGGGGAAGCGGACCTTTTTCAATTTCCGGCAGGTCACTCCAATCTCACCTACCTTGTGAAATTCGGAGCGCGGGAATTTATCCTCAAACGTCCGCCGTCCGGCGCAAAGTCAAAGTCCGCGCATGACATGGGCCGTGAGTATCGTGTGCTCTCGCAGTTGCACAAAGTATATCCGCTGGCACCCCGCGCGTTCGTCTTATGCGAGGACGAAGGTGCCGTCGGGTTTTCATTTTGTCTGATGGAACGTCTCAAGGGCGTGATTATCCGGCGCGCGTTCCCGCCGGACATCCCTGAGAGCGATGCCGGAAAATATTTCAACGCCTTAATTGACGCGCAGGCGGATTTGCATGCCGTCGATGTCGGGGCGGCGGGTTTATCCGATTTCGGGCGTCCCGAAGGATACCGCAGGCGTCAGATCGAGGGCTGGATCAAACGCCTGAATGCGGCCCGCACCGATGATATTGTCGATTTTTCCGCCGTGGCGGACTGGCTGATGGAAAAATTCCCGGACGGCGAGGGCGCGTCCATCGTCCACAACGACTTTAAGATGGACAATCTTATTTGGGATGCGGACGGTGCGGCAAAACTAAAGGGCGTCCTCGATTGGGAGATGTCCACTGTCGGCGATCCGCTTATTGATTTGGCGTGTACGATCAGCTTCTGGGTTGAGGAGAGCGATCCGCCTGCGTTCAAGTCTCTTCGCGCGATGCCCTCGGCGTCGCCCGGCGTGATGACACGCAACGAGGCCATCACACGATATGCCGCTAGGCGTGGAATCGCCGTTCCGGATTTTAGCTATTTTCTTTGCTTTGGTTATTTCCGGCGGGCCGTCATCGAGCAGCAGAAATACGCGCGCTTCCGCGCCGGACAGACGAACGACCAGCGCTTTGCAGACCTGCAAAGTGATATCGCGGTTCTGCGCGATATGTGCGCGGATGTCATGAATTGAGCGTAAATCCAGCAGCGCCGCGCATCTCATATATGAGTGACTATCCTTAAAAAGATAACTAGGATGAACTGAGGACGGGCGCCACCCATCGGTACGCCTGCGCACCATAAGAAAGCCTGGGGAGGGAATTTCATGGCACGCACGACGGCTTCAAAACGCACGTATAGCCGTATCTCAGCAGACACGCACGTCAACGAACCAGGTGATTTGTGGACAAAACGTCTGCCCAAAAAGTTTCTCGACCGCGCGCCGGTGATGAAAAGTTTCGATGACGGCGATGCTTGGATCATTGAAGGGATTAAGGACCCCGTGCGGTTCGGCCTCACCTCTTGCGCCGGCGTGGAGCCGGAGAAGATGAAAGCTTGGGTGCGGTTCGATGAGATCAAGGCGGGCGGTTATGACCCTGCGGCCCGCGTCAAGGAAATGGACCGTGACGGTGTCGACGCCGAAGCGCTCTATCCAACGCCTGTGCTTCAAATCGCCATGGCTGCACACCAAGAGGAGGAATACCATCTTGCGCTCGTGCGTGCGTACAACGACTGGCTTTCGGAATACGCCGAATATGCGCCCGAGCGTTTCGCGGGTATGGCCCTGTTGCCCAACCGCGGCGGGGCGAAGAACGCTGTTGCAGAAATCGAGCGGGTCATGGACCGCCCGGGCATGCGCGGCGTGGTTATCGGCTGCTATCCCAACGGCACGCTGGCCATTCAGGACGAGGACGACGCGGCCTGGGCGGCGCTTGAGGAGCGGGGACTGCCGCTCACTATTCACGTGGCGCTGACGCAGACCATTCCGTCCGTCACCAAATCGAAATTGCCCGGATACGGCCGCTTCTTCGATGCGCCGAACCGTATGATCGAAATGGTGTTCAGCGGCATGTTCGACCGCTACCCGGACCTGGATGTGTTCTTTGCGGAAACCGACGTCGGCTGGCTGCCTTATGTGAAGGAACAGATCGACAATAACTACAACCGCCTTGAACCTATGATGAAATTCGGTCTGAAGAAAACGCCGCGCGAATACATCGAGCGTCATTTTCACTTCGGATATATGACAGATACGTTCGCCATTCAGCACCGTCACTTCATCGGGGCCGAGCGCATTCTGTGGTCCAGCGATTATCCGCACGTCAGTGCCGACTGGCCCTATTCATGGCGTACCATTCAGTCGTCGTTTTCAGGCGTTCCGCCGCATGAGCGCGAATTGATCCTTCACGGCAACGCGGAGCGTCTCTTCGGGTTCAACTGATCAGGATATGCGCATTTGTCGGCGGGTTTTGGGGGGAACATGAACCTGGCGGAATACAGCAGCTACGACGGGTTAGGGCTGGCGAAGCTCGTCCAGGATAGGCAAGTCTCGCCCAAGGAACTGGCGCAGACCGCGTTTGATGCCATCGAAAAACTCAACCCAAAGCTCAATGCGGTTCCGGAGATTTACCGGGAGCAAATCGAAGATCTGGACCAAAATGCGTTGCCACCCGGTCCGTTTCGCGGCGTGCCGTTTATCGTCAAGCGCATCGGCATCACCGAAGAGGGCCGCCGCCCGAGCGATCTTGGAACGCTTTGGCTGCAAGAAGCGGAGCTGCCGCTATGCAAATACGACAGCTACGTCGTGAGCGCATTCAAGCGTGCGGGTCTGAACATCATCGGCCGCAGCATCATGCCGCAGCTCGCGTATACGATCACGGTTGAGTCCTCGCACCAGGGCGTGACACACAATCCCTGGCACCCCGACATCGTCGCAGGCGGGTCCAGTACCGGCGCGGCGGTTTGTGTCGCTGCAGGCATACTTCCCATGGCACACGCCAGCGACGGCGCAGGCTCGACGCGCTTTCCGGCCAGCGTGAACGGGGTTGTCGGCTTCAAACCGTCCAGGGGACGCGTCAGCGTCGGCCCCGATGCCTCCGATATCAGCAGTTTGAAAAGCTCACATCTCGCGGTGACGCGGACCGTCCGCGACACGGCGGCGATGTTGGATGCGCTCCACGGCGGCCTGCCGGGTGAATCGTTTATTTATCCGAAACCCGAACGTCCATTCCTGCTCGAAGCGGGCGCGCCGCCGCGCAAATTGCGCGTCGCGCTGTCCAATATGAAATGGCACACCTGCGATTTGCATCCAGAAGTAAAGTCGCAGATCGAAAACGTCGCCAAGGTGCTGGAAAATCTTGGACATGTTGTCACCGAGGACAAACCCGATATCGATTTCGGGGCGTACCGCAACATGTATCGCAGCGTTTATTACATGGACGGCGCGGTTGCCATCCACGGTGCGGAACAAATGCTCGGCGCAAAGGTGAATTTGGACAAACTGCAACCGCTCCTGCGCAAAATTCTCGCCCAATTCGGTGAATTCAATATCTATGACTACGCCGCCGCGATTTCGGCGACCAACGGACTGGCCCGCAAAATGGGACAGTTCTTCGAAAAATACGATGTGCTGCTCACCCCTGCATTGACCGAGCCGGTGCCGAAGCTCGGTGAGTATTCCATGGACTCGGATATCGGCAGCGACGAGTTCCTCTATAAGCTGCTCGGCTGCAACCAACACCTGCCGCTCGCTAACCTTACCGGCATTCCGGCGATCTCGTTGCCGATCTGCGAGACGTCCGGCGGCATTCCCCTCGGTGCACATTTCTTCGCGCCCATGGGCGAAGATGCCAGCCTCATCAGGCTGGCCGCGCAACTTGAAGAAGTCATGCCGTGGCGGGACCGCAAGCCTGCGGTGCATGTGAGCCAACCATGAACCAGCAAGCAGCCACAAGCGCAGGACTGCCCGCGTCCAGATGGACGAACACGCGGCTTATCTTCGGGTCCGTCGTCCTTCTGACCGCGACGGGTTTCAACTCCCTATTGGCGACTGCGCTGACGCCGGTCTTGTCCACCATCGGCGAGCACTTCGGCGGCGGTACGATCGGCGCGCTCACCGCCCAGAACATCGTTACCATGGCGGCCATCGGCATCATGATCGGCGGTCCGCTCTTGGGCGTCCTGACTCGCTGGATCAATGTTCGGCATATGCTGATGCTCGCGTTTCTTGTGTACGCCGTAGGCGGGTCGGCGGGCATGTATCTCGACAGTGCACCGGCCATATTTGCTGCGCGTTTGTTGCAGGGTATCGGGGCGGCCGGCATCGGCATTACCACGACAGCGTTGATCGGCGAGAAGTTTCAAGGCAACGACCGCGCCAAATTCCTGGGATACCGCGATGCTTTTGTTGCGCTGTTCGGTTTTATTGCGCTGAACGGGTCGGGCATGCTTGCCGAAGCGGCGGGTTGGCGCGCGAATTTCGGGCTTTATCTCTTGGCGCTGCCTATGCTCGGCATTCTCATGCTTGCGATCATTCCGGAGCCGGAGAAAGGCATTTCCCGGGATGCGCCCGATGCGCCCAAGTTCTCAGTCCTTCGTCTATGGCCCACATATCTGATGATCCTGGCCTGCAACGTCGCGGGCTACATGTTGTATCTCAATCTCTCCTTCTTGCTGGCGGGCGACGACGTAACCAGCCCCGCTGTTCAAGGGCGTATCTTTGCCGCCAGTACGGTCATGCATTTTGTCGGCGGCATGCTGTACGGGCGCATCGTCGCCAAGATCGGCGCACGCTGGATGTTCACCGCCATTTTGTGCGGCATGGCTCTGAGCGATTTCGTCATTGGCTTTGCGCCCAACACCTTTTGGATCGTGATTGGAACCGGGCTCGCCGGGCTCTCCGGCGGAAATCTGTTGGTCTATTTCAGCGGCCTGTTGCTCGGAAAAGTCCCGACGGAAAATCGGCCCCAAGCGATTGGTGTCATGTATATGTCCATGTATGTCGGCCAGTTCCTGAATCCGTTTGTCGCAACGCCGTTACGCGCGCTGGTCGGCAATCATAACGCGTTTTTGGTTGTCGGCGCGGCGTTGCTCACGTTTGCAGTCATTCAGTTTCGCGTGCGCGACGCAAAGCAGGATTAGGAATTACCCATGAGCCGTTTGCCCGTCAGTTTGGAGCCTTCGACATTCGTCATCAGCATTACGCCCTTCGATGCCGACGGCAATGTCGATGAGGCGGCCTTTCGCGGCCATTTGCGTCGGCTCGCGGCATCGGGCATCGGCGTTTATGTGGGCGGCAGCGGCAGCGGCGAGGGGTACACCCTTTCGCCTAGCGAAATGGAACTGGTGCTCAATGTCGCGGTCGAGGAATTGAAAGGCAAGGTGCCTGTGCGGGCCATGGGCGTGGAGCCGCGCACTGCCAAGCAGATGGTCGATTTCCTGAGGCTGGCGAAGTCGGCGGATGTGGATGCCGCGCAAATCTATTCATTGGATGTCGGCCACGGCGCGGCGCCCCAGGATGAGGAAATCGCGGCTTACTTTACGGACGTACTCGAAGGCTCCGATGTTCCAGTGGTTCTGTCCACTCATCAGTCTGTCGGCTACAAGATGTCCATCCCCTATATGGCGCAAATCGTCGAGAGCTATCCTCATATCGTTGGAGTCAATGTCACACATCAGGACTTGGGCTACGTGTCCCAGGCTGTCGATGCGGTGGCGAAAACTGTGCCGGTTCATGTCGGCGGGCCCATGCAGGGGCTGACCATACTTGCCCTTGGCGGACACGGGTATTTGTCGTCCGACGGCAATGTCGCGCCGCGCCTGTGTGTCTCGGTGATCGAGCACTACAAAGCGGGGAATACCACGGCAATGATGGACGCCTTCGGGCGCTTGATAAAATTGTTCGGCACGCTGCTCGGCAATGGCGGCATCCGCGTGACCAAGGCGGCCCTGAACCGCCTCGGGCTCCCTGGCGGCTATCCGCGCCGCCCGCGTTTGCCGGTAGAAGACGCGCGCCTCAACAAAGTCCTTCAAGTCATCGAGGAACTTGATATCGCGTCCATCGAGAAATGGTGACCTAGCCTCGTTGGCATGCCAAGGTAACGCCTGACCTGGACATGGAGAGGGCATCGTCCGGCCCAGAGTTTCACATGGACCCACATCAGGATCTTGGCGCCTTCTGGATGCCGTTCACCGACAATCGCGGTTTTAAGGTGCATCCGCGTCTGCTCGCCTCTGCCAAGAACATGCATTACTTCACGCCGGACGGCCGCAAGATTCTCGACGGCACGTCGGGCATGTGGTGTGTAAACGCTGGTCATGGCCGCGAACCTATCACCAAAGCCATCCAGCACTGCGCGGAGACGTTGGATTTTGCGCCCACGTTTCAACTCGGTCATCCCTTGGCCTTTCAGTTTGCCAACAAGCTTGCCGATATGCTGCCCGAAGGGATGGACCGGATTTTCTTCGCCAACTCAGGATCGGAAGCCGTGGACTCAGCGCTCAAGATCGCGCTGGCGTACCACAAGTCCAATGGCCAGCCGGAACGGGTGCGCCTCATCGGCCGCGAGCGCGGCTATCACGGGGTTAATTTCGGCGGCATTTCGGTCGGTGGGATCCCCAACAACCGGCGCGCCTACGAGCCGCTCCTGCCGACCGTTGACCACATCCGAAGCACCTACGATCCGGATGTTGCATATTCGCGCGGTCAGCCGCCGCAAAACAATGCCTTTGCCGATGATCTCGAGCGCGTTATTGCCGAGCGCGGCGCGGAGACCATCGCCGCGGTGATTATCGAACCTGTCGCGGGGTCCGCGGGCGTTCTGGTGTCGCCTAAAGGGTATCTCGAGAAAATCCGTGCGGTCACTGAAAGGCACGGCATTCTGCTGATATTCGACGAAGTGATTACCGGCGTGGGCCGTCTTGGCGCGCTTACCGGTGCGCAAGCCCTCGGCGTGACCCCGGACCTCATCACCCTCGCCAAGGGCATTACCAACGGCGCGGTGCCCATGGGCGCGGTCGCGTCCAAACGATCCATCTACGAAACTGTTACGGCAGCCGCGCAGTCCGGCATCGAGTTTTTTCACGGTCACACCTACTCGGGTCATCCTTTGGCCGCGGCGGCTGGTCTTGCGTCCATGCAGGTGTATGAGGACGAAGGCCTATTCGCCCGCGCGACTTCCCTGGCGCCCAAGTGGGAAGAGGCTGTCCACAGCCTGAAGGGCGCGCCTCACGTTGTGGATATCAGAAATCTCGGCCTTATGGCGGCCATCGAGCTGGCGCCGCGCGAAAATGCACCTGGCGCGCGCGCCCGCGACGTATTCCACACCTGCTTCGATGAAGGGCTGCTGGTGCGGGTGACCGGCGAAATCATCGCATTATCGCCGCCGCTTATTGTCAGCGAACATGAAATCGAGGAAATTGTCTCGCGCATCGGCGATGTGCTGAAGCGCGTGACTTAAACCTTTCGATCACACTTTCCAGCGTGAAAAAATGAATACAACGCCACAGTTCCAATACGGGCTCGCCGACCGGGCCGATTTTGCATCTAAACCCGGTATTGAGGTTTTAAAAGCCATCATCAGCGGCGAGTTTCCACAACCGCCCATCGCCCAAGCCCTCACGTTCTGGCTCGTGGAAGTGGGCGAGGGGTTCGCGGCCTTTGAAGGGCAGTCCGGTTACCACCTCCTCAATCCATCGGGCGGTGTGCACGGCGGATGGGGCCTGACCCTGATCGACAGCGCCACCGGCTGCGCGGCCTTCTCGCTGCTGCCCGCCGGCGTGGGTTTTACGACGGTGGAAACCAAAGCCAACTTTACGCGCCCCATCACGCAGGACACGGGCCTCGTGCGGTGCGAGGGCAAGGTCATCAATCAGGGCCGGCGCATTATCACCACTGAGTCCACCATTACGTCTGCTGAAGGAAAGCTCCTCGCTCACGGCACATCGACGATTATGGTTTTAGAGTCCGGTAAATAAACTACTGCGGCGGATCGGCCGAGGGGACGCCTGCGCCGATATCAATCCATATGCGGCCGGCGCGCCGCACCGATGTCGTGTCGAGCGCATCTCCATCCGGCGGCGGAACCATGCTCATATAAAGCGCGATCCTGTCGGGTTTTTGCGGGTCGTTCGCGACAGGCAGCATAACCACATCAACCTTCAAGGAAACGCCTCTGCCGGAATCGACTTGCGCCAAACTGGATGACCCGCACGGAACGGATCTTAGGACATCGAATAGTTTTGCCAGCCCCTCCATAAAGGCGGCCGGCATCACTTCGGTCATGTTTTTGTCGGTTTTGTCGATCCCCCACAGAGTCACGATGCCGGTGCCGACAAAGCGCACGACGTAACCCGTGCCCGGGTTATGTTCGAGTATCACTGTTTGGGGAATGAGTTTTGAATCCAGGCCGTCAAACAGGTCCCGATAATGCGGCATGATATTTTTGCCGCGCAGGTGTACCCAGGCGTTCCAGAAAGCTTTTGCACCTTCGGTGGAAAAAATGTCTGAGACCATTTGCCTCCCTCAGGCGATTCAGGGCTCAATAAACGGACACGTCCTTCATCATATTATGACACAATGAAAAAGTTCGTCGGATTAATTAAGGACGCGGTAAGCCAGGGTCAAATTACGCAATGCGAAAAAAAGAGGGGCTCGTTCACGAGCCCCTCCCAAATTTTCTGTGCCACTTTAATTTGGTCGCTGCTTGTCTAGGCCAAAACTTCGGTGATCGTGCGCGAGGTGTTGTTGGACTCCGTGCCCCATTCGCTGATGGGCAGGCCCATGGCCTGTTGCACGGTCAGGCCCACGCGGCTGGTGGTATCACCGTTGCAAGCGACGTGAATGCCGGTCTTCATGCGGCCGTTGGCACCGCCGAAGGTGAACATCGGGATGTTTTCCAGAGAGTGGAACTTCGCAAAGCCGGTATCGGTGCCGAACATGATGACAATGCGGTCGAGCAGAGTCTTGTCGCCTTCGCGCACGCTGTCCAGCGCCAGCAACAGGTCGTTAAGCGCGGCCATGCTCTTGTCCATGAACCAGCCCACTTGCTTCTGATAACCGATGGCCGGGTCCACGGGTTCTTCGTGGGTGTGAATGTGGAAGGTCACCGGGCTGGCCGCGACGCGCATGTTGCCGATAGCGGAATCCAGAACCACGTTGATTACGCGGGTCTGGCCGCAGGCCAGGGCGTGGGCAAGCAGGCGCGAGAAAATCTTGTGGGTTTCCACAACGTTCTCAACCACGTGATCGATGGGGCCTTCGTCTTCTGCGCCCGGAATGTTGCATGAGGGCATCGGGGCTGGGCGCTGAAGCTGCAACGCCATTTGCTCTTCCATTTCACGCAGTGCGGTGAAGTATTCGTCCAAACGCGCACGGTCCGACGTGCCGAGTTCTTTCATGAGCGAAGCGCGTTCTTCGCCGAAAGCCGACAGCACGCTCTTGCGGGCCATGAACTTCGGATCGGGCGTGAACTCCGCGGCATTCGGATCCTGGAATTCGGGTCCGAAAATGGTTTGGTACAAAGCCGCAGGCGAAGGCTCGGACGGATTAAAGGCGCTGGCGCTGCGACGGCTGTAGCCGGCGCGCTCGCCCACACAGTTCACCTGGATTGAGCGGAAGCGAGATTGTGTGCCGATCTGATCGGAGATCAGCGTATCGATGCTGGGGAAGGCGTCGGGCGCATTAGGAATACCGCCGCCCATGATGGCGATGGCGCCCGTTTCGTGCACTTCCGGCGGATGACCGTCCAGGAACACGCGCATACCGCTATATACGTTCATCTGATCGCGGAACTGGGCGAGGGGCTTGAGTTGGTGCGTGACTTCATAGCCGGCGCCGACAGTCTGCGGTTCCCAGAAACCAGGGTTCAAACCCAGGCCGTTAAACCACGTGCCGAAGCACGACGGCAGTTCCTTGCCGGTTGCGGCTAAGGCGGTCCCGTTCTCGTTCAAAAAGCAATCGAGGAACGGCAGACCCAGTGTGACGGCTGCGCCGCCCATCGTGCTCTTCAACACCTGCCGGCGGCTCGCCAGCCTTGCCACTGCGCTCATATCCACATCTCCCTGGAAACGCATAAATATGCCGTCATTGTACGGATTTGCGGGAGAAAAGGTAGCAAATCCGGATTGGATTCTAGCTGTCCAACAGGCGCAAACCGGCCTTTCTCTTGCCCGCTTGGCACCGCTCGCGCATTGTGAGGGCGGATAGTGAGGGGAGAGTCTAAAATGCTGGACGGCAAAGTTGCCATTGTAACAGGGGCAGCCAAAGGCCTGGGCCTCGGAATCGCGAGAGTGCTGGGAAAGGGTGGCGCAAAGATTGTCATCGTCGATCTCGATGAAGATGCGCTCCCCGAAGCGTTGGACAGCCTCAAGTCCGACGACATAGAGGCCGTTTCGGTTGTTGCCGATGTGTCCCGCGTGCCGGCGATCGAACAGATGTGCGCGGCGGCGGTGGACGCGTTCGGCAAGATCGATGTGCTTATGAACAACGCGGGCGGCAGCGCTTATACGCCGCTTAAAATCGAAGAGGTGACCGAAGAGCACTTCGACCGTGTGACCGATTGGAATCTGCGCAGCACTTTTTTTTGTATCAAAGCGGCGTTGCCCGAACTCAAGAAGTCCAAGGGCAGCGTGATCAACATGGCCTCCATTGCCGGGCGCGCGGGCTTCGACCTTGTCAGTCCGCAATACAGCGCGGCCAAGGCGGGGATCATCGGCATGACGCGCAACCTTGCCAAGCACCTCGGCCCGGACGGGGCGCGGGTGAATGTGATCGCGCCTGGCTTTATGCGTTCGGGCCCGCGTGCCGAGGGCATTTGGCAAACCCGCAATAATGATGAAGTGCTGAAACAGGTCGCGCTGCGCGACCGCGGACACATCGAAGATATCGCCAATGCCGCGCTTTTCCTCGCATCCGATCAGTCGAAATACATGACGGGCGCGGTGTTGGACGTGAATGGTGGATTTTTAGCGGTTTAACTTGCGCCCTCGCATATTCTGGCCAAGACTTGAGGTTGGTGACTGAATTTGCATTTGAGGGAGTGCAGATATGAACCCGTCTCGCTTTTCCATTTTCGGCGCCGCGTGTGTTTTTGCCGTTGCCTTGAGCGCATGCCAGCCGAACTACGAGGCATTGGCACAGTCGGTTATTTCTTCCGAGTTTCACGACTTCCGTGTCGCACCCGTGGCGGAGGGCTTGCAAGATCCATGGTCGATCGCCTTTCTGCCGGGCGGCGATATGCTGATCACCGAAAAACCGGGCCGCCTGCGCATTGTGCGGAATGGACAGTTACTGCCCGATCCGGTGTCCGGCGTACCCGAAGTGCGCTACAGCGGACAGGGCGGATTGTTCGAAGTGCTGCCCCATCCGGAATTTGCGTCCAACCGCCTTCTCTATTTGAGTTACGCCAAACCCAACGTGGACGGCGAGGGCACGACATCGGTCATACGCGGCAAATTCGACGGCCGCGCGCTGACCAATGTTCAGGAAATCTTCGAAGCCAAAGCCTGGAGCAATGGCGGCGCGCACTTCGGTGGTAAATTGGCGTTCGACAGTAAGGGGTATCTTTTCGTCACTGTCGGCGACCGCGGCGTCAATCCGCTGTCCGTTCCGCGTCACGAACATCCCGCGCAGCTACTGAACACCCATCAGGGCAAGGTTATCCGGTTGCACGACGATGGGCGTGTGCCGCAGGACAATCCCTTTGTTGGCAATGGTGACGCCTTGCCCGAGATTTGGAGCTATGGGCACCGCAATCTTCAGGGGCTCGTCATTCACCCCGACACAGATGAGGTGTGGACCACCGAGCACGGTGCGCAAGGGGGCGACGAGCTCAATGTCGTGCGTCCGGGACGGAACTACGGCTGGCCTGTCATCGGCTACGGCGTGCAATACGGGGGAATAAAAATCCATGACTCCACCCACAAGGACGGTATGGAACAGCCTATCCAGCATTGGGTGCCGTCCATCGCGACGTCCGGCCTGATGATTTACACCGGCGATCAGTTCCCGGAGTGGCGCGGTCAGTTCTTTGTCGGCGGGTTGGCCGGGCAGCAGATCGCCCGTGTGCCTGTTGTGAGCGGAGACAGCGGATATCAGGTGGGACGGATGGAACGCCCGCCGCTGCTATCCGGGTTCGGCCGCATTCGCGAAATTCGCCAAGGTCCGGACGGATTTATCTATATCGCTTTCGATGATCGCCGCGGCGGCGGTCTCACGCCTGTGATGCGTATGGAGCCGGCTGGCGCGGGTTGAACCAGAGAGGTTTATCGCGGCCTTACGGCTTGGCTTTTTCGTCGGGATTGACTCCCATTTCCGAGATGCGTTTGCGCCACCTCTGGCGGGCGACCTTTTGCATGTCGTCCACGGTATCGAGCTCGTCGGTGATCTCGATTCCAATAAGCGTCTCGACGATATCTTCGAGCGTCACCAGTCCTTGCACCGAGCCGTACTCGTCCACCACCAGGGCAACATGACTCCGTTCGCGCAACAACGAGTCCAATGCGCCCGCGACCGGCGCAACTTCAGGAACGGCGAGCAGATTACGCTCGAATTCGCTCAACGTGCGGTGCCCTTCGTTTTTTGAATATCCAATCAGCAAATCCGTTTTGAGGACATATCCGCTGATGTCTTCGCGGCTTTTCGCGTGGAGAGGAATGCGGGAGAATGGCTTGTCGGCATGATTGTCGAAAAATTGATCGACCGTCATGGTTTCGGGAACCGAAAATATCACCGACCGGGGCGTCATGATCTGTCGCACGGACAGCGCGCGCAATTTCAACAAATTGCTGACGACCTTCATCTCTTGCGCGTTGATATGCCCTTCGTGGCGTCCGATCCGCACCATGGCTTCCAGCTCTTCCCGGCTGAAGTTTGTGCTCCGTGTGCCGGGCTTTGAAAAAAGGCGCGTCAGTTTGCCCGATGCCCACACGAAGGGGCCGAGCGCAACCGTCAGAGCGGCAATGGCCGGGCCAAGCGCGGGCGCGAGTCGCTGCCAATAGGTTGCGCCCAGTGTTTTCGGAATAATTTCAGACACCACCAATATAAGAATCGTCAAAATACCCGAGACCACACCGGTATAAGCGTTGCCGAAAACCGCCACGGCCTGCGCGCCCACACCGACGGCACCTACCGTGTGGGCAATGGTGTTTAGAGTCAGGATGGCCGCCAGGGGCCGGTCGAGATTATTTTTCAGATTTTCGAGAACGTCGGCGCTCTTGCGGCCCTTCCGCTTGAGCGCAGCGACATAGGATGGCCGCACGGACAGCAGCACTGCTTCCGCGATGGAACAGAAGAACGATACGGCAAGGGCGAGGGAAAGGTAGAAAATAAGCAGGGACATCAAGGGCCCAGTTTAAATCCTATGTGCTGATGAATGCTGAATGGTGTGAGCCGTCAGGCTGGCGTAATGGCGCAAATCTTATTGCCGCCCTCGAATAGGGTGATTCTGTAGCGGCCCGGATTGTCGCCTTTTCGAGTCAACGTGAGGTAGCTTCGGAAATCCAGCGTAATCTGCACGTCGAAGTCCCCGCGCGCGGCACCTAAAGACTGCGTGCCGATGGCCTCGGGTTTGATCGTCACGTCATATTGACCCGGGTTCTCCCCGTCCTTGTCTTGCGCGATTTTATTGTACGTGGATGTGGACAAGCTTCTTGCGATCAGGCGCAGATATTCGGCGAAACTCGGGTCCCGCTCTCCTTCCGTCTCGCGCACGGAACACGGTGTGAGTAGGCGGGACAGATGATTCTTCAACTCCGCGCCATTCCAGTTCTGCGTGAAATCCGTATCCACCGTTAGCGTTATGGATTGCTGTGCCTGTGCGTTCGCGCTGACCGAAACGCACACTGCAAACGCGACGATCGACAGAAGGCGGCTGAATTGGTGGGTCATAATCAAGTCCAAATGACGTTGCCTGCGCATGGTAACACGGGGGTGTGAATTGGCCGCATGGTTTCGGCCTCATGTTTCGGATGAGGAGATTACTTCATCTCCGCTTCGACAGCGCCAATGATCCGGCTCATCAATCGGTGCAGGTTCGCGCGGTGGCCGGTGCGTCCCGCGGGCGCGCCGTCGTTCGACGTCATGGCAACAACAAGATCGAGCGCCGGGACGATGTAAAGCATCTGCCCGCCGAAACCCCACGCATACTTAACGTCATGACCGCCGATGCGGCGCATGAACCAGCAATATCCATAGGCATCGCCGGTGAAGCGTGAATTGGTGCGATGGCGCCATGAGGTTTCGATCCAATCTTCGCTGATGATTTGCCGGCCGTCCCGCGTGCGGCCGCCGTTGGCGTAAAGATCGGCGAATGCCAGCAGCGAACGCGTGCTCATGGCCATCTGATTGCCGCCGAGATATATGCCCTGCGGGTCCTTGTCCCAGGCGGAGATGGAAAAGTTTTCAACCGGCCCGAGCCAGTCGCGGGTCAGAGCTAGGGTCGATCGCCCCGAAACACGGGTCAGGATCGCCGACAAAAGATGTGTGGAGCCGGTCGAATACAACATCACCCCGCCGGGATCGTCGGAAAAGGGTTGGGCTAATGCCGCGCGCACCCAATTCTTGCTTGCGACCCATCGCCCGTAATTTCGGCCCGATGTTCTGCCGAGACCGGCCTGCATCGAAAGAAGATTGCCGATGGTGATGTCGCGAATGCGCGGGTCGGGCGTCTTGGGCAGGTCGGACTCCAATAGAGGCGCAATCAGCTGGTCTTCGCTTTCCAGCAATCCCTTGTCGATGGCGATGCCGACCAACGCCGAAATGATCGATTTGGATGCCGATTTAATATTCGTTGAAGCGGCAGGTGAATGCCCACGATATCCGCGCTCGGCGAGCACAGTTCCACTTTGCGCGATCACCACCGCTTCCAATGGCCGCAGGCTTTTGGCGTCATTGAGAATTTGCTCAAGCGCCGGGTCGGGCGCTTGCTGGGCGAGCACGTCCGTAGCCATGATTAAGGCCATAAGGATCGCAATCAGCGCGCTGGTCAAAGAAGGTGTGCCGGACCACATTGATCCAGTCTCGGCCATTACGGCGCAAAAGGAAATCAGCCCCTTCAAATACCAACCCATTGATTTTACATTATTTAATACTAAGGTATGGACCTAAGTAATGAGTCAGCGTAAACAGTGCGCATGCAAAGCCAATCTGCCGGTCTTGAATCTGTCTTTCACGCCTTGGGCGACCCGACGCGCCTTGGCGTTCTGGCGCAGTTGGCCGAAGGCCCGGCCACGGTCAGCCAGCTGGCCGCGCGCTATCACATGGCCCTGCCGTCCTTTGTGCAGCATCTGAAAGTGCTGGAGGACAGCGGTTTGATCACCTCTTCGAAAAAGGGACGGGTACGTACCTGCAAGTTGAAACCGCAAGCGATGAGTCAGGCGGAAGGCTGGCTCGCGGAACAGCGGGCGATGTGGGAAGCGCGCCTCGACCGATTCGACTCTTACGTTAGGAAACTGCACGCACAGGAGGCAAACAAATGAGTGGACGCGATTATCATAAACTTAATCCTGAACTGGACCTCGAACTCGTTCGCACGCTCGACGTGCCCCCCGAGCTGGTGTTTGAGGCTTGGACCACGCCCAAGCATTTGAAGGAATTCTTTTGTCCGAAGCCGTGGATGACCACGGAATGCAAAATCGATCTACGCCCCGGCGGCGAGATGTATACGGTCATGCGCTCGCCGGAGGGCCAGGAGTTTCCGTGATTGGGCTGTTATCTTGAGATCGTCGAGAACAGGAGGCTGTCTTGGACGAATGCGCTTGAGCCCGGGTTTCGCCCAGTCGTGCAAACGCCGGAAAATCTGGCAGGGATCATCTTTACCGCGACTATCGACATCGAGCCGCATGAAGCCGGCACAAAGTACACTGCGCGCGCCATTCACATGGACCCAGACACCAGCAAAAAGCACGCGGACATGGGCTTCCATGAGGGCTGGAGCACGGTTGTCGATCAGCTTGTTGCGTATATGAAGTCGCTCTAACGAGCGAGCCCTCAGCGGAATCAAATAGCGCGCACGCTATTTATTGATCGGCGTGCGCGCTGGGGTAGGATAGGGCGCCTGAAAGACATGAGGAGCCCGTCGAATGAAGTCGCGCCACATCTTGACCCCGTTAAGCGCCGTTCTTTTTATTTTTGCTTCTCTTCCCACACAGGCCGACGGTCCGGATTTCGATGCGAACCTGACGTACATCCAAACTGGTCTCGACGGGTCGCTCAAATATGAAGGTGAGTGCTCGTTTCACGCCAGAAATGAAGGTGCCAGCCATGGCGGTACGTTCAACGCCAGCGATCTCGGTGTCGTGCCGATCGCCATCGAGCCGCGCGCGGTTCGCTTCGAATGCTTGAAGGGCGAGCAATGCATCGCACGCCCGGACGGTGCTGCGGAAGACGGCGCTTCCATCGATTTCGCCGTGCTCAATGACGCGCACGGCATGGCGTACGCCATTAGCCGTTTGATTGAACAATGCAGTGGCGGGATCTAAGCGCGGTATGCCTTGACGTTCCAGGAAGACACGACCGGCGCTTTCGAAAGAACTCCCCACCGATTTTCTGAAAATGAATCGGCGATGCTGGATGCCCTGCAGAAGGTTGGCGGCCGCATCAAAGTGAATCCGCCCGGCGTGTATGCGCCGATTCCCGGCCGGCGGGCCGGACGGCTGGCGTATTTGCCGGTGGAAGTTGCATCCCGCGAGTTGGCCTCGAAAGCGAACCTCGCCGGAGACCTTGTGCGGCGGGGATTCAAGGTGGTTCTGGGTGCGACCTGGAACATTGCGTGCAACGGCTTTACGGATCTGCCGCCGGGCATTTTGCTGTTCAAAACTCTCAATGCACTCGACGCGGAAAAAATGCGGATGGCGCAGGAAGCCGGTCATCTCACGGCCGTGCTCAACGAGGAGTTCTTTCCTCTGCGGCTCAGGGCCGAGTGGTACCGAACCGAGTGTAATGACAATGCGTTGCGCCTGACGGACTTGCTTTGTGCGCACGGCGAACCATCCGCGAAGATCCTGCGCACGTTAACCGATGCGCGCGTTGAAATTACCGGCAACCCCAGAACCGAGCTTCCGAAACTTGAACGGGGGCGTGACATTCTCGTGTGCACAATGGCGGGCACGGTCAACAGCGCCCTGCCGTTCCAGGATAATCTAGCCATGATTTGCAAGGCCTTCGCCAAGCCGTTGGTTGGGGATTTGCTGGAGCTGTTGCAGCAGCAGGTGATCCACGAATGGACAAACCTCGCGCTGACGCTGGAGACCGTTCAAAAGCTGTCCGCGTGTTTTCCCGATCGCCGCATTGTGCTGCGCCCACACCCGGTAGAGAATCGCACAATTTACGGCGCGGGCGGCAATGTCGTGATGGATACCGCCAGTGCGTTCATGGACAGCCTCAAACAAGCCGCCGTCCTGGTCTTCATCTCGGGCTGTTCGACCGGGGTTGAGTCATTCCTGTCCGGTATCCCGGGCGTTCGCCTGGGCGAGGGCGGCCACGGCATTTCCTGCGATCTGCATATGGGTGCATCTACCGCCGATGACGCCGTCGCCGCGGTGGCCGCGCAACTTGAAAGTCCAAAAATAATCGGCGACTTAAGCGAGCATTTCGCGCCTGTCGCGTTGGCGGAAAAGCTAAATGCTTTCCAAAAGGAAAACGCGGCGCCTTTAGAATCGCCCGACATCGAAGAGTATTGGCGCAGAGGAAAGAATAGGGTCGTGCCGCAGGAATTCACCTTACGCAAATTCCCCAACACCGATGCCGATGAAATCGCGCGCCTGACCGGCGCCTCGGTCAAGACCCTCGGCTGGAATACCTAGCTGGTGGAATAGCCTTACCTTATTCGCCCGAGCCACCCGAGCGCAAATCCGCCATGAGTTCTTCGACGTTGTAAACACGCCCGGCCTGGATCACTAAACTCATATCCGAAACGGCGGTGATGTCGGTGAGCGGATTGCCGCCAATGGCCACAATGTCGGCCTGTTTGCCGATTTCGATGGACCCGAACCGATTCTCCCACCCCAGCACTTCTGCCGCGACGATGGTGGCCGCCCGCAAGGCCTGAAGCGGGGTCATACCGCCGTCCACGAAGTATTTCATTTCCTGATGGATGCTGAGGCCGGGCGCCAGCGGCGGTGCTGAAATCAGGTCCGATCCCGTGGCGACCACCCCGCCCATGTTCACGAAGCGCGCCATCTGCCGGGCTTGGATCATGATGCTATCCCGCCAATCGCTCATGATCTCATCGAAATCAAATCCGTTTGGTGCGCGGCCTTGCCGGGCGATCTCTTGGTAGGATCTGTTGAGGTCCTGCTGATAAAGCGCAAGCCAGTCGGAGCTTTCGTTCGCGACTTCGTCCGGATCGGTGACGGTTTTTTGTACGGCTAGTGTGGGGATCACGGCCGTGCCGTTCTCCACCAGCACTTTGTAGATTTCATCCAGCTTGTCCTGATCGGCGCGTTCCCACAGTGCGAACAAGCGGTAATACCCCACGTCGGTGACGGCGATGGAATCCTCGTAACTCATCGCTTTTTGCAAAATCGAAACCGTGTGTTCCAGGCTGTCCACGCCTTGGCGGGCGGCTTCTGCGGCCCCGAGCATGGAGAAATGCCCGAACACCTTGCGTCCATGTTTGTGCGCTTCATCCACAACCGCGCCGACGATCTCGGCGTCGCCGTGATTGTAGAATTTGATCCACTCGGCACCGCGGAATGCACGGTCACGAACTTTTTGCCGCGCTTCCTCGGCCGTATAGACAATGTCCGTGCGCTCGATGTTCGGAAAACCAGGCGCCTGTTCCAGCGCGGGAGCCGAGCCGGTGACAATGTTGGGACCGTCCGCATCGCCCGCGTCGATTTCGGCTTTGACGCGGATCATTTCGCCCATGTCGTCGGACATGGCGCGGATGGTCGTGACGCCGCCCGCAAGGAACATCTTGAAAAAGTGCCTCAGATCGACGCGCACGTCTCGGAACTGGGTGTTGGCGTGCACATGAAGATCGAACAAACCGGGGATAAGGTAATTCCCGCCGACGTCGATGCGCTCGGCGTCTTCCGGGATGCGGTTCTCGTTGTAGGGGAAATCAAAGAAGGGGCCGGTGATCTTGCCGCCCTCGAACAAAACGCCGACGTCCTCGTAGATCTCGCCGCGCACGACATCCACAAGATGACCGCCGGTCAGATAAACGGGTCTATCCTGCGCTTGGGCATAGGCGCCCAAGGTCAGGACGAACGCAATTGTGCAAAGAATGACTTTCATCGTGCGGCCCCCCTTAGTGTTTACACACGAATAGGCGCGCCGCGCGACGACGGGAAGCGAACTACTGGATGTCTCGCGCGGACGCTACGTTTTGTTCAGGCGTTCCTTCCGCCATCGGCGCTTCCGGGTGCAGGATGTGCGTTTGCACGAAAGTCACTTCGATAGCCGTGGAAATAGCGGTGTTTTTGCCTGTTTCCGGATCCGGATAGGCGTCGGCATGGCGGTTTAGAGCCCGGAAAAGCGATGGCGAAGACACTTGCCCGTAGCTCTGGTGGTGCGTGGACCAAGCCCGTGCCAGGCGTTGTTGCCAGTTTACGACGTCGGCATATCCGCCCATCAGGCCCTGCGCACCATCAGGTGTCAGTTTCAGCTGAAAGCGCAGATCCTTGATCGGCTGGATGGTGTTGGTGTCGAACGTTTCCGACCAGGGAATTTCGAGATCGGCTGCCGAGGTGGTCAGAATGCCGTCAACGATTTGGCCTTTGAACGTTTGCACATAGCGATCGCCCCACTGACGATCTACGCGCTGCGTGCCGCCGGACATGAAGTTTTTGCCCGTGGCGTCGGTCATCAGGTTGTCGAGGCCGCGATAGGTCGTAATGGTGACGTCTTCATCGTTTACAAGATCGTCCACATCGGTCAATTCGAGCAGGAGACGGTTGAAGGCGTACTGTTGCATGTACTTGTTGTCGAAGTGGTAGATCGCACCGTCCGGGCCGCGATAACCCGCGACGCAGCCAAGCACGCGATAAAGCTGGTTGTCGATGCCTTCGTCCCCTTCGGGGCTCATGAAGTCGGTTTCACCGGCTTGACCGTCCAAATCGAGGCCGATGGCGACGTCGCTCTGCGGTTCGTGAAACGGGTAAGGCTCTGCGGATGTTGTTGGAAACCACACTTCCGCTTCCCGCGCCAAATGCGTGTCCAGAAGCGTGCGCTTTGTGCCGTCCTCGGGAAAGAGAAGTGTGTATTGCTCGCGCGGGCCGTCGTTGAAGCCGTTCGGGCATTCGCTCTCGCCCCCCGGCGTCTGATACACCGCCCAATAGCGATTGGTCAGGACGTATCCGATCGAGCGGTCCTTAAGGACTACGGCATCACTTTCTTCAGCGGCGATGATCCCGGACGCGGGCGCCCCCACAATTGCGCCGGCAAGCAGAACGGTCGATGTGCGCTTCAGCATTTCGGCGAATTTGAACGTCATGAGTTCCCCTCCCGGAAACGATGCGGCCGTCACTTGGTGTGAAAGGACGGCCGCTCGCAGCAGTATTAAGGCGCCTACTTCACAGCCGCCAATCGTTGTTGTCCATCCGTGGCCACAGGTTGTTCCGGATGCATGATAAACGCCTGCGTGAACGCAACCTGCATGGCGCCGGACAGCGCGGTGTTTTCACCGGTCTGCGGATCAGGATAGGCGTCCGCCAATTTCAGCATCGCGCGGTACAGCGAAGGCGAGGACAACTGGCCGTAGCTTTGGTGGTGCGTGGACCATGCCCGGGCCAAGCGGGTTTGGAAGTTCTTGATGTCCACATATCCGCCCATCAGGCCCTCGGCCTTTTCCTCGGTCAGCTTCAGTTGGAAGCGCAGGTCCTTTACCGGTTGTACGGTGTTGGTCTCGAATGTCGCGCTCCAGGCAATATCCAGATCATGCGCGTCCGTCGTCAGGATGCCGTCTTCGATCTTGCCCTTGAAAGTCTGGACGTACTGATCGCCCCACTTTCCGTCGACCTGCTGGGTGCCGCCCGGAATGAAATCCTTGCCGGTGGCGTCCGTCAGTAGGCCGTCTTGGCCGCGATAGGTGGTGACGGTCACGTCGTCGTCGTTCTGCAGGTCGTCCACACCGGAGATTTCGATCAGCATCCGGTTGACGGAGAACTGCTGCATGAACTTATTGTCGAAGTGATAGACCGTTCCGTCGGGGCCGCGATAATTCGCGATACACCCAATAGCCCGATACAACTGGTTGTCGATGCCTTCATCGCCTTCGGGGCTCATGAAGTCGTTGGCGCTGACTTCGCCGTCCAGGTTCAGGCCGATGGCGGTGTCGCCCTGGGCTTCATAGAACGGATAGGGTTCCGCGTCGGTGTTTGGAAACCAGACCTCGGCTTCGCGCGCGAGATGCGATTCCAAAAGGGTGTACTTTTCACCGCTCTCTTCCGGGAACAGCATTTTGAACTGCTCGCGGGGCCCGGAGTTGAAGCCGTTCGGGCATTCCACTTCGCCGTTCGGGGTCTGATAGACCGCCCAATACTTATTCGTCAGCACATAGCCGATCTTGCCGTCGCGGATCACGCTGCTCGTTTCATCGGCGCTGGCCGCCCCGACAAGGGCACCGGCCATCGCCACCGAGGCGAGGGCGCCCAGCGAAATCGCCGTGCAATTCAAGAATTTGGATGACTTAGACATGCCTTAATCCCCCACGTTCTGATTATCGCTAGGGCCCCTTCTGCGGGGCCCTAGGGTATTGGGACTAATATAGTTCTTTATTCCGCCGAGGCCAGCCGTTGTTGCCCCTCGGCTTCCACTGCCGCCACCGGCTGTTCGTCGCCGTCATGGAGGATGAAGACCTGGGTGAACTTCACGTCCATGGCGCTGGAAATGGCCGTATTCTTGCCGGTTTCCGGGTCCGGGTAGGCGTCCGCCAGGCGGTTCAGGGCCCGAAAGACCGACGGTGAGGACAGCTGCCCATAGCTCTGGTGGTGCGTCGACCAGGCCTTTGTCAGGCGGTAGTACCAGCTCTGCACGTCGGCATAGCCGCCGATGATGCCTTCCGCCGTGGTTTCCGTCAGGCGCAACTTGTACTGCACGCCCTTCACGACCTGGTTGGTGTTTGTCTCAAAAGTGGCGCTCCAGGGCATTTCCAGATCCGCAGGCTCGGTTGTCAGCACACCGTCCACGATTTTGCCTTTGAACGATTGGCTGAACCGGTCGCCCCAGCGCGTATCGACCCGTTGGGTGCCGCCCGGGATAAAATCCTTGCCGGTGGCGTCCGTGAGAATGCCGTCCATGCCGCGATAAGTGGTGACCGTGACCTCGTCGTCGTTGATCAGGCTGTCCACGCCGGTCAGTTCGATCAACTGACGGTCGAAGCGATTCTCGCGAACGTATTTGTTTTCGAAATGATAGATCGTGCCGTCAGGTCCGCGGTAGTTCGCGATGCAGCCGATGACGCGATAGAGCTCGTTGTCCACGCCTTCATCGCCGTCCGGGCTCATGAAGTCGTTTTCGCTCACCTTTCCGTCGAGGTTGATGCCGAGCGCCGTGTCGCCGACCGCCTCATGAAACGGATAGGGCTCTTCATATAATCCGGGGTGCCAGATTTCCGCCTCGCGTTCCAAGTGCGTTCCCAGCAGCGTGTATTTTTGCCCGTCGTCTTCCGGGTACAGCAATTTGAACTGTTCGCGCGGCCCGGTGTTGAAACCGTTCGGGCACTCTTTCTCCGCGCCCGGTGTCTGATACACCGCCCAATATTTCTGGGTCATGACGTATCCGATGCGCCCGTCCTGAATGACCGGCTGGCCGTCGGTGCTTTCGGCGGTGGCGTCGGTGATGCCGCCAGGGATGCCGATCGCGCCCAAGGCCGCGATCGGTGCGGCGGCCAGCAGAAACGTTCTTGAGCGTTTCAGTGCAGTTGCCAGTTTCATTTTATCCTCCCGGTGTCGGCTGAGGCCGAAGTCTAAGTCTATGCGCCGCGTTAGTTCGCCGCGGCGAGGTTCTGTTCCTGCTCACCCGTATCCTTGGCGATAGGGTCCTGCTGATCATTCGGATGCAGGATGAACACCTGGGTCAGACGCACGTCCATGGCCCCGGAGATAGCGGTGTTCTCACCGGTTTCCGGGTCAGGATACGCATCGGCTAGACGGCGCAAGGCGCGATAGAGCGACGGCGAGGATTCCTGGCCGTAGCTCTGATGGTGGGTGGACCAGGTCTTGTTCAGATGCTTGATCCAGTATTCCACCGGCGCGTATCCGGCCATAAGGCCTTCGGCGCCGCGCTCCGTCAGTTTCAATTGGAAGCGCAGGTCGCGCACGCGCTGCACGGCATTGCCGTCGAACGGACCGCCCCACGGAATGAGAAGGTCGGCGGTATCGGTCGTCAGGATGCCGTCCTCGATCTTGCCGTTGAATGTTTGCACATATTGCTGACCCCACTTCGTGTCCACGCGCTGGGTGCCGCCGGACATAAAGGCCTTACCGGTCGCGTCCGTCAGCAGGCCGTCAAGGCCGCGGTACGTGGTCACTGTCACGTGATCGTCGTTCTCCAGGCTTTCCACGCCGGTCAATTCGATCATCAAGCGGTTGTTCACGAACTGCTGCATGTACTTGTTGTCGAAGTGATAGATGGTGCCGTCGGGGCCGCGATAGTTCGCGATGCAGCCGATGGCGCGGTACAACTGGTTGTCGATACCTTCATCGCCTTGGGGGCTGATAAAGTCGTTCTCGCTGACTTGGCCGTCCAGATCGAGACCGATGGCGGTATCGCCCTGGGCGTCATAATAGGGATAGGGCTCTTCGCCGGTGCCCGGGAACCAGACTTCGGCTTCACGGGCCAAATGCGTTTCCAGCAGCGTGTACTGTTGGCCGTCGTCTTGCGGGAACAGCATTTTGAATTGCTCGCGCGGGCCGGAATTAAACCCGTTGGGGCACTCGACCTCGCCGTTCGGCGTCTGATACACGGCCCAGAACTTGTCGGTGAAGACATAGCCGATGCGACCATCCACAATCACGCCGGATGTTTCATCGGCGCTCGCGCGCTCGGTTCCGGAGAATGCTCCTACGGCGACGACAGCAGCGGCGGTCAGCAACCCGCACCGGATGCCAAGTCTGAATTTCGATGACGCATTTGACGTAAACCGCATGTCGTTTCTCCCAGGAATTTCATGAGGCCGGGTTCCATAAAGCCAAAACGCTGAAGCCGACCGTACGAGACTGCCCGGCAGGACTTCCTCTAAAGCCGCCGGCACCCCCGTTTTCAGCCCTCAGACTAACACGGCGGGCGTGCAATTTGCTCGCAAAAGGGGGGCAGAAATGGTCTGTTTTTGGCCCCGAATCCGGCCAAAAACCCCCGGATTGAGCGGGTTATGCGAAATTTTGCGCCGCCGGCTGCCCCGTGCGCCCGAATATATGTATGGTCCGCGGCCTGATGGAACCCATATCCCTGCGCCTCTCCGAAGATGATCCGGCCGCTTTTGCTGCACAGCTCGGCGGCAGTTTCGCGCGCTATGGTTTTGCCGTCGTCGCCGATCATGGCGTCGGCGAGGACGTCATTTCCGCCGCCTTCGACAACGCGAAAGCATTCTTTGCGTTGCCGGACGATGTGAAACGGAAGTACGCGATTGAGGGCGGGGCCGGCCAGCGGGGGTACACGCCCTTCGGTGTTGAAACCGCCAAGAACGCTCATGCGCCGGACCTCAAGGAGTTCTGGCATGTGGGGCGCAACGTCCCGGCGTCGCATCCGCTGGCGCAAACTCTGCCTGCGAATATCACCGTCGAAGAAATTCAAACTTTTGCTCCCGCGACCGATGCATTGTTCGAGGCCCTCGATGATCTGGGATTGAAATTGCTGCGGGCCATCGCGCGTTATCTCGAATTGCCCAGAGATTTTTTCGAAGACAAAGTGCGCATGGGCAACAGCATCCTTCGTTTGCTGCACTACCCTCCAGTCATTGGACACGCGACAGGTCTGCGCTCCGAAGCGCATGAAGACATCAACGTCATCACCCTTTTACTGGGCGCGGAGGAGGCGGTCTTGCAACTGTTGGACCGCGACGGAAATTGGATCGAGGTCAATCCGCCCACCGGTTGTGTGGTCGTGAACGTCGGCGACATGCTGCAGCGTCTGACCAATCACCTCCTGCCGTCCACGACCCACCGCGTGGTCAATCCGCATCCGTCGCGCGCCGCATATTCCCGCTACGCAATGCCGTTTTTTCAGAATTTTACGCCTGACTACCTGATCGAAACTCTACCGGGTTGCATGACCTCTGCGCGGCCCAATCGCTATCCAACGCCCATCACGGCGGGCGATTATCTCCGCCAAAGGCTCGCGGAAATCAAACTATTGTAACGCTCTGTTACCATTTGCCCCGCGCTCACCCGATTTATGATCTTTTGCTGCCGCATTTTCTTGCTTGCATAGCGCGGACTAAATAAATTGCGCGCGGTTTGAGGGAACCGGGGAACTGTTTTTAGCGCATCGTTGGAGTGGAGCAACACGAATGAAGTTGATTACGAAGTTAGGTTGCGCGGCTGTTGCCGCTGCGGCGTTTTGGACTGCGGGCGTTTCCGCGCAAGGGTATTTCCTTGATGGAAGTATCATCGATTACCGTCAGCAGATAATGCGCGCGCAAGATGCCAATGCGGCCGCGATCGGTATGATTCTGACCGGCACAGTGCCGAACGAAAATATGCTGACGCACTTCGAGGCGCTATTGCTCTCGAACCGACAGGCTCGGGATATCTTCGAGATGGAAATCGAAGGCGGAAACGCCAAGCCGGAAATCTGGGAAAACTGGGACGACTTCGCCGGCAAATTGGATACGGCCGAAGAAAATCTCAAGCTGGCGATCGAGGAAATTAAGGCGAACGGTCCGGGCGCGGCTGGTGAAGTGGCCATCGCGGCCCTGGCCTGCAAGGACTGTCACGACGTCTATAAGGTTACAGAGTAATGGTTCGCCGGTGACGGTTGCCCCGGTTTGGGCGCCGTCACCGTTTTACCAGGCTTCCGCGCTATTGGGGGCGCATGCTCAGGTCGATCAACATCGCATCAGCGGCGGTTCTTCTCTTCCTGGTCACGATGTTGGCCGGGCCTTTTTTGCGTCTGGCGTCCGATGACGGCGCGCAGGCCCAATCCTGGCGCACCGCCAGCCGCGAGCCTGTCGGTTGGGCGCCCGCGCCCGAAGATTTCCAGCCCGCGTTGGTCCAAGCCTATTGCGCGCCCGCCTACAGCTGGCGCGGCGCGTTTGCCGATCATTGTTGGATCGCGGCCAAGCCCGAAGGCGCAAGCGCCTACAGCCGCTACGAGGTAATCGGATTCCGTCTGCGCCGCACCGGGTCCGCCGTGGTGATCTCGGAAACGCCGACCCCGGACCGCGAATGGTACGGCGCGTTCCCCAAACTCATGCAGGATCTGCGCGGCGAAAAAGCCGAAGCGGTGATCGCAAAACTCCCCGGTGCCGTGGCCTCGTATCCTTACCCCAAGGAATACACCGTCTGGCCCGGACCCAACAGCAACACATTTATCGCTCACGTTGCCCGCGAAGTGCCTGAATTGGAACTCGCTCTTCCGAGTAACGCCATCGGCAAGGACTTTACCGGTGCAAGCGTTGTCGCCGCCGCGCCCAGCGGCACCGGCTATCAGGTTTCCCTCGGCGGTATTCTCGGGCTCACTTTGGCGCGCAAGGAAGGCTTTGAGGTCAACGTCCTTGGGCTCGTCTTCGGCGCCAATCCTTTGAATTTTACTTTATCCGTCCCCGGCTTCGGGCGTGTGCCGTCGCGCATCAACTGGACCGAAGGCGAAACCAAAGACGCCGTGCCGATGCGTGTTTCGGACGCGGCGCTGGAAAATTAACGGGGAAGTCTAAGCGTTAAACGCTCAGCGGCCTGTTGCTCGCCTCAACGAATGCCTTCTTCAAATCGTCAAATTCCTGCACCGATTTGAACTGCGGAAACTCATCGATCACGTTTTGCGGCGCGTGAAACAGAATGCCCACGTCCGCTTCGCTCAGCATCGTCGTGTCGTTATAGGAATCCCCCGCCGCGATCACGCGGTAGTTCAGCGCATGCAGCGATTTCACCGAGGCACGCTTGGGATCGGTCTGGCGCAACTTGTAGTCCACCACCTTGCCGTCATCATCAACGATCAACCGGTGACAGAACAGCGTCGGCCATTTCAATTGGCGCATCAGCGGCTGCGAAAATTCATAGAACGTGTCCGACAGAATGATCACCTGAAAGCGCTCGCGCAGCCAGTCCAGGAAGTCGCTTGCGCCGGGCAGGGGGCTCAGCTGTGCGATGGCGTCTTGAATGTCGGGCAGGCGCAATTTGTGTTGATCCAACAGCGCCAGGCGCTGTTTCATGAGCACGTCGTAATCGGGAATGTCGCGGGTGGTCGCGCGCAGTTCCGGAATGCCTGTCAGCTCGGAAAACTTGATCCAGATTTCGGGAACGAGAACACCTTCAAGATCGAGACAGGCAATTTCCAACGTTGCTACTCCTTAATTCGCCAAACCGCACAACCGGTCACCTAATTTCCTACACCAAGAATTTTCGCAATGCACCTGACTTGCATCATTGAGTGCGCGATATTCAGCTGCTTCAGCTAAATCGCACTTCAAAAGCCGTTCGGGAGTTGCGTTGAAATCCGGCCTTTTCATAGAAGGCCAACGTGCTTTCCCTTTTGCTTCCCGTCGTAAGCACAACTTTATAGCAGTTTCGCTCCCGGGCCCGGCGTACGGCGTCCTTCAGTATCGCCATGCCCGCGCCCTGTTTTCTGAAATCGGGGTGTGTCACTACATTTTCGATGACGGCATACGCCCGCCCGCCCCGGGTCAGATTGGGAATTACAACGAGTGTGCATGTCGTGACCGCCTGATCACCGATTTCGCCAAGCAGGATACAAATGCCGTCAGAGTTCAACATCTGTTGCCAGATTTTCCGGGCGTCGTCTTTTGAGAGGGGCTGGTCATTCGCGTGCAGGTGTATGTAAAGGTCTAAAACACGGCTAAGGTCGTCGTTCTCGGCGGCGCGGATAGCTAAATCTAAGGCCATGTTCCCTCGGACATTCGTGGTGCACCTGGCAGCGGCACATATTATGCTCGCCGGATGGAATCTTACATGTGTGAATTTCCCACATATGTGAAATCACAGATTGAAGGTTGGGATTTGTCATGACGGACACACGAAAAGTCGCCGTGATCACCGGGGCAGGCAGCGGTATTGGGCAAGTGGTTGCTGCCGCGCTGTCGAAGACCGGTTACAACCTCGTGCTCGCCGGGCGCCGCGCCGACGCCTTGGACGACACCGCCAAAACCGCCGGGCAGAACGGCGCCGACGTGCTGACCGTGCCCACCGACGTGTCCGACCAGAAAGCCGTCGCGCAGTTGTTCTCCGCCACTTCCAAAAAGTTCGGCCATCTCGATCTTCTGTTCAACAATGCCGGCACCTTCGGCCCCAAGGCTTTGTTCGAGGACATCACGCCCGAAGACTGGGCGGCGGTCGTGTCCGTCAATCTCACCGGCGCGTTTCTCGTGGCCCAGGCCGCGTTCCGTATGATGAAGGATCAAACGCCCCAGGGCGGTCGCATCATCAACAACGGTTCCATCTCCGCCCATGTGCCGCGTCCGAACTCTGCGCCGTATACGTCAACCAAACACGCCATCACCGGCCTGACGAAATCCATGTCCCTTGACGGGCGCAAGTACAGCATCGCTTGCGGCCAGATCGACATCGGCAATGCGGCCTCGCCCATGACCGCCGCCATGGCGACTGGTGTTCCTCAAGCCAACGGCACGGTTGCGCCCGAAGCCACCATGTCCACCGACAACATCGGCGAAGCCGTGACGTTCATGGCCGGCTTGCCGTTGGAGGCCAACGTGCAGTTCATGACTATCATGGCCACGACCATGCCGTATATCGGCCGGGGATAAAGAGGGGGAAAGTTAGGTCGCGCGCAGACGCAGGCTTTTCATGCCGCGCAGAACCAGATTGTCTTTCCACGCCACGCCGGGATCGATCAACTCCAGTTTCGCATAGCGCCGCAGCAAGGCGGGCAGGGCGATTTCCATTTCAAGCCGCGCGAGCGGCGCGCCCAAACAAAAGTGTATGCCGTATCCGAAGGTAATATGTTTGCCCACGTCCTTGCGGCGGATATCGAACGTGTCCGGATCGTCGAACACGCGTGGGTCGCGGTTGGCGGAAAGGTGATACAGGAACACGCGCTGGCCTTTTTTGATGATCTGCCCGCCCAATTCGAAATCCTGCAACGCGTGGCGCAAACTGAGGAACAGCGCGCCGTCGTAGCGCAGCATTTCTTCCGTCGCCCCCCGCACCACCTCGCGGTTGTCCAGATGCGCACGCAAGTCTTCCAGCTGATCCGGATGTCTCAGCAACGTGCGCAGCCCATTGGACAAAAGGTTGGTCGTGGTTTCGTGACCCGCGAATAGGAACAAAATTAGATTTGAAATCAATTCGTCGTGCGACAGGCGGTCTTCGCCTTCGTGGGCGGCAATCATGCGGTCGATGATGGCCTTGCCCGGATTTGCGCGCCGTTGGGCAATAACGTCCTTCAGATATTCGGCCATCTCGGCGGCATCATGCGCGGCGCGGCTGTATATATCCACCGCCGTGGTCGCCGTGGAACTCGCGAGGCCGTCCGACCAGCGTTTCAAATCATCCAGCAGCGCGCGCGGCACGCCGATCAGCTCGGCGATCACTTCGGCGGGCAGCGGATAGGCGAAGCTCGGAATGAGATCGAATTCGCCGCGCGCCGGCGTCTTCTCCAAAAGATTGTCTACCAACGCCGTGATTTTGCCGCGCAATGCCTCGATGGCCGTGGGCGTCATGGCCTTGTTCACCAGCGCGCGCAGACGGGTGTGGTCGGGCGGATCGCGCGTCACCACCCATAGGTCCAAGTACTTGCGGTAGTCCGCGTAAATGCGCGCGAGCTGTTCGTCCACGTTCTTTGGCTGCGAAATCAGCCGGTGCGTGGACAGGCGCGTATCCGCGAGGCCGGCGCGCACATCCTCGTAGCGCGTGACCAACCATGCCCCGTAGCGCGCCGACCAATGCACCGGGGAATGCTCCTGCAATTCCCGCAGCGCCGGAATAGGGTCTTCCAGCTCGCTGACTAAACTCGGATCGAAGGCGAAAGTGTCGGGCATGGGTCTGTAAGGAACGTTGTCGAGTGCCGGACCCTAGCACACCTGCCATCAAACCCGCCATGCGCCCAACGTGGCGGATTGGAGCGTGTGGGAAATGACCATAAAATCTATGGAGCGGTTTTTTCGTATTCTGGGTGCCGTCTGCCGAGCAGGGCGCGCCGCTATGGGGGGCAAATGGGGCGTTTGACCATGCAACCGGCGCACTTTTGCTTTCAGCGGGGATGGTCTATAGAAGCTGTAAAATTAAACCTATAAATTTACGCATTATGACGAATGTGGAGGGCGGGACGTGAAAATAACGGAATATGGCTATGTAATTATCGGCGCGACTGACATCGAGAAATGGCGGGCCTACGGCACCGACGTGCTCGGCATGCAGGCCATCGACGGACCGGACGGCGCGCTTTATTTGAAAATGGACGAACGCGATTTCCGCCTCGCCATACAAAAATCCGATAAGGATTGTCTCTTCACATCCGGCTGGGGCGTAGACGATGAAGCCGCGTTCGACGCCGCAAAAAAAGCGATTGAAAAATCGGGAATGAAAGTTACGGCGGGTACGGCCGATGAAATAAAGCTGCGTAAAGTGCAGAACATGTTCTCGTTCGAGGACCCAAACGGTCAGCGCCACGAAGTGTATTGGGGGCCGATTGCATCGTTCTCCAAATTCGTTTCACCGCTCGGCGTCAATTTCGTCACGCAAAACCTTGGGTTCGGGCACGCTGTTCTGCCCACGGCCAAACTGAAGAAAACGGTTGCGTTTTGGACCGACGTCATGGGCTTCGGCACGTCGGACATTCTGCACGTCACAATGGACCCCAGCGCGCCGCCGATCGGCATCAACTTCATGCATTGCGCCAACGGACGTCAGCACAGCGTCGCCTTCGCCGAAATGCCCGCGCCGTCGGGCTGTGTGCACATCATGGTGGAAGTGGATTCCATCGACGAAGTGGGCCGTGCCCTTGATCGTGTCGAGCAACACGGCGTGCCGTTGGGCGCGACCCTTGGCCGGCACGTGAATGACGACATGATTTCTTTTTACATGATCACGCCCGGCGGATTCATGTTGGAATACGGCACCGGCGGGCTGGTTATGGATTGGTCCGATCACCAGATTTTCGAGACCACCCGGGGCAGCCATTGGGGGCATAAATTCATGCCGCCGCCGGCCGCCGAATAACGGGGAATTTCCCTTTCGGCTTAACGTAATGCGCGGCCCATGTGGCCGCGTACATTTTAGTACAAATTGCGAAAACTCCGCGACAAGGCCTGCCGCTATATTTTCATCAGTAAGTTGTCTGGTGAAAATATATGCGAGCCACAGTCATGATGCGTTTAGGCGGAATCGCCGCTGCGTTCCTTTTCACATTCATTGCGCCTCTCGGCGCCGGAACCATCAATTTTTTCCAGCCGGTGGATGCATCAGGCCGCTTGGGTTACCTGGCGCTCAGCAATCCCGGCGCGTCGGCGGCGAGCGTTACGATAGCCGCGAAGGACGACAACGGCAGCAATGCGCCCGGCGGAAACATCACGCTGAGCCTGAACGGCGGCGCGTCCATTTATCTTTCGAGCAACGATATTGAAGACGGCAGCGAAAATATCAATGGATCGCTCGGCAACGGCAGCGGGTACTGGCACCTGGATATCTCATCCACCGAAGTCATTACCGCCCAGAATTTCCTCTACACGCCCGACGGCTCGCTCAACGAGTTGACCACACCGCTCAGCCCGGAGAGCGACGATACGTATCTGGTAAAGTTTTTCACGGAACCCGGTGCATCGGTCTTTGATACGGTTTTGCGTCTTCGCAATCTGACCAGCACCAACGGGTCCGTCACAGTAACAGCGAAAACCGCCGCGGGCAGCGCCATAACCGGCTCAGCGCCGGTTTCGATGCAATGTTTGGCCGCGCGGTCGAGGATGCCTGATACCGCACGCATGGTTTGCAGAAACGTGAGCACACTCAGGTCGTAAAGGGATGTGGTCATGATCCAAGCTAAACCGCCGGGAACATCCCCGCCACAATTCTTCTGATTATGAGCCTACGGCCTAGGTTTTCCCTTCTTCGAAGGTCAGGTCCCGGCCGGTTGTCTCCGGCAATATCCATGCCGATATGAAGAACAGGCTGTACGAAAACACTGCAAAGATCATCATCGCGGTACTTAAGGGCAAGTACTGGGAAAGAATGCCGACCAATCCCGGGAAGAACGCACCGAGGCCCCGTCCGAAGTTGTAGCAAAAGCCCTGACCCGATCCGCGCAGGCGCGTCGGATAGAGTTCCGTCAGCAGCGGCCCCATGCCGGAGAAGTGTCCGGTAGACACAAACCCAAGGGGCAGACCGAGATAGAACATCACCTGATTGGAGATCGGCAATTGCGTGTAGGCGATCACAAGCACGCTGGCGGAGACCGAGAAAAACATGAAGAGTTTGCGGCGCCCGAAGCGGTCGGCAAACCATGCTCCGAAAAGAAATCCGGCAAACGAACCCACAATCAAGAACACGAGATATCCGGCGGACTGCACCACCGATAGGCCGCGTTCTTCGTTCAAGAAGGTGGGCAGCCACGTATTGACGGCGTAATACCCGCCCGTTGCGCCGGTTGTGAGAATGGAAGCGATCACCGTGACCTTCAGCATGTCTTTGTTGAAGATCTCAAAGATTGATGGACGATTGCCGGCTTCCGCGACTTTCTTTCTGTTCTCCTGAGAAATTTGAGGCTCCGGCACGTAGCGTCGCAAATAGAAAACCAATAGGGCAGGCAAGCCGCCGAGCAAGAACATGATCCGCCACGCCGTTTCTTCAGGCGCCAGTGAGTAAACAACCACTTGCATAATGGCGGCCAAGCCCCAGCCGACAGACCAGCCCGATTGCATGCTGCCGACGGCGCGGCCACGGTATTTTGCTTTTACGGTTTCGCCGACCAAGATCGCGCCTGCGGACCATTCTGCCCCAAAGCCAAACCCGAGAAGTCCGCGATAAATCGCCAACTCCGTGAAGCTTTGCGCAAATGCGCACAGGATGCTGAAAAACGAAAACCAAATAACGGTGATTTGAATCATTTTCACGCGGCCGATGCGGTCCGCGATGTATCCGCCGATCCACCCCCCAAAGGCGGATGTGAGAATGGTAAGGCTTAGAACAAGTCCGGCGTAGCCTCTTTCGATGTCCCACACGGCCATCAATGTGCCGAGCACGAGCGGGAATATCATGAAGTCCATGCCGTCCAGACTCCATCCCGTGAAGCAGCCCCAAAACGTACGGCGCTCCGTTTTATCCATGCCTTTGAAGAAGGCTAACAGGCTGGTGTCGTCACCGGCATTTGAACTTGCTGGAATGTCACTTGGCACCCGCGTCCTCCCCCATTGCGCGTCTGCCCGCAAAGGGGCAGTTTTGAGCCGCTCCCGCCGCGGCGGGGGCAACCCTAGGGCTGTATTGATTATGCCGTCAAGGGATGGTCAATGTCCGGCGGGAACGCTAACGTGTTGATAGAGCGTGTCCAAAATAATGGACAAGTTTGGTAGGGGGAGAACGCGTGAACGCGAATATACCGGTACTCGTATACTTTGAACGTTGGCTCGACAGCGTTGCTGAAACAATGCTTGAACCAAGCAGCGATGTGGACCTCGTGCGCCTTGAATATGCTTCGCCGCAAGCGGACAACTATGCGGAAATGGCGCGCGCGCACGGCTATCAAATTTCTCCTCGCACTGAAATTCAGGAACCATGGTTGGGTGATGCCGATTTATTGGCCAAGTGCCCTAACTTGCTCGCTATCAGTTCAGCCGGTGCGGGATATGACGTTGTCAATGTGAGCGATTGCACAAAGGCAGGTGTGATTCTTGTCAATCAGTCCGGCACAAACAAAGAGGGCGTTGCCGAGCACGCCATGGGCCTGATGCTCGCGCTGTGCAAAAAGATCATGAGCGCGGACCGCGATATGCGGCGCGTAAAAAATATTCAGCGCTTTTCTTATACGGGTTCGGAAATGCTGGGCAAAACCCTGGGCATTATTGGCCTCGGGCAAATCGGCACCCGAACCGTGGAACTGTGCAAACACATCTTCAATATGCGCGTGATTGCCTACGACCCGTATCTGACGGCCGAACAGATTGCCGAGCGGGGCGGCGAGAAAGTCGAGATGGATGAGTTGTTTGCAAAATCCGATTTCATCTCCGTACACTGTCCGCGCACCGATGAGTCCTTCGGGATGATCGGCAAAACGCAGTTCGATCTCATGAAGCCGACAGCGTTTTTTGTCACCACCGCGCGGGGCGGCGTCCACAAGGAGGATGACCTCGTCCAGGCTCTCAAGGATGGCAAGCTTGCCGGTGCTGGAATAGACGTGTTCCTGGAGGAGCCGCCACCGCTGGATCACCCGTTGTTCGAGTTCGACAACGTGATCGCCACCCCGCATATGGCGGGGATCACGGCCGAATCCTTGCGCGCGGCAACGGTCGCCGCCGTCGAACAATGGCTGGTGATTTTTTCGGGCGGGGTGCCGCCCCGTTTAATCAACCCCGAAGTTTGGTCATTGTACTGTGAGCGGTTTGAGAAAATATTCGGCCGCAGACCGGCCGCGCTCCCGAAGGCAGCTTAGAGGTATTTTAGATGTATGCCGCACCGCCATCGGTGAACGCCGAGATCTTCGTCCGTATTCCCGAAAAATTTCATGTGAAGGGAAAGCCCTGTCACTGGGGTGAGATTCAGCTTCACACATCCGACGTGCCGCTGTTTTTAGAAGGACCGTCCTTTGACCGCGACGGCAATCTCTGGGTCGCGGATATTCCATGGGGACGATTGTTCAAGATCACCCCTAGCGGCGATGTCTCGTGTGAGCTCGAATATGACGGTTGGCCCAATGGTCTGAAGTTTCACAAGGACGGGCGCGCGTTCATCACTGATGCCAAGAACGGTGTGATGGTGTTCGATCCCAAGACGGGAAAAGCCGAACCCTTCGTCGAGGGATACCTTCTGCAGCGCTTCAAAGGCGTGAACGATCTGTTCTTTGCCGCCAACGGCGAGATGTATTTCACCGATCAGGGTCCGACCGGATATCACGATCCCACGGGGCGTCTTTATAGGGTGCGCACCGACGGGCAGGTGGATCTCGTGCTTCCGAACATTCCCAGTCCCAACGGCCTTGTGATGAACCTTGCAGAAAATCAGATGTTCCTGGCTGTCACGCGCGCCAACGCGGTGTGGCGTGTGCCATTGGTGAAGGGCGGCGCGGTGACAAAGGTGGGCACGTTCATTCAGATGTCGGGCGGCGGCGGGCCGGACGGCATGGCGTTGGATGAAGAGGGCAACATTGCCGTGGTGCATGTGGGCATGGGATGCGCGTGGCTGTTCAGTTCCATCGGCGAGCCCATGCTGCGCATGATCGCGCCCAAGGATACAGGCCATCACACCACGAATTGCGCGTACGGCGGCAAAGACAACAAGCAGTTATTCATCACTACGTCCCACGCCGTTCTTGTTGCCGATACGCCCGTCGCCGGCAAGAAAATGTTCTCGCATATGTAACGCATATGAAGCTCGATAAAGCGCTCAGCATTGACGATCTGCAAAAGCTCGCGAAGCGGCGGCTGCCGCGCGTGGTCTATGATTTTGTCGATGGCGGCGCGGAGGACGAACATTGCCTTGAGCGCAACTACGCCGCTTACCGGCGTCAGTATTTGTTTCCGCGATATCTGGTGGATATCACCACGCGGGATCAATCGATGGAACTGTTCGGTGAAACTTTTTCGTCGCCTTTTGGCGTTGCGCCCATGGGCATTGCCGCCATGGCATGGCCGAAAGCGGATTTACGTCTCGCCGAAGCGGCGGCGGCGGCCAATATTCCTTTTGTGATATCAGGGAGCAGCACCGCGACCATTGAAGATGTCGCCAAGGTTTGGCCGAAAGCCTGGTATCAGCTCTACATCCCCAAGACCAACGCCTACACCGAGGAAATTCTGCGCCGCGCGGATGCGGCGGGCCTGAAGGTGCTGGTGGTGACGGTGGATGTGCCGATCCATTCAAAGCGCGAGCGCAACATTCGCAGCGGTTTTGTTCGGCCCTATACGCCGACGCTGCCGGTTATGTTTGAAGCGCTGAAACATCCGGCGTGGGTGTTCGACTACTTGCGCACCGGTCTTCCGTATCAGGAAAATTGGATTCCGTTCGGCGAGCCCGGATGGACCTCGCGTCAATTGATGAGTTTTTACGCAAAGGAAGTGCCAGCGCTGCAAACATGGCAGACGTTGGATTACCTACGCAAACTTTGGCCGGGCAAGCTGGTCGTGAAGGGTGTCTTGCATCCGGAGGATGCGGTGAAGGCGGCCAATGCCGGTGCGGACGGGATCATTGTCTCCAATCACGGCGGACGTCAGCAGGACCGAGCGCCAACACCCATCGATGCGTTCGATGCCATCAACAAGGCAGTGGGTGATCGCCTCACTCTCATGATCGACAGCGGTATCAAGCGCGGCTCGGATGTGGTCGCGGCACTATGTCACGGCGCAAAGTTCACATTTGTGGGCCGGGGCATGATGTACGGTGTCGCTGCCGGTGGATTCAAAGGCGCAAAGAAGGCCATGGATATTTTGCGCAGCGAAGTTGACATCGCCTTGGGGCAAATCGGTTGTCCGAACGCATCGAAGCTTGGGCCGCAGTTTTTGCATCACGGTCCTGGCGCCTGAGTTTCACCGGTAAATAAGTAAAAAGAGAAAGACGCATAGATGACTTCAACGCCCAACACGCTGCGCCGCAAGCTGGAGACCGGCGCGCCTGCCTTCGGGGTCGGCGTGCGGTTGACGCAGTCTGTGGAGATTGCGCGGCTGTTGGCGGTGGGTGGATATGACTGGATCTTCATCGACCTCGAACATAGCTACTATACGTTAGAGACGGCGTGCCAGTTGTCGCTGACGTCTTTGTCCGCGGGCATCACGCCTCTAGTGCGCGTGCCGACTGGTCAATACACGATGGGCACGCGCGCGCTCGACGGCGGGGCGTGGGGCATTGTCGTGCCGCATGTTGAGAATGCCGAGACCGCACGTGCGGCCGTTCATCAGTTCAAGTTTCCGCCGGTGGGTATGAGGTCGGTCGGCCCGGCCATGCCGCAGATGGACTACATCTCCTCGGCGCAAGGTGCGGATGCCTTTAACAAGGACATGCTGCTTGTCGCGGTGATTGAAACACCCAAGGGCGTGGAGAACGCGGGCGAAATCGCCGCTGTGCCGGGGATCGATGTACTTCTTGTGGGCACAAATGATCTCGCTATGACCATGGGCGTACCGGGTGGTCTTGCGCATGAAAAAGTCATTAGCGGGTATAAAAAAGTGATTGAAGCATGCACGGCCAACGGCAAATGGCCGGGTGTCGGCGGGGTGTACGACGACGTGCGTTTGCCCGAGATCGTACGTATGGGATTTAAATTGGTGATCGCGGGCGTTGATCAGGGATTCTTGGTTGCCGGATTGAAACAGCGCTTGGACGTATTGCGCAAATCGGCCGGATAGTTTGAAAGTTTGTTGAGATGAAAAAGTCGAGAACGGTTGCTCAGGTGTTGGCGGAATCCTTCGTCCGCCATGGGGTGAAACATATTTTCGGGATTCCCGGCGGTGGGTCCAGCCTCGATGTTATTCGCGCTTGCCATGAGCAAGGTATCAAATATGTGCTGACACGCACCGAGGCGGGTGCGGGCATCATGGCCGCGATCTCGGCGGAGTTGAACGGCGGCTTCGGCGTGATGATGACCACGCAAGGGCCCGGCACTTTGTGCGCGACCAACGGCGTCGGCTACGCCTGTGTGGACCGCGCGCCGATTTTTCTGATCAGCGACGGTTGGACCGAGGCACAAGCCAAGCATGATACGCACCAAAAGGTAGATCAGCAGGCCATCATGGCGCCGATCACCAAGGCGCAGACACGCCTTGAAGGTGATGATGTCGCCAATGAGGTCGAACATCTTATCCGCTTGATCAAAACTGTCCCACACGGACCGGCCTATATCGAACTCACCGGTGAAGCGGCGCGCCGCGTCGTCGATCATGAGTACACACCGGCGGAACCGCAGGCGCCCGCCGCGCTCGATGACGGGTTGATTGCGTCGGCTCGTAAAATGATCGCGGGGGCCAAGAAGCCGGTTGTGATTGTCGGGCTTGAAGCGCGTGAGCCGAATATCGCGCCGAGTGTCCGCGCATTTGTTGACGAACTACATTGCCCGGTATTCAGCACATATAAAGCCAAGGGTGTGGTGCCCGAGGAATTACCGCGCCATGTCGGCCTGTTCACAGGTGCATCGGCGGAAAAGGACTGTGTGAATGAGGCAGACCTCATCATCCTCGTTGGGTTCGATCCGGTGGAGTTGATCGGGCGCCCCTGGCCCTATGCGGCGCCGGTTCTGGATATCGCGCCGGTGAGCCATCCCATTCATTATGTGGAGCCGGAGATCGGCATCTATCATCCGTTGGCAGCTTCTCTCGACGCTCTGAAAGGCAATAAACCTTCCGAGTGGACGCTGCCGGAAATTGAAAACTTCAAAAGTGGCATGCGCGAGCGGCTCGTCTATCACGGCGAGGGCAAGGGACTGACGCCCGATCTCATCGTCTCCAATTCGATCGATGTTGCGCAATCCGCAGCCGACCCGAGGCTCGCCATTGATGCAGGCGCACATATGATTTCGGCCATGGCGATGTGGCAGGCCAAGCAGGCGGGAGACGTGCTGATTTCCAACGGCATTGCAACCATGGCCTTTGCGCTGCCTGCGGCTATTAGCGCGTGGCTGCACGAGCCGGAGCGGCGCGTTTTGGCATTTACCGGCGACGGCGGGTTTATGATGTGCGCAGGTGAGTTATCGACCGCAGCGCAAACCAGGGCGAAGATCTGTCTTGTCGTTTTCAATGACCAGGCGCTGTCGATGATCGGATTGAAACAAAAGTCCCGTCAGTTGCCTGCAGAGGGCGTGGAATTTCCGCCCGCCGATTTCTCAAAGGTGGCGGAAGGGTTTGGCGTAAAGGGCTTCCGCGTTGATACAGTGGAGCAATATAAATCGGCGCTTGAAGCTGCGATGAAGCATGACGGCCCGTGCTTGATCGATGCACGGGTGGACCCGTCGGGCTACCTTGGGCAAATCACCGCACTGCGCGGCTAAGCGCTGGCACAATCTACGGAGGGACCCGTGAAGACATATAATATGTATATCGACGGCGCATGGGCTGAGCCGGCCAGCGGCAAATGGTTCGATACCACCAACCCCTATAGCGGCGAGGTCTGGGCGAAAATCGCCCACGGCGCCGAAGCCGATGTGGACAAGGCGGTGAACGCGGCGAAGAACGCGCTTCCCGAATGGTCGTCGATGAAGCCGTTCCAACGTGGCCACTTACTCATGAAGTTAGCTGACGCTTTGGAAGCGAGGGCCGAACATTTGGCGGAAACGGAAGTGCGCGACAACGGCAAGCTTTATGCCGAGATGCTGGGCCAGAATAAATACATTCCTCAATGGTATCGCTATTACGGCGGTCTGGCCGACAAAATCGAAGGCGCGGTCATTCCGACCGACAAAGCCAATGTGTTCAATTTCACGCGCTACGAACCCCTGGGTGTGATCGCCATGATCACCGCGTGGAATTCGCCGTTGCTCTTGTTGGCATTTAAGCTTGCGCCCGCGTTGGCGGCGGGGAACACCGCGGTGATCAAACCGTCTGAATTTACCTCCGCGTCCACGCTCGAGTTTTGCAACATCTGCGAGGAAGTCGGCATTCCCAAGGGCGTGATCAATGTGGTCACCGGTTTCGGCAAGGACGTCGGTGCGTCGCTGGTCTCGCACCCGGACGTGGCCAAGGTGGCGTTCACCGGGTCGGATGTGTCGGGGCAAAAGATTTACGAGAACGCCGCGAAGGACATGAAGCATGTGTCTTTGGAATTAGGCGGCAAATCGCCGAACATCGTGTTCGAAGATGCCGATCAGGAAGCCGCCGTCATGGGCGCGATCTCCGGCATCTTTGCCGCGACCGGTCAAACGTGTATCGCCGGCTCACGCTTGCTCCTACAAAAATCCATTCATAATTCCTTCGTTGACCGGCTTCTTGAGGTGGCCAAATCCGCCAAGGTCGGCGACCCCATGTCCACGGACACCAACGTGGGTCCGGTGACAACGGCGCCGCAGTATCAAAAGGTGCTCGAATACATCGATGTGGCCAAAAAGGAGGGCGCAAAGTGCGTGCTCGGCGGTGGCCCGGTGGAGGGCGCGCCGGGTGGTCAATTCGTCCAGCCAACGATCTTTACCGGCGTGAACAATAAAATGCGGATAGCGCAAGAAGAGGTGTTCGGTCCGGTGCTGTCCGTCATTCCGTTTGAAGACGAGGAAGATGCCATCAAGATTGCCAACGATGTCCGCTTCGGCTTGGCGGCGGGCGTGTGGACAAGCAATGTCGGGCGTATGCTGCGTATGTCGGAGAAGCTGAAGGTGGGCACGGTTTGGATCAATACCTACCGCGCCATTAGTTATACATCTCCCTTCGGCGGCTATAAACGCAGCGGCATCGGGCGCGAGAACGGCATGGATGCCATGAAGGACTTCATGCAGGTCAAATCCGTATGGATTGCGACGGACTCCTCGGTCGCTAATCCGTTTGTCATGCGCTGAGGACGAAACGAAAAATGTCAGACAACGCTTTTATGGAAGGTTACAAATCCGTCGGTCGTTACCTCGAGGACTTCAAGGTCGGCGGCGTTTACGAGCATCGCCCCGGGCGGACGATCACGAGTGCGGACAACATCAACTTCAGCCTGATGACCATGAACCAGCATCCGATCCATTGCGATGAGGCGTTCGCCGCGCAATCGGAATTCGGCAAACCCATCGTCAATTCCGCGCTGACATTGTCCATCGTCGTGGGCATGACAGTGAACGACGTGAGTTTTCGGGCCATTGCTAACCTCGGCTGGAAGGAAATCAAGCTGGTCGCACCGGTTTTCCCCGGCGACACGGTTTATGCCCGCAGTAAAGTTCTGGACGTTAGAGAGTCCAAATCCCGCCCGACACAGGGTATCGTGACCACCGAGACGGAAGGGTATAAAGCCGACGGCACCGTATTTATGCAGTTCCAGCGTTCGGCCCTTATTCCGAAGCGCGGTCACGGCGTTGGGGAAAAATAGACGCACGCTTTAATCGAGGCCGGAGATCGGCCCGGGAGGAATTCATGCCTGACGATCAACGTTACACGCCGGCCATTTCTGAGAGCCTTGCCGGTTTTTTTGCGGGTGCCCAGGCGAGCGATATTCCCGCCGATGTGCGTGTGCGTGGTTTACATCATGCGTTGGATGCAATCGGGATCGCGCTTGCGTCCACCAAATTCGATTTCGCGCAAGCCACTTTGCGCGGCCTTCAATCGCTCGGCGGAACCGGCGATGTTCCCGTGATCGGCACGAACGTGACCATGTCACCGCGCGATGCCGCAATCATGAACGGCTACCTTATTCATAGTTTGGATTTCGATGACACCCATATGGGCGGCGTGATCCATCCGACCGCAAGCGTGCTGCCCGCCGCGCTTTCCGCAGGTGCCATGACCGGCGCGTCCGGTAAGGATATCGTGACCGCCTATATATTAGGTGTGGAAGTTGCGTCGCGCCTCGGCGCCGTAGCGCAGGGCGGGTTTCATCAGGTGGGATTCCATCCCACCGGCGCGGTCGGCGTGTTCGCGAGCGCTCTCGTGGCCGGAAAGATCATGGGCCTAAACGCACAGCAACTGGCCATGGCGCAGGGCATTACGCTCTCGATGGCCGCCGGCAGTTTGGAATTTCTGGAAGACGGCGCGTGGAATAAGCGCCTGCACCCAGGCTGGGCCGCAGCTGCCGGGATCACCGCTGCCGCTTTGGCGAAGGAAGGATTCCAGGGCGCGTCGAAACCCTACGAAGGCCGCTTTGGTTTTTTCAATTCCTATCTTGGAAAGGAATCCGGCCGCGCAAAACTTTCCATCGCCACGGACGGTTTAGGTGAAACATGGGAGTTGCTGAACACGGCGATCAAACCGTATCCGGCATGTCACTTTGTTCACGCCTCGGTTGACGCAGCGCTGGAATTGAAAAAGCAAGGCGTCGAACCGGCGAACATCGACAAAATTGAAGACCTGATTCCGGGCGACGTCGTCAAAACAGTGTGCGAGCCCGAAGCGGCTAAAATGCGTCCCGCCAATGCCTACGAGGCGCAATTCAGCATTCCATTTGCGGTCGCGGCCGCCTTCGTCCGCGGTAAGTTTACTTTGGCTGAACTCGAGCCCGAGGCGCGCAGCGACAAGGCGATTTTGGGTTTGGCGCAAAAAGTAAAATACAAAGTCGACCCGGACTCGCCGTTCCCGAAGGCCTATTCAGGTGAAGTGATCGTGACCTTGAAAGACGGCAAGACCGTGCGTCACCGGGAGCACGTCAATCGCGGTGCCATGGACCGGCCGCTCAGCAACGGCGATATCATCGAAAAGTATAGGGGCAACGCCGCTTTGTGCGTCAACGGTTCTGAAATCGATAAGATACAGACTGCCGTGTTGGCGTTCGACGACGCGAAAGACGCCGCGGCCCTTCTCTCGCAGCTCGCCGTCGGCTGATCATCATTTAATTCAACCAGAGAATTCGTACATGTCTTCACCAGCGTCCACCGTGCGCGACGATGCCGACCGTTCCGAACAGGAACAGCTTATTCTGAACAGTGTTGACCGGTTCCTTGAAAAGGATGTTCGTCCGTACGTTCACAAACTGGAGCACGACGACACATACCCTCAGGACATCGTCGATCGCATGAAGGAGATGGGCCTGTTCGGCGCTATCATTCCAGAGGAATACGGCGGACTTGGGCTGCGCCCATCGACTTACGCAAAAATCATCGAGCGGATTTCCCAAGTTTGGATGTCCGTGAGCGGCATTATCAACTCACATCTGATCATGTCGTTCATTGTCTATCGCATGGGAACCGATCAGCAGCGGCAAACATTTCTGCCCCGGTTTGCCACCGGCGAATTGCGCGGCGGTTTGGCGCTGACCGAGCCTAATTGCGGAACCGATCTTCAGGCGATCCGAACAACGGCCAAACGCGATGGCGACAATTACGTCATCAACGGCAGCAAGACCTGGATTTCAAACAGCATCGAAGGCAGCTGTTTCGCGCTGCTGGTCAAGACGGACCCGAAAGCCGAGCCGCGTCACAAGGGCATGAGCATGTTCATTGCCGAGAAGGGGCCGGGCTTCAATGTGAGCCGCAAGCTGGAGAAGCTCGGCTACAAAGGCATAGATACGGCGGAATTGAACTTTCAGGATTACCGCATTCCCGCCGACCGTCTCATCGGCGGCGAGGAAGGCAAAGGCATGGCCTGCGCCATCACCGGCCTGGAATTGGGGCGCGTGAACGTGGCCGCGCGCGGCGTGGGCATCGCCCAAGCCGCCTTGGATGAAGCCGTTAAGTACAGTCAGCAACGCACGACGTTCGGCAAGCCGATCCATGAACATCAGGCCATCGCGCTCAAGCTCGCGGATATGGTCACCAAGACAACGGCGGCCCGCCATCTCACCGATCACGCCGCGCAAGCCTTGGATCGGGGCGAGCGCTGTGATTTCGAAGTCGGCATGGCGAAGCTATTTGCCACGGAAACAGCCGTGGAAAATTCATTGGAATGCATGCGCATTCACGGTGGATACGGCTATTCGAAAGAATTCATCGTTGAGCGGTTGTACCGGGACGCACCGCTACTGGTCATCGGCGAAGGCACCAACGAAATTCAGCGCATCGTCATCGCCAAGCGCCTTATCGAAAAAAACAAGATCTGACAGGAACAAGCCAGTGCTGCCGTTGCAAGGTGTGACCATCGTTGCCGTCGAACAATACGGCGCTGGCCCGTTTGGTACCATGCTCCTCGCCGACATGGGCGCCGATATCATCAAAATAGAAAACCCTGCCGAGGGCGGCGAAGTCAGCCGCCAAGTGGGCCCCTACTATTTCGAAGAAGGCAGCAGCCACTTCTTTCAGGCCTTCAACCGTAATAAACGCAGCATGACGCTGAACTTGAAGCATCCCGAGGGCCAAAAGATCTTTAGGGAGCTGGTGAAGACTGTCGATGCGGTCTTCAATAATCTGCGCGGCGATCAGCCGGAAAAACTCGGCCTGACTTACGACGCGCTGAAAGACATCAACCCGAAGATCGTTTGCGGTCATTTGTCGGCCTACGGACGCACGGGCCCGCGCAAGTCCTGGCCGGGGTATGACTACCTGATGCAGGCCGAGGCCGGATACTTAAGCCTGACCGGCGAGCCTGACGGTCCGCCCGCGCGCATGGGGCTTTCCATCGTTGACCTGATGACGGGGGTGATGTCCGCGTTTGGCCTAGCGTCGGCTTTATATAGTGTGCGCGCGACCGGGAAGGGCATGGATGTGGATACGTCCCTGTTCGACACGGCCTTGCATAACCTCACGTACTTGGCGACGTGGTACCTCAACGCCGGACACGTTCAGGGGCGCGAGCCGCGTTCTGCGCATCCGTCGTTGGTTCCCTCCCAGCTGTATCGCACCAAAGACGGCTGGATTTTCATTATGTGCAATAAGGAAAAATTCTGGCCTATTTTTGCCGACAAGCTTGGTCATCCGGAATGGACGAAAGACGAGAGGTTTTCCAAGCCTGACTCCCGATTGAAATACCGGGAGGAACTCACTCCGATGATCGATGAGGCGTTCATGGAACGCACCACAGAAGAATGGATGGGGTTGCTCGGCGGCACTGTGCCTGCCGCACCGGTCTATGATGTTGCACAGGCGTTGGAAAACCCGTTCGTCAAAGAGAGCGGTCGCCTTGCCGATTACATCGGCGGTGACGTGGGCGAGCAGGTCATCCGCCAACTTGCAGGTCCGCTGCGCATCGGCGGCGTGGACATGCCGCACCGTGCGGCGCCGGCGCTGGGCGGCGATACAGACAAACTGCTTTCGGAGTTGGGGATCAGCAAGGACGGCATCGAAGCCTTGCGTAAGGAGGGAGTGATATGAACGGCCCAAGGACACCGGTCAAATTTGATGTGCCCAAGGGCGCTTGTGACACCCACGTGCACGTCTACCTTGACCCGGAGAAATATCCCTTTTCACCTAACCGGGTTTACACACCGCCGGTGGCCACCGAAGCCGACCTGAGCGATTTGCAGGACTATCTCGGGTTCAATCGCTTGGTCGTCGTGCAGCCGAGCAACTACGGCACCGACAATTCCGCGACCCTGCAAGGGGTCAAATATTTCGGTCCCGACCGGGCGCGCGCCGTTGTGGTCATCGACGACAAAACGTCAAATGAAGCTTTGGACGAGATGCACGAAATCGGTGCACGGGGTGTTCGCGTCAATCTGGAACTGGATGGTGTCAGCGATCCTATTGAGGCGGGACACCGGCTTTGGGCCATGGCCGAGCGACTAAAGCCGCGCGGTTGGCACGTTCAGACCTATACGCGGCTTCGGATTCTCGATGCGGTCAAAGAGCAGCTTGCAGCTTTGCCCGTCCCCATCGTGTTCGATCATTTTGCCGGGGCGCAAGCCGAGGGCGGCGTCGATCAACCCGGGTTTAAAGCAGTGCTGGACTTGGTCCGCTCCGGAAAAGCGTATGTGAAGATCTCAGCGGCTTATCGCAGTTCGAAATCGCCAGGGTATTCCGATCTAACTCCGGTCGCGCAGGCGCTGATCGCAGCCAATCCCGACCGTATACTCTGGGGCAGCGATTGGCCGCACCCGGACGGATCAAGAGGCAAACCGTTCGAGATTTCGCCCTTCTATCCCATCGACGATGGCCTGGTCTTGAACCTGCTTGAAACCTGGGCGCCGGATTCCGATGTTCGGCAACAGATACTGGTCGATAATCCGGGCCGGCTTTTCGGATTTTAGGTGTTACGGCCTCAGTCCAGATTCGGAGACCTGCGCACAATCACCTCGTGAACCTGCTTTCTACCCGTGAGAATTTGCACTTCCGCACCTATACAGCCCGTGTCAGAGACAATTCATTGCGACTTTTCTTATAACTGTTGCGGACAAGACACATCGCCGCCTGAGCGCGCAACATGTCCTTGGACGCTCAGTTCACATATGAAACACGGCAATATATTTTCTCTTATTTTCAATATATTATACCTTGTAGCGGGCTTTCTGACGCGGTTAAAACCAAGCTGTTGAGCGGTATCGAATGATAATCCAAGGTTGTGGATTCAGGTTTTGTTCTCGTTTGAGGCGGATCAAGGCACTGCAGCGCCGCATGATTATTTTGTTCAAACGGAAGCTACGAGGCGTGTATCTTATCCGGCAGTAAGCTTCCGCCGCGGGAGGATCGCGGCCAGAGGGGGGACTCCATAACGAATTTCTAGAGATTTGGCTTGTTTGCGGGCCGGATGGCTCCGAACCCGTCGAATGCATTACGTCTATTTTTTATCTGGAACGGATCAATCTAAGGGAGGAATCCGCATGTTAAAGAGTTACCGGTCCGTATTGGTAGGGACCACCAGCGTGATGGCCTTGGCGATGGCCTCGGCCGCGCCGACAGCCGCGCAGGAGCAGCAGCAAGCTCAGGCGATTGTCGGACTTGAGTCCATCACCGTCACGGCGCGCCGCGTCGAGGAAAACATCCAGCGGGTTCCGATCGCCATTCAGGCGTTTACGCCCGAAGCGCTCGCCGAGCAGGACATCAAGGACATCTGGTCGCTGACCAGAAACATTGCCGGTCTGAACATCTGCTGTTCACAGGGCAACACGTCCTTCATCTTCTTGCGCGGTATTGGTAACGGTGCGCCGACCTACTTCGCCGACGTTCCGTCCTCTTCGAACGGTTTCTCCAACATGTTCGACATTTCGAACGTGCAGGTCCTGAAGGGCCCGCAGGGTACGCTGTTCGGCCAGGCCTCCAACGCCGGTGCCATCGTGTACACCCCGCGCAAGCCGGGTGACGTGTTGGGCGGTTATGCCGAAGTGTCGGTCGGTCAATACGGACGTAAGTCCATCGAAGCAGCGGTGGATATCCCGATCATCGAGGACAAGTTGCTGTTCCGCATGGCCGGAACCAGCTACGGCCGCGAAGGGTATGTGACCGACGTCACGACGAATAAGGACCACGGCGACCAGAACTACTTCATTATCCGCCCGTCGATCACCTTCCGCCCGACGGACAACCTCGAAATCTACACCATGTACCAGTACGACAAGCTCTGGTCGAACACGCTTCCGTTCCTGTTGGAAGACTTCAACTTCAGCCCGCCGGGCCAGTTCTCCCTGCTCGGTGTGCAGGCATTGTTGAACTATGGTGCTGGCGAGTTCACGGCTGCGGAAATCGCAGCAGGCCGGGCCTGGTATGATCAAACCTATGCCGGTGTTGCCAACGCAAACAGCGCCTCCTATGACCAGTTGGGTGCGTACGGTGCCCTACTGGGTGTTCCCGGCGGCCAGTCCTTCGACTTCCGCGGCGTTTATGGGGCGTGGTCCCTGCGCCGGGCAGAAGTGCTGGCGCAGCAGCTTGCCCTGGGTGATTACGCCTACAACGGCTTCAGCACCGGGTGCGCGGCGTCAAACACCAACGACGGCAGCTGTCTGTATTCAACAGGCCGTCATCAGTTCCTGACCAACACCATCACCTACGACCTGACCGACAATATCACCATCAAGAATATCTTTGGTTATGCATTCGGTGGCAAAGATACCTCGGAGATGGGCGATACGGACGGTTCGCCGTTGGCCGTGTTTGATGGCGGTCATATCAACAACGACGATCCGACCAAGCCGGCATCTCAGTGGAGCAATGAAGTCCAGATCATCTGGAGCGATATGTTCAACGGCTTGCTCGATATGCAATTCGGCACGTTCCATCGTCACCAGAAGAATAACCCGTCCTTCTCCTATGGTCGCTTCCTGGGCTGGGCGAACTCCGACTTCACAGACGCCATTGCAAATGGTGGCAACCCGGTTGTGTACGGTGCTGTCGTGCGCGGAAATGCTGAAACCTTGTCGATCAGCAAGAACAGCAACCGCTCACGGGCCATTTACGGACAAGGTAACTTGGACCTCGGGCAGCTCGTGGAAGGTCTGACCTTCACCGGTGGTCTGCGCTACACCTGGGATACGACCATCCAGACCGTGTGGAACGTCAATACCCGAACCGGTGCTGTTTCGCAGTCCGGCGGTGCGGGTACGCCCACCGGCCAGGGTAAATGGAAGAACCTCAGCTACACCGCTCAGCTGCAGTACCAGTACAATCCGGATATCATGTTCTTCATCAATAACTCCCGCGGTTTCGGCTCGGGCGGGTTGCAGAACGTGTATACAAAGGAAGCCTTCCAGCCTGACGTGCTGAACAACATCGAAGTAGGTACCAAAGCCACCTTTAACGTTGGTGACGTCGGCATGCGCTTCAACGCCAGCTACTTCCACGGCTGGTTCGACGATGTGAAGGTGTCGGTCACGCAGCTCGCACGGCGCGAGGCTACTGGGCCTGAAAACCTGATCGTGGTCACGGAAAACGCCGCGAAGGGTATCATCAAGGGCTTCGAAGCGGACTTGACCGTTGTGCCGACCGACTGGTTGGAAATCGGCGGCTTCTACGCCTACACTGATACTAGCTACAAAGAGTGGCCTTCAAACCAGATCAACCCGACCACTGGCCTGATTGAGCCGATCAGCTTGGCCAACACGCCGTTCAGCTTCGTGCCGAAGCACAAGTGGACCCTGCGGGCCACCTACACGCTTCCGGTCGATGCCTCTTGGGGTGACATGAGCCTGTCTGCGAACCTGACCCGTACCGGCAACATGTACAACGGTGCCAAGCGGTTCGAGCCGCTCGATCCGGCGAACCCGAACACGGGTATCATCTGCTTCAAGGATCGTACGGCTGCCAACTTCTATCCGGCAGCAGTTCGTGACGGCAAGCGCGTGTACATCAACTGCGTACCGCCGCACTACAACCTCGACATGAACTTCAACTGGAGCAGCGTTGCCGGCTATGATGGCCTTGACGCGATCCTCTCGGTGACCAACATCACCAAGAACGAAGTCAACGAAGGCGGTTGTTACTGCGACGCGGCGCTCGGTGTGAACTCGCCGACCCCGTATCCCCCGCGGATGTGGGCGCTGCGTCTGAAGTACTCCTTCTAAGACGCTTAAAAGCATCTAAGTTGATCGGGCGGACCGCAAGGTCCGCCCGATTGCTTTTAGGGCCTCTTTTTTACCTTTAACTGAGGCCGAATCTGGCATTGAATGGCGGCTCGTTGGGACTGGCGCGACACGCAGCGCCGGGCCGATGGGTGGGCAGCGCTCACCGTCAGGGGAGGGATACGCATGACAACGAAACTAGGTCGGACAACGGCCGCTATGGCTGCGATTGCCGGGCTTCTTGCCGGGTGCGGGGTTGAACAGGCGCCTTCGGATTGGTCCGAACCAGCCGGCCAGAATTGGCCGATGGTGAACGGCGATTGGTCCAACACCCGATATTCCTCCCTTGATCAAATCACGCCGGCCAATGTCGGCGAACTTGGCGCGGCATGGGTCCGCGATTTCGAAAGTAATCCCTCCCGCGCGAACCCCGTCGTCTCCGGCGGAAAAATGTTCGTGACGGTTGGCGCGGACGCGTATGCATTGGACCCTGCCACGGGTGAGACCATCTGGCAGGTGACTCTGCCGACATCGACATCAGGTTTGTATAAGGGCGTGTCCGTCGGCGAAGGCAAAGTATTCATCGGATTGTCAAATGCGCACATCGCCGCCCTCAGCCAGGAAACCGGTGAACTGCTGTGGGAAGGCATCGTCGGCGACGAACCGCCGCTGCGCGGACAGTCCGTTCCTGCGGGCCCGTCCTATCATGACGGGGTGGTGTTGACCGGCATGGCCAACGGCGACTTCGGCTTCCGCGGCCGCATCGTCGCATTGGATTCCAACACGGGCGAACAGATCTGGCGCTTCGATACGGTGCCGGGGCCCGGGGAGCCGGGCCACGAAACCTGGCAGCAGGACAATGACGAGTGGATGCGCGGCGGCGCCGGCGCCTGGACCATTCCGGCCATCGATACGGAATTGGGCCTTGCGTATTTCGGGGTTGGCAACCCGGTACCGCAATGGGGCGGTGAGCTGCGCGGCGGTATCAATCTATACTCGGATTCAGTTATCGCGCTGGACGTTAAAACCGGTGAAATGCGCTGGTACTACCAGATTGTCCATCATGACATTTGGGAAGCGGATTTGGGCACCCCCCCGGTGCTTTTCGAAGACGAGTTCGATGGTGCGCAGAAGAAGGCGCTCGGGATTTTGAGCGCCGCGGGATACTTGTTCGTGCTGGATCGCGTGACCGGAGAGCCGTTGATCCCGGTCGAAGAACGCCCCGTGCCTCAGAACGAGCGCGTGAAAACGCATCCTACGCAGCCGTTTGTCGTTGGCGCGGATCAGATCGGCCCGGCCTGCACACCGGAAGACCAGGTGCCGAGCGGTTTTGTCTCCGCCTGTCTTTATGATCCGGTCGATTATGACCAGCCGAACGTCATGTATCCGCTTGTCCGTACACGTGCGGCACCCTCGGCGTATAGCCCGAAGACCGGACACATATATGCGACGGCCGCCGTCGCGCCCCGTTGGCTTATTCGCTACGAGAATCCGCTGCACTTCGTTGCCGGGGCCAACGTGCCCGGCATGAAGAGCTACGGCCTGATCGCGGCGGTAGATGGGCAAACGTCCAAGCTGGCCTGGGAGCATGATCGCCCATACCGCATTGAAAACGGCAGTGGCATGACTGCCACCGCGGGCGGCCTTTTATTCCACGGTGACCCGGACGGCCACATGCAGGCCTTCAGCGCCGAAACGGGCGAGTTGCTGTGGCAGTTCCAGACAGGCGCGAACGCAAATGGATCGCCAGGGGTCTATGAATCTGGCGGCGAACAATATGTTGCGCAGTTCGCCCAGGGTCGTTTGTGGGCCTTTAAACTCGGCGGCACGGTCGAGCCCGCGGAAGCGCCGCCTGCGCCGCGTACCGAGTCCGGTTTCGCCGGGCGCATTGTTCCAAGCGACGAAATAACCATGGGCGTCATGGTATCCGACACGGGGTTAGAAATTGTTCGCGAAGCTTTCGATGAATATGCGGTGAGCCCCGTACGCACACGTGTGGAAGTTGGGCAGCAGGTGACATTCACGAACGGCGGTAAAGAAACTCATGAGGCTGTGGCCATGGACGGTTCTTGGAGCACAGGTCCAATCGCGCCAGGACGGTCTGTGACCATTACCTTCGACCAAGAGGGTACCTATGCGTATACGGACGCGGGATTTCCGTGGACGCGCGGCGAGATAACCGTCGATCCTAAATAGGGAGGGGTCAATGTCTGAACCGGGGGAGAAGACCGGGCCGCGCGTGTTGCGCGTCATTTCCGCTGCGATCGCGAAGTTTGAATCCGCGTTCATGATGCTGTCGTCCATTGGTTTGTTCGCGATCATGATTATTGTCACGATCGACGTCGTCATGCGCTATGTGTTCAACAATCCATTGGAATGGGCGTACGACGTTATTTCGCTATACCTGATGGTCAGTGTTTTCTTTTTTGCGCTTTCCGACACCCTCCACGAACATGGTCACGTCAGTATCGACGTGTTGTTAAAGCGTCTTCCGGGCTGGTTGCGCCATGGCGGCGAAACGATTGGCTACGCGATTGCGACATTCGCTTTTGTATTGGTTACCTTGCAGGCTATCGACCGCATGTCGGAGAGCTATCGTCTCAACGAAATGCTGGCCAGTGCGTACAACTGGCTCACTTGGCCGGCGTATTTGCCGGTTGTGCTTGGAACGGCCTTGCTTGCGGTGCGCAGCTTGTACCGCACCATCGGTCATCTGTGGTCGATCTTCGCGAGCGAACCCGTGGTGGAACTTCCGCCTTTACCCGACGTCAGCGAATAGGGTCCGGACATGGAAGTATTTATTGCTCTATTGGTGCTTTTCGGGTTGCTTGCGGTCGGTTTGCCGGTTGCGTTTGCGATGGCGGTTTCCGGCAGCGTCGGCCTCATGATGATCGGCGGCGTGGACTTGCTCGCTGGCATCTTGCGGACTGCGCCGTTTACCGTCGCAAATTCCTACGAGATTATAACTATCCCCATGTTCATCCTGATGGCGGAGTTCGTCATCCTCTCCGGCGTGGCCGACGATCTGTTCAAGGCCGCCTCTATCTGGGTCGGGCGGGTCAAAGGCGGATTGGCCATGGCCACGGCTCTGGCCGGGGCCGGTTTCGGCGCCATTTCGGGCTCCAGTACGGCGGCGGCGGCGACGCTGTCGTCCACAACGATTCCCGCCATGCTTAAGCAAGGATACGAGCCCCGTCTGGCCTGCGGCGTTGTCGCGACATCCGGTACTTTGGCGATGATGATCCCGCCCAGCATCGCGCTGGTTCTCTATGGGATCATTGCCGACGTCAGTATCGGCCAGCTGCTCATTGCCGGTGTTATTCCCGGCATTCTCGTGACTTTCACGATTATGGCCACGGTAACGTTTCTTGTGATTCGCGACCCTTCGCGTGCGCCGGACGGGCGAGCGTATACCTTTGCCGAAAAAGTCCGCTCTCTGAAGGTGGTCGGCCCGATGATCTTTCTGTTCGCCGCCGTGACGGGAAGTATTTATCTGGGCGTGGCGACACCGACGGAGGCAGCAGGTCTGGGCGCATTCGGCGCGCTGGTGCTGGCGGTCTATGCGCGGCGGGTTAATCTTTCCACCGTCAAGCTGGCGTTGAAACAAGCGGGCCATGCAACGTGCATGATCCTGCTGATTATTCTGGCCGCGCAAATCTTCGGCTATTTCTTTGCTCTGACCCGCACGACGCAGGATATCGTCGCCGCCATCGGCGGGTTGGATGCATCGCGCTGGGTGATCATGGCGCTCATCTTGCTGGGCTACCTCGTTCTTGGATTTTTTATGGATCAGATTGCGATCCTTATCCTGACCGTGCCGGTGACATTGCCGATTATTCTGGCGCTGGGTTTTGACCCGGTTTGGTTCGGCGTGATCGTTGTACTGACCGCCGAAATAGGCATGGTGACGCCGCCCATGGGTTTGAATGCCTTCGTCGTTGCGCGATATACGCGAAGGCCTCTAGAGGAGATTTTCCGAGGGGTTGTGCCGTTTGTGGTGGCCTTTGTCGTTATGATCACCATTCTCACCGCGTTTCCGGGCCTTGTCACATGGCTCCCGGAAACCATGGGGAGATAATGGTCGTTCTGAGGTCGCTTGCACTCTCCACTGCAATTTTGGTGGCAGGTGCGTGTTTTTGTTTAAGTGCAAAGGCGGACGCCACCGACGAGGCAGAGTTTGTGCTGCGTCTCGCGCATTCGTTCCCACCCAATCATTCGCTCGTGCGCAATGCGACGTTGATTTGGATGAACAAGGTCATTGAGCGTACCAGTGGGCGCGTCGCTTTCGATTATTTTCCGTCTGAGCAGCTCGGCAAAGCAAAAGATCTTCTGTCGCTGACCCAAAGCGGCGTCGTTGACATCAGCTACATCACCGCCGGCTTGATGTCCGATAAGCTTCCGCTCGCCGCCGTCGCGGAGTTGCCTGAGCCGTTTGAAACAGCATGTCAGGGAACGCTCGCGTACTGGCAATTGGCCAAAAAAGGCGGCGTGATAGACCGCAGGGAGTTCGAGCCGCTCGGTGTCCGGGCGCTGCTCGTGCTCGTAATGCCCCCCTATCAAATCTATATGGCAAAGGATCCCATCACTTCGTCTCAGGACTTTGGGGGCCGTAAAATCCGATCCGCTGGAGGGGCAAAAAGCCTTGTTGTTCAAGCGCTTGGCGGGGTTCCGGTGTTCATACCGGGGCCGGAAATATTGGAAGCCTTGTCCCGGGGCACGGTGGACGGGGCCATGCTGTCCCATCCCAGTGTCACGGACTACGACCTTCAGCATGACGTAAAGTACGCGACCTACGGCGAGAATTTCGGCAGTGCCGTGACCGCGCATATGATCAGTCTTAAGGACTTCAATGCTCTTCCTCCCGACATTCAAAATATATTGGTGGAGGCGGGAGAAGAGGTGACCTTGTCAAGTTGCAGCGAGATAGATGCCGAGGCCGAGCACAGCGTTTCCACGATCAAAGACGCCGGATTAACTTACGTGAGATTGTCGCCCGAAGATCACGAACAAGTGGTTTCTGAACTGTCTGGAATAGGACGTGACTGGGCGGCAGACCTCGACCGGCGGCGCAGGGCCGGCACCGAAGTATTGCAGGCGTTTCGCCGCGCGCTTCGGCAAGTGATAGCGGACCAAACTTCAATCGCAGCGGAAACACAGGATTAGACATGGCGGACTCAAATACGTTCACTCCCGTTCCTTTGAACAAAGCGCGGGTCATAATTACCGGCGGCAGTTCCGGCATTGGTCTGGAGGCTGCTATTCAATATGCCATGTCCGGTGTCCCGAAAATTCTACTCAATGGGCGCAATGAGGAACGCGGCCAAGCGGCGAAGCAGGTCGTGCTAAATGAAATGCCGGATTGCGACGTGGATTTTATCGCAGCCGATGTCAATGAAATCGCAGGCGCTCAGGCCGTAGCCGCGCGCGCCAAAGAGAAATTCGGCGGCGTCGATATTCTCGTTAACTCCATGGGGAGCGATCAGAAACCGGAGCTATTTCACAATATTCCTATCGAAGAGATTGATGCGACGGTGCGTCGCCTCACGGGCGTCATGCAGATGTGCCATTGCGTACAGCCGATGATGCGCGAGCAGGGCGGCGGCGCTATCGTCAATATCGCTTCGGACGCTGCGAAATTCGCGACCCCCGGTGAGGCGGCCATTGGCGCGGTCATGGCGGGCATTGTCATGTTTACGCGCACGCTGGCCATGGAAGGCAAAAGGGACGGCATACGCGCGAATGCGCTAACGCCATCCATTGTCCAAGGCACGCGCACTTATGAACGGGTCATGTCGCCGGGCTTTAGCAGCAAGTTATTCGATAAGGCGATCAAGGCCGCGGCGCTCGGCGTCGTGCAACCCGAGGAGGTCGCCCCCATGATTGTATTCGTGACGAGCCCGGCGGCGGCGAAAATGACCGGGCAGGCGATCAGCATCAACGGCGGTATATCAGCCGGATAATCTGCGTTCAAAAAAATGGAGAGGACCATGAAATCAGAACCATCATCCGGCGATCTGGGCCGCCGTGGCGTATTGCGGTCAATATTTTCCAAGGGTGCGGCCTTTGTCGGTGCGATTGCGGCAGGTGCCGCAGGCCGCTCCGCGACGGCGGCTGCTGCGGAACCGGCTGCGCCAGCCATGCTCAAAAATATCGGTGTTTGCTGCTCCGATCTTGAGAAGTCGCTGCTGTTTTACACGGAAGTCTTCGGCTTTAAAGCGGACCCCGAACCACAAAAAATTGGTCCTCAATTGAGTGGGCTTCTTGAAGTGGAAAACCTGGACCTCACCATTCACTTCCTGAACAAGCAGGGCGTGCGGCTTGAGCTCTTGAAGTTCAATGCGGGTCATCATGGCGACGGCCAAAGGCATCCCATTAATACGCTTGGTTTGTCGCACCTCGCATTCGAAGTGACGAACATCAAGGCGATGACCGAGGCCGTGACGCATATGGGCGGACACGTGATCGAGAGTACACGGTTGGGAAGCCCGGATAAAACAATAGCAATCTTCGTCACCGATCCTGACGGCACGCGCATCGAACTCATCGCGGTTTAAGGTTATTCGGCGGTTTCGATGGCAGTCTTTCGCGTAGGCGTCACGGCGTCTTATTACGACGGTGACGGTGAATTCATCGACGGCGGCATGGATCTTTCGCCCCTGGAGCGCGAACCGGGGGTGGAGGTCGTGCGTGTGCGCAAGACGCCGGTGCTGGAACCGGACGATCTGCGCGATTTGGATGCACTGTTCATCCGCGAGGTTGAGCTCTTTAAGAATGAAAGCGTTCATTCCAACGGCCGGCTGACGCATCTGTCCCGTTTCGGTGTCGGCTACGACAACATCGATGCGACGGCCTGTAACAAACATGGTGTGGTGCTCACGACGACACCGGATGCGACGCGCCGGCCCATGGCCGTTGCCACCATCACGTTTCTGCTCGCTCTTGCTATGCGCATGAAGGAAAAAGAGACTTGCGCACGCATGGGCGCGCCGGGATTTCCCTTGGGTCCACGGGTGACGGGCGTTGATCTTGTCGGGCGTACACTGGGCATTGTTGGTCTGGGTAATATCGGACAGGAAGTCGTGCGCCTAGCTCGGCCCTTCGATCTGAACGTCATCGCCTGCGATCCTTATGTCAGCGACGATGTGTTTGCAGAACTGGGGGTTAAACGCGCCGGGCTTAAAGAGGTGTTTAAGGACTCCGACTTCGTATCTTTGAACTGTGCGCTGAATGATGAAACGCGTCATATGATCAACATGGACTGCTTGGGCCTCATGAAGCCCAGCGCCTATTTGATCAATGTCGCGCGCGGTCCGGTCGTTCTTCAGAAAGACCTTGTTCAAGTTCTTCAGGAAAACCGTATCGCGGGCGCGGCGCTGGACGTGTTCGACCCCGAGCCGCCGAGAGACGAGGACCCGGTATTGGGTCTCGACAAGGATAAAGTGATCCTGACGCCCCATGCCATCGGGTTTACGGACAAGCTGGTCGCCAATACCTGCGCCATGGCGACGAGTTCCATTCTCGCCGTTAAGCACGGCCAAATTCCCAAGGGTATCGTCAATAAAGAGATCGTCGAAAATGCCGTCTGGCTTGCGAAGCTAAAGAGGTATGCGGCCAGCGAATATCAGAACTAGTCCTTAGCGACCCAGCAGATGTGGGCCAATGTCGGCGATGGAGGTGCAACCCAGTAGGGCCATATCCCGCTCGACTTCCGCACGTAGCAAATTGATGACCCGTTCCGCGCCTTTTTGCCCGCCCGCGGCCAAACCATATAAATAAGGCCGGCCAATCGAGCAGGCGTTCGCGCCTAGAGCCAAGGCCTTGATGATATGCGTGCCGCGCCGGATGCCGCCGTCTACGATGAGCTCCAAATCATTACCGATGGCATCGCGCATGGGCGCCAGGCAGTCCACAGCGCCGGGGGTCGCGTCCATTTGCCGTCCGCCGTGATTGGAAATCATGATGGCGGTTGCGCCGATATCCCGCGCGCGCTTGGCGTCTTCGGCGGACATCAGGCCCTTGATCACAAACGGCCCGTTCCATTGCTTCGCCAGCCAGGCGGCATCGTCCCACGTCACGGTGCGGTCGAACTGGCTGTTGACGTATTCCATCATATTCGTGCCTTTGACGTTCTCCGCCTTGTGCACGACGTTCTCCAACTGAAAGCGCGGATGAAGCGCGAAATTGAGCGACCACACTGGATGGAAGGCAAAGCTCAAAAGACTTTTGAGGCCGAATTTCGGCGGCACGGTCATGCCGCTAACTTTGTCCCGCTCACGATTGCCGCCGACGGGCACGTCCACGGTCAAGCACAGCGCGTCGTATTTGGCCGCCTTACAGCGTTCGACGAACTCAGCGGTTAAACTGCGGTCCTTGAGGATGTAAATCTGAAACATCTTCAGACCATCCGAAGCCGCGGCGATATCCTCCAAGCTGGTCGTTGACATGGTTGAGACTGAGTAAAGCGTATTCGTTTTCGCCGCCGCGCGGGCAACGCCCAGTTCTTTACTGTGATGAAAAAGCCGTGTCGTGCCGGTGGGCGAAAGCATCACCGGCCAATCCAGCGTTTTGCCGAAGAGGGTTGTCTTTGTGTCCACCTTTTCGACGTTTACAAGGTAATTGGGTGTGAGATCGTATTTACCGAAAGCCGTCGTATTATTGGTCAGGGAGACTTCGTCTTCCGCGCCGCCGTCGATGAAGTGAAACATCGGCGCGGGCAGGCGCTTGCGTGCCAACTCGCGGAAGTGCGCAACGTTATGACAGCGATTGATCGACATCGGCTAAGTGTTCCTCCCCAAAATCCAGCGACCGGACTATACCTTAGAAATCCCGCAGGCAAGCGCTGTTAATATTCGCAATCGACTGGCATCCCATCAGCGCCATGTTCCGTTCAACCTCGGCGCGGAGGAGGGCGAGGGCGCGCTCGGCACCCGGCTGACCTCCGGCGGCAAGACCATATAAATAAGCCTTGCCGATAGAGCAGGCATCCGCCCCTAAGGCCAGGGCTTTGACGACGTGCGTGCCACGGCGAACGCCGCCGTCCACGATGAGTTCCAGATCGTTACCGATTGCATCACGCATGGGGCGGATGCAATCCACCGGCGCCGGTGAGCTGTCCAGTTGCCGTCCGCCGTGATTGGAAATCATGACGGCGGTGGCGCCTGAATTGAGCGCCATTTTGGCGTCCTCGGGCGACGTGATGCCTTTGATGGCGAGCGGGCCTTTCCATTGGGCGGCGAGCCACTCCACGTCTTTCCAGGTTACGGCGCGATCGAACTGACTGTTGATGTAGTCGATCACGGACATGGCGCCGCCGCCTAATGCGTCCACACGGTGCGCGACATTGGCCAGGGTAAAGTGTGGATCGCGCAGTAGGTTCAGCGACCAGCGCGGGTGCAAGGCGAAGCTGAGGAGACTACTTAAAGTAAAGCGCGGGGGCATGACCATGCCGGTCAACTTGTCCCGCTCGCGGTTGCCGGCCACGGGCATGTCCACCGTCAGGCAGAGCGCATCGTATTTGGCCGCCTTGCAGCGCTCCACGAATTCCACCGTCAGGGCGCGATCTTTAAGGATGTAGATCTGGAACATCTTCGGCCCGTCCGTGGCCGCTGCAACGTCTTCCAAGCTCGTCGTGCCGAGGGTGGACAGGGAATACATGGTGCCGGACTTTGCCGCCGCCCGCGCCACGCCCAATTCCTTGTGATGGTGGAACAAGCGTGACATGCCGGTCGGGGCCAGAAGCACGGGCCATTCAAGCTTGCGTCCCAGCACTGTCGTGGACGCATCAATGCTTGAAACGTCTTTCAGAAACTTCGGAACAAGTTGGTAATCGTCGAAGGCCGCCGTGTTGCCGCGCAGGGTCACTTCGTCGTCGGCGCCGCCATCAATATAATGAAACATCGCGGCCGGCAGGCGCGCTTTCGCCAATTTTTGCAGATGCGCGATGTTATGACAGTTGTCGATGCTCACGGCGCAACTCACTCGTGACTGTGAAACATGAAGGGCGAGGCTGTTTTCATATTTTCGTCGACAATAAGCTTACGGCTGAGCGGAGGAAACGCGCGGTGGCTGCACCCGATACGCTCACACAGGCGGCATGTGAGTCCAATCGGCGTCGCCAGAGTGAGGTTCTTCAGATCGTATCCATCCGAGTACACGAGTTTAGGTGCGTGCGAGATTTCGCACCCCAAACCAATGGCCAACTGCGTTTGCGGCGCGTGGTGTCCGCTGTGCAATCCGTCCACCGTGCGCGAGATGGAAAAATACGCCGTCTTGTCGGGCATTTCGACAATCTGGGTGACGATCTTGCCGGGATTCCGGAAGGCTTCGTGCACATTCCAGCGCGGACACGCGCCGCCGAAACGGGCAAAGTGGAAACCGCCCGCGCTCAAGCGCTTGGAGATATTTCCCGCCGGATCAATGCGGATAAAGAAGAACGGAATGCCCAGCGCGCCGGGCCGCTGCATGGTGGTCAGCCGATGGCAGACCTGTTCGTAGCTGGCCTCGAAGCGTTGGCAAAGCAGCTCGATGTCGTAGCGCTTCTTTTCCGCGGCCTTTAGAAACTTCTCATAAGGCATCAACACCGCGCCCGCGAAATATCCCGCGAGCGAAATGCGCAGCAACCTTCGCGTCTCGTCTTGCAGCGTGCGTCCTTTGCCGATGATGTTCTCAATCAGCTCGGCGTGTTCCAGCAGACCGATTTGATAGGCGATCTGAAAGTTGCGCGCCGGCGAAGGCAGGGCCTCGGACAGAAATAAGCGGTTGCTGTGTCGGTCATACCGGCGCACGAGCTGATCCATGAAATCGACCGGCATGATCTGCACGGCCATGCTGTGATTCGATTTCAGGCGCTGACGTAATCCGGTGCCTAAAGTATCGGCGCTTTCCAGCGCGTCTGCCCACAGCCCTTCCGCCGCGCTTTCCAATTCCGGAAAGTGATTTTTGTGCGCGACGAAAAAGTCCCGGACTTCTTCGACGGGAAAGGTCGCTGGCTCCAGCGGATTGGCCGCGTTCATGTCGGTCATCTTTTCCGTCAGCCCGGCCGTCTGTTCCACGTTTTGGCGATAGGCCCGGTATAGGGTGACCAGGGCTTGGGCCGCGGCGGGCGAGGTGCCGTGCAAGTCCATCAAGTCCTGGGTGCTGACTTCGTAGGCATCCAAGATCGGGTCGCTGAATACTTCCTTCAGATCGGAGATGGTTCGCCCGCCCTGATCGCCCGCGAGCCCTTTGAGATTGACGTCGTAGGCGTCCGCCAGTTTGAGTAGGAGTTGGGCGCTGAGGGGGCGCTGATTGCGCTCCAGGAGGTTGAGGTAGCTGGGCGAGATACCCAGTCCTTCGGCCATTTGGACCTGGGTGAGGCCCAAATCGCGTCTGAGGCGTCTAAGCCGAGGACCCGCAAATATCTTATTTGCCGCGTTTTTTGCCATGTAAATTTACATAATTTACAAATTCACAAGGGTCAAGAATCGCTCTTGCACATGTTTACCCTTTTTGTTTCAATTAGTTAGACCTGATCACAAGTAATCTGTAAAATACGACTTGGTACAAAATGCTGGTTTTGACGCGACTCCCAATACGCTCTGAGCTCGGTGTCGCCAATTTTCTCAGCCATGTACCAAACAGCGTATTGTGCAATGCATCAAAATAGTATGATTATAGTTGCGCTGCACAACGTCGAGCCGAACTCACCCAACGAACATGACGCTCACAAATGAGCGCAGGACATCAACAGGAGTAACCTGATCATGACCGATTTTTCCGCGCTGATTCCTTCAGCCCCCAAAGGTCGCTTCGACGGTATCGAGCGTAATTACACGCCGGAAGACGTGCTGCGTCTGCGTGGCTCGGTTCTGCCCGCGAGCACACTGGCGGAGCGCGGTGCGAACAAGCTTTGGACGTTGCTGCAAGAAGAGCCGTATGTGAATGCCCTCGGCGCTCTTTCCGGCAACCAGGCGATGCAAATGGTGCGCGCCGGCTTGAAGGCGATTTATCTGTCCGGCTGGCAAGTTGCCGCCGACAACAACACCGCCGGTGCGATGTTCCCGGACCAAAGTCTGTATCCGGCAAACGCCGCGCCGGAATTGTGCCGCAAGATCAACCGCACGCTTCAGCGCGCCGACCAGATCGAAGTGGCCGAAGGTAAAGTCTCGCGCGATTGGTTCGCGCCGATCGTCGCCGATGCCGAAGCCGGTTTCGGTGGACCGCTCAACGTTTTCGAAATCATGAAGAACTTCATCGAAGCGGGCGCCGCCGGCGTGCACTTCGAAGACCAGCTTTCTTCCGAAAAGAAATGCGGTCACTTGGGCGGCAAGGTGCTGATCCCGACCGGTCAGCACGTGCGTACGCTCATTGCCGCGCGTCTGGCCGCCGACGTCATGGGCGTGCCGACATTGGTCGTTGCCCGCACGGATGCGGAAAGCGCCAAGCTGATCACCAGCGATATCGACGAACGCGACCGTCCGTTCATCAAAAGCGGCGAACGCACGCCGGAAGGTTTCTTCCACGTCACCAATGGTGTGGACGCCTGTATCGCGCGTGGCCTAGCCTACGCGCCGCACGCAGACTTGTTGTGGTGGGAAACCTCTACGCCGAACCTCGAGGATGCCAAGAAGTTTGCCGACGCCATTCATGCCAAATACCCCGGCAAGATGCTGGCTTACAACTGCTCGCCGTCCTTCAACTGGAAGGCCAAGCTGGATCAGGATACCATCGCCAACTTCCAAAAGGAAATCGGCGCCATGGGCTACAAGTTCCAGTTCGTCACTTTGGCGGGCTTCCACCAGCTCAACTACGGCATGTTCCAATTGGCCAGCGGTTACCGCGACCGGGGCATGGCGGCGTATTCCGAGCTGCAGGAAGCCGAGTTCGATAGCGAAGCGCAGGGCTACACCGCGACGCGCCACCAGCGCGAAGTGGGCACCGGCTACTTCGATGCGGTCTCGGAAGTCATCAGTGGCGGCACGGCCTCCACAAAGGCCATGGCCGAATCGACTGAAACCGATCAGTTCACCAGCAGCCAAGCCGCTGAATAAACAGATATCCCTCTGCGAACCTGTTGGGGGACAGGGGAAAGTTACGGCCGCAGCTCCTTTATTGGAGCGCGGCCGTAACGATTCTCGGGATTGAACCTCAGCCATCCACCCCTTCGCGTTGACAAGCGCCGCACAAATTCAGCTAATGGCCTCTCACTATACCCGAGAAGCCAACTAGTAGTAGTTTATGCGCTTTCAGTTCATGCTTATCCCCGCCGCCGTTATCGCCAGCGCCGGCGTTCAGGCGGAGGAATACCTGACCCTCGAACGTGCGCAGCAATTGCTGTTTCCGGGCGCGGAATTCTCGCAATCCTTTTTCTCCATTAACGACCAGCAGAAAGAGGAGATCATCGCCGAGGCCGGCGTCACGGTCTGGAGCCGCCATATCAAGGTCTGGAAAGTCTCAACCGGCGGCTGGTTTTACCTTGATCAGGTCGCAGGTCGCGACGATTGGGTCAGCTACGCCGTCGGGATCGACGAAAGCGGCGCGGTGACGGGGATCGAAGTGCTGGTCTGCCTGGAGCGCTGGAATCAAGTGCGTCACCCGGAGTGGCGCGCGCAGTTTGTCGGCAAACGCCGCGGCACTTTGGATCTTCACGGCGATATTCAGAACATTTCCGGCACCTCGCTATCGGTTGCGCATATTACCGAGGGTGTGCGCCGCGTTCTTGTGACCCATGGCCTCTTCGTCGCACCCGCCGAAAGTTAAGCGCGCTCGCCCTCTGCTCGGGACTCTTGTCGAGATACGCGTCGAGGGAATGTCTGAGGATGCCGCTCAGAATGCAATCAACGCCGGGTTTGAAACCATCGAGAAAATTCACAAGCTGATGAGTTTTCATGAAGCGGAAAGCGATCTCACAGCATTAAATACTACCGCGCATCAACGGCCCGTTTCCGTTCACGCCTATACTTACGCGGTCCTCGAAAGCGCCCTTGCGTTTGCACGGGACAGCAAAGGCGTGTTCGATCCAACAGTTGGATATGACCTCGTGAAGGCCGGCGTGTTGCCCCGTCCAAATTCCATGCAGGAGCCCGATACATCTGCGTGTTGGCGCGATGTGGAGCTGTTGCCCGAGCGGTATGTACGTTTCCATAAGCCGCTGTGGATCGACCTCGGCGGCATCGCCAAAGGGTTTGCGGTGGACAAGGCGGTGGAGAGTCTCGCCGCGCCGCCCGAGGTTCAACTTTGCGTGAATGCCGGCGGCGATCTTCGCGTCTCCGGTCCGGCTGCGGAACTCGTGCGCTTGGATGCGCGGATCGGTGATGCGGAAATTCCCGTCCTGAAAATCGAAAATGGCAGTATCGCGAGCAGTAGCGGCTATGCGCGCGGCGGACAAGCCGAGCCGCAGCAGGCGGCGGCGCATCTTCACGGCGTGCGCCGCACAGCCGTGGGAGAGCGCAGTTTTGTCTCTGTTCTCGCCGAGGACTGCCTCAGCGCCGACGCCCTGACGAAAATCGTGCTTGCCTTGGGACTCCAAGCTGACGCATTTCTATGGCGCTGCGGTGCCACCGCGCTTCTACATAACGCCCGCGACGGCTGGCGCACATTGGGATTGGGGAATGACTGAAACAACTGTGAGGCCTGAGCGCGGGCCGCTTCGCCTGACGCGCAACCGTCGTGTTGCGCTCTACGTAACGGCAGTGGGTGTGTGGATCACCGGCGCGCTCTGGCTGATTTATCACTATTTTATGCAAACTGAAGGTCCGTTTGGATTTCAAAGCCATCCTCTTGAGAAGACCTGGTTGGAATTGCATGCCGCGTTTGCGTTTTTATCAATCTGGATATTCGGCATGCTCTGGGCCATTCACATCGTGCGCGGCTGGAACATGAACTGGCGGCGTTGGTCCGGCGGCGCGATGGTTGCGGTTATGCTCGCCCTCACCATCAGCGGATACATGTTGTACTACGTCGAAAGCCAACTCACCGCCGACTGGACGTCCATATTTCACTGGGTCTTGGGATTGGCTGCTCTGGCATTTTTCCTGATTCACTGGCTGTCCAAATCCCGCCCATCATCCTGAGGTTTAGCGCCCCTGCGTTTATTGTCGTGCCGCTGCCCCTGACCACAAGCGGCGGTCGGGGTCGAATAGCCGTATCACAGTCCAGGGAGGGCACATGAGCCACTTTCTTGCCACCGAAGAGAATCCTCAGGGTTATAAGCTCGAGGATATTCTCATGCTGATCCGCAAGGATATCCTGACCCGCGCGGTTAAAATTTCCGATGACCGCCGCATCGAGGCCCTGCATGTCATGCAGAACAAAATGCGCATACTTGGCCTCATTAGCGAGGCGATTGCCTTGGCGGAAGACTCAACCCGCATCCTCGATAAAGCCTTCGGTCCGAAATCCGGCCAATCGCCGCGTATCGGCGATCCGTAGCCGCACCGCGCACGACGTCCGAAAAAGGTTGAATGTGATGCGCCGGGTAGGGTGTCATGCCCGGTATGGATGTCGAATATTTTAAAGCCAAGCTTATTGCCCAACGCGACGAGATTCTCGCCTCCCGCGAACGCACCGGTGATGATCGCAAGCCGGTGACCCTTGATCAGCAAGCCGTGGGCCGTCTGTCGCGTATGGACGCCATGCAACAGCAGGCAATGGCGATGGAGAGCGAGCGGCGTCGCGGTAGCCAGCTTTCGCGGGTCGAGGCTGCACTGAAACGCATAGAAGAGGGGTCTTTCGGCTATTGCATCCTGTGCGACGAGGAAATCGCAGAAAAGCGCCTTAATCTCGACCCCGCCATCCCGGCCTGCGTAAATTGCGCCAGCAAGGGCGCCTAGACGCCTTAATTTAACCTTCTCGCGGTCCGCACCCATTGTTCTGGGCCGTGCGCTCAGGTAAAAGCGCGGCCAACGACTGCCGCAGTGCGGCCCTCCAAAAGCAAGGACACACCACGCGCATGGCCAGCTATCAGTACATTTACGTTATGAAGGACCTCAGCAAGACCTACCCCGGCGGACGGGAGGTCTTGAAGGACATCTGGCTGTCATTTCTGCCCGGCGCGAAGATCGGTGTGCTTGGCGCAAACGGCGCGGGTAAATCCACGCTACTGCGCATCATGGCGGGGACCGAAAAGGAATTTAACGGCGAAGCCTGGGCCGCAGACGGTGCGAAGGTCGGCTACCTCGAGCAGGAGCCCGAGCTGGACAGCAGCAAGGATGTGCTTGGCAACGTCATGGACGGGGTCGGCGAGATCAAGGCTTTGCTCGACCGCTTCGAAGAAGTCAGCGCCAAGTTCGCCGAGGAAATGACCGACGATGAGATGAATGATCTTCTCGCTGAACAGGCCGAGCTCCAAGAGAAAATCGATGCCGCCGACGGCTGGGATATTCAACGCACCTGTGAAATCGCCATGGATGCGTTGCGTTGTCCGCCGGCCGACGCCGACGTCAGCAAACTTTCGGGCGGTGAACGCCGCCGCGTGGCGTTGTGCCGCTTGCTGCTGTCCAAGCCCGACCTTTTGTTGCTCGACGAGCCCACCAACCACCTTGATGCGGAATCCGTCGCTTGGATCGAACGCTTTTTGGAAGAATACGAGGGCACCGTGGTGGCCGTGACCCATGACCGCTACTTCCTCGACAATGTCACGGGCTGGATATTGGAATTGGATCGCGGCCGCGGCATTCCCTACGAGGGCAACTACTCGTCCTGGCTCGAACAGAAGAAAAAGCGCCTGCAGCAGGAAGAACGCGAAGAAGCGGCGCGTCAGCGCACCATCGACCGCGAGTTGGAGTGGATCCGGCAAACACCGCAGGCACGGCGCACCAAAAGCAAAGCGCGTGTGGCGGCGTTCGACGATCTCGTCGCCGAAGCGGGCAAGAAGACGCCCGATGCCATGCAGATCGTTATCCCGGTGGCCGAGCGCCTCGGGAACAATGTCATTGAGTTCAAGAATCTCAGCAAGGGCTACGGCGATCACCTGCTGATCGAAAATCTCAGCTTCAAATTGCCGCCCGGCGGCATCGTCGGCGTGATCGGCCCAAACGGCGCAGGGAAAACGACGCTGTTTCGTATGATCACCGGTCAGGACAAGCCGGATTCCGGGGAAATCAAGATCGGCGAAACTGTAAACCTGGGCTACGTCGATCAGTCCCGTGACAGCCTGAACGCCAATGCCACGGTTTGGGAAGAAATCTCAGACGGCCAGGATGAAATTATGCTGGGCAAATTCTCGGTGCCCAGCCGCGCTTATGTCGGGCGGTTTAACTTCAAGGGACCGGATCAGCAGAAGAAGGTCGGTCAGCTTTCCGGCGGTGAGCGCAATCGCGTTCATATGGCCAAAATGCTCAAGACCGGCGCCAATGTGATTCTGCTCGACGAACCGACCAACGACCTCGACGTTGACACCCTGCGCGCCCTCGAATTGGCGTTGCTGGAATTCGCCGGATGCGCTGTGGTGGTCTCGCACGATCGCTGGTTCCTGGACCGTATCGCGACCCACATTCTGGCCTTTGAGGGCGACAGCCACGTCGAATGGTTCGAGGGTAACTTCGAGGACTATGAGGAAGACAAAAAGCGCCGCCTTGGCGCTGATGCCGTCGAGCCGCACCGCATCAAGTACAAGCCCATCACACGGTAAAAAAAACTGCGTGTAAATCGGCGGGCGGTCATTAAGAGGAGGCTGGCGCTTCGCTTTCGTCCAAATCAAGCGCCCGCTTGTATGCAGGCCGTTCCGCGCAGCGAGCGATATAGGCGTCAATGCCGGGGCGCCCGGATATCATTTTGAATTGATTGACGACAAAGTGTAGATCGCTGCCGATCAGCACGTCTGCCGCGGTGAAATCATTGCCAAGAAGCCATGGGCCGGGGGTCACGGCCTCTTCCAGCACGGACCAGACCCGCTCGGCGTCGCCCCAACCGGCCTGCTGGGACGGGATATCGAATTTCATAAATGTCTGTGTGATGGCCGGCTCAATGCCGCCCGAC
>CAYYXR010000002.1:74547-117995 GCA_964475755.1 uncultured Rhodobacterales bacterium
GATTGATCGCCCGATAACTCTCTTTGTCTTGCGCGCCGTTCCGGAAATCGACAATTTCCTTTTCATAAGGGTCGCCAATCTCCTCGAGCAGCCAGAGAATTCGAAACGAACGGGACCTCGGGGCCCAATAGAGCTTAACCGGCATCTTTCCCCCAATTGAAATTGGATTGCCGTTAACCGGCGCCTTTCAGGTTATCGACCTGCTTTTGCATTTCGCCCAGCAAGCCGTCGAACCCGCCGCCGCGTGAAATCACCGTGGAGTATTCCTGGCGGTACGTAATGGCCATGCTCACGCCTTCAACAATGACATCGACAACCTGGAAGGTGGTGCCCCTTTTGCGCAGGCGCCAATCCACGCCGATATTGCTGCCGTCGTTGCCCACGATCTGCGATTTGACGATGGCGCCATTGTCACCGTCATCGACAGTGCTGTTTACCTTCAGCGTCTGGCCATCGTATTCGGAAAAACGGCGCGACCATGTATGGACGATCACGTCTTCAAAGAGAGTGCCGAATTTGTCGCGCTGGACTTCGTCCGTCAGGCGCAAATAGCGTCCGAGCACAAAGCGACCAATGTAAGGAATGTCGAAATACTGATCGAACATATCGCGGAAACGGCTTTGTTTTTCGTTATTGGGAATGTCGGCCGCGAGAATGTCGGAGATCCCTTTTTGGCTAAAATCCCCAATAAAGGCCGCCGGATCGCTCGCCCCGCTTTGCGCGTGCAATGGGGCCGTCGGCCCGATCATCACAACGAAAAGCCACGCGAAAAGAATGTGGGCTCTCATTTCAAATGCCCTCGTCCTTAATGATGCGCCAATGTCGAAGCACTCGACTGTGCAACTATGCCGGAACTTTCGGGCAAAACCGAGGCAGTGCCTTCCGTGCCTGGGCCTGAAATTCGGCCCATTTCGTCAAAGTCCTCAAAATCGTCAAAGTCTTCCAGGGGCGGCGGCGCGCCATTTCGAATTTCGTCCGCCCGTATTTGGCGGTATGCGGAGCGAAGGGCCGAGTAGTAATCCAGCGAAGAGGCGTTGAGTTCGTCCGTCGCATCCATTGTTGCGTCTTTAGTTGTCAGAAGCAAAAGGCCAAATCGTCCCCATTGCGCCCATTCCAAATCGTTCCTTGGATTTCCGAGGTACCATCCCAGCGGATCGACTAAAAACGCATCCACAAGAAAGCCGAAGCCGTCGCGGAAATTCGATGGACCGAGGAGGGGCACATACACATAGGGGCCTTCCTCCGCGCCCCACACAGCCATGGTCTGCCCGAGATCCTCAGAGTGATAGGGCAGGCCAATCTGTTCGCCAACGTCAAAGAAGCCAAAAAATCCCATCGTGGTATTCACCACCAGTCTTCCGGCGGTTACGCCCGCGCGGTCCATCTCACCTTGCAGCACGTCGTGCACAAGGGTGATGGGCGAGCGGATATTGTTCATGAAGTTGTTGACGCTTCGGCGCCCCCGGTCCGGAACCACGGCGCGGTAACCGTTGACGATCGGACGCACGAGCACCGTGTCCAGCACCTGGTCTGTCTTGAACAATGTGCGATTGAGCGGCTCCAGCGGATCGTTGGCTTCCTCAAAGGCGGCCACCGCAAAGGGATCATCGGCCGGGGGCCGGCTCGCGCAGGCGGAAAAAAACAAGGCCGCCGAAATAACCAAAGCCACGGAAGCGAAGCGGGACGTTACCCCTGAAATATGTATCTTCACGGCCCGCGAAACCCTTCTACAAATATCATTCGCCGACGGAATAGTCCTTAGTCTGCAAGCAATTAGCTGCTTACCGAAAAGAACCTCCCAAGACTACAGAGGAAAATGGTGAAGGGCCATGCAGAAATGCGGCAAGTTCATAAGGCGCTGTGGATAAGTTTACGAGGCCAAGGCTATTGGCCCGGTATCGGTCAGTTGATACATAACCGGGTAATTTTTGAACGTATCACTGCTTTCGGGCTCGGGCCTGTTTGAGGAAAACTCTTCGTGCCGGATTCAATCTCCAATAGATCAGGCTCGCCTTTGGGCGATATGCCCGAAGGGGTGCAAGTCTCCTTCGAGTTTTTTCCGCCAAAGACGGAAAAGATGCAGGAGCAATTATGGGCTTCCATTGAACGGCTGGCGCCGTTGGCCCCCGATTTTGTGTCCGTGACTTACGGAGCGGGTGGCTCGACCCGCGAACGCACCCACGAAACGGTGGTCCGCATTCAAAAGGAAACCGGTTTGAAGGCCGCCGCGCATTTGACGTGTGTTGGCGCAACGCGCGCCGAGGTCAACGCGGTTGCCGAACATTATTGGGAATCAGGAATTCGGCACATTGTGGCGTTGCGCGGCGATCCGCCCGATGGCGACGAAAAATACACGCCCTATCCCGGCGGTTATGCCTATGCCTCCGATCTCATCGCGGGTCTTAAAAAGGTCGCGGATTTTGAAGTCAGCGTTGCGGTATTTCCTGAGGCGCATCCCGAAGCGGAGAGCATGGACGCGGAGATCGAGAATCTGAAAAGAAAAATAGATGCAGGGGCGACAAGGGCGATCACGCAGTTCTTTTTTGATACTGACGTATTTTGTCGCTTCAGAGATCGTGCGGATGCGGCCGGCATCAACGTGCCGATTGTTCCCGGATTAATGCCGGTGGTGAACTTTGTGCAAATGTGCAAATTCGCCGCCAAAGCCGGGGCGAGCGTGCCCGGTTGGATGCACGAAGAATTTAAGGGACTAGAGAACGATGTGGAAACCCGACGCTTGGTCGCGGCGTCAATTGCCGCAAGCCAAGTGCGTACGCTCGTGAGCGAAGGCGCATCCGTGTTCCATTTCTACACGTTGAACCGCGCCGACCTGACGTACGCCATTTGCCACATCCTTGGTATTCGCCCCAAGGCCTCTGGTTGACGTAAGGGTAAATGTCCGATCCGTTCGAACTTGGTGACGAGGTTTCCGCTAAAGCGCCGGAAATTACACCGGTGTCCGCACCGCCATCCTGGCTGGAAGCCCTAAACCCGGAGCAGCGTGCCGCCGTCGAGGCCGTGGATGGCCCAGTGCTGGTTCTGTCCGGTGCCGGGACGGGGAAAACCCGCGTGCTGACGACCCGGCTTGCCTACATCCTGGCGCAACGCCGAGCCAAGCCCTGGCAAATATTAGCGGTGACGTTTACCAACCGCGCCGCACGGGAAATGCGCGAACGCGTTGCCGCTTTGGTCGGGCCTGCGGCGGAAGCGGTTTGGCTGGGCACGTTCCACGCCCTTTGCGTGCGCATCCTGCGCCGACATGGCGAGCTGATCGGTATCAAAAGCAACTTCACCATTCTCGATGCCGATGACCAATTGCGGCTTCTGAAGCAGATCATGGAGGCGAATGACGTCGATTCCAAAAAGTGGCCCGCCCAAGGGCTCATGGCCGTCATTCAACGCTGGAAGGACCGGGGCCTGACGCCCGATCGGGTGGGCCGTGAGGGCGGGAGCGATTATGCCGCCGGCCGGGCAATTCCGCTCTATCAGGCCTATCAGGATCGGTTGCGCACGCTCAATGCCTGCGATTTCGGAGACCTGTTGCTGCACTGCCTGACATTGTTCCAAAAGCAGCCGGAAGTCCTCACGGAATACCAGACCCGGTTTCACTACGTCATGGTGGACGAGTATCAGGACACCAACGTTGCGCAATACCTTTGGCTGCGGCTGCTGACCCAGACCCGGCAGAACTTGTGCTGCGTTGGGGATGATGACCAATCGATTTACTCTTGGCGCGGCGCGGAAGTCGGCAACATCCTGCGCTTCGAGACCGACTTCCCTGAAGCAAAAGTGATACGCCTCGAGCGCAATTACCGCTCGACGCCGACCATTTTGTCGGCCGCTTCTCATTTGATTGCACACAACGAAGATCGCCTGGGCAAAACGCTCCGTACAGCTCACGGCAAAGACTCTGAATCGGGCGCGCCTGTGAAATTGCGCGGCGTTTGGGACGGCCAGGAAGAGGCCCGCTGGGTGGTGGATGAAATCGAGGCGCTTCAGACCGGCGGCCAGAAGCTCACCGAGATCGCAATTCTGGTGCGTGCGGGCTTCCAGATGCTTGAGTTTGAAGAACGTTTGATCACGACCGGTGTGCCCTATCGGGTTATTGGCGGCCCGCGCTTTTATGAGCGCATGGAAATCAGGGATGCTATTGCTTATTTGCGCGTGATCTTCCAACCGGATGACGATTTGGCTTTTGAGCGGATCGTCAATAAACCCAAGCGGGGCCTTGGCCAGACAACGATCCAAAAAATACATCTATTGGCGCGTGCGCAATCGACCTCTCTCATGGAAGCGGCAATGCGCATGATCGAGACCGACGAGTTGCGCCCGCAGGCGCGCAATACAATTCGAGAACTCATTACCGATTTTGCGCGCTGGCGGAGTCTAGCCGATGCCATGGCACCTGCCGAATTGGCGGCAATGATTCTCGAAGAGTCCGGCTACATCGAGATGTGGCAGCGGGATAAATCGCCTGAGGCGCCCGGCCGGCTCGAGAACCTGCGCGAATTTGTCACCGGCCTCGAAGAATGGGACACGATCGCGGGATTTTTGGAGCACGTGAGCCTTGTCATGGACAACGACGCGCAGTCCACCGACGAGGGCATAACATTGATGACGCTCCATGCCGCCAAGGGTCTGGAGTTCGATACCGTGTTTTTGCCGGGGTGGGAGGAAGACATTTTTCCCAATCGCCGCGCGCTGGACGAGGGCGGGCAGAAATCCTTGGAAGAAGAACGCCGCTTGGCCTACGTGGGTTTAACCCGAGCTCGGCGGCGGGTCTTTGTGTCCTTTGCGGCCAATCGGCGCGTGTACAATCAATGGCAGTCGAGCATTCCCTCGCGGTTTATTTCCGAATTGCCGAAAGAGGCCGTCGAAGAGGAGTCCGATGCGGGTTTGTATGGCCAGGGCGGCGGTGGGTTCGGCGGTTGGTCCGGTTTCGCGGATGGCGGCGTGTCCCGCGCCGGTGCGGGCGTGCGCCGGGCACCGCGTATGATCGACGGCGAAAGCTATACCATTTTACCGCGCGATACGGCCTCAAGCTATGAGCTCGGCGACCGCGTCTTTCATCAGAAGTTCGGCTACGGGATCATCGAGGATATTGACGGAACCAAGCTGGATATCGCCTTCGAGAAGGCAGGTCGGAAAAAGGTCCTGGATAGCTTCGTACAGCCGGCTTGAAAAAATAAAGGCGGCAGTGCGGGTTGGGGGGTAGCACTGCCGCCGATTTTGTCCCGTGAACTGAGGAGGGGGAGGGGTTTCAGTCTTCCGGGTCTTTACGGCCCGACGGCTCTCTGTGGAGCGGTTCTATCGATGTGCCGTAAAGTTGACGGCTATGTATGTGTTCCCGCGGGCGAGCACCACTGCTACTTGTGCATCACTGCTATAAAAGGACTGCATAGCTGACCTATTTCCGTAACTTTCCTTCTAGCGCAAAGCCTTAGCGGCATGTAGATCACCCCCATGGTTGAAGATGTCTCATCTCCTGAAATTGGCGTGACGTGGCGCGCATACGTGACCGTGCCGGCGGCGGACCGGGATGCGTTCGCGCCCTTGTTTTCCGGACTGGGGGCGGCGGAGAGTCTGTTCGAGGCGGGGGAAACGAAGCCCGGCGCGATGATGTGGCGGGTGGAGGGCTTGTTTGCCGAGGCGCCGGATAGGCGGGAGCTGACGGCCCGGGCGGCCCTGCTGGCGGCCACGGCGGGGGCGCCGGAACCGACGGTGGTGATCGAAAAGGTGCCGGCAACGGACTGGCTGAGCGCGAATATCGCCTCGTTTCCGCCGCTGACGGCCGGGCGGTATTATGTGCACGGAGACCACATTAAGGGCCCGTTTCCACCCGGTAAGATCCGGCTGACGGTGAACGCGGCGACAGCTTTTGGCACTGGCGAGCACGGTTCGACCCGCGGCTGCCTCTTGGCTTTGGACTCTCTTATCAAGGAAAAGCCGCGCGCCTTGCGCCGGTATTTGCGCCCGCCGCGGCGTAAAACCGCGGTGCTGGACATGGGCTGCGGCACCGGAATTCTCGCCATTGGTGCCGCCAAAGCGTGGAATTGCGCGGTTCTGGCTGCCGATATCGACCCGGAATCCGTGCGCGTTGCGCGGCATAATGCACGGCTGAACGGTGTCGGGTGCACGGTTCAGGCACGGTTAAGCGACGGTCCAAACGACAAATTGATACGGTTAAACGCGCCTTTTGCACTTATCACCGCAAACATCCTCGCCCGGCCCCTGATCGCCATGTCCAAACGCCTTTCTCAGATGCTCGCCCCCGGCGGCACGATCATCCTGTCGGGGTTGATGAACGAACAGGAATCCATGGTCGGCAACGCCTATCGTGCGCAGGGCCTCAAATTGGTGCGCCGTTATCGATTGTCGCCGTGGACGACGCTGGTGATGCGCCGCGTGTGATCAACGATCGCTCGCCGAATCCGGTATTTCTTCTGTTAGGTTGATTTAGAGTGCGGGAACAGCAACCGCTGCGGCTGATCAGAACCAAAGCCGCGCACAAAGAACATGCGTGGCAAGTATTGGGGATTTCCATTGGACGGCGGCAGGAAATAGCATGCGCATCCGCGATGTTCTCGCTGAACGTCTGAATTTCCCGCAATGCGCCGACAGTTTTGGTAACGGCCCGCAACGCGACAGTTAGGACTATGGCCGTTCGATGCTGCAGGTAAATCCCGACACGCCTAAGCACGAGACAAGCGACTCACTGCCACCTGTGCTCGACTTCGACGAGAAGCGTCGCAAACAAGGCGTTCGGATATTCAAGTATCTGTCGTGGATCGGCGGCCTGGTCGCGGTTTCGGTGTTTATCGTGGCGTACACTGCAGGCGCGCCACTCACGACGGGCTTTGAGCTCATTATAGCAATGGTCGCGGCCTATTTGGTTCTTCCATTGACGATCGATCGGTTTAGATCGCCCGACACTATAATTACCGTCGCTCTTATTTGGCTTGTGGCGCTCCTGACTGTCGCGACTGTGTATTACGGAGGATTCACGGCGGCGGCGTTGCCGTGGTACTGCGCGATTCCAATTTTTGCGTACTATTACTTGAGCGGCTGGAGACTTGTGTCGGTGCTCGTCGCCGTTGGTGCCGGGTTCGCGGTCGTATCTCTCTTGGTTGCGTTGGGCATCGTCTCGCGTGAGATGGCGGTGGCGAACTCGACCGACGCAGACTATGGAATCGCGTTCGGGTTCCTGCTCATTTACATTTCCGTCGCCAGTTACCTCTTTCGAAAGGGCGAGCAAGAGGCAAGAGTTGCCTTCAACACCGCTCTGGATGGTGCTGTGGAGGCGCGGCAAAAAGCGGACGAAGCCAGCGCGGCGAAATCGAAATTTCTCAAGTCCATGAGCCATGAACTCAGGACGCCGTTAAACGCGCTGGTCGGTTTTTCCGATGTCATGCGCCGCATGACCGTATCGCCGGACAACAACGCCAAGTTCAATATGTATTCGGAAGATATGTTTTCCAGTGCCAAGCATTTGTCGAAATTGGTTGACGATGTCCTTAATTACACAGCTTTGGGCAGCGGCGCATTTAAGGTGCAATCGGCCCGTGTGGATCTCATGCGAGTAGCGGAGTCTTGCGTTCGCATGATTGAGGTTCAGCCGGACAGCAACGGGAAAACAATCTCATGCGCCTATTCTGACGGTCCCGTTATTCTGGATTCGGATGAACGCCTTCTGATGCAGATTGTATTGAACGTGCTGACCAATGCGGCAAATTTTACGCCCGACGGCGGGTTGATCTCCGTCGTCGTGGGGTCGCCCGATGGCCAGCACGGCGTGTTGTCCGTGGCTGATACGGGCATTGGCATATCCGCTAAAGACCTTCCTAGAATCACCGAGCCGTTTTATCGGGTTTCAGACGATCTATCCGATGGGCGAGGCAATCTCGGGCTTGGCCTCGCGATCACCTCGGATCTGGTCGACGTGCTTGGCGGCACCCTCTCGATCGACAGCGAACTCGGCACCGGCACCACGGTCACGTGCAGCTTTCCGCTCGCATCAACCGCTCCAGCTAAGGGCGTTTAAGGTTCCAGCAGGTGCCAGACGGTGTTCGCCGGATCGTCTTCGGTCGCCCGGCGAAGTTGGTCGGCTTCGGGTTCGTAGTACCAACCTTCGAGTAGGCCCGCGCCGCGCGGCTGGCCGGGCTCGTCGTTGTAGAACATGTAAACGGGCCGGCCCTTGTAGGCCCATTGGCGGGTACCGTCCGGGCGGTCGATGGCGGTCCATTCGCCGACGGCGGTATCGTTTGCCTCGGCGCGGATGACCGGCCACACCAACGCGCACACATGGTCGCAGTTGGATTTGAGGTGTTCGTCGCCGCCGAACACATAAAGCGGCATGAGCCGGGGGAAGGATTTGTACATCCACGACCCGTCCTGGTTCTGAGACAACGCAACAGCACCGGGGTGTGACAGGTTCGCAGGCGGGTTCTGCGCGAGCGCGGGCGAAGCCGCCAACAGCCCCGCAGAGAAGAACGCAAGCACAACGGAACGCATTGCTGACCTCCCTTTACGTGAACGTTTATCCAAAACTATGCCGCGTCCGCCGAACTGTCCAGAGCAACCGCCGCGCCGCACAAGCCTGTCCATTCGTTCAACGCTATTTATGCGCCGCTGCGATCAATTTTGCTTTTTATTTGCACTCTTGGATGTGCGTTGGGCCGCGCCGCCCTTTGCGAACGACATGCCGCGCGCTTTCAAGGCGACCCGCAGCGCATTCAGGGCATTGGGCCCGATGCCGTGCATGGCGTTGAGATCGTTTTCGCTGAGTGCGTAAAGCTGTTCCAGGCGCGTGATTCCCGCGCTCGAAAGTGCGCGCTGCGCGGTCCGTGCCAATTTCACGCCCAGTCCTTGTTCCGTGGAAGGTTGCTTGGTCATGTTCGTCCTCCCTGATCTGAGGTTCGTCTTCGGCTTGGACTTTGCCTTCGATTTGGATTTCGTCTTTGACGCCGTTCCGGCTTTTATCTTGGTCCTCTTTTTCGCGGTCATAAACGCTCCCCTGCGCATAGGTCCGGGGGACTGTAAGGCAACCCCGGGTGAAAGAGGAGCATTCGGCGCAATTGGGCCGCCTGCTTCAAAGGCTCAGGGCTGCAGAACGGCCGGGCTACAGAGATGATTGAATCCCGTCCGCCCGCGACATACCTTTAACGCATGGACACAGCAGTTTCCCCCGAAACCACAGCCGCCGGCCGGCTTGCGGATTTGCGCCGCGCCATGGACGAGGCCGGCGTGGATGCTTATCTCGTACCCCACGGCGACGAACATCACGGTGAATTCATTGCACCTTATGCCGAGCGGCTGAAGTGGCTGACCGGGTTCTCCGGGTCGGCCGGGTTTGCCATCGTTTTGGCGGACCGGGCGGCGATCTTCGTGGACGGGCGGTATACGCTCCAGGTCCGCACGCAAGTGGACGGTGCGCTCTATGAATATGCGCATCTGGTGGATGAACCGCCGCACAAGTGGCTGAAGGAAAATTTGCCGCAAAAAGCCGTCGTCGGATTTGATCCGCACTTGCACACGCCTGGGGCGTTGATGCGCCTGGAAGCGGCAGCGTCCAAAGCGGGCGGCGAGTTGAAGCCGGTCGCGAAAAATCTCATCGACGCGGTCTGGATCGATCAGCCCGCGCGTCCCGCTGAAAATGTCATCGTTTACTCCGACAAGTTTGCCGGCCGCTCCAGTGCCGACAAGCGTGCATTGCTGGCCAAGGTGATCGCCGCCGATGGCCTGGACGCGTTCCTGGTCTCGGCGTTGGATTCCATTGCCTGGCTGTTCAACATCCGTGGCGGCGATGTAGCCTATTCACCGTTGGTCTATGCATATGCGTTGGTGCTCAAGGACGGCAAGGCGGTTTTGTTTATCGACGAAGCGAAAGTGACCGCCGAGGTGCGCGCGCATTTGGGCGCGGACGTGCGTCTTGCGCCCTATGACGGCCTCGAAGAAGGGTTTGTGGATCTCGACGCGAAAGTGGCGCAGATCGGCATCGATCAGGCGACGGCGTCGCGCTGGGTCTTCGGGGTGATCGAAACCGCCGGGCATACCGCAAAGCCGAGTGCCGATCCCGTTACGGCCCTTAAGGCGCCCAAGCATCCGGCGGAACTGGACTGCGTGCGCGAAGCCCATGTGCGCGACGGCGCGGCGTTGACGCGGTTTCTCGCGTGGCTGGACGAAGAGGGGCCGAAAGGCACCCTCGATGAAGTGAGCGCGTCCGAGAAGCTGGACGCGTTTCGCGCGGAGAGTAATTTGTACTTGGGCCCGAGCTTTCCGACCATTGCCGGGGCGGGCGCGAACGGAGCCGTTGTGCATTACCGCGCGGAGGCGAAAACCGCGGCCAAGATCAAACCGGACATGCTGTTCCTGATCGATTCCGGCGGGCAATATTTGGACGGCACCACCGATGTCACGCGCACGGTGGCGATTGGCACACCGACGGCGGAGCAGAAGCGCCGATTTACGCTGGTGCTGAAAGGCCATATCGCATTGGCGCGCGCGCGTTTCGTGAAGGGTACCACCGGCAGCCAGTTGGATGCGCTGGCCCGTGCGCCCTTGTGGGTGGACGGCGTGGACTTCGATCACGGCACCGGGCACGGCGTGGGTACGTACCTCGGCGTGCATGAAGGCCCGCAGCGCATCAGCAAGGTGGGCAATACCGTGGCCCTGGAGCCCGGCATGGTGATTTCCAACGAGCCCGGCTACTACAAAACCGGCGAATACGGCATCCGTATCGAGAACCTAGTGGCGGTGGTGGAGGCCAAGGCGCCCACGGGCGCGGAAAAACCGCTGCTGGAGTTCGAGACGATTACGTTCGCGCCGCTCGATCTCAAACTGGTGGATGAGGCGCTATTGGACGCGGGCGAAAAAGCCTGGCTGAACGAGTATCACGCGACGGTGCGCGAAAAACTCAGCCCGCTGGTGGATGAGAAGACGAGGGTGTGGTTGGAGCGGGTGGCTGGATCGGTTCACTAAAAGAAACTGCAATTTTGACTGTATCAATGCGTGATCGAATCCATAACCAAATGTTGGATATGTGGTGAGCCCGGAACTTCAGGCGAACACAAAACCAAACGTTCAGACTTGCGGTCTGTTTTCGGTGAAATCTCTCAATCCAAGCCCCTTTTTTATCATGATGATAAATCCATAAACGTGCCTATAAAGGGATTAAATTCAAAACGGCTTAAGTCTAGTTCCGTACTTTGCGCAAAGTGCAACAACGAACGCACGCAACCCCATGATAAGTCATGGCAGCAATTATCAGATGGACTTCGATCGATTAAAGGAAACTTGAAACCCGGACGCGTCGTTCGAACAAATCGCATTTTTCGATACGATACGTCTAAAAAAATGCTCAATGTGCATCTTTGTTTTCTGAAATTATTCGGGTGCCATGTTGTCGAGGCGGGAGTCAATATTGATGTGCAATCGTTTTCCCAGGCAATTCTAAACAATAAATCACATCAAAATGTTTATTTAAAATTTGGCTATTGTCCGTCATTCGATAGCACGTCCTATACCGAAATGTCCGATATCCATCTAGATGATTACGCGCACGATGGAACTTGCGCATTTGCTACATGGATTTATGCAATTGACGGTGTAGTTGTGAACGTAATGTATTCCGCTCCTGGCGAAAAAAGGACGGGGGTTGTAGATTCTTGGCACCCCAAATTCGGAACTAACCGTCTTATTGTTGGTGATTTTGGCGAATAATTTGAATCATGCCCTCAAATATCTGCATTTGTGCCGCCAATTCTACTGATGACGTCGAGGCGGTGAAGCAACTGTTCATCGAGTTCAGCGAATATCTCGGCATCGATCTCAAATACCAATGCTTCGGCGAAGGTCTGGCAAAATTTCCGACGTCATATGACGCCATTTTTCTCGCTCGCGTGAACGGCGCGCCCGCCGTGTGCATCGGCAGCAAGGATTTGGGCGGCGGCATTTGCGAGATGAAGCACCTGTTCGTGCGTTCCGATTTTCGCGGTCACGATCTGGGCCGCAAGCTGTGCGATGTGCTGATCGAAGATGCGCGCACGAAAGGATATCGCGCGATGCGTTTGGATACGTTGCCGCGCCTGACGACCGCCATTGCGCTGTATCGCGGCATGGGGTTCAAGGACATCCCGCGCTACAACGAAAATCCGATCAAGGATGTGGTGTTTCTGGAGTTAGCGCTCTAGGGATTTCCGAGGGTCAGCTCCCAAAATTCCTCATAAATCCGCCATTTTTCCCCCTTGCTGGAAGTTTCGACACAAAAGTATAATGGGGACGGGTGTCGCTCTTATTGGCGGACGCAGAGCCGCGCGGGGCGACTGAACGGATGCACGGAGGGTGCCATGAAGACGACGTTCGTATCGCGGTTTCGTACGCGGATGTCCTACGAGGAACTTGAAGGATTGCTGAGCGCCAATTGCAAAGGGCCGTACGCCATCAGCTTCGAAGGCGTCGACGAAGCGCGTGGGCGCATCTGCAAGGTGATGCGTGTGGCCTATCAAAGCATGGACGACCGCGAACACATGCGCGAAGTGTTCAAGGCGTCAGCCGCTTAATCTGCGGCGCCGGTAATATTGTGTTGTAGCGGTTCGGCCCGGGCATGCCCCGGCGCGGCAGCCACATCCATAAAACAAATAATCCGGGGATCGGTACGAGATACAGAAGCTGCCACCAGCCCGAGCGGCCGATGTCGTGCAGTCGCCGCGCGGTGACCGCGAACATCGGCACCAGAACGGCATAAATAAAGATCGTGTTGGCCAGCAGAAACCCGTCGGCCGACGCATCCAAAAAACTGAAATCGATGATCAGCGAAACAACGGTGCCGCAAAAGCAGAATGCGCCGAAGGACCATTGCTCCAACCGGTCGGCGCGGCCGGAAAAGTCCGCATACTTGTGCGTCATGCAGACGAAGATGTTGTGAAGAACGGATTTGGTATGCGTCATCGCCATAGAAAACGATTTTACGCCGCTTAGCGTTGCACCGATCCGGATTTATTTTGTAACCGCGCGGCTATATTTGCGCGGGCCGCGGAATAATCTGAACCGCGGGCGCGTCCTATAAACTTAAGCTTGCGGGCCTGTCCTCCTCGATCAGCTCCGAACCTTGATTGCGCACGTTTCCTACCGCTTTCGATACGGGCCAAGCGGACATGCGTTCGGCGGTAAAGGACGTGAGCAAATCCTTGGCGTCGTTCGCCGAGATTTTCTCCGCGTCCAGCCAGGCGTCCCAGTTCTCCTCGCCCAAAATCACCGGCATGCGCGGGTGAATATCGCCCATCAGCGCGTTGGCCTCGGTGGTGATCATGGTGCATGAGGTAATCGGCGGTGCGTCTTTAGGTCTCCATTCTTCCCACAAGCCGGCAAAGGCCATGGGCCCTTTGTTGCCGAGGCCGATTGCAAACGGTTGCTTGTCGGACTTGCGCCATTCGAAAAAGGAGTCCGCCGGAATGATGCAGCGGCGCTGCGCTTTCCATGCGCCGCGATAAGCGGGCTTTGAGTCCACGCCGTCGGCGCGGGCGTTGAAGGTGGCGAACTTGCCGATCTCCTTCGACCAGGCCGGGATCAACCCCCAGCGCATCATCTCGAAAGTGCGTGCGCCGTCTTTCAGGAAGAGTACCGGAATGTCCGTGGTGGGCGCGATATTGATCTTGCCGTTCCAGCTCTTGCCCTGCTTACTGCCGCTGTCGAGGAAAGCCCGATAGGTGGAATGTAGTTTTCGCCACGACATCATGTTTGTGAAACGTCCGCACATGGGGTCAACCTAATCCGGCGCACCGAAAAAGGCCATGCGCGCTGAATGAGGCTCGTTTAAGCAGGGTGGCGGCTGTTGTCGGGAAGGGCCTTGCGGCGGTAAGATCATGGCTGGCGAGGCATTGAAGGGTCACTTCAATTGCTCTCAATCGGGAGGATACCATGCGTACCACATTCATATCGCTGATCGCCCTTGCCGCCGCTTTTGCCGGACCGGCGTTCGCGCAGGACGGCGCGCCGGAGAACGAAGAGCATCCGGGGGAAGTCGCGCTGACCTATGAGGACGGCGTTTGGCTCTACCGCAAGTTCCCCAGCAGCCAGCGCCTTTACGTGAACGAGGACGATACACCCGGGGTGTCCACCTGCAACGACACCTGTGCTTATGCCTGGCCGCCGCTATATGTGGAGAAAGATGGCTCCGAGGATGTGGGTGATTGGTCGGTCTTCGTGCGCGAAGACGGGCGCGAGCAGTGGCAGTACAAGGGTAAGCCGACCTATATGCGCTTCCACGATTCCTTGGAGAATCCGGTGGGGGCCAGCATCGAAGGTTGGGACTTCCTGATCCCTTAAGACCGGTTGTCCACGCGCAAAAAGCGCGAAAATTCAGGCATTTTCCCTCCTCGCGTTGCGAGGCGGGGCAAATGAGCCTATCTTAGGGGCAACACCACAGTGAGGCGTTCGGGAGGATGACCATGAAACGTCTGCAGACAGCCATAACACTCGCCGCGTTTGCCTGTGCGGGTGTGCTTTTCCAAGCTCCGGCCGCGATGGCCGCCGATACTCAGGACGAAAACCTGAATGCCACCAGCGCCGTCACGGGCAAGTTGCGGATTGCCACGCGCGCGGGCACGAGCCCCATGTACAGTCTGGGCGGGAACACCACCGTCAATTCCTCGGCCATGGCCCTGGATGACAAGAATTGGCAGAAGGGGGTCGATCTGGCGCGCTCGGCGCTGCGTTCGAAATCCGTTTCGCGGGATACTTTTCCGCTGGCCAACAACAACCTGTGCATCGGCTTGACTTTCCTGCAGCAGCCGGATGAGGCCTTGCCCCATTGCAACGTGGCGGTGAAAGAACGCCCGCGCCAATGGGAATTTTACAACAACCGAGCGATTGCCCACTACTACAAGGGCGATTACGAGCGTTCGCTGGTGGATTATTATCTGGCCATGACTTTCAGCGGTAATGAAGAGGTGTTGCTCGAAAATCTGCACCTGACGCTGCGGGCACGTGCGCAAAACCAACCGCACACAGGCGGACCGCAGACTTAGAAATCAAAATCTAATTCACACAGCCGTGTGTTGGGCGCGGCGGGGAGGGCAACATGACGGTCTTACGTAGGTTGGTGCCCAAGATATTCGCATTTTCCGGGGCGATTGTTTTTCTGGCCGCTGTTGCCGGGCAAGATGCGCGCGCAAAGACGTCTTTTGACGCAAGCCGAACATCGTGCGGTGAAGTGGTGGATGCCCGGGCCGGTTCTGGCGCCGGACGTGCCGCGTTCGACAATGGACGCCTTTGGGTGATGGGGTATCTCGCCGGATATTATGAGGCGAATGATTCGCTTCAGATGACCGACTCCGGTGGTGCGGCGGTCGAACAATCCTTGATGCGCAACTGCCGGGGATTCACTGATACGTCCCTAATGAAAGTTTCGATGCTGGTGCTGTCCACCGAAGTGAATCCGTTACCGACTTCGCCGCGCCAGGGATTTATGCCCGGCACGTATAGCTGCGCCGACTATACGCGCGCGCGCGATGGCGGTGACCGGGCGCTGGCGGCGGCGGCCGACTTGTGGGCGTTTGCATTCATTCAAGGATACAAGAATGCGGGCGACCCATACTTGGTGATCAATGTGCAGAACATGGACGCCCTGGTCGGAGCTGTGTCGCAGAACTGCCGCACCAATCCCGACATGCTGCTGATGGACCTGACTACGGACGTGGCCGAGGCCGTGCGGCTGGGTGGGGGCTAGCCCCCAATTACACGCGCGCCGTGCAGTCCCATCCCGCAGTCGGTTGCGGGGACCTGAAAGTTCACAGCCGATAAGTGTAAATCCCTGATTTATGGGAAAGTTTTGCAGTGCGCGGGCCGAATTCCGTGCAACGAACATGCCTCCGCGCCGTTGGTCATTTGGGCGGGAAATGAGTGACCAACCTTTGGAGGACTTTAATGGTATTTCGAAACAGCAAACTAAAACGCCCGTTGCTGATGACAACGGCCATGGCGCTGCTCCTCGGCAGCGGCGCATTTTTGACCCAGACCGCACAGGCTGCGCCGCCGTGGTTGAAAGGGCTCGAACTTACCGACGACCAAATTGATCAGCTTCCGTCGGGACTGAGCTTCCAGCTGGGTGGTGACCATCCCAGCAATAAAGGCGACGACGATGATGATGACGATGACAGCGGTGACGCTGATGCCGCGGGCAGCGTGATCCTCGGCGGCGTCGGCACCGATGCATATGACTCGATGTTGCGGTTCTCCAACTTTGGCGCGACCGCCGGCATGGCGAGTGTGAGCGTGATCGACGCGACCACCGGTGACGAAATCGCCACTTTCGAAAGCGGCGAAGTGGCAAGCATGGGTGCGATTGAGATTCCGTTCGTAGATGTTCTGGGCGACGCCGACGTTCCGGTTGACGAGGAAGACAACCCAGTGCCGATGACCGCTATTGTGTCTGGTGATTTCTCCGGCCATGTCCAACACCTGGCGTGGTTCGCCGGACCGGGCGTACTTTCGGATGTGACGGCGTGCGGTGCGTTGGAGACGCCGGACCAGGCCCTAGGCTATATGGCTGGTCCCGGCCGAGAAGACGTCGCGGGCATGGTGCGCGTCATCAATTCAAGCCCCACGGCCGGTGATGTGACTTTGGTTCTTCGCGATGCCGCCACGGGTGCGGAACTCGGTGAATGGACATCGCCGGAGATTGCATCGCTCGGTGCCTGGGACGGATCGGTGAGTATGATCGCGGGCGAGGCGGGGATCGCGGAAGACCAGATGGCCCTAACCTTGAGTATCGCACCGCCGCCGGCCGGATTTGATCTCTCGTATCTGGAAGGCGCTGGAAGTTCCCTGACCGACCTGACCGCAGGCTGTACCTTTGGTCCTGAACCTTCCGAGGAGGAAGGCGAAGACGAAGGAGAAGGCGAAGGAGAAGGCGAAGGTGAAGGCGAAGGTGAAGGTGAAGGCGAAGGTGAGGGCGAAACGCCCTAACCCATAGCGTCTTGCTATCTAGCCTGTTCGAACTGGGCGCCGGATCTTGTTTATGGGTCCGGCGCCTTAGTTTTCGGTATCCTCGCCCTCGTCTTCGCCCAAATTCTCATGCGCTTCATCGAGAAGGCGGAATTGCTCCTTGGCCCGCGTGCTGAGTTCCTCGGCAAAGGCTGGATTGGCTTCGGCCGCTTCGGAAATCGCAACGTATAAGTCCATATCGATGCCGGGCGCGTTGGTGATGACGGTATCCATTTCCGCCCGCGCCGCGGCGACAATGGCGTTTTGTTGCTCTTTGTCCGCTGTCTTGAGAAACTCTTCCCGCGCCGCCGTGTTGATGATGGCGATATCTATGCCGGCATTCACAAAAGCATCCACTTGCTCTTCCGTAAATCCGGCAAGATTGTCTTCGGTATCCGAGCAAGACGGCCCAGCCAATAAGGCTGCGGCAAAAACGGTGGCCGCTAGAACGCTGGCCTTGTGGCGCGACTGATGGTGCGGAGAGGTCATGGAAGGTCCTTGGTTACCGAACGTCCTTGGACCCTACGCGACAATCAGCGGCCGGGAAAGCCCAACACCCAAAAGGGGCAACTGGCAGGCTTGATCCGATTATCGATTTGAAATCTGGGGATGAGTATGAACCAGCCGTTCGCCCTGCCATACCTCGAACCCTCGGCCGATGGACGGGACATTCATACGCCACGCGCGCTCGAGCGCCACGTCATCGTCCTGGCAATCCAGATATTCAGTAGCAAAATATTGACCCGCGTGGGTCACGAAGTGAATTCTATACACAGCCATGCACTTAATATTGAACGAGGGTGCGTGCTCCCAAACTGAAGCGCACTCTCGGCTTGGTTGGGGGAGCCCGCCTTGATTTGGATCAAATTCGGGGAAATTGATTGGCAATTGCGCACATAGGGAGGCGGTGACGTGAAAATTCTAGTTGTTGGGGGAACAGGTCTCATTGGCGGAAAAATAGCCCTTTTGTTCAAGGAAAAGGGCCACGAGGTGAACATCGGTGCGCGCAAACCCGCGCCATCCGGTACGCCGATGAAAGACCTGCCCTTTATCCAGGGCAACTTCGCGGAAGGCGGGTTTTCGGAAAGTGAACTGAACAGTTTTGACTGGGTGGTCTTTGCCGCCGGTCAGGACTTCCGCCATGTCCCGCCCGGAACCGACGTCGAAACCCACTGGCAAACTGCCAATATCGAGGGCGTTCCAAAATTTTTCAGCCGAATCGAAAGCGCCGGGATATCCCGGGTGGTCAATATCGGCAGCTTCTATCCCCAAGCGATGCCGCACCTTATCCAATCCGACCCTTATGTCCGCTCCCGTGCCCTGGCCGACGACGGCGCGCGGGCCTTGGCCTCCGACACCTTCTTTGTTTGCTCCTTAAATGCGCCATTCGTATTGGGGTGCATGAGCGGTTTGGATCTCCCGCATTTGGAAGCCCAGTCAAATTACGCTTTGGGCCGGATCGACGGCGCGGAAGAGTTCGCGATTCCCGGCGGGGTCAACTTCATGTCGGCTAGGTCTCTCGCGGAAGCAACAGTCGGTGCGCTGGAGCGCGGCGAAAATGGAAAGGCGTATTTGGTGGGCGATGAGAACCTGAGCTTTGAAAGTTATTTCAATACCTACTTCGAAGCAGCGGGCCGCGCGAGGCAACTCCCGGTACTCAACAAAGAACACCCCATTCTACCGGACGCTGTTTTGTATGCCGGCCGAGGTGGGGAAATTTATTACGAGCCGGATCCGCAGGAAACAAAGTGCCTGGGTTACACGCGAAATGACGCGAAACCGACAATCTGTGAAATCGTTGATCACTATAGGTAGAAATTAAGCCACCTGGGATTGCGAAAGTCTGTATGCGGCTGGCGGGCATTGTTCATGCAAGAATGTCCCTTGCTTGGCCCCGAATCTCGCAGGTATAGATGGGGCCTCCGGCGTGCCGCTCTCACCGGAGCGGAAGACTTTTGTCATTCCCGATTAGGGATGTAACGCGCGCTCAACGAAATCAGCCCCGACCTGAATACATGGCCACCAAAAAAAATTACGAAACCGGGATGAAGATTACCTACGACCAGAAGGCCAAGACAGCCATGGTCGCATTTCGGGGGCGCGTGACGGTACTGCCCGGCCCGTATACAACCGAAGGCGAGGCGGTCAATGCCGGTGAGAAACATTGCAAAGCGAACGGCTGGGATGAAAACGCCGGTGCCGGCGATCCGAAGAGCATGTTGACCAAGAACCGCTCCTGGTAGCGGGAATACCTCGCGCCCTTATTTCCACATTGAGAAATCGGTGCCGCCATAATCCGCCTCGGCGGGAATGCTCACCCTCATAGACTCGCCTTCGCCGGTGGTTGTCGGCAGGACCCGGACAACTTTCGATTTTGTCGCTGAATTGATGGCGTCTTTAGTCGAGGTGCTGCGCGCGAGCTTTTCCAGGTTTCGCCGTGTTGCAAATTCCAGTTTGCATTTGCCGGCGTCGGCATCCGCCAGGGCCCGCGCTGGAGAAATCCAGAGTGAGTCTACGGACTCATAACCGTCATGGGCGCCGGTCTGGTCGTCGGGCGCGCGCGCTAAAAAGAATAAGGTGTCGTAGCGCTTGGGATATACGACCGGCGTAATCCAATGTGCAAAGGGCACCAGCAGGTCCTCGGCCAGAGTTAGGCTTTCGGCGTTCAGAAAGTCGCCAAAGTCGAGTTGTCCGACATTGAGAGGTTCTCGGGCGTGCTGGAGAGCGTCGAGCCGATTGGCGGCAATAAGTGCTACATCGCCTTTGGGCCGCGCCAACAGGATGCCGCTTTCCTCAAAGGCTTCACGAATGGCGGCGACCCGAAAGGACGCTTCCACGGAGCCGCCGAGATGTACATCTGCCTCGTCCACGCGTCCGCCGGGAAATACGCGTGCAGCAGCGGCAAAATCCATCTTGTGATGCCGCTCGACCATAAAGACTTCGAGGGCCCCTGGCGCTGAATCGCGCAATAGGAGGACGGTTGACGCAGGCCTGGCCTCGACTGGTGTTTTCTGGCTCATAAGGCTTTACCGAAGTGCGTAATGCTCATTTCCTCACGCCTCGTCTACTTTCAAGAGTAGGGTGCCGTTGTTACCTCCGCTGAACAGCTCAAAATAGGTTTCGGGCAAATTCTTGAATCCCTCGCGCATGTCCACCTGATGCGCCAGTTTGCCCGCACGCGCCCACGCGGAAAGGTCGGTAAGGGCTTCCTTGCGGTCTTTCATGAAATCCGAACTGATGAACCCCTGAATGCGCAGGCGATGGGAGATGACGCGGAACATGTCGCGCGGACCGGGCGCCGGACCGGGCGTATTGTAGTGGGCAATCTGGCCGCACATGACACAGCGTCCGTACATTGCCATTTGGTCGATGACATCCTGCATGATGGTGCCACCGACGTTATCGAAAAAGACATCCACACCCTTTGGGCAAAGTTCCTTGAGACGCGCTGCGACGTCTTCAGATTTATAATCGATGGCGGCGTCAATATTGGCTTCATCCAACAGCCATTTACATTTTTCGGGGCCGCCCGCGATGCCGATCACACGGCAGCCTTTTATTTTGGCGATTTGGCACACAAGAGATCCGGTCGAGCCCGCCGCGCCGGTCACAACAACAGTTTCGCCGTCCTTGGGTTCGCCAACTTTCAAGAGTCCGAAGTACGCTGTAATCGCGTTGCCGCCCAATATGGTGAGCGCGTCCAAGGGGTCAATGCCCTCGGGCAGGGGTGAAATGAAGAAATTGTTCTTGCTGACGAGCGAATAGTCTTCCCAACCCGTAAGGCCTGACACCAAAGTGCCGGCTTTAAATCGGGGATTATTGGACGTCACGACCTCGGCAACGGCGGGCGCTGTGACCGGCGCGCCTAGCGGGATGGGCGGAAAGTATTCTGAGTCTGCATTCATCCACGTGCGCATGGCCGGCATGCAGGCAAAAATCTTGTTGCGAACCAGAACCTCGCCGTCGTTCAACTCCGTGTTCGGCATGTCGCTCTCGCGGTATGCGAGATTGTCCGTGGAGACCATGCCCGATGGCCGACTTTTAAGAATCCACTGGCGGTTGATAGGCATTCTTACTCTCCCCTCGAATGCATTTTCCAGGCGGCTTTCAGCAGCGATTCGCGGCTATTTTGCACTACCGATTGGTAGGCACTCACGCTAAACAATATCCCTGATCCATCAAGTCAAAATCTGCGTTGCGCAATGTCTGAAGAAAACAAGACGCTTACCGATATTCGCTCAGATGTCTGCAACGCGACTCTGATATGGCTGGTATTTGTCGCGGCTATTGCCGTGATGGGGAGCCTCACCAGAATCGTCGACTTTGGCTGGCTACCCATCATGGGCGTGCACGTCAGTATATTCAGCGTGTTGGCTCTTACGGCTGTCCTGCGCAATAAGTTGCCGTTCGTGGTACGCGCGGGCGCGGTCATCATGCTTTACTATTTGGTTGGTGTTGGCGGACATGTGACCTTCGGCACGCCGTACGCGTTGGCGTATTTCGTCGCCGGTAGTTTGATGACGGCGGTGTTTTTCGGTGAGAAGGCCGGCATCGCCGCCGTTGTATTTTCCATGCTGACGGCCATCGGCATTTACGCGGTGTTTCAGGCTGGGTTGCTTGCGCCGCCACCGCCGCCCGAGTCCACCATGATATTTACGACGTGGCTCACGAATACTTTTGCCATTGCGGTCGTTTCAATCGGTCCGTTGATCGCCATATCAAGGTTTAAAGAATATCTAGAAGGGCGACGGCAGCGCGCCGAAAGTGCGAGCAAGGCCAAGTCGGATTTCCTGGCCATGATGAGCCACGAACTGCGCACGCCGATGACCGCGATCCTCGGCATGTCCGATCTGCTCATGGAAGAAAAACTCCAAGGTGGTCAAAAAGAACACGTGTCGCGAATTTCAAAGGCCGGGCGCCACCTGCTCGATCTTCTCAATGACATTCTCGACTTCTCAAAGATCGAAGCGGACAAGATCACCATCGAGCGCATCGCGTTCAATCCCAAAGAGCTATTGGAGGAAGCCTGAGAACTCATGCGGCCGCTGGCCAAAGAGAAGAACATCGAGTTGGCGTTCAATATCGCGCCGGACCTAGAGCGCATATACGTCGGTGATCCGACGCATATCAAACGCGTGCTGCACAATATTCTCGGCAATGCGATAAAATTCACCGATCACGGCCATATTTCCGTGCGCGCCGCCGTGCGCGTCGGCAATTCGCGGGCCTCGGAATTGTTTTTTCAAGTGGCAGATACCGGAATTGGAATGTCCCCGGATCAGGTCTCACGCCTGTTTCAGCCCTTTACGCAGGCCGACGAAGGTATATCCCGCCGGTTCGGCGGCACCGGTCTGGGCCTGTCCATCAGTAGCCGGCTGGTGGAAATTCTCGGCGGCGAAATCGCGATCTCCTCAAAGGAAGGCGAGGGATCCACGTTTTCATTTACGATACCTGTTGCCGAGGGAGATGCGTCCGCGCTTGATCACAAAGAAGCGTCGGCCAATTTTGAGGAACAAACCGCAAGGCTTAATATTCTTGTCGTCGATGACAGCGAAGCCACGCGCTATTTGCAGGAAACCATGTTGGGCCGTAAAGGCCATGCCGTGGCGACTGCGGAGAACGGCGCTGTCGCAGTCAAGGCTGTGCGGGATGGTGCCTTTGACGTGGTGCTGATGGACATGCAGATGCCGGTGATGGACGGCGTAACGGCGACACGCGAAATCCGGAACATGCCGCCGCCGAAAAACGAAACACCGGTGATTGCGCTGACGGCGGACATTGTGGACGAGAACCGCAAAAAATACCGGGAGTCCGGCCTGACGTCGTTGATCGGCAAGCCGATCAATTGGCGGGAGCTCATCGACGAAATCCATAGGTGCATCGCGAATGTGCCCCAGAAACCTTTCCAGCCTGACCATGTCGATGGCAACGCCACACACGAGGACAAGGATTTTGACGAAGCCGTCATCGCGGACCTGGAGGAAATGCTCGGCAAGGACACTTTGACGCCGATTCTGGAAAAGGCGCTTTCCAATATCCGTGAACACAAAGAGAGGCTGACCGCTACGGTTCAGGCGCAGGATTTGGACGGCGCACGGAAAGCCGCGCATTCCTTGAAGGGCCTATGCCTTCAGTACGGCGCGATCCGGGCAGGTAAACTGGCCGAACAGATGCAACACGCGGAAGATTTCGCGGTGATCGATTGTAATTTGGATGAGTTCATGCGGGCGGTCGCCATCGCAGAGCGCGCGCTTTCCGTCCGCACCGCCCGGGAGGTCGCTTAGCGCGCTAGCTTGCCTGTTTCAGCAGGCGGGCGCCGAGGGGCGCGTTGGCGGCCGTGTACTTGTCCTCATTCCCTAACACTTGCGTGCGGATCATGACCCGATGCTGGTCGGTTGTATATCCGCCTGTGGCGCAGTGAATGGTCGCGCAATTGTCCCAGATCACCGTATCGCCCACGCGCCACTCGTGGCGGTATTCAAACTCTTCGCCTTCCTCATAGTCGAACAGCCATTCGAGCAAATCGTCGCTTTCTTCCCGGGGGATGCCGAGAATGAATTGCGTCAGGCCGCGGTTCACGAACAGGCATTTGCGCCCCGTCCAGGGGTGGGTGAGGAACACGGGGTGAACCACCGGCGGTTTTTCGGCGCGCTGCGCGTCCGTATACGCCGCGCGTTTTGAACCTTTGGCGATCATCTGGGTCCACATCTTCTCGAACTCGTGACAGGCTTCCTTACCCTCCAGACGTTCTTTGATGTCCTTAGGCAAATTTTCGTATGCGAGATACATGCTGCGGAAGGCCGTATCGCCGAGCGCCTTGCCGTCCTTGAACGGCACTTGGTGGGCATGCAGGATCGAGGCGCGGCCAACCACCCGGTTGTAAGACAAATCCGTGTGCCAGACCTGGCCGGCGTCGGGCGAGCCTTCCGGCTTGCCGTCGATAACGCGGTTGGAGAGCACGTTCACCTCGGGAATGGCGCCGTGATGGAAGGTCTTGGCGACGTTGATTTCGAGCGCGCCGAAGTGACGGGAGAAGTTCACCAGCTCCGGCGGGCCGTAGGGCTCTCCTGAAACGCAGATAACGGCGTGCTCGTTGAGGGCGCTTTCAATGACGCCGGCGGTTTTATCGTCAATGCCCGCGCCGATGTCGATGCCGTCGATCCGCGCACCGAAGGCGTACTTATCCGAAGGTGTGATGGTGATCTCGGGCAACGGTGGTTCCTCCCCGCGCGAATTAGGCCGCGCGCCACCAATTAATACCATCTGAATTCGCTTCGCGCACGGCTCTTCCGGTGGCCGTCAGGTGGTTGAGATGAGCCACGGCCTCGCCGGTGGCCATGCCAAGAAGATTGGGCGTGATGGGCCGTTTGAAGAGGACGTCGAAAATATCTATGGCCCGGCGCGGCTCGGCGAGCTTCTCGACCAATTTATCGAGGTCTTCGAGGTGGCCTGAGACGAGTTGATCGAGGCGCGCGTGCAGGCCCCTAAAGGGATAGTTGTGGGCGGGCAAGACCAGCACGTCGTCGGGTACCAGCGTCTTAATGCGGGCGAGGGAAGCGAGCCAGTCGCCCAGGGGATCGGCGTCGGGTTCGGTGGGGAACACCGAAACGTTAGAGGAGATGCGCGGCAGCACCTGATCGCCGGAAACGAAAACCTTGAGGCTTGGGCAGTAGAGGCAGGCGTGTTCCGGTGAATGCCCTGTCCCGACCACCACGTGCCATTCATGTTCGCCGATGTTGAACGTATCGCCGTCGGAAATACGGCGGTAGGAGGCGGGCATGGCATAGATGGCTTCGCCGAAACCGCCGAAGCGGGCCTTGTAGGTTTCGATGGCTTCATCGTCCCAACCCGCAGCCTTATAGAACCGCACGCCGTCAATAGGGGCTTCATGGCCTGTGTCGGCAGCCATCAGGCGGCAGGTGAGGTATTCAAGGCGGCTCATCCATAGACGCGTATCGAAGCGGTTCACCAGCCAGCCGGCCATGCCGCAATGGTCCGGGTGCATGTGCGTGGAGATCACGCGCGTGACCGGTTTGCTTTCAAGAACGCCGCTGAAAGCCGCGCGCCAAGCCTCGGTGGTTTTGGTGGAGCGCAAGCCGGTGTCCACGATGGTCCAGCCGTCGCCGTCGGCAATCGCCCACACGCTGATCGCGGGCAGGGCAGAGAACAGAGGCATGCGCAGCCAATGCAGGCCGGGCGCAACCTCGACGGCCGAGCCGTCGCCGATCTCCGGCTTTTGCTCGAAGGGGTAAATTAGGTCGGGTGAGGGGACCACGCTGTCCATGGATCGAAAATAGCCCAAACGGGGCCAACACGGCTATGGAACCTGTGCATGGGAGCCATTCGTTTGCGCGTATCCAGCCCTGTGAGCCTTTGAATTTCCTAGAATTTTGGGCGCGCGGTATGAAAGTCCGTGCGGACCTGAAAGGCGCCGCCGGCGCGGAACAGGGTGGCTTCGTGCCACCACGGCGCGGTGATCTGCATACCCACAGGCAGGCCTTTTCCGTCAAATCCGCAAGGCACGGACATGGACGGCACGCCCGCCGCGCCGATGGCATAAGCACCGGTTGTCAGCTTCTGGAGATTTTCGTGGGAGTCCGCGTCCGGGGAAATGGGGATGGCGGTGCAGGGAACGGACGGGGTGAGAATGAAGTCTACGTCGTCGAATGCTTTGCGCAACGTCAGGTCCCATTCCTGAAGTCTGCGCCGCGCGGCCGCAAATCTTACGCCGCTGACCCGCTCGCCAAACTTCATGTTTGCAAGAACGGACCGGCTGATGGTTTCGGGCTTTTCCGCTATTTGGTCGGCGAAGGCTTCGAGTGTTTCAGCCGCAACAATGCCCATGGCCGCTTTGGTCGCACCGGCAGCGTCGGCCAAGTCGATGTCCACGATACTCGCGCCGCATGATTCGAATGTTTTAATGGCATCTTGCAGCCGCGCGGCAACGTCCGTGTCGAGATTGTCATAGTAAAAGGATTTGGGAATGCCGATGGCCATGCCTTCGATGTTCCCTTTGACGGCGGCGACAACATTCTCCACCGGGCGTTCGACGGAATTGGGATCGGCGGGATCGTATCCGGCGATGACCATGTACACTGCCGCGACGTCGGCGATGTCGTAGGCGATGGGTCCGGCGGTATCGAACCTGGTGCTGAGACTGAGCCCGCCCGTGGTGGGAATGCGCCCCACCGTCGGGCGCAAGCCGGTCACGCCACAAAAGGACGCGGGAATGCGCACGGAGCCGCCGGTGTCGGTGCCGATGGCCACACGGCACAAACCCGCCGCAACCGAGGCCGCGGACCCGCCGCTCGAGCCGCCGGTGACGTGATCTGTATTCCATGGATTGCGGGCAGCGCCGAAGTGATCGTTGAGATTGGTGACACTGAAGCAAAGCTCGCTGAGATTTGACATGCCAAGGAACACCGCACCCGCGTTCTTGAGGCGCATGACCAGTTCGGCATCATGATCGGCAATGCGATTTTCGTATGCTTTGTTGCCCCACGTGGACCGAATGCCCTTCACGGCGAGGCAGTCCTTGATGATCATGGGCAGCCCGTGCAACGCGCTCAGGTGGTTGCCGTTTGCGGCGCTTTTGTCGAGGGCCGCGGCGCGCGCACGCGCCTCCTCAGCAGTCAGTGTCAAAACAGCATTGAGTTTCGGATTGAGCTTTTCGATGAGTTGCAGGTGCTGTTCGACGGTATCTGCGATGGAGACGGAAGATTGATCGCTCATTCGATTGACTTTCTAAATTTGAAACTAGGCTTCACGCGGCGGGCGGAAACCGAAATAGGCGTGCCATGCGCCGCCCGCGATCCAACCCGCATCTACAATCAGATCGATTCCGGTGATACCCGAGGCTTGATCCGAGCACAGAAAAGCCGCCGCATTGCCGATTTCCTCGGTACTGAGCAGGCGTCCCATGCAGGAGACTTCCTCCAGCCCTTTGACGTTGCGCTCGCCCTTGGCGACGGCTTCTTCCAGCGCGGCCGTCCACGTTGCGCCGGGGGATATGGCGTTGACGCGCACGCCCGAGCGGCCCCACTCGGCGGCGAGGGTGCGGGTGAGGGCAACGACGGCGGATTTGGCCGGAGCGTAGGAATGCAGCGGAACGGATAGGCCTGCCGTGATGGACGCGACCGTCACGATGCTGCCTTTGCCGCGCAGGGCCATGCGGCTGCCGAACGCCCGGCACGTGAGGTAAGTGCCGCGAAAGTCCACGTCCATGACTTTATCCCAGGTCTCGATGGGAAGCTCTTCGGGGGGCAGGGGCGGCTGAAGCACGCCGGCACTGGTAACAACACTCGAAATCGGACCGTATTCGGATTCACAGTGCGCGGCGAATTGCTCCACGGCCTTGTCGTCGGCGACGTCCACTTCAACGGCGTATCCATCAATAGATGCAGCCACGTCCTGGGCTTTTTTGAGGTTGATATCGGCAATGACGACTTTGGCACCGCCGTTTGCAAAGCGTCTCGCGCAGCCCTCGCCAATGCCGCTGGCGCCCCCTGTTACGACCACGATGTGTCCGTTGAATTCCCCCGCAAGATCCCTGGCCATTTTCTCCCCCTCTTGTTTTGAGGATTCAGTCTATCAAGACGAAGGTGAGTTGATACACTACGCGCAGATTGAATTGAAACGCGGAGATTTACGTATGACGGACCAGCCCGGCGCTCTGCCGCGCAGTGAATTCGGCCGCAAATCCACAGCGGACCAGGTGACGGCAGGCATGGATTTGAGCGGCAAGACGATGCTGATCACGGGGTGCACGTCCGGGATCGGGTACGAGGCCATGAAAACCTTGGCCAAACGCGGTGCGCATGTGCTGGGCGTGGGCCGCACCCAGGCGAAGGCCGAGCAGGCCTGGAGGTCCGTTTCCGAGTCCGGGATTAAGGGCAACGTCACGCCCTTGGGGTGCGAGCAGGAGGATTTTGCGTCTGTCGCTGCTCTCGCGGACACAGTGAGGTCCATCAACATGCCGATCGACGCACTAATTCTGAACGCCGGGATTATCGGGCGGCAGAAATGCGAAACGGTGAAGGGGCTGGAGAAACAATTTGTGGTCAACCATCTGAGCCACTTCATCTTGATCAATCGCTTGATGGAGCAGGTCAAAGCCGCGCCGCAGGGGCGTTTTGTGATCGTTGCGTCCGAGTCTCACCATTCACCCAACAAAGGCGGCATTGATTTCGACGATTTGTCGGGAGCAAAAGGATACAGTGCGCTCAAATTTTATGGCCAGTCAAAGTTGGCGAACGTTCTGACATCACGCGAGTTGGCCAAAAAACTGGCGGGTACAAACACGACCGTGAACGCTCTGCATCCGGGTTTTGTGTACACAAATATTTTTCACAATCTGCCGGGCTTCTTGAGCGCGCCGCTGACGGTCTTGGCAAAGCCGTTCATGAAGACTTCAGCGCAAGGCGCGGCAACCACCTGCTACGTTGCGACAAGCCCGGCCTTGACAAAAGTTAGTGGCGCATATTTCGACAATTGCAATCCAGCGGAAATGAGCAGCTTCGCGACAAACGATGCACTCGCCGAGAGATTGTGGAAAGTTTCGGAAGAACTCACGCAGGACTACCTAAAATAATAACGTGAAGAGGGGGAGGGCGCGATGCTGCGTGTTGCGGTGATCAATGACTATATGGGAATTGTTCCGAAAATCGCCGACTGGTCACAGTTGGACGGCTTGGGTGAAGTTGACTTTTATGCCGATCATATTCCCAGCGAGGACGCCGCGGCCGAGAGATTGGCATCTTACGACGCGATCGTCGCCGAGCGTGACCGCCTGCCGTTTACGCGGTCCTTGTTTGAGCGGCTTCCCAATTTGAAATTGCTTGTGACCACCGGCGGTGTGAACTGGCTGATCGACCTTGAGGCCGCCAAGGAGAAGGGCATAACGGTGTGCTATACCATGGGCGTGCCCGGCGCGGCGCCGGAATTAACGTGGGGGCTGCTGCTTGTCCTGAGCCGCCGCATTGTTTGGGATCATGCAAATGTGCGGGCGGGTGGCTGGCAGACGGCGCCAGGCATGAGCGTGACGGGTAAGACGCTTGGTTTGGTCGGGCTCGGCAATATCGGCCGCAAGATGGTGCAGTATGCTCAGGCGTTCGATATGAAAACCGTGGCTTGGAGCCCAAATCTGACGGACGAACGCGCCAAGGCGGCGGGTACCGTAAGCGTTGAATTGGAGCACCTGCTGCGCACGGCGGATTTCGTGTCCGTGCACATGGTGTTGGCCGACAGCACGCGCGGCATGATCGGTGCCAAGGAACTGAAGCTGATGAAGCCATCCGCCTATATCATCAATACATCGCGCGGCCCGCTCATCGATGAAGCGGCTCTGATTGGCGCACTGAAAAATGGATCCATCGCCGGTGCCGGGCTGGACGTCTACGATCGGGAACCGCTGCCTGCAGATCACCCGCTGCGGACCCTGGAAAACGTGGTGACGACACCCCACACCGGGTACATCACCGACGAGCAGTATCGGGTCTTTTTTGGTGAAGCGGTTGAAAATGTTGTCGCCTTTGCAAAGGGAAAGCCGATCCGCGTCATGACCGAAAACAACATGATTGCGGCGTTGATGGCCAAACCATAAACAGCTAGTGTCGCGCGAAGTTTTTCAAAGGGGGCGTTATGGCAGCCAAACCAGCAGTGAGATTGAACTTGGACACCGGCGCAGATCATGCGCGTCTTGTCATCGAAGAGGATGGCAAGGTTCTGACGAGCAAGATGTCCGCGGGGCAGCTCCAGACCCTGGCCACCACAGCGCACACGCTGGCGGCACAACTGCAAAATCAGGCTGGAGGTCGTGGGCAAGACGTCAGAAATATGGCGCGTACGGTGGCGCTTGAATGGACGGTGTTGGAAGACGCCAATGCGCCCGGCGCGATGGTTTTTGCTTTCCGCACGGCGACCGGCTGGTTGGGATTTGAATTGAACCGCCGGCAGTTGCTGGAGCTTGCGGATAAATTACCCGGCGCATTAAAGGACGATGCGCCCCGTACGCCGTTGTCTTAAGCGGTATTCATCATGAATAAAAAAGGCCGCCGATTATTTCGGCGGCCTTTTTCATGGATTTAAGTGAGCTTAGTTCGAGACCTCCGAAAGATCTTTGTCGATCTCGGAGAGGACCTCGTCCGTCAGCGTCGGTGCAAAGGTTTGCAGGCTGCGCAGGCTCATGCCGCGCGCCTGTTCGATTTGCGGATTGCTGATAAATTCCGGGATATGCTTTTCCAGGACCGCTTTTGCATTCGGATTATCGAGTAAGGTTCCCACTTGGGAATCAGCCGACAGATCCGCAGCGAACGCCGAAGAAATCGCAAGCGCCATGCCGGCGGCGATTCCGGTTAGCACACGGCCGTAGTACGTTCTCATAGTTGCGTCTCCAAAATATTGCAGGGGTCTTCGACCCGAGGCGCGTCTCACTTATAGGTCGCGGTTCTCGGGAATCACCCGCAGCTTAATTCCGCCGCGTCGCGAATCCAATATGGTGTACGTGAGTTATATGTAAGCGCAATAAAGTTACGCGTCAGGCGCCGATGAAGGCGAGGTATTCGTCTTCGGTCATGACCTGAATTCCCAAGGATTGAGCGTCCTTGAGCTTTGATCCAGCGCCCGGACCTGCGACCACAAGATCGGTTTTTTTGGAGACGGAGCCTGCCACTTTTGCACCCATGGATTGGGCTTTGGCTTTGGCTTCACCGCGGCTCATGGTTTCGAGCGTGCCGGTAAACACTATGGTTTTGCCGGCGACCGGCGAGGAAGAGGTGTCAGGCTTTTGCGCGTCCTGAATTTTGATTTCTTTGGTCAACGCTGAAAGTACATCAAGGTTGTGTTGCTCGGCGAAGAAGCCAACCAGATCGGCGGCAACAGAGCCGCCAATTTGCTCAATGTTGATCAGGTCCTTGTACGCTTCCGATTCCTGGTCTTGCGCGGCGACCATGGCATCACGCCAGGCTTCGTATGATCCATACGACTGAGCCAGAAGGCGTGCGGTGGCTTGGCCGACTTGAGGTATGCCGAGGGCATAGATGAAACGGTCGAGGGCAATCGTCCGGCGATTATTGATGGAGGCAAAGAGGTTTTCCGCCGACTTGGAGCCCCAGCCTTCGCGGGCGCGCAGTGGTGTAAGAGATGATTTATCACGCTGCTCAAGCGTGAACAGATCCGCCGGGCTCTTTATCGTCTCATCTTTGAAGAAGGCTTCGATGTGCTTGCCGCCAATGCCTTCGATGTCGAACGCTTCGCGGGAAACGAAATGTTTGAGACGCTGCACGGCCTGTGCGGGGCAAATCAGACCACCCGTGCACCGCTTGACGGCCTCGTCCTCCTCGCGAATGGCGAGGCTTCCGCAGACGGGACACTGTCCAGGAAAGTTGTACGGTTTGCTCGCCTTTGGGCGTTTACTTGTAACAACTTCGACAACCTGCGGGATGACATCCCCCGCGCGCTGAATGATAACCGAGTCTCCCTCACGGATGTCCTTGCGGACAATCTCGTCTTCGTTGTGAAGCGTTGCGCGGCTGACAACCACGCCGCCGACCGTTACAGGTTTCAGATGGGCGACCGGCGTAAGGGCGCCTGTGCGGCCGACCTGGATTTCGATTTTCTCCAGCACCGTTTCCGCGCGTTCGGCTGAAAATTTATGGGCGGTCGCCCAGCGTGGTGCGCGGCTCACAAAACCGAGGCGCTCCTGCAAATCCTTACGGTTAACCTTGTAGACAATGCCGTCGATATCGTAGGCGAGGTTAGCGCGCTCCGCGCCAAGTTTGTCATAAGCTTTGATCATATCCTCGACCGAGGCGCACAACGTGGTGCGTTCGTTGACCGGGAAGCCCCAGTCTTCAAGCTGCATGAGAAAATCCCAATGGGTGTCCCAACTCATGCCTTCCAGGACGCCGTAGGCGTAGCAAAAGACCTTCAGCGGCCGTTCGGCAGTGATGTTCGGGTCAAGCTGGCGCAGTGAACCGGCGGCCGCATTGCGCGGGTTGGCAAAGACTTTGGAGCCTTTTTTCTCCTGGGTCGCGTTCATGGCTAGGAAGTCAGCCTTGGTCATATACACTTCGCCGCGGATGTCGATCAGCGCCGGGGCTTTTCCCTCGATAGTGTGGGGCAGACCTTTGACGGTCTTCATATTGGCCGTAATGTCTTCGCCTTCCGTGCCGTCTCCCCGGGTTGCGGCAACTGTGAGTTTTCCGTCTTCGTACCGCGCCGAGAATGATACGCCGTCGATTTTCGGTTCGGCGGTGAATTCAATGTCTTCATCCGCTTGAAGTTTGAGAAAGCGGCGAATGCCATCGACAAAATCGGTGACGTCCTCTTCAGTAAAGGCATTGCCGAGAGATAGCATCGGCACGCTGTGAGCTACTTTTTTGAACCCGCGTGCCGGCGCGGCACCGACGGTTCTATTGGGGCTGTCTTCGCGAATAAGCTTGGGAAACCGCTTTTCGATCGCGTCATTGCGTTGACGAAGCTGGTCGTACTCGGCGTCGGTAACTTCGGGGGCGTCGTTCTGGTGGTAGGAAATATCGTGCTGGGCGATTTCTCCGGCCAAAGACTTCAACTCTTCCTTCGCCTGTTTTTCGGACAGGTCATCAACGGCGATTTCACGTACGGATTTGGTCACGAGGCAGTATCCATCAAGCTATCTGCGGCGGCGCGCGCCTGGTCGGTCACTTTTTCGCCGGCCAACATGCGCGCAATCTCTTCGCGGCTTTCCGCGGCGTTCAATAATGCCACCGCAGTGCTGGTCGCGCTGCCCCGCGAGGACTTGCTGACACGCCAATGGTGCGTACCGCGCGCGGCGACCTGCGGTGCGTGTGTAACCACAAGAACCTGCACGGACTGGCCCAGTTTCGCCAGTCGTTCCCCGACGGCACTGGCGGTGGCGCCGCTGATGCCGGCGTCCACTTCGTCAAAAATCAGTGCGGCGCGGTCTTGAGATCCGGCGAGCACCACTTTCAATGCCAGCATGAAGCGTGCGAGTTCGCCCCCCGAGGCGATCTTGTTGAGCGGGCCGGGCGGCAAGCCGGGGTTGGTGGTCACTTCAAACGTTACCTTGTCCAATCCCGATGCGTTCCAGTTGGTCTCAGGTTTTTGTGCGATGACCGTCTTGAATACGGCTTTGTCCAACTTGAGAGGCGGTAATTCCTTATTGACGAGTTTGTCCAACTTTAGCGCGGCGTCCTGACGGGATCTGCTTAAATTCGCAGCAGCTTTCTCGAACGCTAGCCGTGTGGATTTCTCTTTCGCCGCGAGACGTTTTACGGCGTCGCTACCGTTGTCGAGTGCGGCGAGGCGCATGCTCAGAAGATTTCTGACGGTCGGCAGGTCGTCCACCGCGCAGTTATGTTTGCGCGCCACGGCCTTGAGGGCGAAAAGACGCTCTTCCGCCCGTTCCAGCGCGGCCGGGTCGGACTCGAATGCCGAACCCACGTGCTCTAGTTCCCGAAAGGCTTCACCGGTTTCGATGGCGGCCCGTTCCAGGGATTGGCATAGGGAATCGAGGTGTCCTTGGGCCAGATGGGCAACCTTGGACAATTGGTTCAGAGCGCTACGCAGGGCGGACTCTACATCGACATTGTCGGATACCGCGTTGCGGGCATCGGTCAGCGCCTGGATGATTTGCTCACCGTGGCGAAGGCGGGCGCGCGTGTCCGCCAGTGCTTTTTCTTCACCAGTTTGTGGGGCCAAAGCCTCCAATTCGCTTACCTGGTGACGCAGCGTGTCTTCCTCGTTAAGGGCCGCTGACAAATTGTTCTGGGCGTCATTCAGTTCAGCAGCGGCTGTCTGCCATGCTGCCCAGGTGTCTGCGCAGGCTCTGTCGGGCGCATCGCCGCCCTTGGATCTGCGGTAGGCGTCCAGAACGCCCAGGTGCGTTGACGGATCGAGAAGACCGTGGGTTTCAAATTGTCCGTGGACTTCGACCAAGAGATCGCCGACCGCGCGTAATAGGCCGACGCTCACCGGCTGATCGTTGATGAAGGCGCGGCTGCGGCCGTCCGCGCCGACCACGCGCCTCAACACCAGCATGTCGTCGGTCTGTACTTCCTGCGAGGCGAGCAGCGCATTGGCGGGATGATTGGGGTGAACGGCAAAGGACGCGGAAACGGAGAGTTTTTCCGCGTCGGTCCGGATCAATCCCGCGTCCGAGCGGCTGCCGAGCGCAAGGCCCAAGGCGTCGAGCACGATGGATTTTCCAGCGCCCGTTTCCCCGGTCAAGACACAAAGCCCCGGCGCGAATTCCACCTCCAATTTGTCAACGACGACCACATCGCGAATGGACAGATGCGTCAGCACGCGAGCCTCGCGAAGGGCAAAAGGGTCATCCCGGATAGGCTTGCCACGTTGGGCTCGCGCTACTGAACTTGATTTTGAGGATTTTCGTTTTCGGCGTTTTGCACCGGCGCGGCGCGTTCCTCGGAAGCGAACTGAGTGGTCCGCGCACTGTCCATCAAGGCATAGGCGTCGCCGTACCACTGATCGGACGGGAAGTTGTAGCCCAAGACCGCGGCTGATTTGCGCGCCTCCGACGGAAGGCCCAGGGCGGTGTAGGCCTCTGTGAGCCTGTAAAGCGCTTCGGGGACATGGCTGGTGGTGCTGTAGGTCTCGACCACGTTTTTGAAACGATTGATGGCCGCAAGGAAGTGGCGGTTGTTGATATAGAATCGGCCGGCTTCCATTTCCTTGCCCGCCAAATGGTCCATGGTGAGATCGAGCTTCAAGCGCGAGTCACGGCCATAAGGTGAATCTGGAAAACGCGTAATGACGTCTTGCAAGGACTGCATGGCGAGCGCCGTGATTTGCTGATCCCGCCGCACGTCCGCGATTTGCTCGTAATAGCAAAGGGCCTTCAGGTAATACGCGTAAGCCACGTCGCGATTGCCGGGGTGCACGGCAATGAAACGGTCGAGGCGGGTAATGGCTTCGTCATATTGACCGGCGTGATAATGCCCGTAGGCCGACATGAGCTTGGCCTTGGTTGCCCATACTGAATAGGGGTGTTGACGCTCTACCTCATCGAAAAACAAAGCAGCGTCGGTATAACGGCCATTGTCGACGTAACTGACGGCTTGGCTGTAGATCTCGTAGATCGAGCTTTCGACGTATTCGAGTTCATCCTTATTGGCGCATGCAGAGAGGGCAAACACAGTCAGGGCAAGCAGGGCAGAGACCGTGAATTTCCGCTGCCGGTTCCTCATGGATGATGTCTCACTGTGAGCCATGGTTTCCGCGTTCGATCTATGGTGTTGATTTCATTGCGCCAAAATCTGCCCTGGGCGACTGGCGGGCACAGTATACCACGCCGAGTCAAACTGTCACGCCGTCTGCAGCGGTCTTTTTAATAGAGAAATCGGGGGTAAATCCCGCCGGGATTTAGGTACCCGGCCTAGGCGTAGGCGACCATGTCCTGTTTGCCGTTCACCCAGGAGGTGGTCTTCGCGGGTTCATTCCAAAGATCGACCATTTCCCAGCTCGATTCGTCGGCATAAATCTGGCGCATCAGGCTGGCGGTATCCGCGTGACTGGAGCATCTCCCGACAAAGTGGCCGATAATGGGGTGGCCGGTCAGGTACAGGTCGCCAATGGCGTCCAGGGCCTTGTGGCGCACAAATTCGTTTTCGTGGCGCAGGCCATCGTCATTGAGAATCCGGTTTCCATCGACCACGATGGCGTTATCCAGCGTGCCGCCGCGCGCCAAGCCGGCCTCGCGCAGGGCTGTAACGTCCGAAAGCAGCCCAAAAGTGCGGGCATGGCTGATTTCCGACTTGAAGGCATCCCGGCCCACGGTGAAATCGCAGCTTTGCCGGCCAATGGCCTCTGCGTTGAAATCGATGTGAAACTCCACCCTTAGCCCGTCGTCGTGGGGACCCAGGGCCACCATCTTGTTGCCGTTGAAATAGGACTTACGGCGCAATATGCGAATTCCGCGGCGTGGCGCGTCCTGTTCCTCGATGCCTGCGCATTCAATAAGGAAGATGAAGGGCGACGCGCTGCCGTCCATGGCCGGCACTTCCGGGCCATTGATTTCAACGACGGCATTGTCGATTTCCGAGCCATAGAAGGCCGACATCAGGTGCTCGACAGTCGCGACCCCAATTCCGTTTTCGTCGGCGATAACCGTGCACATGCGGGAATCCACAACCCGGGCCCAGCGGGCATCGATCGTGGCGCCGCCGCCAACGAGGTCGACGCGCTTGAAGACGATGCCGGTATCGGGCGGCGCCGGATGCAGCTTCATCGCCACGCGGACGCCCGAATGCAGGCCGACACCGGTACAACCGATTGAAGATTTTAGAGTTTTCTGGAGGACGGGGATTTTATGGTCGCTGGCGCTCGAATTGGCCAAAGAGGTGCCGTAAGCGCTGGGGGTGCTTGCGTCAAAGGTCATGTCACCGATCTTTCTTTTCGCACTGCACCGGCACGATAGGTTGTGTTCAGCGCAGCAGCCAAATGTTGCGTAGCAACCCCCGAGACCGTGCTACGGCCGGTATTGTTACAAATTAACGGGCTTTTACAAGGATAAAATTATGGAAAAGCAATATTTTGCGGGCCGTTTCTGTTACGTAAGCCTTGATCCGGCCATATTCTTTTGCATTGCCAAATAATCGCCTTGAAGCGTTTCGGGGATGTTCCGAAAGGGGCCTATTCAGCCGGTGACGCGCTCTCCTGGGCGGTTGGCCCCAGATCCGAAGCAGGCACGTGTTTGGAATGGTCGGCCGCGAGCAGAAGATACACAGCCGGCACCACGAACAGCGTGAACAGGGTGCCGATTGCGACCCCGGAAGAGATCACCAGCCCCATATTAAATCTCGCTTCCGCGCCCGCGCCGCTCGCGAGAAGGAGAGGGACAACCCCGAGCACCATGGCGCCTGTCGTCATGAGAATGGGGCGCAGGCGAATTTCGGTGGCTTCCTCGATGGCTTCGCGTTTGTTGCGCCCTTCTTGCTGCAGGTGATTGGCGAATTGCACGATGAGAATGCCGTGCTTGCTGATAAGCCCCATTAAGGTGACCAGTCCCACCTGCGTGTAAATGTTGATGCTCGCACCGCCGACCCCGAGATTGATAAACAGCAATGCGCCGGCAATGGACATGGGCACGGACACGAGAATGATCAAAGGATCGCGGAAGCTTTCAAAAAGGGCGGCGAGCACCAGGGTTATGATCACAAGGGCGAATACGAACGTCGTCACGAAACCCGAAGATTCTTGCATGAAGCGCCGGGACTCACCTGAATAATCCGTGGTGTAGCCGATCGGCAGAGTTTGCGCGGCAAGATTCTCCAAATACGCAAGAGCATCGCCCAGGTAAACGCCCGACGCCAGATTGCCCGAGACAATCACCGCATTCATCTGCTGGAAGTGTCCGAACGATTGCGGCACGGCCTTGGTCGTAAATTTCGCGATGGTCGAAAGGGGTATGGTTTCTCCGTTTGGTGTGCGGATGTGATAGTTCAATAATTGATCCGCATTTAACCGGTACTTCTGCTCCACCTGCGGAATGACTTTGTAGGACCGTCCGTCCAAAGCGAAGTAATTGACGTAGCCACCGCCGAGCATGGCCGACAGCGCGCCGCCCACGTCACTCATATTCAATCCGAGTTGTGCGGCCTTATCGCGGTCGATGGCAAAGGTTGAACGCGGCTGATCGATTTTGAGGTTGTGGTCGATAAAGCTGAACATGCCGCTGGACCGGGCCTGCGCCACGAAATTCTCCACCACCTCATTCATACGCTGGAAGTCTTCCGTCGAGCCGAGGACGAACTGAACCGGCGATCCGAATGCGCCCGCACCACCGGCAGCGGGCAAGGCCGGCTGCAAGAACGCCGCGCCGCCTGCGCCTGCAATGCCCGGCAAGTCCCGGGCAAGCATGTCGCGGATATCCCAGACCGTCTCATCGCGTTCATCCCAGGGCACCAGGGTAATCGCGGTCACGTTGATGGTGCCCGGGCTAACGTTCTGGAACATGTGGTGCTTGGCGGGATAGTCCTTGGCCCGGTCAGCGAGCTGGCGAATATAGAGCAGTTTTTGATCAAGCGTTGCATTGGGCGCGTAGATCATCATCGCGTTGACGAGGCCCTTGTCCTCGGTGGGCGCCAGTTCGCTACGGGAGCCTGAATAAAGAAAATAGATGCTTCCCAAAACAAGGCCCGCGAAAACGAGCGTCACTGACACAAAGTTCAGAGAGTCGCTGAGGGCGCGCCGGAACAGGGCGGACAGGCGGTCCATCCGCTCATCAACGATATGAATAACGCGGCCTTCCCATCCTTTGACTTCTGAATGAGGCACCAATAGGCGCGAGCACATCACGGGCGATAGGGTGAGGGCGACGACTGCCGAGATCACGACGGCGCCCACCAGAGTAAACGCGAACTCGGTGAACATGGCGCCCGTCAGGCCGCCCTGGAAGCCGATGGGGATATAGACGGCGATCAGGACGCTGGTCATGGCGATAATCGGCAGACCCAGCTCCCGTGCCGCGAGCTTTGCGGCTTGCAGAGGGCGAATACCCTCGGCCATGTGCCGGTTCACGTTTTCGACGACAATAATGGCGTCGTCCACGACCAAACCGATGGCGAGCACGAACGCGAGCAGGGTGAGGAGATTAATGGTGAAGCCAAACAGCAACATCATCCCGAACGTGCCAACAAGGGACAGAGGTATGGCAATGACGGGAATAAGCACAGAGCGTACGGAGCCGAGAAATGCGAATACAACCAACGTCACGATGATCAAGGCTTCGATGATCGTGGTAATAACTTCGACAATGGAACTTTCAACGAACAACCCGGCGTCGTGGATAATCTCGAACTCCAGGCCGGGCGGCAATTGTGCCTTCACCACGGGAATGACTTCACGCACGTCGCGGACAACTTCGAGAAGGTTTGCGCCCGGCGCCGTTTCGATGGCAATCCACATGCTTTTTTTGCCGTCGATCAGAATCGTGGTCTCGTATTCGTCCGCGCCGATTTCAACCTCGGCCACATCCTGAAGCCGCACCACCGCGCCGTCTGTCTGCTTCACCGCCAAATTCTCAAAATCTTCGAGCGAGGAAATGTTCGTGGTTGCATTCAGATTGGCTTGGACCATTTGACCTTTCGTCGTGCCCAGGCCCGACAGGTAGTTGTTGGCGGCAAGGGCACGGCTGACGTCTGCTGCGGTTAGGTCGTATGCGGCCAGTTTGTTTGGGTCGAGCCATGCGCGCAGCGCAAGGTTCTGGCCGCCTGCAAGGCTGACGGCCTGAACGCCTCTGACGGCCAGGAATTGAGGCTCGACCACGCGCCGGACGTAGTCGGTGATCTTGTTGATAGGCAGATCGTCGCTCCACAGTCCGATATAGACGGGCGCGAAAAGCTGGCCGTTCGACACACGAATGGTCGGCCGCTGCGCTTGAGGGGGCAATTGATTGAGGACCGAATTGACCAATGTATTGATTTCGCTCAGCGCAGCGTTGGGGTCGTAGTTCAATTCGAGGTTCGCCGTTATCGAGCTGACGCCGGGCCGGCTGGCGGAGGTGAGGTAATCTATGCCGTCGGCCTGGGCTATCGCCTGTTCAAGGGGCGCGGTGATGAAGCCGGCGATCAGATCAGGGTCTGCGCCATAATACGTCGTGTTCACGGTCACAACGGCGCTTGTGGTTAGGGGAAATTCGCGAATTGGCAAATCAACGAAGGAGCGCACGCCGAGCACAAAGATCAGAAGGCTGACGACGGCCGCCAAGACCGGTCGCTGAATGAAAATGTCCGTAAAGTTTTTCATCCAGCCGATCCTGTTTACGGACTAGGAATTGACGGGGCTGTTTCCATCGGTGTTGCGATGGAATTGTCGATACGGGAGAGGGCGCCATTTCGGAGTTTTGTGTTGCCAGCCGTCACAACCAACTCACCCTCTTGGATGCCTGTTGTCACGGCAACCATATCGCCTCGCGTTTCCCCCAAGGTGACGAATTCCTGTCTCGCGGTGTAGCGCTTTTCGCCGCTTTCATCGCTTCCGTTTTCGTCAAGAATGAACACGGCATCGCCGTAGGCGTTGTATATAACCGCCATTTGCGGCACTGCGATGACGTTCTGTACCGCGCCTGCGTCCACGTCCACCGTCACATACATGCCCGGAAAAAGTTTTTGATCCGTATTTTGCAGTGTGGCCCTGACTTGCACATTGCGGTTGGACGCTTCCACTTTAGGATTGATCGCCGAAACCACACCTTCAAATGTATTGCCGGGGTAGGTGTCCACAGCCGCGCGCACCGGCTGGCCCTCTTGAAGTCTGTCCAGGTTTTGCTGGGGGATAAAAAAATCAGCAAAAATAGGATCGAGAGATTGGAGCGTTACAACGGTTGTACCTGAGCTTACGTATTGCCCGATATCAACGGAACGGACGCCGAGACGGCCGGAGAACGGCGCACGCAGTACTTTCTTTTCCAACACGGCGCGCTGCTGTGCGACCTGAGCGCGGGCATTGGCAAGTGCGGCCTCGTTGGTGTCCAGAGTTGCCTGACTTACAGCTTGAGACTGCTTGAGGGCCTGGGTGCGGTTGTGCGTCACCTCGGCGAGGCGTTCGGCGGCCTCGAGCGCGCGCAGTTTTGCGAGTTCGTCGTCGGCGCGCAGACGCAGGATAACCTCGCCTTGCTCAACATCGTCACCGTCCTGAAAAAAGATTTCATCGACGATGCCTGAGACTTCAAAGGCTAGATCGGCTCCGTTGACGGCTTTGAGCGTACCGACCGCAGAGAGCCTAGGCGTCCAGTACTGCACGGCTGCCGGAAGGGCGGAAACGGTTTGCGGCTGAGCGGTCCTGGCGCGCATGGCCTGCTGCATGGCCATGCCGACATACATTTGGTAGCCGATGATGGCTGCGGCGACCAAGCCGACAACAGCAAGCATGGCAATCATGCGCTTTGCCAGCGCTGACTGCCGCTGCCACCTGTTTCCAGCCGCTTCGGAGTATGCCTCCATAACGCCGCCCCTCCCCGGGCAGGTTACGCCAATCTCGCGGGGGTTACCTATGCTTAAAGTTGGGTTTGCGCTTTTCGATGAAGGCGGTCATGCCTTCCTTGCGATCTTCGGTGGCAAAGGTCGAATGGAAAACGCGGCGCTCGTAGTGCACGCCTTCCGCCAGCGTTGTTTCATAGGCCCGGTTCACGGCTTCCTTGGCAATCATGACAATCGGCATGGAAAGATCGGCGATTTTTTGCGCCGCCTTAACTGCTTCGTCGACCAAATCCGCGGCAGGCACGATGCGGCTGACAAGTCCGGCGCGTTCAGCCTCCTGCGCATCCATGTTGCGCGCGGTGAGAACCATGTCCATGGCCTTGGACTTGCCGACAAAGCGGGTCAGACGTTGCGTGCCGCCAGCGCCCGGAATGGTACCGAGATTGATTTCGGGCTGGCCGAACTTCGCGGTATCGGCCGCAATAATAAAGTCGCACATCATGGCAAGCTCGCAACCGCCGCCCAAAGCATAGCCGGCAACGGCGGCGATGACGGGCTTGCGGCATTTGGTGACGCGCTCCCAGCCGACGGTGATGAAGTCTTTCAGGTATGCTTCCATGTAATCGAAGCCGACCATTTCCTTGATGTCCGCGCCGGCGGCAAAGGCCTTCTCGCTGCCGGTCAGAACAACGGCGCGGATATTGTCATCCTCTTCAAAGGCGTCGAGCGCTGCGCCGACGTCACTGACAAGGCCGGCGGATAAGGCGTTGAGGGCTTTGGGCCGGTTGAGGGTGATCAAACCCACATTGCCGCGGGTCTCAACGAGGATGTTTTCATAGGACATTGGCGTTCCTGCTTTTATTTATTAACGATATTGGCTGGATGGCTATGTTTAGAGGCAAAAACACGGTGTTTCAACGGCTTGCTTTTCCCCACAAATCAACGGGAAAGGCCCGGGGGAGCCCATTTGAAACATACCGATTACAATGCATGGCTATTCAACATGCTTGGAGCCCCCACATATATATGGAAGTCTCAGATGAGAGACATTGAGAGAACCGGGAGGGTCGCAATGAGAAAACTATCCGTTGCCATGTTCGGCGCGTGTTTGAGCGCGATGTTGGTATCCGCACCACAGTATTCCGGGCAGGCCATCGCGGCGGAGGGGAAAGAGCCGCTGGTAGAGTTTGGCTTGATGACGTGGCCCGAGGTGGAGGCCGCGCTCGCCGCCGGTAAAACCACGGCGCTTTTTTATACCGGCGGGACCGAACAGCGCGGACCGCAGAACGCCAACGCTGGTCACAACTTGATGGGCGAGGCGATTGTGAAAGAAATCGCGCTGCGTCTCGGCAACGCGATTGCCATGCCGGTGCTGCCGTATACGCCGAACAACGCCAGCCCGGATTTGCCGGGAACCATCGGCCTGACGCCGGAAATTCTGGAGGCAGTTCTTGAGCGCGTTGCCGAGCAAGCCATTATCACCGGCTTTAAAAATGTCGTGTTGATGGGTGATCACGGCGGCGGTCAACCGAACGCGTATATAAATGCAGCCGATAAGCTGAATGCAAAATACGCCGGTCAGGGTATTCACGTTTACTACTGCGATGAGGTGTACCGCGCGGCCAATGATGCGTTCAATGACTGGCTGGCGGACAACGGCTATCCGCCGGGGGCGCATGGCGCGATCGCGGACACATCCATGATGCTGTATCTCGGCGGCGAAAAATGGGTGCGTAGCGCCGAGTTGCCGACTGCCGTGGGCGATCCGCCGGCGCAGCCGGGGCAGGGATTGCAGGCCAACCCCGACGGCGTGAACAACGGCATTTTCGGCGATGCGCGCCGCTCAAGTGCCGAGCTCGGCAAACGCGCGCTGGAAATGAAGATCGAATACGGCGTGCGGCAGATCCGGGGATTTATCGGGACGGGGTCTTGAGAAAGTTATTGGTCTTGGGATGTCCCGCTAAATGATTTTTGTGACAGCCAAGGTGGCAATATCTGACAGCTTCTTATTTTCCGGATTGCTCAAATTGACCAGGTTTGAAATGCGCGCATAGCTGTGCGCGACGAACGCTTCTTCGTTCTCAGACTGGTGGTGAATCCGGAAGCTAACTTTGCAACGGTCTTCTTCGGGGAGCTTCGATATCATGTTCTTGGTGACCCATATGGTTCCGTCTCGAGCAAAATCACTTAGGCGAGACGTTCTATTTATGGTGTCGCCGAGGGCGGAGATTTCGATTTGGGTGGGCGTCTGATAGCTGCCGAACCATTCTTCACCTTCATCAAGTCCAATATTCAGTTTAAGGCCATTAAGCCACCCCTTGCGGTTTGACCATTCGTCGCTGATCTCGCGCATTGTCGAGCGCATACTGATTGCGCACTGGATTGCATTGCTCAGATAATTGCCTTCGGGCCACGGTAGAAAATAATAGACAAGCCCATCACCAACATGCTTGCCGTGAGTCCCTTGGAAGCGACGAAGATGTTTGCCCATCGCATTCCACATCTGATTTATAAGTTCAAAGTACTCTTCAG
>CAYYXR010000002.1:118095-216006 GCA_964475755.1 uncultured Rhodobacterales bacterium
CTTCAGCAGGTCGTCGCGTTGTAAAGAGTTCCTGATCTGCTCGCATTTAAGAAGGCGCGAAAAAATTTGACGGCCCGAAATTTTAGGAGAAAGCGGCTGATCTGAACTCAGAAATGCGGCGCATGCAGCTTCATTCCACCATTCGAGTTCAAAATTTGCATTTACGAAATAGGCGGGATATTCCAGCGTCCCGAGTGTCAGCGAAGGACCGGACTCGGAACTTTCAACCTGACGAAATGATGCATTTCGTTCAAATGAACCGGACGCACTATGAACTTTATTCATATCCCCCAGCGGAAATATCCGCCCCCAACGTCATTAAGCCCCAGCGGTTAAAAGCGAGGCTTCGGCAACATTTTTTGCCCTTGTTCTTCTGTGATTGTTGATCGGTCTCGATTAGCAAAGGGTTAAGTTTGCAATGCTCGGAAAAGTAGAAGGTACCGTCCTTTGTCCGTCAACGTCGAGATCTGGGGTTGGTTTTCTGCGCGGAGCAATAACGAGGTTTCTTCGAGTTAATGGCCTGCTACGCTTGCCAAGAAGAAAACAAAACCCCCGCATCTTTCGACGCGGGGGTTTGTGTATCTAAGGGAGATGACGCCTCAGGTGATCACCATATAAAACTGCCTGTGGCGCCACTCCCCCTTATAGCTCTGGTAATCGCTAGTTCGCCTGACGGCGGAGGAACGCGGGAATGTCCAACTCGTCCTCGTCGTGTGTGGCGCTGATGCGATCTTGCGGTCCGACCGAGATATTAAGCGCACCCGGTTTTTCCACTTTTGCTTCAGGTTCCGGTGCCCTCGGGGCTTCTTCCACCTTGCGCTTGGAGGTGAGGCTGCGATAGCGGCTGAACAGACTCACGCGTCCACCTTCCGGTTTCGCCGCTGGCGCGTCGGCCGGTGCGGCTTCAGCGGCTGGTGCCGGCGCAGCCTCAGCCGCAGGACGCGGTTCGGGCTTTGCCGGCGCCGTCAGCGGCAAGGACGGTGCAGCTTCTTCCGCTGCCGGAGCCTGACGGGGAACCATGGGCGCGGCGGGAGCAGGGGCTTCCATACGCTTTGGTTCCATCGGGGCTTTCGGCACGAAGGCATCGCGCTGACGCTCGGCCAAGGTCGGGCCGGACGGAGCAAGACGCGCCGCAACCGGCGGGGCCTTGGCCACGGCTTCGGCTATGGCTTCGGTTTGCGATTGCATTGAAGGCGCCTGAACCGGTGCCGGTCTGGACTCAGGGGCCGGAGCAGATGCCACCATGGGCGCTACTTCGGTTTCCGGTTCGTCCATCTCGGAGGCCGCGTCCTGCACTTCCTCTTCTGCATGCTTTGCCGCTGCCGTCATTTCAGCCAAAGCCTTTTCTTCGGCTTCCAGATCCATTGTGCCCGAAGCGGGCGCAAGGGCCGGGCCGCCGAAACCGAACTGATTGAAGCTCGGCTGATCCGGCTTGTGTTGGGCGAGCGGCGAGCGGGCGGTCGGCGCCGCAGTGCGGACCTCAGGCAGGCGGCGTCCAATTGCCCGGATGTCGGAGCGCTTCGGCATGGGCTTGGGCTGGATGCCCGCTTCAGAGTCAATGCCGGTCGCAACGACTGACACGCGGATGCGGCCTTCCATATGCTCATCGAAGCAGGAACCGAAGATGATGTGCGCTTCGGCCTCGACTTCGTCGCGGATACGGTTGGCAGCCTCGTCCACCTCGAACAGCGTGATGTCGGCGCCGCCCGTGATGTTGATGAGAACGCCCTTGGCTCCGCGCATGGAGGTTTCCTCCAGAAGCGGATTGGCAATGGCAGCCTCGGCGGCATCGAGAGCGCGGCGTTCGCCTTCCGCTTCCCCCGTGCCCATCATGGCGCGGCCCATTTCCTTCATGACCGTACGCACGTCGGCGAAGTCCAAGTTGATCATGCCGGGCATCATCATCAGGTCGGTCACTGAACGCACGCCGCCGTGAAGAACGTCGTCCGCCATCTTGAACGCATCGGCAAACGTGGTCTTCTCGTTGGCCACCCGGAACAGGTTCTGGTTCGGGATGACGATGAGGGTGTCCACGTACTGCGAGAGTTCTTCGATGCCGGCTTCCGCCAGTCTCATGCGGTGAATGCCTTCGAACTGGAAGGGCTTGGTTACAACGCCGACGGTGAGTACGCCGAGATCGCGGGCCGTGCGGGCGATGACGGGCGCAGCGCCTGTCCCCGTGCCGCCGCCCATACCGGCGGTGATGAAGGCCATATGCGCGCCTTCAAGTTCACCGGCGATGATCTCCACCGCTTCCTCCGCGGCGTGACGCCCGATATCGGGACGGGCGCCTGCGCCGAGGCCCTGGGTCGTATCGCGGCCCAGCTGAATGCGGCGGTCGGTGCGTGATGATTCCAAAGCTTGAGCGTCGGTGTTAGCCACGACGAAGTCGACACCTTCCATCGCGCTTTGGATCATGTTGTTAACAGCATTGCCGCCGGCGCCTCCTACGCCAACGACGGTGATGCGCGGCTTAAGCTGCGCATCGATCGTAGTCTTAGGTACCGTTATGTTGATGGTCATTTGCAGCCTCCAAATTTAACTAAGCTCGTTGCAACGAATGAGTGAGGTTTCACTCTTATTATTTTCGGGTCTTGCAGGGTTGGTGGACCGGTCGACCGCCCTACAACCCGTTTCGTTGGTCTGCTCTCCATCAGAAGTTCTCCTTCAACCACTGGCCAAGGCGGCCGAAGGTTTTTTTGTTTTTGGCGGCATGCATCACCGCATAGTCGGGTCTCGTAACGTGTTCCCGCAGGCCGTAACGCAACAAACCTGCGGCGGTAGAAAATGCTGGGCCCGACACGGATTCAGGCAGGCCCCGGATCATCTTGGGTCGTGCGAGGCGTACCTGCTTGTCGAGCACGAGCTCGGCGAGGTCGCGCAGTCCTTCGAGCTGGCTTGCCCCGCCGGTCAGAACGACACGGCGGCCGGCGGACTTGCCAAAGCCTGAGACATCGAGGTGACTGCGCACCAATTCCAATGTTTCTTCCACGCGGGCTTGAATGATTTGCACCAGCATGGATTTGGGAACTTCGTTGGCGCTGGTTTCGTCGTCTTCGCCCACCAGCGGAACTTTGATCAGATCGCGTGCGTTGGCCGGAGCCTGGAGCACGCTGCCGTGAACGGTTTTTAGCCGCTCGGCTTTGGCGACAGGCGTGGACAGGCCCTTGGCGATATCGCCGGTGATGTGCTGTCCGCCGACCGGGATGGTTTCAACGAAAGCGACGTGACCTTCGGCAAACACCGCGATGGATGTTGTGCCGCCGCCCATATCGATGACCGTGCACCCCAGTTCCTTTTCGTCTTCGACGAGGCACGCCACGCCTGACGCATAGGACGAGACCACGCGCTCGGCGACATCGAGATCGCAGCGCTCGATCACCGAGCCGAGGTTACGCGAGGGACCAACGGCGGCGGTGACGAGGTGGATGTTGACGCCGAGCTTGCCGCCGAACATGCCGCGCGGGTCGATGATGCCGTTGCTGCCGTCGATGGAATAGCCGGTAGGAATGCAATGGATCAGCTCGCGGTCGTGCGGGTCGTATTGCGAACTGCCATGGTCGATGACGCGGCGCACGTCGGTATCGCGGATTTGATGACCGGACACGGCCATCTCGACGTCAACGCGGGTGGACTGCGGCCCGCCGCAGGACATATTCACAGACACCTTGTCGATGCGTTCATTGGCCATCTGCTCGGCGGCATCAACCGCGGCGCGGACGCTGGCTTCGGCTTCGTCCAAGTTGGTGACCTGACCGCCGCGCATGCCGCGCGAGCGGTGATGGCCGACGCCGACCACCTGAAATTCGTTGGGGCTATCGTCCTTGGCGCCCATTTTGGCGATGAAGCACGCAACTTTGGTGGTGCCCACGTCCAAGGCCGCGATGGTGCCGTTGCGTGGAATGTTCTTAGTCACGGGTACGTCGCTCCTTTAAAAATAAACATGCACATGCTTGCGTGTGTCCCATGGCCCTTAGATCTCCTGCTGCTCGCCTGATTCGATCAGGTCTATTTCCGAAGACACCGTCGGCGCATCTGCCGATGGCGTTTCGGAATTTTCGTTAATGCGCACGATCAGTTGTCCAGGTATGCGCAGGTCGATGAACGCGAGATCGCGCTCGAGAATGCGGTAGTCGCGCTCGAGATCGGAAAGGCGCGTCCATGACCCGGCGAGGCCATCTTGCGGCAGACGTACGGCGACACCGTTTTCGTAGTTGTCGAAGTGCACATTCCAACGTCGCCCGCCGATCCGCACGGCAGCGACAACCCGGGCCGAGAGCCCGGAATTGATCGTATTTAATGTCTCAAAGAACTCAGCGGCGTGCTCCGGTGCATCCGGGCCGACGATGAGCGGCAGGTTCTGATCGGCGCCCGGAACATCGACAATTGCCGTGCCGTCGCGGGCCACTAATGTGTAGCGGTCCCCGCGCTGCCAAAGGGCAAAGGGTTTGTATTCGCTCAGTTCAATGTGAACGCCGCCGGGAAGACGGCGCTCCACTTTCGCACTTTTGACCCAGGGCAGGGTTTCAATGGCTTCGCGGGCCTTGTCCACATCAATGGCGAGAATGGGTGTACCGCGTTCAAGGTCCAGGGCGACGATCAAATCTTCCCGGCGTGTCTCGATACGGCCTTCAACCGTGAGGGCCTGCAGGTTAAGGCCGGCTTCGGTTGTTGAATCCAGCGCAATGGTGCGCGCACCGGACCAGGCTATGGCGAGGTGTGGCGCCCATGGACCAATAACGCCATACGCAATGCCACCGGCAGCGCCGGTGAGGGCGGCGATCGCGAGGACTGTACGGATTTTTATGCGTCGCATTGGGCGTGCTCCACCATCCAAAGAGTCAAATCCTCGAAACTCATTCCCACATGCGCCGCTTGTTCGGGCACGAGCGACGTCGGTGTGAGTCCCGGCTGTGTATTGACTTCAAGCATGTAAAATTCTCCGCCGTCGAAGCGGAGGTCCGCGCGGGATATGCCGCGGCACCCCAATACGCGGTGCGCTTCGGCGGACAGTTCCATGGCGCGCTCGTAGAGCGCCTTGTCCAGTTGCGCGGGCAACTGATGTGATGAGCCACCATCGGCGTACTTGGCGTCGTAATCATAGAACTCGCGGCCCGTGCTGATTTCGGTGACGGCCAGTGGTTTGCCGCCCATGACCGCCACTGTGACTTCACGGCCCGGAATGAATGCTTCGGCCATGATTAGGTCGTCACCGGCCAAGCCGAGGTCGCCAAGGGGAGGACGGTTGTCGCCGTCGCGCACGATTTTGACGCCGACACTCGAACCTTCGTTGACCGGCTTGAGCACATAGGGGCGGTCCATCACGTCACCCTTTTCCGCTTCGGCGACGGTGACGATACGTTCGTCGGCAACGGGTATACCGGCGGAGGCGAATAGACGCTTAGCGTGCGGTTTGTCCATCGCGGCGGCTGAGGCGAGGCGGCCCGAACTGGTATAGGGGATCGACATCATATCGAGCAGGCCCTGAATGCAACCGTCTTCACCGAAGCGGCCATGCAGAGCGTTAAATACGACATCGGGTTTGGCGACAGTTAGAGCGGAGACCAATGCTCCCAGGTTGCGCTGTACGTCGATGAAGGTCACGACAAAGCCCTTCGCTTTGAGGGCGCGCTCGGCGGCATGCGCCGAAACAAGCGAGACCTCGCGCTCCTTTGAAAAGCCGCCGCCCAAGACTGCAATGCGCTTTATGGCTCCGGTGGGCTTCATGGCGTAGCCTTTCCGGTCAATGCGTTCGGGTCATTTGCGTCAAGTCCGATACGGCGAATTTCCCAGCGCAGATCGACACCTGAGAAGTCCATGACCTTGCGACGAACCTGCTCACCAAGATTTTCGAGATCGGTAGCGGTGGCGCTGCCGGTGTTGATAAGAAAATTGGTGTGCTTCTTGGAGACCTGCGCGCCGCCGATCATCAGGCCGCGGCAACCGGCATCGCTGATCAGCGCCCAGGCTTTTTGGCCCGGAGGATTTGCGAAGGTGGAGCCGCCTGTGCGCGATTTGGTCGGCTGGCTTTCTTCACGTTCGGTGCGGATTTCACGAATACGCGCGCCGATCTTCTCTTTATCGCCGGGCTCGCCCTTCAATTCTGCGCCGACAAAAATCCAACGTTCGTCAACTTCCGTATGCCGATATGAAAAGCCCATGTCGCTGGCATTGAGGACGCGCACGGTTCCGCTTTCATCCAGCGCCGTGGCGCTGACAAAAACATCCTTGATCTCGCGTCCGTATGCGCCTGCGTTCATGCGCAGTGCGCCGCCGATGGTGCCCGGAATGCCCGTCAGGAATTCAAGGCCGGCTAAGGAGGCGTCGCGCGCCGCCGTGGCGACGCTTGCATCGGCAATGCCCGCTCCGCAGCGCACGGCTGTTCCTTCGGTCGTAAAGGTGCCAAAGGCTTTGCCCAGGCGGATCGTTACGCCCGGCACGCCGCCGTCGCGCACCAGCATGTTTGAGCCCAGGCCGATCACTGTAAGAGGCACGTCTTTCGGACGGCTCTTCAGGAAAGCGCTCAAGTCTTCGGTGTCGGCGGGCGCAAAGAGCACTTCCGCCGGTCCGCCCACGCGGAACCACGTCAACCGTCCCAGGTCAGCCATGGGTTCGTAGCTGCCGCGAACGGGCGGCAGGCGATCCATGAGGCCGGATTGTGGGAGACGGGCTGTCATCATGCGGCGCCTCCGGCGCGTTTGCCATCGTCCGTTTCGTGCAAGGCGGCAAGGTCGGCAGGCAAAGCTTGTGCCCACGCAGTGATGTTGCCGGCGCCGAGGCACACAACGACATCGCCGGGACCGGAAATATCGTCGATCACCGCAGCCAGATGTTTGGGCGACATAAGGGCGGTCACAGCCGGGTGTCCGTGATCGTGCAGACCGTTCACCAAGGCATCGCGGTCGTAGCCTTTGATCGGGGATTCACCGGCGGGGTAAACATCTGTCACCACGACGTGATCTGCATCGTTGAAGCACTGGCAGAAGTCTTCGAATAGAGACTGCAAACGGCTGTAGCGGTGCGGCTGCACGACGGCGATGACGCGTCCTTCCGCGGCTGTGCGCGCGGCCTTCAACACAGCGGCGATTTCCACCGGGTGATGTCCGTAATCGTCAATGATCGTCACGCCGTTGAATTCGCCGACCTTGGTAAAGCGGCGCTTGACCCCCTTGAATTGGGCGAGGCCCGATTTGATCACGTCGTCGGGAATACCCATTTCGGCCGCGACGGAAACAGCGGCAAGGGCATTTAATACATTGTGCTGACCGAACATCGGGACGTGAATGTCGGTGATCGTGCGCTCGCCTCCCGTCACGCGGTCCGAAACGGCGGCATCAAAACGCGCACCGGACATATCGAGCACGAGATTGAGGCCACGTACCTGTGCGGCCGGGCTGAGACCATAGGTGATGATCTTACGGTCGATGAGTTGCGGCAGGAGCGACTGCACCTCCGGGTGGTCGATGCATAGCACGCCAAAGCCGTAGAAAGGGATATGCTCGATGAAGCGGCGGAAGGCGTCTTTCAGTTTGGCGAAATCGCCGTAGAAATCCATATGCTCGGGATCGATATTGGTGATCACGGCGATGGTCGCGGGCAGGCGGTTGAAAGTGCCGTCAGACTCGTCAGCTTCCACCACCATCCACTCGCCATCACCAAGGCGGGCATTAGTGCCGTAGGCATTAATGATGCCGCCGTTGATGACGGTCGGATCCAAATCCGCAGCATCCAGCACGCCGGCCACCAATGACGTTGTTGTGGTTTTGCCGTGCGTGCCGCCAATCGCCACGGACCATTTCAGGCGCATGAGTTCGGCAAGCATCTCGGCACGGCGCACAATGGGCAGGTTAGCCTTGCGCGCGGCAACCACTTCCGGGTTGTCGGCTTTGACGGCGGATGAGATGACGATGACGCGTGCGTCACCCAAATTCTCGGTCCGGTGACCCACTTCAATCTTTATGCCGAGCACGCGCAAACGATCGACATTTGCATTTTCCGCAATGTCGCTGCCTTGCACCTGGTAGCCGAGGTTGTGCATTACCTCGGCAATCCCGGACATGCCGATGCCGCCAATGCCGACAAAATGAATGATGCCGATGTCGAGAGGGAGGGTTTGCATTATAGGGCTCCCCGCTTCATCGGCTCGGTTGAAATCGGCGGCGGCGGTGCGGCGCGCCTTGCTGGCCGCGCATTGTTTTCATCGTGAATAAGATCCGCGACGACGCCCGCCAGCCGACCTGCGGCGTCGGGAATCGCGAATGCCGCCGCGGCGCTCGCCGCTCTGGACAGCTCTTCGGGGTGGGCCAGCAAGTCGGCCAGGCGTTGCGCCAGTGTGTCGGGTTTGGCGTCGGACTGCGGCATGTACCAGCACCCACCGGCCGCGGCCAAGGCTTTGGCGTTGACGGCCTGATGGTTGTCGATCGCATGCGGGTAGGGAACCAGCAGGCTCGGTCGGCCAGCCACGCTGACTTCGGCGACTGTGGAGGCTCCGGAGCGGGCGATCAGCAAGTGCGTATCGCGGATCAATTCGGGCACGTTGTCGAAGAATGCGCGCAACTGCACATGCGCGCCGACTTCTTCATAAGCGGCATGGGTGCGCTCGAGCTCTTCGGGCCGGCACTGTTGTGAGAACGTGATGCGTTTTTTCAACTCGCAAGGCTGGCGCTTGATGGCTTCGGGAATGACATCGCTGAATATGCGTGCGCCTTGGCTGCCGCCCAGTATGAGAATGCGGATTTGACCGCCTCGTTCCGGCGGCTGATACGGTGTTGCGCGCACTTCATTGAAAGCGGCACGTACAGGCAGGCCGGTGCGCACTAGGTAGGTGTTTTTCGGCGCGGGCTTGGCAAGATCGAAAGAAGTGCAAACGCGGCTGACGTGTTTGGCGACCAATCGGTTTGCGCGGCCCAACACAGCGTTTTGTTCATGAATGACAGTTGGAACGCCAAGATTGATCGCCGCTGATACCGCTGGGATCGACGCGTAACCGCCGAAGCCGACCACCGCCGCCGGTTCAAGGGATGTGAGGAGTTTGCGGGCCTGAAGAAATCCCATACCGAGGGATGCGGCGCCTTTGACAAGACCGGTCAGACCTTTACCGGCAATGCCGCCCGCGCTCACGGTGTAGCTCTCAATCTTAGCAAGCGTGCCGCCATAAGCCGTGCCACGCTTGTCGCTGATCAACGCGGGGCGATAGCCCTGGTTGATGAGTTCCTGCGCGAGCGCATCGGCCGGGAACATATGCCCGCCTGTTCCGCCGGCCGCCAGGACAATGAGATTGCTAGTGTTATTGAAAGCCGACGTCATGATCCAAGTCCTTCCAGATCGCGGCGACGGCGAGTCAGCGCCAGCAGCATACCCATGCCGATGCCGAGCGCGAGAAGCGACGAGCCGCCGTAGGAGATAAAGGGGAGTGTCATGCCCTTTGTGGGCATCATGTGCAGGCTGGACGCCATGTTGATCATGGCTTGCAGGCCAAACTGAACCGCAAGACCGCCGACGGCCAACAGCACGAATAGATTTTCCTCGCGGGTGACCTTCATCAGGGCGCGAATAACGACAAATGCGAACAGGGCGACCATCAGCAGACAGAGAAAAACGCCGAACTCTTCACCGGCGACAGCGAAGATGAAGTCCGTATGAGCATCCGGCAGCGCTTCCTTCACACGACCTTCGCCCGGTCCGCGTCCGAACAACCCGCCTTGCTGGAAAGCGCGCATGGCCTGCGTGACCTGATAGGTGTCGCCGGTGGACGGATCGAGAAAGCGGTCAACGCGTGAGGCAACGTGCGGGAACGTGAAATATGCACCGACGACTGCACCAAGACCTGTTACGACGATGAGGATTACCCATACAATCGGCAGGCCGGCGATAAAGAACTGCGCACACCAAACGGCCGTCACGACCAAGGTCATGCCGACGTCCGGCTGGCTGAGCAGAAGGCCAACAGTGACCAGCAATAAAACAACAGCAATTCTGTTGCCGGGGAAGTCTTCACGGACGCGTGCTTCGGAAAACATCCAAGCGGTTACGATCGCAAAGCAGGGCTTCATGAATTCGGACGGCTGAATGGCCGGAAGCGGTCCGAGATCGACCCAGCGCCGCGCGCCATTAATATCCGCACCGAACAATAGGGCTGCGGCCATGAGCGCAATCATCACGACAAAACCGAGCGTCGCTAGACGGCGAATGAGAACCGCTGAAAGCAACGAGATAGCAAACATTACGAAAATGACCATCGGCAGGAACATCGATTGCTTCCGCACGAAGTGGAACGTATCCACGCCGATGCGCTCCGCCGCTGGCGGACCGGCCGCCATGTTCAGAATAATCCCGATGGCGAGTAGCGTGCCGACTGCGGCCAGAATCCATTTGTCCACCGTCCACCACCAACGACCGACGGTACTGGTATCAAGGCGTGTGATCGTGCGGGCGGTCATGGGCGGCGCTCCCCGGCTTCGGGCCAGAGGGAAAGCACCTCGGCGCGGAAACGATCGCCTCGGTCTTCAAAATTTTTGAACATGTCAAAGGACGCGCACGCCGGTGACAGAAGCACAGTCGCCGAGTTCTCATCTTTCAACGCTGCGGCTCCGGCCTCTTCGATGGCCGTTTCCATATCCTCGTAGAGTTCGAAGGGAACGTGGCCCTCCAACTGGTCGGCGAAGTCATCAGCGGCCTCACCGATCAGGAATGCCTGACGGATACGCGGGAAAACATGCTTAAGAGATGTGATCCCGCCTTCTTTGGCCTGGCCGCCCGCGATCCAGTAGATGTTGTCATAGCAAAGCAGGGCCTTTTCCGCCGCATCGGCATTCGTGGCTTTGCTGTCGTTGACGAACATTGTGTTGCCGACGATGCCGACGACTTCCTGACGGTGCTTAAGCCCCGGGAAGCTTTTCAGTCCTGCGCAGATCGCCTCGGCTGAAATGCCGTGCGACAAAGCGACGGCGGTGGCAACAGCGGCGTTCTGCCAATTATGAGCGCCGGGCAGGGTGGGCACGGTTTTCAGGTCAATCAACGCTGTTTTTCGTTGCCCGGTGGCGTCGATGAGAAGCCCGTGCTCCACATATACGCCACCGAACACCGGCTGCTTCACGGAAACAGGTAAAACTGTGTGCACGCCATCGGCTGTCAGTGAGGCACAAATCGCGGCGGACTTCGTATCGTCAATTCCCACGACTGCTGTGCGCGGGTGTCGCTGGTTTTCGAAAATGCGCTGTTTGGCCGCGATATATCCGTCCATGCCGCCGTGGCGGTCGAGATGATCGGGCGTAATGTTGAGCAGAACCGCGGTTTCGCAAGAAAGATGCGGAACCAGCTCCAATTGATAAGACGACAGCTCCAATACGTACGTGCCGCCCAATCCCAGTGCTTCGAGTTCAAGAGCTGGAACGCCGAGATTGCCGCCGACGGCTGTCTTGCGTCCGGCCTCCTGGAAAAAGTGTGCGATGAGCGCGGTTGTGGTCGATTTTCCGTTGGTGCCGGTGATACCGATGACCGAGGCGTCGGGTTGAGATTCCAACAGTAGGTCCACATCGCAGGTCAGTTTCAGGCCGGCTGAGCGGGCACGCTCGGCAATCGGGTGAATTTTGGGATGAGTGTGCGGCACGCCTGGGCTCCAGACGAGGGCGCGGACGTTGTCAAAATTCGCCCGCTCACCGTCGAATGCGGAAAAGCCGCGTGCGGTCATTGCAGCCAATTGGTTCGGCTGGTCATCCCACACGCGCACGTCCGCCCCGCCCGCGCGCAAAGATTCCGCGGCGGTCATGCCAGACTTGCCTAAGCCCATTACAACGACAGTTTCGCCGGCGTAACGGAGCGATGGGATCATCACAACGTCTACCTCAGTTTCAAAGTCGCCAATCCGGCAATGGCCAGAATGATGGCGATGATCCAAAAGCGAATAACAATGGTCGGTTCGGCCCATCCCTTCTCTTCGAAGTGATGATGCAGCGGCGCCATTTTGAAGACGCGCTTACCGGTCAATTTGAATGAGGCCACCTGCACGATGACCGATACGGTTTCCAATACGAACAAGCCACCGACAATCCCGAGCACGATTTCGTGTTTGGTTACGACGGCGACGGACCCTAACGCACCGCCCATGGCGAGTGAGCCGGTATCGCCCATGAACACCATCGCGGGCGGGGCGTTGAACCACAGGAAACCGAGCGCGGCACCTACAATGGCGCCGCAGAATATGGCGAGTTCGCCCGCGCCGGGGATGTAATGCACTTGCAGATAGTTCGCGAACACAACGTTACCGATGAGATAGGCGATGATGGTGAACACACCTGCCGCAATCATCACCGGCACAATGGCAAGGCCGTCCAACCCATCGGTCAGGTTCACCGCGTTGCCTGCGCCGACCATGATAAAGACCACAAAGGGCACATATAGAATGCCCATGTCGATCAGTACGTCTTTGAAGAAGGGGAGCGCGAGATTTCCGGACATCTCAGGTGTGCCGATACTCGCGATCCAGTATCCGGCCAATGCCGCCACCGCGATTTCAGCGATCAGCTTCGAGCGGCCTTTAAGCCCGCCGACTGAACGTTTAGTGACTTTCAGGTAATCGTCGGCAAAGCCGATGAAACCGTAGGACATCGTAACGAACAGCGCGATCCAAACGTAACGATTACTCAAATCGGCCCAAAGCAGTGTGGCGAGCGCGATTCCAAGCAGCATCATGACACCGCCCATGGTCGGTGTGCCTTGCTTTGTGATGATGTGGCCTTTCGGTCCGTCATCGCGGATCGGTTGGCCATTTTTCTGTTTGGTGCGCAGCCAATTGATAATGGCGGGCCCAAATATGAAAGCGACGGCCAGCGCGGTGAGTACCGCGCCACCCGCACGAAATGTGAGGTAGCGGAACACATTGAGGATCGCGAATTGATCCGAGAACTGTGAAAGCAGATAGAACATGGTTCCGTTACCCTTGTTGGCCGCTGGTGGCGTTCATTGCTGCGATCGCTCTCACCACAACACCGGTGCGACTGCCGTGAGATCCTTTAACTGCAACGACATCGCCCGCGCGCAATGCTCTGGTAACTATCGGCGCCAGGGCTTCACTGTCCGCCGCATGTCCGCCGCGCATTTTTCGCGGAAGTGAGTCATGCAGGTTTTTCATCAACGCACCGGCCGTGAAAACGAGATCGATGCGAGCCGCTTCGAGGCTTTGCGCCAGACCAGCGTGCAGAACTTCCGCGGCCGGTCCTAATTCCAGCATGTCGCCAAGCACCAATATGAGCCGATCGCCGGCGCCGCTGACAGGCTGATGCATTTGCGCCATGGTTTCCGCGAGCAGGCGTACCGCAGCCGGGCTTGCGTTGTAGCTTTCATCGATGAGGAGGAGTGAGCCGCCATCAACTTTGACCTTGGTGCGCGCGCCGCGCCCTTGCGGCGCAGCCAGTTTTGCCAAGGCGGCCGCAGGCATGTGTATATCAACACCCAATGCCTCGATACCTGCCAGAGCGGCGACGCTGTTCAAGGCCCAGTGGCGGCCGCTCACAATCATGTCGTAGGTCATGCGCCGTCCGCCGAATTCGGCGGCCACTTGGGTTCCATCGGGGGTGAGGGACCAGGAGACAAGGCGCGCACCGGCGTCGCCGCCCGTTCCAAAGGTCACAATGTGTTCGCAATCGTACTTTTTGGCAGCTGCGGACAGTCGGACGAAATGCGGATTATCGCGTGGTAACACGATTGTGCCGCCCTTTTCCAATCCCGCCATAATCGAAGCTTTTTCATCGGCGATCTCGGCGACGGAATTAAAGAATTCAAGATGCGCGGCTTCAACATTGGTGATGATCGCCACCTGCGGGCGTACCAATTTAGACAAGGGTGCGATTTCACCGGCGTGATTCATGCCAAGCTCGAAAACGCCGAATTGCGTATCCGCCGGCATGCGCGCTAGGCTGAGAGGCACGCCCCAATGGTTATTGAGATTTCCTTCGCTGGCGTGCGTTGATCCCAAGATGGACAATCCGAGTTTCAACGCTTCCTTCGTGCCGGTTTTTCCGACACTGCCGGTCACCGCGATGATTTTGGCCTTTGAGCGCGTGCGGGAGAATTTTCCCAAATCTTGTAGCGCTGCAAACGTATCCTTAACCATTACCAGTCTATCCTGGTAACTGTCGGAGTCCTTATTCGCGTCCTGGACGATTGCGGCAGCGGCTCCATTCTTCAGGGCATCGGCGACAAACTCGTGTCCATCGAAGTTCGGCCCCTTAATCGCGACGAACAAATCGCCTTTACGAACAGTACGGCTATCGATGGAAACGCCGGACGCGCTCCATGTGCCGGCGGTTTTACCGCCGGTGGCTTTTACAACGTCATCTGAAGTCCACAACGGCGTCACGAGCGCGGACCTCCTTGGCCGAGAACCTGGCGTGCAACTTCGGCGTCGCTGAACGGAATGACTGTATTGCCGATAATCTGACCGGTTTCGTGCCCCTTGCCGGTAAGAAGAAGAACATCGCCTGCGCCCAATCCCGTTATGGCTGTCGCGATGGCTTCGGCTCGGTCGCCGATTTCCATGGCGTTGGGACAGCCCTGCATGACTTCGGCGCGGATCGTGGCGGGGTCTTCGCTACGCGGGTTGTCGTCAGTGACATATATAATGTCGGCCAAAGCCGCGGCCTTGTCACCCATCACGCGGCGCTTACCCTTGTCGCGATCACCGCCGCAACCGAACACGATCGCCAATTTACCGGATACGTGGGGACGCAAAGCTTTCAACACGGTTTCGATGGCGTCCGGGGTATGGGCGTAATCGACATAGACCGGCGCTCCGCTGGCATGGACGCCAACACGCTGAAGCCGCCCAGGGACGCCTTTCAGTGTTTCTAGCGCTTCCACCGCTTGAACCGGATCGGCACCACCGGCCAGCACCAGTCCCAGAGCGCACAGAGCATTGGACGCTTGAAAAGTTCCAGCGAGGGTAAGGCGGGCGCGGTGCGATTTGCCGAGCACTATAAGGTCGAGCACTTGCGCATCGGCTTCCATATGCGTGTCGGCCAACTGAATGGCTTCACCCTTGCGGCCATAGCTGAGGACTTTATGGCCACGCATACGGCAAGCGGCTTCGAAGGCCGCGATTTCCGCGCAGTCCGCGTTCAGCACCGCCACGCCGCCGGCCATCATCACATCGGAGAACAGGCGCATCTTCGCGGCCATATAGGCCGCCATCGAGCCGTGATAATCCAAATGGTCGCGGGAGAGGGTGGTGAAGCCTGCTATCGCGAGGCGTACGCCGTCGATGCGGAACTGATGCAAACCGTGGCTGGACGCTTCCATGGCCAAGTGCGTCACGCCGCCCGTGGACATATCGGAGAGAATGTTGTGAAGGCGTACCGGGTCGGGCGTGGTCAGGCTGCCTTCAATGTTTAAAGCAGAGGATTGGGCGCCAAGGGTACCGAGATACCCTGAAGAAAGGCCGAGCGCGCTCCACAACTGATGTGTGAATTGCGCGACAGAAGTTTTGCCGTTGGTGCCGGTGACCGCCGCAACTGTATCGGGCTGTGCATTAAAGAAGCGCGCGGCCATCAGCGCAAAGCGGCGACGAGGATTGCTGTCCGTGATGAGGCGGATCGGCGTCCCTGTAGGATCGCTGCGCCCGCCGCCCAAGTCGGTGCCGGGCGGGGCCAACACCGCTGAAGCACCGCGCTCCACCGCTTCACCTATATAGGTACGGCCGTCCATGCTCGTGCCTGGAAGCGCCGCGAACAAATAGCCAGGCTGTACGGCGCGGGAATCTGCTGTGAGGCCGGTGATATCCAAGTCCTTCAAAGCGCGCTGATCCATGCTGGTTTCCTCTAACAATTCACTGAGCCGCACCGCTCTTCTCCGCATAGTGGCTTGCACTGGTGTCGGCAGAATCAGCGTGGGGAAGCACTACAAATTTGGATTTATCTGTATTGGTCGCAGACTCAGTTTCGATCAAATTGGCAAAACGAAGCCGGGCATCGGGATGTTTGCCGCCGCCGTATGTTTGAAGCAGCGCCGTCAGGGGTTCGAAGTCGTCTGAATGACCCATGGGGTAGACGCCGAGCAATGGCGCAACGCTCGAGATGACATTGGCTGCGGTAGGCGCGGCGTTCCAGCCGGCAGTCGTAAAATTGTAGGTTTCAGGAAGGCCTTGGGGTTCGTCGAGCAGAACCATAACGACGTAGCGCGGGCGATCGATCGGAAACGCTGCGACAAAAGATGTGCGACGTGCCGAACGGGCATATCCGCCCTGCGCCGAGACTTTTTCCGCCGATCCGGTTTTACCGCCAACAAAGTATCCTTTTGCGTCGGCTTTGGACGCCCCTTCCAAGACCACGAGGCGCATGAGGGCGCGCATTTGCGCAGACGTTTCTTCCGATATGACGCGCCGTCCGTCCGGCGGTGTGGGGGCGGTGCGCTTTACAAGAGTCGGCGGATATAAATGACCGCCGTTGACCAGTGCACCCACAGCGGAAGCAACATGAACGGGCGTTACTGATATGCCGTAGCCAAATGCAATATTCATAAGGTTCGATTCACGCCACACGGAGGGATAATGGGGCGTGCCAACTTCGGGCAGTTCCAACCGCAATGGCGACATCAATCCGAGGCGGGATAAAAACTCTTGCTGCACATTTGCGCCGAAGTCTTTTGCCATCTTGGCAGCGCCGATATTTGACGAATGAATCAGAACTTCCGGAACCGTGAGCCAGCGTTTTTGTCCGCGGAAATCATTGATGGTGAAACGTCCGATCGAAATCGGCTCACGGGCGTCATAAAATGTGTCCAAGTGCGACGTGCCGGTTTCGAGAGCCGCAGCAGCCGTAAAGAGCTTGAAGGTCGAGCCCATTTCATAAAGGCCAAGAGTAGCACGATTGAAGCGTGCGTCGGTGGAGGCTTGACCCATAAACTTGGGGTCGTAGTCGGGCAGCGATGTAAGGGCGAGAATTTCACCGGTGTTGGCGTCCATGACAACCGCGGCACCGGCTGCCGCATGGAATTTTTTAATTCCGTCCGCAAGACCTTGACGGACAGCGTGCTGCACGCGGGCATCGAGGGAAAGCGCCAGGCTATCGGTTTGCGATGATAGTAGTTCGTCGAACGTACGCTCGACGCCCGCAATGCCGTGATTGTCCGGGTCGGTATTGCCAAGAACATGTGAAAAAAGCGCGCCTTGCGGGTATACGCGGCTTTCGGAATCCTCGAAATAGACGCCCGGGATTCCAAGGTTATTCACGGCAAGTTGTTCAGTCGGCGTGAGGTTGCGGCTCAGATAAATAAACCTTTGGCCGGAACTCAGCCGCTTTAGCACGTCGTCATAGACAAGATCGGGAAGAGTGGCGGTAAGTTTGTCTGCCGCCTCTCTCGCGTCGATGATCATCTTTGAATCCGCGTAAAGATTTACCGTCGGCACATTTGCGGCAAGGACAACACCGTTGCGATCAACGATATTGGCGCGGTCAAAAGATCGCGGCGCGTCCTGTTGCACGACAATCGGTGCGGTCCGGTCCACATCGAGGACCATTAAGTCGACCAACCGTGCGCCAATGGACGCAAACGCAAGACCAAACAAACTGGCGGTCACGATCAAGCGCATGCGTCCGGTTTCCAGCGCACGTGCGGCTGTGCCTTGCAGGTGCACTTTCAACTTCCGGCGTGGCTTGACCTCTTCGCCGGGATATAGAAATTGACGGCGTGCGGGAGGGCGAACAGCACGGATCATCGCGCGCCCTCCGTTTGAATACGTCCCTCAGCGCGAGCCGGCATCAGGTAGCGCTGAATACGGGCAAAAATCGCCGGACCGACGCTGAGGTGTTTCGTTGCGGGCGCTGCGCTGGAATTATCCGCGCGCGGCCCATTGTTAAATTGCTGGTCTGCGGAAAGAGCTTTGTTCGGTGGTGATTTGATCTCGCCCGCGTAGGGAATCGGTCCTTCGCGAAACGGCAGATCCGCAAACGATTTTATGTTTTCGATTGTCGGCTGAACAAAACCAAGATGGCTGGCCGATAAACGGCGTAGCCGTTCGGGATCATTGAAGTACGCCCACTCGGCATCCAGGACCCGTATGGCGTCTTGATCCCGCTCAATTCGTTCTTGCTTGGCCGCGAGCTCTTCTTCAAGCGCCTGAACCTTGTATTTAAGTAGGAACATCGAAACGCCAACGGCGACGATCAGGACAACCCACATAATCGTTGACGCTCTCATACCGCGCCCCCTCTGACAGAGGTCAGGGACGGCGCGCTGGTCCTTTCCGCAACTCGGAGGCGCGCAGAACGCGCGCGGGGGTTCTTTGCCATCTCGGCATCACGCGGCGTGATCGGCCGGCGTGAAAGAGATTTGAAGGTCGCAACATTCTGCGTGGGCTTAAGGCTGGCTGGCGCATGACGCGACGGACGGGCAGCCGTGCCTGAGCGAACTTTCAGAAACGTTTTGACGATGCGGTCTTCCAGAGAATGGAACGAAACAACAGCAAGTATACCGCCGGGCCGAAGTAACTTCTCAGCGCTTAACAATCCGCGCTCAAGTTCGCCGAGTTCGTCGTTCACCACGATGCGAAGTGCTTGAAAGGTGCGGGTTGCCGGGTCGATGCCGTCATTGGAACGGCGGACCTCGGCGCGAATAACGTCTGCCAATCTTAGGGTGCGGGAAAACGGACGCTCGCGGCGCGCTTCAACGATGGCGCGTGCAACGCGGCGGGCATGACGTTCCTCACCGTATGTCAGAATGATTTCCGCGAGTTCTTTCTCGCTTGCCGTATTTACGATGTCGGCGGCGCTACGACCACTGCGCTCCATGCGCATGTCGAGCGGTCCATCGCGCAAAAAGGAAAAGCCGCGCGCCCGGTCTTCGATCTGCATGGAACTGATACCAAGATCCAATGCAATGCCATCGACAGAGTTTACGCCTTGCTCGGAGAGTCTCTGCGCCATGTCGCCAAAACGGCCTTGAAGAAGATGCACGCGATCCGCGAAGCGTTTCGCCAACGTCTGCCCGCGCTCCAATGTTTCCGGGTCGCGGTCGATGGCCCAAACCACGCAATCAGCAGCTTCCAGTATGGCGGTCGTGTAACCGCCTGCACCGAAGGTGCCGTCCACATAAACACCACCATCTTTTGGGGCTAAAGCTTTGATGACTTCGGTGAGCAGAACAGGGATGTGGTCTGGGCGCGCGGCGGTCGCGTTGTCGGAGGGCTCCGCCGCACTCATGGAGTTTCACCGTTGGTGGATTTCAAGCTGGCGGCGACGCGGCGAAGCTTACCCTGCTTGATCACGGCGAGAGCGGACGGTTCCCAAACCTGAAATTTCCAGCCCCGACCGACAAAGGTCGCCTGATCCTTCAATTGTGCTTTGGAGATGAATTCATCCGGCAGCACGATGCGGCCATCGCCGTCCAACGGTAGCTCGCGCAGCTCTTCCATGATGAGTTCGGCCGCTTCATCCCGCGACGACGGCACAAAGCTATCCGTGAATCCGGAAAGTAGGTTTTCAAAACGGTCGAAGCCGGCGCCTTCAAGACAAGACTCAAAAAGTGAGGGATGCAGGGCGACGCTGGTCAGACCGCGCCCGGAAATGACCGCGCGGAATGGCGCGGGCACCGAAACGCGCCCCTTGGCATCAATCTTATTCGTGAACGTTCCAAAGAACGCTTTCATAGCCGAGCCACCCTCTAGCCCGTTCCCCTGCGCCCCGAGCCTCGGCAGACCGACAATGTCCCCAAAGTGTAAAGAACCCGCAGCGCCGCAAACCTGGACCTAGATGGTATCTCATGGGAATTTATGGGTGTCAATGGGATAAGGCTTTAAGTGCTTGGATACGTTCTAAAATCGTTCCTTGTTGAGACAATGCTTGAGGGGTCCAATTTGTAATAAAATTTCGCGAGTAGCACTGCTTGGGCCCAGGGTTAGACCTACCCCCAAGGGAAGGCGGTTCCAGGGCTGCTCCGAGGCTTTTCGGGGGCACCGTAAAAATATGAAAAATTCGCAGTTTTCCGCGAAAAATTAGCGCCAGATGGCCTGTAAGCCGGGTTCTGTCCTCGGCGTTGCCGCCGATGGATGGCCATTCCTCTGGGACGAGCGTCGCCGCTCGCCTCACGCGACCGACCCGGACGGCAGCTCGGAAACCCGCTTTTCGCCGCGGAAAACCGCGCGAAGGGCCGTCCCTATTTGGTCTTGCTCCAGGTGGGGTTTACCGTGCCGCCCCTGTTACCAGGGGCGCGGTGCGCTCTTACCGCACCTTTTCACCCTTACCGGCGCCTAAGCGCCTGGCGGTTTGTTTTCTGTGGCACTTTCCCTGGGGTCGCCCCCGCCGGGTGTTACCCGGCACCTTGCTTCCGTGGAGCCCGGACTTTCCTCCACCGGGACAAGCCCGGCAGCGGCCATCCGGCCATCTGGCGCGAGGGGAAAATGGGCGGGTTGCGGCGGAAGGTCAAGCAGGCTTAGAAAAATCAGATACTTCTTTGATAATATTGAAAGTTTCCGGATCAAGATCGCCGTCTACGCGGTTTTGGCGGTAGCGCCGCTGAAAGGCTCCGATCAGATCCGGCCATCCTGTATCGGCCGACAATATATCTGCGCCCAATTCCTGAGACGCCGGAACGGCATAACCGATTTGCGAGAGCATGGTTTCGGCTTCCTTTTGATCCGGTTCAACATTGGATGTGCTCACCATCTTCGGCCAACGCCCGATACCCGCGGCGGCCATTCGCTCCCAAGGAAATAGCTCGCCCGGATCGGTTTTCCGTCCCGGGGCAATGTCCGAGTGGCCCAGTATGTTTTCAGGCGCGATGCCGTGCCGGCCCAAAATGTCCTGTGCCAGGGAGATGAAGGTCGCTAGCTGAGGCTCTGGGAAAGGGCGGTAACCCCACTCATGGCCCGGATTAACCATCTCGATGCCAATGGACGTACTGTTGATATCGCGCACACCCCTCCAATACGACACGCCGGCGTGCCAAGCGCGCATATCTTCAGAGACCAACTGATAGGCGTCGCCGTTCTCATCGATCAGGTAATGCGCGCTGACTTTCGCATTTTGGTCGCATAGCCGGTCGAGGGCTTGGCGGCAGGTTTCCATGCCGGTGTAATGGATAATCAGGTGACGAACACCGCAATTCCCATCCACTTCGTTGCGTGGACCGGTGTTGGGTGAGGGTCGTTCGATAAATGTGAGTGCCATAAGCGCGCCGCAGAAATCCTCTCGCGTGTGTAGAGGATTCCCGAAGCGCGCGCAATTCGGCCGGGTTATGGGGTCAGATTAGGCCGTGCCCAATGCATCGTGACCATTGGGACCGGGGCCAATGGCCTGTTTAATTTTCTCAATCGCCTTGGCTTCGATCTGACGGACACGCTCAGCGGTGAGGCCGTACAATCCGGCAATTTTCGCCAGAGTTGCCGGGCGTTTGGCGAGATAGCGCCGGGTGAGAATCTCCTGCTCGCGGCGGTCAAGGTTACTCATAGCGGCCTTGAGAATGTCGGATTTCACCTTCCGCTCCTCCGCGTCGGCCACAATTTGTTCAGGGTTTGGCTCGTCGTCGGCAATGGAATCGCCGAACGTTAAATCTTCGCTGCCCGGAACAGGCTGATGCAGTGAGACGTCGTTCGCGCTCATGCGTTGATCCATCGCAACGAGATCATCACGGTTGACCTGGAAATGGTCCGCCAGCGAGTCAATGTCGGCGTCGGTCATATAACGGCGGCCCTCTGCGTGGAGGCCTTGCTTGGCGCGCTGCAGATTGAAGAACAGGCGTTTCTTCGCCGCGCCGTTGCCGACTTTGATCAACGACCACGTTTGAAGGACGTAGTTGAGGATCGCAGCCCGGATCCACCAGCGGGCGTAGGTTGAGAAACGAAAACCCTTATCGGGATCGAAGCGTTCTGCAGATTGCAGCAGGCCGATGTTTCCTTCGCCGATAAGATCGCCGACGGGTACGCCGTAGCCTGAATACTTTTGCGCCATTTTCGGAACAAGGCGCAGGTGGCTACCGATAAGTGCGTCATATGCCGCGCGGTCACCTTTCGTGTACCACTTGCGCACAAGGTCACGCTCTTCGCGTTCCGTCAAAACAGGGAAGTGTTTGATTTGTTCGAGATAGGCGCTGTACTCAGCGCGGGCGCTCGAACCGGCGCCTGAGCCGGCCACAGTGTACGCCGGCAGGGTGGTTCTCGGATTGTGAGCCGCGTTGGCCATGGTAGCGTCCTTTCGTTCGCCCCCAGTTGCCTTCGGTCACCCCTCTAACCTCCAACCCCAATAAGAGACTAAATTAGTCCTATTTTCAAGGATAATAGGGGACTATTTTAGTCCATTTAATCAAGCCCTTAGCCGAAATGCCCGCGGCGAGCCGCCAAAACCCGTAGAATTCTTGGCAAGTTGACGGGACTTGGCAAAGCACTAATTTAGCGGCGCGCTGTTGATGCGGGAGGACAGCATCGTCAGCCAAATCTATAAGTTTTGAAATCAAACCACATCACTGAGGCGGAATCATGACCACCTACACCGCTCCGTTGCGAGATATGAGATTTGTCGCGCACGAGCTTTTTGACGTAACCGGAACTCTGTCAAAGCTTCCCGGCTTTGACGAGCTGAGCGCCGACATCGTGGATGCGGTGTTGGAAGAATGCGCGAAGCTTTGCCAGGAAGTGCTGCACCCACTCAATCAGGCGGGAGATGCCGAAGGATGCACGTTCAAGGACGGTGAAGTCAAAATGCCCAAGGGCTTCAAGGAAGCCTACAAGCAATATGCTGAAGGTGGATGGTGTGGGTTGACGGCCAGTCCCGAATACGGCGGACAAGGGCTGCCCGAAGCGCTCGACTATTTTGTCGCCGAAATGATCGGTTCGGCCAATTTGTCTCTCGGTCTTTATCCGGGATTGACGCAAGGCACGATCACGACCTTGTCCGCGCTTGGCACCGATGAGCAGAAAAAGGCGTATTTACCCAAACTCGTGAGCGGCGAGTGGCAAGGCACCATGTGTCTAACGGAATCTCATGCCGGATCTGATTTAGGGATGCTGCGCACCAAAGCGGAACCGAACGGCGACGGCACGTATAGTATTTCCGGTACTAAAATTTTTATTTCTTCCGGCGAACACGACCTGACCGACAACATTATTCATCTGGTGTTGGCACGGCTGCCCGATGCGCCGTCCGGGACGCGCGGAATTTCGATGTTTCTCGTACCGAAAGTTCTGTTGAAAGACGATGGATCTTTGGGAGAACGCAATAAAGTCGCGGCGGGGTCTATCGAACACAAGATGGGCATGAAAGCGTCTGTGACTTGCGTCATGAACTTTGACGGCGCCAAGGGTTGGCTCGTCGGCGAAGAGCATAAAGGTCTCGCCGGCATGTTCGTGATGATGAACAAGGAGCGTCTGTTCGTCGGAGGGCAGGGGATCAGTATCGCCGAACTCGCCTACCAGAACGCCGCTGTTTACGCGAAGGAGCGGCTACAAGGACGCGCTGCTGATGGCGTGGCGAACCCGGATAAACCGGCCGACCCCATTATCGTACATCCTGATATTCGCAACCGTCTGATGTTTTCGCGTTCCATCGTGGAAGCGGAGCGCGCGCTCTCCGTTTGGACACACATGCAGGCGGATATTTCGCACAAACACAAAGACGCCTCCGTGCGCCAAAAAGCGGACGACATGGTTGGGCTCATGACGCCCATCGTTAAGGCGGCAGGTACGGATTTTGGATCTGAGATTGCAAACACCTGTCTGCAAGTGTTTGGCGGTCACGGTTATATTCGTGAGCACGGCATGGAACAGATGGTGCGCGATGTGCGCATTACGCAAATCTACGAAGGGACCAATGCGATTCAGGCCATGGATCTGGTGGGTAGAAAACTTGGTTTGGACAACGGGCGTCTCTTCAAAGGCTGGGTTAGCGAAGTGGAAAGCCTGCTGAAACGTATCGAAGGCCGGAACGATTTTGCGGAATTCGCAGGGCCCTTGAAGGATGCCATGGACCGATTGCAGGCGTGCACAGTGTGGCTGTTCGAAGAATCGAAGAACGATCCGAACGCGCGCGGCGCAGCGGCTTGCGATTACTTGCGGCTTTTTGCGTTGACGTCATTTGCCTGGATTTGGACTCTCATGGCGGAAAAAGCGCTCGAAAAGAAGAACGGCTCGGACTCGTATTACGATACGAAGCTTCAAATCGGCCGGTACTTCATGCGCCGCGTGTTGCCGCAAGTGGCCGGACTGGACGCCGTTATCCGTGCGGGCAGCAATTCCATGATGTCTTTGGCGGAAGCAGCGTTCTGATTACCCTTACGGACATTTCGCGAAAGCAATTCGTTTTCATAGGTTCGGTTGGCGCATTTGTTGCCGCGATTGCGCTCGCTCTTATTGCGCCCAGTTTCATCAATTGGAACAACTATAAGGATGCGCTGGCACGACAGTTGACGGACGCGCTCGGACAAAATGTTGTGATTGCCGGTAGCGTTGATGCAGCTCTTTTGCCGCGTCCGGCATTTTCCGTGGCGGATATCCGCATGGAAGGGGACGCAGAGTCTCCTTCAATAAATATAGAAGAATTAAGCGCAAATCTGGCGTTTGCTCCTCTCTTGCGCGGGCATTTTCAGTTTGTGGAACTCGTGCTCATTTCGCCTGAAATCCAAGTGTCCGGTGCCGATCTTCGTGAAGTATTGGCGGAATTCAATCTAGCGCGGCAGCGCGGGGCGAGTGTTGCTGATTCGCCTCAATCTTCATCGTCCCAACTCGAATTCGCGATCAATCGTATTCGCGTTGAGGACGGCAATCTTTCCATCCGAAGTTCCGAGAACATAGAGCAGAAACTGATTGCGATAGACGGCCAAGCCGATTTCGCGGAACGAGGGCCGGCCACTATTCAAGGTACTTTCAACTATGAAGATGTGCCGTTATCGATCAATGCCTCGATCACGCCGTTAAATGCAGACAATGCAGACGGCTTAAACGTTTCACTGGATGCACTTGAAGCCGGGATTAATGCAAAGTTCACCGGAAACATCAAAAGAGATGGCAACAGGGATATCCGCGGTGAACTCACCGTCGAAGGCACGAATACGCGTTCTACTTTAGCGCTGCTCGGATGGGTGGACGAAAATACGTCAATTCCTGCTGCGCTGTTGGAACCGTTATCGGTCAAAGCAAAGATCACGGGTGACAAGACAGGCATCACTGCCAATTCCCTCAGCGTAGATGTCGGGCGCACTGGAGGGAGCGGAACTCTGAGTCTTTCTCTGGGGGACGTTCCGCACCTGGACGTCGCGCTTCAATTTTCCGCCGTGGCCATCGAAGACTGGAAGTTTGCTAGTAGCACAATCTCGCTATCCCCAATCAGTTTTGCGTCAGCAAGTCAATTCATCGCTTCCGCCAATGCGGCCGAAGCAAACGAGAAAGTGTTTCGCATCCCGGATTTCATAACCGCAGATTTGAATATAACCGCGCCCTTATTGTCGTATCGTGAAGATGTGCTCCGCGACGGCATTTTCAGTGTATCGCTGGCAAACGGCGAGCTCGCGGTGCGTGAGATTGGCATCACTCTTCCGGGCACAACGCGTATGCGTGCCTTTGGTTTTGTGCAAGGCGGCAACACCTCTCCTGTTTTTGACGGTGCAATAGAGGTGGGTACACGAGACTTGCGGAGCGTACTGAACTGGTTGGGAGCCGAGGAACATATCGCGAATGTACCGCGCGGAAGGCTACTTAATGCATCGATGAACTCAGCAGTGCAGGGCACCTTGGCACGACTGTCCTTCAACGATTTTCAGGCGACGGTGGATACCGCGAATGCGACCGGAAGCATCTTCGTTAATCGTGGTGATCGCGTCAGTATCGGTGTTGATATGGCAATCGATGCTGTCAACTTGGATGCCTACATTCCGGAATTGCCCCACAACGGAATCGGGGAATTGTTTTCAGGCGCCAAAATTGAGACATCCGCGAGAGATGTCTATGGCGTGACACCAGTTTTTGATTCACTCAAGTCGCTCAGTAATTTTGATGCCAATCTCCGTGTTGCGGTCAACTCATTGACGGCAGGTAACGTACCCGATGGGCGTATCGGCCTGGACGTCGCGTTGAGAAATGGCGAGATCAATATTCGTAGCGCATCGTTTGACAATGTTGCGGGCGCAACGCTTTGGTTCAGCGGCGCGGTTGGCGGTTTTGGCGCTTCTCCACAATTCAGTGACTTTCAGTTCGATATTCATACCGATGATCTCGGCCGGTTTGGCCGCGCGTTCGGTGTCAGTGTGCCGACTTCGATGCGGAGTTTAGCTCCGGTTACGCTCACCGGTGTCATTAGTGGTGGCCTTGCGCAAACGGACTTGGTAACGACTGCAAAAGTCGGCGGCGTGACTATCCAAGGGAATGGACGCGGTGTCTCATTGGATCAAGATGCGCAACTTACGATCGATATAAGCGCGGGGCATCCGAGTTATTCCAGGTTCATGCGTAGCGCATCAAGTAGCTGGTATGCGGATGACAATGATCCGGGACCGATCTCATTGTCAGCTCGTATTCTCCACTCAAAATCTTCGACTGCTGTCGAGGACGTAAAATTCAATATCGGTAAACAGACCCTTTCCGGCCGATTGGTTGTTCGCAACTCGCCTGACAGCCGTGAAGTGGACGCAGCCATTGCGGATATAAACGTGCTGTTTGATATGCTCTGGCCAACCGATCCGGGCGCGCAGTTTACCACACCAAGCACTTCGGGGCCGGCAGGCAGACGCCTATCTCGTTGGTCCGAAGACGACTTTGACTGGTCAGTTTTGAAAGGATGGCGTGGATCGATTGCTCTAGCGGGATCGCAGTTGAATGTACGCGGCATAGACTTGCGGGATTTTACCAGCGTGATCAGCGTCGCGGATGGCATTGCCGAGCTAACCCAATGGGATGGTTATGTGTTTGGTGCGCGCGGAAATCTGTCGCTTCGCGCTGCAAGTGCACCGGTTCCAGAGATAAGCGGCAGAATTGAATTCAGCGGCGGCGATTTTTCGTCCGTTGCAGCGGCGGTCAACGGTGGTGGCGCAACTGGTTTAAATTCAGAAGCCGGCGATGTCGATTTTACAGCGCAGTTCCGCGCCGCGGGATCTTCTCCGCACGCTCTTGTCGAGAGCATTTCAGGTGTCGGTACACTGAAGGTCAGTACCGCCTCGGTTGGGACAGGCGCAATAGCAGGGTTGTTAGGGGCGGTGAGCGCGACGACGCAGGCCGAGAGCATCGTCCCCGGCCAAAGCAATTCGCCGATTGTTCTCGATGCTAAACTTGCTGCCGAAAACGGCGTCGTTACCGTAGTGGACGGCGCGGTGAAGTCGCGCTCGTATGGCGGCGCGTTCTCAGGGAAGGTTGATCTGCCCAATTGGCTGATTGATGTCTCGGGCCGGTTGCGTCTTGAAAATCTGCCGCGCGCGGACGCGGCGACACAGCGTACGCTGCCCACGTCCGTCCCCATTCGTGTGCACGGGCGTCTCGATTTACCGAATATATTGCTGGAGCCGTCTTAAGCCCTGTTCTGCAGGTCCTTCAAAACGAATAATCGGATGGCGCTGGACAAATTGCCGCTGCGTGTGCGGTCGATCGCGGCAATAAGTTCGTTCACGGATTTTTTTTCGCGGGCGGCGATATCCTGTAACGCGTCCCAGAACGGTTCTTCGACCGACACACTGGTGCGGTGACCTGAAATGTCGACTGATCGCTTGCGTACGTCCGAATTCATGGGCGCTATGACGGCCGGGTCATATCTTCGGGTTTGATCCATTCGTCGAACTGTTGGCTGGTCACATAACCCAGTCCGATAGCTGCTTCCTTCAACGTCAAGTTCTCGGCGTTCGCCTTCTTTGCGATCTCGGCAGATTTGTCATAGCCGATATGCGGCGCCAACGCGGTGACGAGCATCAAGGAATTCTCGACGTGTTTAGCGATGACCACTTCGTTCGCCTGCAATCCGCGCAAGCATTTGACGACAAAGCTGTCGCAGGCATCGGCGAGCAGTTGAATGGACTGGAGAACGTTATAGGCAATCACGGGCTTGAAGACGTTCAGTTCCAAGTGGCCATGTGAGCCGGCAACGCTGATGGTGGTATGATTTCCCATCACCTGTGCGCACACCATGGTCAGGGCTTCGGCTTGCGTGGGATTCACCTTGCCCGGCATGATCGATGAGCCGGGCTCATTAGCCGGCAGGATCAATTCGCCCAGCCCAGAACGTGGACCGGAACCGAGCAGGCGAATATCGTTCGCGATCTTCATCAACGATACGGCGATGGTGTTGAGTGCGCCTGACACTTCAACCATGACGTCGTGTGTCGCCAAGGCCTCGAAATAATTGGCGGCGGGCCAGAACGGCAACTCCGTCATTTTTCGCAAATGCTCGCAAAATTTGGCGGCAAACTCTTCCTTGGCGTTCAAACCTGTTCCGACCGCCGTACCGCCTTGGGCCAGGCGGTGCAGGCGCGGTAGCGTGGTTTTGACGCGTTCAATGGCAAATCCTGATTGCGCGGCGTATCCGGAAAACTCCTGACCCAAGGTGAGGGGTGTTGCGTCCTGTAAATGCGTCCGCCCAATTTTGACGATTTTTTCAAAGGCGTCCGCGCGGTTTTCCAATGTGGCTTGCAGTTGGTCCAGTGCAGGCATCAATTGTTTTGAAATGCCCAGTGCGACAGCAATGTGCATCACCGTCGGGAAGCTGTCGTTGGAAGACTGGCCGCGATTGACGTGGTCATTGGGATGGACGGGGTCTTTGCCGCCGCGTTGGTCGGATAGGAGTTCGTTGGCCCGCCCGGCGATCACTTCATTGGCGTTCATATTGGTTTGCGTGCCCGAACCGGTCTGCCAAACGACCAGCGGAAATTCATCGTCCAGCGTACCGCCCGCGACTTCTCCAGCGGCGCTGACAATGGCGTCAGCGATTTCGGAGGGGACTTCACCCAATTCCTTGTTCGCCAGCGCAGCGGCCTTTTTTTGTAAGCCAAAGGCATGTATCAGCCCGGCGGGCATGCGCTCGGTGCCGATTTTGAAATTCTCAAGGCTGCGCTGCGTCTGCGCGCCCCAATAACGGTCCGCTGGCACTTCAACCGCGCCAAGACTGTCGGTTTCGGTCCGGGTTTTATCATTTGCCATGCATGGCCTCACTTTCAGCGTAAGGCTGAAAGGAAAGCATCGGCGGCGTCAAGGGCGGCCGTCAAATTCCCGTCATGAGTCAGGCCCGATATCTTGCGGGGCTTCAGATCGTGATCACCATCCTCCGCCCAGTGAATTTTAATGGCTGGGGAAAGCTTGAGCTTTGAAATGGTCTCATAATTGCCCATGGGGTCGCGTTTGCCCTGGCAGATAAGCGTTTTGGTTTTGAGCGGTTTGAGATGCTCGATGCGCGGCTTGGCGGCCCGCCCGGCACCGTAAAAGGGGTAGCTCAGGCATAACAGGCCGCGGACCGACGCCTCATCGGCGATCATGCTGGCAATGCGCCCGCCCATGGATTTGCCTCCGATGACGAGTTTGTCGGCGCCAATTTTATCGATCACAGTCCGCCAGGTTTCAAGCAGCACCGGGGCGCGATCCGGCGGCTTCTTTTTACCGGTCTCGCGGCGCGCCGCCATGTAGGGAAATTCAAACCGGGCGACGCGGTAAACGCGCATTGCCAAGCCCTCGGCAAAGAAATTCATGAACGGCGAGTCCATGGGCGCGCCCGCGCCGTGGGCGAGGGCAACGGTCAGTGGCGCGGCCTTTGGTCCGTTCCATTTAATTGAAGGTGCTGAGCTCATGGCTTGCGTGCTTGGTAGAGCGCCATGCCACCTTTGTCGAGAAGCAATTGAATTGATTTGAAACCGGTTCGAGCTAGCAACTCAGGTTGCTCGGCCTTGCCCAGCATAAGGTTGGGGTGTTTTTCGGTGCCCGCTTCGTAATAGTGATCACTGTACAGGAAAGTGCCGCTGGGCTTCAGGACATTGAAAGTGTCCTTAAACAAGGGGGGCTGATGCGCCGTATGCCGCACTTCGTGGATGGCCTGCATCGAAACGGCGATATCACACGGATCCACGTTCCGCACCCAGTCATCGGCTCGAAAATCACATTCTATGAATTGCACCTTATCGCATTGGTCGCCGAGGTGCTCTCTCGTCAATTCATGCATCGCGCGCGAAAAATCCAGCGCGACATACTTTTCAATATCGCAATGTTGAACAATCTCTTTCGCGAGGTGGCCCGGACCCGACCCAAGCTCTATCACGCGCTTTGAAGCGCCTTCGAGGTCATTGATCGCTTTTGTGAACGCCGCAAAGAAGTCAGGGCGCCACGGTCGACTTTTGATCGTCGCCTCCATCCATGCACGCGCTTGCGCGCGGTCATGAAAGTCTATGGGGCTGGGAACGTCTTCGACTAATGCGGTCACGCCGAACTACGCCGGTGCGCCGCCGTTGGCGCGGAGTAAATCGAGGAACTCGCGGCGGGTTTTCGGGCCATAGGTGATGTAACTCGGGTCCTTTTCATGAGCGTAGGCCGCGCGGGCCTTGCCCAGCGAGTCGCTCTCGGCTTTCTTTTTGAGCGCGTTTGGATCGAGCCCGTACACCTTCGCGCCGTTGAGTCCGAAGATTTTACGTTTTCTTTCCGGCGTCAGCGCCGCATAGCCGAACTTGTCCTGGAACTCTTCGGTGATCTGGAATGCGCGGAACGCCTGAATCTGATCCTGTGGGCTTCCGTACCAGATGGAATCCGTACCCCACAGAACATTGTCTTCGCCGACGGCCTTCATCAGCTTGCCGATCAGGTGCGCGGCCTGTTGTGGATCGCGCATGATCGTGCGCCACGTACTGCCGAGCTCGGCATAGACATTGCTGCCGGGCGCGATCTCGTATTGTTCCATGGCGTGCACCAGCGAGTCCGTGCCCTTCGCGCGTTCTGCATTGTAGGGGCCTTCAGTGACGGAGGGCTCGTACCCGGAGTGATACACGAGGAAATTCATGTCGGGGAATCGTTTCGCTACCGCGCCGATGTCGCGGCAGGTGGAGTGTTCGTATGACAAATCGCCCAGCGGCAAACCTTTGTGAACGCAAATATTGCGCACCCCCATGGCGCGCGCTTCCTCGATCATGCGGATACCGGTGTCTTCATCGTCCAGACAGAAGCCGCGTTCGTCCGGTCCCCATTGGGTGTAGGTTTTCCATCCCGACACATTAAAGGTCTCATGCACTTCCTTCATGCGTTCGACATGGCCTGGGAAGTTCGGATGGCATAAGCCGTGAATGAGGAGGCGAGGCGAGCCTTTCGCCTTTGCCGCCAACTCACGCGTTGCGGCCATTTCATGAACCAGTAAAGGGTTATCCGGCGCGGACGGCACGGACGACAGCACCGCCGCCGTCGTGTCGCTGTCCATGAACACTTCCTGCACCAGATAGTCGCCGCCGATGCAGTCCACCAGGTCGGTTTCCTTGCAGTCCGGATTGTTGCGGGCGAAGCTGGCGATGGTCGCGTTCCATGTGGGTAAATTTTGGCGCCACGTTCCTTCCGGATTCACGTGGTGCAATTGCACATCGAAAATGAATTCGTCGCCGGACAGAACACTGTCCGCCGCCGCGACTTCGAATGCGGCTTCCTTGGGGAGGTCGTAGCCACCGCCCACTTTACCCGCCGCCGCAAAGGTTTCGTTCATCGCCGCCAAGGTCGCGGCCGCGCCGCAGTTGGTGACGAGATATTCCCGCCGCCCGATGCCGGTCTTTTTCGCCGACTCTCCGACCCTTTCCTGAGCCGCGCGGTTTGCTTCGATGGACACCTTGTCGAGCGGCATCGGCGTGAATTCGCCGTTGGTCGTGGTATCGATCTTGATCGGTAAACGCGTGCCTTCGGGATCGTTGCGCTGCATGTCGGCCTCCCCTCACAAGCGGCTGGAGGCGAAAGAGTAGCAGTACTCCGAACGAGTCTGAAAGCGCAGAAAGTCTTACAAAAGCGGGGCGTTACAACTGCGTGAAGAAGTCGTTGCCCTTATCGTCCACGACAATAAAGGCTGGGAAGTCTTCCACTTCAATGCGCCATACCGCTTCCATGCCCAATTCCGGATATTCGAGCACTTCCACTTTCTTGATTGAATTTTCGGCCAGCATGGCAGCCGCGCCGCCGATGGAGCCGAGATAGAACCCGCCGTGCTTCTTGCACGCTTCGGTGACCGCCTTGGAGCGGTTGCCCTTGGCCAGCATCACCATGGAGCCGCCGTTGGCCTGAAATTCATCGACGTAGGAGTCCATGCGTCCAGCTGTCGTTGGGCCGAATGATCCGGACGCGTATCCTTTCGGTGTTTTTGCGGGACCGGCGTAATACACCGGATGCTGCTTGATGTAGTCCGGCAGCCCTTGGCCGCTTTCGATGCGTTCCTTGAGTTTGGCATGAGCGATGTCACGCGCGACCACCATTGGGCCGCTCAGAGAAACGCGCGTCTTGATCGGGTACTGGCTCAGCGTCTTGCGAATTTCATCCATGGGTTTGGACAGATCGATCTTCACCACGTCGCTGGAAAGCTTGCCCTCTTTGATTTCCGGCAAATATTGCGCCGGATTGGTTTCGAGCTGTTCCAGGAAAACACCGTCGCGGTTGATCTTGCCCAATATCTGACGGTCGGCAGAGCACGAGACGCCTACGCCGACGGGGCAGGAGGCTCCGTGGCGGGGCAGGCGAATTACGCGCACGTCGTGACAGTAGTATTTGCCGCCAAACTGAGCACCGATGCCAAGGGAGCGAGTCATTTCCAGAACTTGTTGTTCCATCTCCAGGTCCCGGAACGCCTGGCCGTGGGCGCCGCCGGTGGTGGGCAATCCGTCCAGATAACGCGCTGAGGCCAGCTTCACGGTCTTCATGGTCAGTTCGGCCGAGGTGCCGCCGATAACGATGGCGAGGTGATAGGGCGGGCAGGCCGCAGTGCCGAGGGCTTTGACTTCCGTTTCCAGAAAGTTTTTGAGGCCGGCTGGATTGAGCACGGCTTTGGTTTTCTGGAACAGAAAACTTTTGTTGGCCGAACCACCGCCTTTGGCCATGAACATGAATTTGTAGGCGCTGCCCGGCACGGCAAACAGGTCGAGCTGGGCGGGCAGGTTGTTGCCGGTATTCTTTTCTTCGAACAGAGACGTGGGCGACAGTTGGGAATAGCGCAGATTGAGGTTGGCGTATGCGTTGGCTACGCCCTCGCTCAGCGCCAGAGCATCGTCACCGTTTACCCAGACTTGCTGGCCCTTTTTGCCCAGAATGATGGCCGTGCCGGTATCCTGGCACATGGGCAGAACCCCGCCGGCGGCGATATTTGCGTTTTTCATCAGCTCCAAAGCAACGAATCGGTCGTTCGGCGAGGCCTCGGGATCGTCGAGAATCGAGCGAAGTTGTCTGAGGTGGCCGGGCCGCAGCAAGTGGGACACGTCGCGAAATGCTTCGGCGGTCAAAGACGTCAGTGCGCTGGCTTCGATCACGACGACATCATTGCCGCGAAATTTTTCGACCGATACGCCATCGCCAGAAAGTTTTCGATATGGCGTTGTATCGTCGGCGAGGGGAAACATCTCGGCAAAAGCTGCGTCCAGCATGATCGGTATCCGTGTCTAAGATTTGGAAAATGTGACGGGAGAATAGTCAAATACCGCAAGGCCCGCGAGGGTTAACATCGCGGATATTAAAAGCCCTAATTCAGCGGCTATTTCTTCCGGAAAGCGTCCAGAGTGACGACGTTTCCGGCTTCTTCCTCGTCTGACGGGGTCTCTTCCGAGGTGGCCGGTTCCGGTGGCTGCAGCGCCCGGCGAGCGTTCTTAAAGTGTTGAGATATCTTGGAAGAATCCACATGCACCGGTCCGTCAAAGGCTGGATCGGCGGCATCGTCGTCCATGTCCTCTTCGTCCTCCGCCAGTTCTTCGAATTCGACATGGAACTGGAGGCCGAATTTGGCGTGAGGGTCGGCAAAGGCCGTCACCGCGTCAAAGGGTACCGATAGTCGCTGATTGACGCCGGAAAAGCTGAGGACAATCTCGAAATGCTCGTCGTCGACAACAAGATCCCAATACTGATGCTGAAGCACAATCGTCATCTCATTTGGATGAAGGGCACGCAAGGTGTCGGCCATCTCGACGCCGGGATGTGTAGTATCGAAGGTAATATAAAAGTGATGCGCACCTGGCAGGCCTTGAGCCTCGGTAATCTTCAGCGCTTGACGCAAGACTCCCCTGAGGGCGTCTTCCACCATGCGTTCATAACTGAGTGTCGTAATGTCCATGACTATGTTTATAAGCAGAACATGTTCGTCGAGGCTATATCCAGTGTTTTTTTAAGGCATGCATTTTTAGTGCGTCTCTCAGCTTACCTACCGGTATTTGACACTCTAATGCGCGTTAGGTTGCGTATTTAATGGGCGATTGACCAAATGCGCTGCATTCAAAGGGATATTCGAGATAAAGTGGGGGGCTTCTGTTGCCCGGTGCCCCCCGAACCGCGTTCACTGCCTAAGCAGCAACGGCGTACTCAACGTTGTCGTTGGCACTTTTAAGATTGGCCCGATAACGGCGGTACCATGCCGGGAACAACTACTGTCTTTACCACGCACGTCGAGCCTGTTTCGCCCCCGTAAGGCCCAGCGGAATATGGATTCCAGTCTGAGCGAAATGGTGGAGGCGCCGGGCACTGCCCCCGGGTCCGCTACGCTTATTTCACAGCAGGTTTAGCGCCATAGCCGCTTAAGCGGCCCCCACAATATAAGGCCGGACGGTTAATTTTGCCACACCGGCTCTAGACTGCGGAAATTTCGGGGATTTTCCGCAGGTGGAATGGCGGTATAACAGGGGCATGCAACAATATCTGGATTTGCTGGACCGCGTTCTGAAGGATGGCGCGAAGAAGTCCGACCGCACCGGAACCGGAACACTCAGTGTGTTTGGTCATCAAATGCGGTTCAATCTGGCGGACGGATTTCCGCTCCTCACCACCAAAAAGCTGCACGTCAAATCGATCGTGCATGAGCTTCTATGGTTCCTGAAAGGGGACACAAATATCAAATATCTAACCGAGAACGGTGTCTCCATCTGGAATGAATGGGCGGACGAAAATGGCGACCTCGGCCCGGTGTACGGATACCAGTGGCGGTCTTGGCCGGCGCCGGACGGCACAAAGATCGATCAGATCAAAAATCTCGTGAGTTCGATCCACACCAATCCGGATAGCCGCAGACATATCGTGACAGCCTGGAATCCGGCGGACGTGGAAGACATGGCGTTGCCGCCGTGCCACTGCCTGTTTCAGTTTTACGTCGCGGACGGACGGTTGTCGTGTCAGCTTTATCAACGTAGTGCCGACATTTTCCTCGGCGTTCCGTTCAATATTGCGTCCTACGCCTTGCTGACATTGATGGTCGCCCAGGTGACCGGATTAGAGCCCGGTGACTTTGTTCATACTCTTGGCGACGCACACCTTTATTCGAATCATCTGGAACAAGCGCATATTCAATTGACACGCGCGCCGAGGCCTTTACCGCGTTTGGTACTTAATCCCGGCGTGGGGAACATTTTCGGTTTCCAATTTGAGGATTTTACGCTGGAGGGCTACGACCCGCACCCACACATTGCAGCGAAGGTGGCGGTCTAGCCCAAGGCCCTTGAATCAAAAAGGGCGCCGGCTGATGTAGTGCACGGCGCCCTTCCTAATTTAACTATGGTCGGCTGAGAACTATTTGCCTTTGTTTTGGTAGGCTTCCTGAGCCGCATTCCATTTGGCAAGTGCCTCATTGTATTCGTTGACTGTGCACTCGTTAAATTCGGCGAACTTGTTTGAATACTCTTCCAATCCGTTGATGGCTTCTTCCATCTCTTTACTGGTGGCCGTTGCGCCGTCATCGGGAATATCCGGTGGATTTGGTGTAGGCCCGCACGCCGTTTCCGCCGCCCAAGCGCCTGAAGCGCTCGCGAGCAGAACAGCTGCGGCCAACGCAGCTATCCGATTGGTTGCTGAAATCGTCGTTTTCATGGTCGTTCCTCCTTGCGAATCTGACCTGTAATGTCGATGCCCGTTCCGTGAGGGTGGGCTGGATCGGGCGACAGATGCGCTCTCGCCAGCGCCCGCGCGAGGAGGTGCATCCAGGCTGCGGTATAGCGATTCTAGCACGGTGTTTCCGGCAAAGTCAGGGCATTTTCGGGTATTTTCTGGGGCGCAGGCGAGGTAAGAGCAAGGCATGGCGAGCGACCACGAGAAATCATTGGGAATAGATGAGCTGCGCACACCTGTCGCCGTTGCGATGATTGTCGCCCGGGCGGAGAACGGCGTTATAGGTAAGGGCGGCGCGCTTCCCTGGCACATCTCAGAGGACTTGAAACACTTCAAGCGCATGACCGTCGGAAAACCGATCGTCATGGGACGCAAAACCTTCGAGTCTATTGGAAAGCCGCTGCCAAAGCGTACGAACATTGTCATAACGCGCAACCGCAACTGGTCGGCCGAGGGTGTGGTGACAGCTGAAGACCTCCCCACCGCTTTGGCGCTGGCCTTTGAGAATGCCCACAGCACGGGTGCCGATGAGGTCATGATTATTGGCGGAGCGGAGATTTATTCACAAGCGCTTACCCACGCCGCGCGGATATATCTGACGGAGGTTCATGCTGACTACGATGGTGACGCTGTGCTAGCTCTTGATCTTTCTGACTGGCGTGAAGTATCGAGAGAGCGGCGCCCGGCAAACGGCGATGGTGCACCTTCTTTCAGCTTTGTTGAGCTTCGGCGTGCCTAGCCGGAGGCGGTTAAGGTGCATACTGCGGTCATGTCAGTGATCACTCCGGCTGCTTGATTGTCGACAAGCAGTTGAATGTAACCGGAAAACTGACTGTCTGCTTTTATCACGTAGTGATACATGTTGCTGGCCGGATTGAAGGGCGGAAAAACGGACTCTTCAGCATCAGAAACATTTAGAAGTTTTTGCCCGTTGGCATCGATTGTACCGCTTGTAAACGTGCCAAGCCTATTTCCATTGCGCGCGTCATACATGGTGAATTGAATGTTTACAGGGTCGACCCCGGTGTTGTGGACGATCAGAGTTGAGGGGTAGCCATTGTCCAGTAACGAAGAATGCGCGCCAATGACGGTACGCGTATCGGATGTTGTCGTGCTGTCACAGGTGCTAAGATTTGTAAGCGTGCCGTCGGCGGGGCGCCACAGGACATGTTGGAAATAGCCCGAAAAAGTAGACCGAATTGAAACGGAATAAAAAGCAGGTATAGCGAAAGGTTGGTCGGCCCCGTTTTCGATATCTTTTATATAGAATTGCAGTTCGGCACCTGGGTCGATCGTCGAGCTGGTCCAGGTTCCAAGCACTTCTCCGCTCACGTAATTCGCCAAAGTGACATCCACAGTTCCCGCCGCGCTGCCGGCGTTATAAAATCGCAAGAACGATTGGGATGTTAGCTGATCTGATGAAAAGACAGCTGCGACGCGCAAGCCCTCAGTGCTGCTCACCGCACCTTCCGGCGTATAGCTCATCCAGTCCGATACAAGTGATTGATTGAAACTTGAGTACCACGGACCGCCGGCCTCGTCGTTTACGCCGTCTCCATAGCTTAGGATGCCGACTAATCGGCGCTGCGCGGTGAACTGGTCGGTTGCAAAGAAGGGGCCCCCGGAATTACCGCCGCTGGCATCTATTGCAAATTCACGGACCGCTGAATTTTGCAATGAGCTTGAGCTAGACGTCGTTGCCCCTTCGTCAAAATACTGTGTTTGAACGGATTGGCCGTTCACGGATGCGGGATACCCTGCGCTTGTCACCGTATTAGTGGTATCTTGAAAGACGACGGGTATAAATGTGCCGGTGTACGTGAACGGTGTATCGAATTGAACTGCGGCAAAATCGTAGCGGTACTCAGTGGCGGCATAGCTGTCTTCGCCGGAAATTTCCGTCCAGGTTTGTGTTGTTTTGACAAAGGCCAAATCCGAATTGGAATAGGGGCTTACGGTATTGCTGCCCGGGGGCGATTGATATCGTCCCGGAAAAAAGAACGCCGCATTTAAAAATCCGCCCTCGCTGTTGTCGTGAATGCAGTGACCCGCCGTCAGAACCACGTATGCGCTGACGAGAGTTCCGCTGCAGCGAAAGCTGTTGCCGCTGGGGAAAGTCGCAACCAAATATCCAATCGTGTTCCAAGGGTAGGTCAGCGTGTTCGAAACGACGGCTCTGTCTTCGACGCCGACGGTCACTGGGCTTTTGTCGGACTCCATAAATGAAAACAGCGCCTCTAGGGGCGCCGTTGCGCTGTGATCGTTTTCATTGGGGGGCGAGAACCCCGCCTTCTTAAACGACTTTATGGCTGGGATGGGCGGTATCTCGATTCGGTTCGCCGGCTTTTCATTTGCACCGGGCAATGGGGTTGGCTTGATGGCGCGTTTCAGCGGCATAGGCTTAACGTTCTGCGGCTCGGTGATGTTCTGTTGAAACGCCTGAGGTCTTTCGTTGTTCGAGGTGGCGTTTGCTTCCGGGGCCCCTACGTTTGACGCGTCCTTCAAAAAGGCACGCGCCTCACCCACGCTCATTTGCCGCGCTTCGGGTACAATGAGGCTAATGCACGCGAGCCGCCGACTGCCGCCCACTTCCGCATAAATTTCATGCCATTCGTGATAGCGGCCGTTAATGACCTGACCCATGTGGCGTACGCCGGCTGCCGTAGCCGCATTGACGGATGCGCAATTGTAAGAGGAAAGATCCGGGATGTTGAATGGCCGACTCTGCGCCATTGCACTCTGCATCCCGCTCAGAATAGTGAGCGCAATCACGCCGCCTATTAGCGGCATCAGCTTATTGCAGAGATTGGAACAACGCGCGCGCATGTAATTCGCTTTGACTGCCTTCCGGTAAATTAATGTGCCGCAAAAAAATGGCGAATTTGCGATGATTTGGTCATCGTTTTCAGCTTACCGGGCTCTACCCCATTGAAATCCGCGGTGTCGCTTTTTTGTGGGCTCCCAATTTTTCCCAGATTTTTCGGGCAATTTCCAGATATGCCGCACTGTGAGGGGAACCCGGGTCCTGTACTGTGATTGGCGCGCCTTCGTCCGAAGTCTCGCGTATCTTGAGATCGAGCGGCACTTCCCCAAGAAATGGTGCATCGAGGTCTTCTGCCGCGCGCCGCGCGCCGCCGTGCGCAAATATCTCCTCCCGGTGGCCGCAATTGGAGCACACGTGATAGCTCATATTTTCGATAATACCGAGCACCGGTACTTCTACACGCCGGAACATATTCAGGCCCTTACGGGCGTCCAATAGCGCAATGTCCTGCGGAGTAGATACGATCACCGCGCCCGCCAAGGGTACGCGCTGCGACATCGTCAGTTGTGTGTCCCCGGTGCCTGGCGGCATATCGACGACCATGACGTCGATATCGCCCCATTCCACGTCGCGCAGCATTTGCTCCAATGCGCCCATGACCATCGGACCACGCCAGATGATCGGGTTGTCTTCGGCAACCATGAAGCCGATGGACATGACCTTCACGCCGTGCGCCTCTAGCGGATAAACTCTTTTCCCATCCGAAACAGGCTTTTGAGTCGCAAGGCCAAACATGCGCGGCATGGACGGCCCGAACACGTCGGCGTCAAAAAGTGCAACCGCATGCCCCAACTGGGCGAGGGCGACGGCGATATTTGCGGCGGTGGTAGATTTACCGACGCCGCCTTTCCCCGAGGCGACGGCAACAATGTATTTGATGCTCGGCAGGGCCAGCTGCTCCCTCCGGGCCGGGCGTTGCTGAGATGGTTCTGGCTTTTGCTTTTGTGCCGTCAGGATCACGAACGCCGCTGAAACTTCAGGCAGGGCGCGTATGATTTTTTCAGCGGCTGTTCTGACCGGTTCAAGCTGCTCTCCAAGCCGGGCCGGCACCTCCAAGGTGACGGTGACTTTGCCGTTTGAGATGAGGACGTCTTTCACCCAGTCCCGTGCGACAATATCCAATCCGCCGGTACCGGAATCGACGGTTTTCAGCGCGCTTATAATTTGATCCTGGCTTACAGACTTCATGGCAACTCCAAGCAAAACCCGCAGGGACGATAATAGATTAGCGGATCCCGTTGAAACCACTGCGCGGCGCCCCAATATGAATACACAGGGTAGTGGGTCTGGAATCCCATAGATTGTTGTCCGGCTTGCGTTGCGGCGGTATCGGCGTTGTCCTATAACGCCTTAAACGTCATTTTACGCGCAATTGCGCAGTCTCCGGGGACGGGGGAACCTATTAGGCAAAGGATTAGTCCATTGTTTTACAAAAACCAAGGTGGAGGCCCCTGGGGCGGTGGGCCCTGGGGCGGCGGCAATGGCGGCGGCAACCCGTGGGGCGGGCGCCCCTCCGGCGGTGGCGGCGGGCCGCCTCCACCGGATTTGGAGGAATTGCTGCGTAGTGGCCAGGAAAAGCTCCGCCGGATGCTGCCCAAGGGCTTTGGCAACGCCAGGGCCCTGCTGCTGGCAGCGGCAGTCATCGTCCTTGTTTGGGGCGCGAGTGGCCTGTACCGCGTGCTTCCGGACGAGCAGGGCGTTGAACTCCTGTTCGGTCGATATGTAAAGACGACGCAGCCGGGTCTGAATTATTGGTTTCCATCGCCCATTGGTGAAGTCCTCAGGCCAAAGGTGACGCAGACAAATCAGGCAACGGTCGGCTTCCGTGGCTCGGAACCGAACGTGCGTGCCGTACCTCAAGAAAGCCTCATGCTGGCAGGCGACCAGAACATCGTCGATGTTTGGTTCGTTGTGCAGTGGCGCATTCGCGACGCGGGTGATTTTCTCTTTAATATGCGTGATCCGGAAGGGACGGTGAAAGTCGCCGCCGAAAGCGCCGTGCGTGAAATCGTAGGCAAGAATCCTCTGCAAGCGGTGATGACGGACCAACGCGAGAGAATCGCGCAGGATTCACGCGACCTGCTTCAGGAAATTGTTGACGGATATGGGGCCGGTGTGACGATTCTCGACTTACGCATCCAGAAAGCTGACCCGCCTTCTGACGTCATTGATGCGTTTAACGAGGTGCAGCGCGCCAAGCAGGACGAAGAACGCCTGCGCAATGAGGCATTGGCCTATCGCAATGATATTATTCCAAGAGCAAAGGGTGAAGCCGCGCGCATGGTTGAATCCGCGACCGCGGAGAAGGAAAAACTGATCCGGGAAGCCGAGGGTCAAGCCGCGCGATTCGACGCATTCTATGAAACCTACGTCGCCGACAAGGACATAACCGTTCGGCGCATGTATCTGGAAGCCATGCAGGAAGTCTTGGGCCGCTCGGATAAGATCATTATGGATGAGCAGGGTGGCAGCGGCGTCGTGCCTTATCTGCCTCTTCCAGAATTACAGAGGCGGCAAACACCGCAGCCGCAGCCACAAGCGCAAGGAGGTTGATCATGAGCACAAGACTCGTTGCGACTGTTGTTATTCTCGCCGCTGTGGTCATCGCAGCTTTAAGTTCGATGTTTACCGTGCATCAAACGCAGCAAGCGTTGGTGCTGCAATTCGGCGATCCTCGCCGCGTCATTACGGAACCGGGTCTCCATTTCAAAGTCCCGTTTATTCAAAACGTTCTGTATTACGAATCGCGTATTCTGGAGCTTGATCCGCAAGGGCAGGATATGGCGCTGGTCGATCAACGCCGTATCAACGTTGATTCATTCGCCCGCTACAGGATCACCGATCCGTTGAAATTTTATCAGACGGTGATGACCGACACTGCGTTTCGCGACCGTTTTGGGAACATCTTGAACGGGAGCGTGCGTGATGCCCTTGGCCGTGCGGACCTGTCCGACGTGCTCGGTGATACCCGCCGCGAAGTCATGCGGCAAATCACCGAAGCGGTGAGGCGCCGGGCACCCGAATTTGGCGTGGAAGTCGTTGAGGTGCGCATTGGTCGGACGGAACTAACGGCCGACACCACGCAAGCCACGTATAACCGCATGCGTTCCGACCGTATGGCCGAGGCGGCGGATTTCCGCGGCCGAGGTCAGGAGCAGAAGCTGCGTATCGAAGCGGAAGCTGACCGCGAGCGCACCGTGTTGATTGCCGAAGCCGAAAAGCAGGCACAGACGCTCATCGGTGAAGGCGAAGCTCAGAGCCGTAAGATATTGAATGCGTCTCAGGGGCGTGACCCGCAGTTCTATGCCTTCTTCCGCGCCATGGAGGCATATCGTTCTGCATTGGGAGATGGGACCACCATGGTGCTCAGCCCGAAGTCGGAATTTTTCAGGTATTTCGATCAATTGCCTCGTTAGCGGCGGCCTATACCAATAACAGCCTGTAACATCTCGCCTTTTTGGCGGGCCGATACGATGTGCGCGCGAGGTAACAGGTTTGCCATAAAAGATACATTGTCCCGACTTGCTGATGCCCAGACTTCCGGCGACAATCGATTTATGCCTGCATTTTCACATGCCCAGGGAGGGCCGGTTTTGAGAAATATTCGCCATTTCGTCGTAGCTGCAATTGCGATTGTCGTGACAACGGGAATTGCCATCGAAGGTGCCGCAAAAAGTCCGCCTGAAAGTTTTGCAGACTTAACAGAAGAGCTGAGCCCCGCTGTGGTCAACATTTCCACGACGTATTACCGCGGCGGAAGCAAGGGTCTTGACGAAGAATGGTTTCGCGATTTTTTTCAAAACAGACGCGCGCCGGAAGGCAATGAAGATCGCCCCCAGCGCCGCCGGAACACTTCACTCGGTTCAGGGTTCATAATTGATAAAGCCGGCTACGTCGTTACGAACAATCACGTCATTGAGGACGCTGACGAAGTATCAGTCAGGCTGGCGGACGATACCGTGCTCGAAGCAAAGGTCGTGGGTCGCGACGAAAAGGTTGATATTGCACTGCTGAAAGTCGAGGCAAGCGCAGATCTGCCGGTGCTGAAGTGGGGAGACTCCGATAAGTCGCGCGTGGGCGATTGGGTCGTTGCGATCGGCAACCCGTTCGGACTTTCGGGCACCGTCACGGCGGGCATTATTTCAGCGCGTGCTCGCGATATTCGTGTTGGAAGTTACGATGATTTCATTCAAACGGATGCCGCCATCAATCGTGGCAATTCCGGCGGCCCGCTTTTCAATATGAGTGGAGAGGTTATTGGCGTAAACACGGCGATATTTTCGCCGTCGGGCGGCAGTGTTGGGGTCGGCTTCGCCGCGTCATCAAATCTCATTCAACCCATTATCGATGATCTTCGCCAATACGGTCGGACCCGCCGCGGATGGATCGGGGTGCAAATTCAAAGTGTCTCCGAGGAAATAGCGCTCAGTCTGGGGCTGGACCGCGCGCGCGGCGCGCTCGTCTCGCAGGTTACCGAGAACGGACCTGCTCTGGTAGCGGGTCTGCAAGCCAGCGACATCATTCTTTCCTTTAACGGCAAGCCGATCGACAAGATGCAGGAATTGCCACGCGTGGTCGCGGACACGGACATCGATGCCGTTGTCGATATGGAAGTCTGGCACGAAGGTGAACGCAAGATTCTTAAAATCACCGTTGGCGAACTTGATGAAAGTCCAACCAATGAGTTGGCTGGCCTCAATACGGAAGTTCCACCCAGGGAGCCGGAAAAGATTGAATTGGCGGACTTGGGAGTCACGGTTGTCGAGATTACGGATCGTTTTCGCGACCAATTTTCTCTGCCGTCCACGATGCGCGGTCTTGTCGTTGTTGAGATCGATGAGTTCAGCGACGCCGCTTTTAAGGGTGTCAGCAAAGGCGACGTCATTGACGAAATTCAGCAGATGAAAGTGCTCAATGTTGCGGACGCGCGCGTGGCCCTTCAAAAAGCCAAAGACACCGAAAAGAATATCGTGCTTTTGCGCATCACAAGTCAGGGCGCGATCCGGTATATCCCCGTAAAAATGACCAGCTAGACCCTGGTATAGGTGTGGCTTAGTTCGTGCGTGTTGACTTTTATCATCTTGAGCGATCGCCTGTAGAGCGCGTGTTGCCGCAACTGCTGGAGCGCGTTCTTCAGGCGGGCCACCGCGCGGTGGTGATGACTGCGTCGTCTGACAAGGTGGAAGCTCTTACCAGTCTGTTGTGGACCTACAATCCGAATTCCTGGTTGCCTCACGGCTCGGAGAAAGACGGTGCACCGGCGGAACAGCCGGTTTGGCTCACGGTGCGTGACGAGAACCCCAATGGCGCACGCATGCTTGTGCTGACCGACGGCATGCAGTCGGAAAATATGTCTGATTATGAGCGCTGCCTTGATCTTTTTGACGGCACGGACAATGAGGCAAAGGCCGCCGCCCGGGAACGATGGAAGTCAGCCAAGGCGGCGGGCCACGAACTCCACTACTGGCAGCAAACAGCATCCGGCTGGCAAGAAAAAGAAGCTTAGGCCCGTTGCTGTTGCGCCCCCCGCGGGAGTTGTCTATAAGGCCGCGCAATCATCTTGTTTATTCCGCAATTTCATAAGGACTGCCGCAGGTTCCCATGGCCAAAGAACGCACATTCTCGATCATCAAACCCGACGCCACACGCCGCAATCTCACCGGCAAGATCAATGCGATGTTGGAAGAGGGTGGTCTCCGCATTGTCGCGCAAAAGCGCGTTCTGTTGACACGGGCGCAGGCTGAAGGTTTCTACGCCGTCCACAAGGAGCGGCCGTTCTTCAATGACCTTTGTACCTTCATGACGTCCGGCCCGGTTGTGGTTCAGGTGCTCGAGGGCGAAAACGCAGTGGCACGCAACCGTGAAATCATGGGTGCGACCGATCCGTCCAAGGCAGACGAGGGAACGATCCGCAAAACGTTTGCGGAATCGATTGAAGCCAATTCCGCGCATGGCTCCGACTCTCAGGAAAACGCAGCGATCGAAATCGCCTACTTCTTTGCCGAAACCGACATCGTCGGATAGGGAGGAAAGACGGGAACGTTCATGACGAAGGTGCCGCCCCGTCCGAACGTCGCTTTTCTCGCTTCTCATAACGGGACAAACATGCGCGCCATAGTCGCGGCGATCCGCAGCGGCGCGCTGAATGCCAATCCGGTTGTTCTGATCAGTAACAATGCCGGCAGTGGCGCGATGACCTGGGCGCGGGAGAATAAAATTCCCGCGTACCATATCAGCGCGACCTCTGAGGGCGGCGAGGCCGCCGCAGATGCCGCCATTTCGGCGGCGCTACGCCTTTATGAGGCGGATTTGGTGGTCCTCGCGGGCTATATGCGCAAGCTGGGCCCTGAAACCCTGTCTGCGTTTCAGAACCGCATTCTAAACGTACACCCTGCCTTGCTGCCGAAGCATGGCGGTATGGGCATGTACGGGCGACACGTGCACGAAGCCGTGCTGTCGGCCGGAGAATTGGAATCAGGTGCGACCATCCATCTCGTGGACGGCGAGTACGATCAGGGACCGGTTGTTATGCAGGAAGCGGTCGAGGTTAAATCCGACGATACGGTTGAAACCCTGACCGCACGGGTGCAGGCCAAGGAACAGGAGATGTTTCCTGAGGTTTTGCGCCGTATCGTGGACGGCGAGATCGATCTGGATCAAATCGCGAAGGAGAGCGGCGGTGGTTAGCGTGCTTGCCAGCTGCCTATATTTTGCATTTTGACTTGCGGTCCACCGCTATGCTCTGTGATGCGCCCGATCCTTGAGACAGTTTCTCCGTGATCTCCAAAGACCTTTTCCGCCGCATCGGCTTGATCAGGTGAAACAACCACAGCCATGCCAATGCCGCAGTTGAATGTGCGGGCCATTTCCGCACCTTCAATGCCAGCAGCCTTGGCCAGCCATGCCATCATCGGCGGAAGCGGAACCTGCGCAGCATCGATTTCAACAGCCAAATTATCCGGCAATACGCGTGGGATATTATCGATGAAGCCTCCGCCGGTAATGTGTGCCAATGCCTTGACGTGTCCGGCGCGGATCGCCGCCAAACAGCTTTTCACGTAGATGCGTGTCGGAGTGAGCAGGGCCTCGCCCAGTGTTTGGTTCTCTGCGAAAGGGGCGTTTGCGCCGTAACCCAGGCCGCTCATATCCACAACGCGGCGCACCAGGGAATATCCGTTAGAATGAAAGCCGGATGAAGCCAGTCCGAGGATGATATCGCCGGGCGCCACACCTTCGCCCTTTAGCGCCTGATCCCGTTCCACCGCGCCCACAGCAAAGCCCGCCAGATCGTAGTGACCCGGTGCATACATTCCGGGCATTTCTGCGGTTTCTCCACCAATCAAAGCGCAACCGGCCTGTTTGCAGCCTGCGGCGATGCCGGCCACAACTTTCGCTGCGGCATCTAACTCAAGTTTGCCGGTCGCAAAATAATCGAGGAAAAAGAGCGGTTCGGCCCCCTGAACGACCAAGTCGTTCACCGACATCGCGACAAGATCGATGCCAATGCCATGATGTTGCCCTGCTGCTTGGGCTATCATTAGCTTCGTGCCGACGCCGTCGGTGCAGGCAACCAGCACGGGATCCTTAAATCCCGCGGCTTTTAGGTCGAAGAAAGCGCCGAATCCGCCAAGGGCGGCATCGGCCCCGCTGCGGACGGTTCCCTTGGCCAGTGGCTTGATGGCGTCTACAAGCGCATTGCCTGCGTCAATATCGACCCCGGCGTCTTTGTAGGTTAAACCGTTGGACATAGGTGCAATAATTCCGGCGACTTCAGGGAGTGGGCGCGCCCCGCCCGAAAAACACGGACAACTGGTTAAGGTGATAACCGTGACGATGCAGAACATACTCAATCGCTCGCGCTTTGCAATATTCGGTGCAGGCGTTGCGGCATGTGCCTTCATCCTGAGCGTTTTTTGGGATGCCGCCCCTTCATTTGCCCAAAATGCGGATCGTCGAGACATCTTTACGTTGCGAAGTGTGCCGGTGGACGTCACTGCCGACACCGTGACGCAGGCCCGCGAGCAAGGCCTTCTGGAAGGCCGGATATTGGCGTTTCGAAAGTTGGTGGAGCGGTTGGTGGCACCCGAAGATGTGGAACTGGTCCCCGAACCAAGCGCTTCGGAAATCGTCTCCATGGTGCGGGACTTTTCCATTTTCAATGAGCGGAGTTCCGCGGTTCGTTATATCGCCAACATGACGGTACGCTTTCAGCCGGGCCCCATACGCAATATTTTGAGGACCTCCGACGTACCGTTCACCGAAACCGTCAGCAAACCGCTTATTGTGGTTCCGCTTTATCGAGAGGAAGCGGGAAGCCGTTTTCAGTTGTGGGACGATCCGAATCCTTGGCGGGCGGCTTGGGACGAGCCCGCGCAATCCAATAGTCTGGTGCCTTACGTATTGCCGCTAGGTGACCTTGAAGATTTATCGGCTCTTTCGGTTGAAGACGCCATTTCCGGTGATGCCGCTGCATTGGACGCCTTAGCCTTGCGCTATCAGACAGGCGGCTCGCTGGTGGCGCGCGCCGAACTGGCCCGAAATGCCGCGGTGTCGGAACAGGATGGAACGCCGATCGTTGACGAAAATGGCGAGCCAATGGATTCAATCAATGTGCTGATGACGCTGAGTATCCGTCATCAGAATTTGCCTCAAGAGCAGATCGTTCTTAACCATGTTGGTGAGCCCGGCGCGGATTTGGAAGATGTGATGGTTGCTGCGGCGGATGCGGCGGCATCGGCCGTTCAGAACTCCTGGAAGATGCTTAATCAGGTGTCGTTTGACACGCTGACCAGCTTGACAGTGCTGGTGCCGGTAACGGGGATTGAAGAATGGGTCGATCTCAAAGGCCGGCTTGAATCGGTCCCTCTTATTGAGCGCGTCGATTTACAGGCGATGACCCGCGACCGCGTACAGATTTCCGTGACCTATGCGGGAGGTGAGAGTCAGTTCAATTTGGCGCTGTCGCAGAATGATCTATCGATGTTCAATCAAAACGGCGTGTGGGTTATTGAGGCGATCAACGACGACGTCGGCGCAATGGTGCCGATAGCCCCTCAGGATGTCCCGACGCCAAGCGCCCCGCCGTCCGGCGTAAATTAGCTCCCATATGACGACGAATCGCCAACTGGCCTTTGATCTCGGGCATCGGCCGGCGTTTGGGCGCGATGACTTCTTGGTTGCGCCTGGAAACCAGGAAGCAGTGGCGCAAATCGACACCTGGCCGAATTGGCCGACCCATGCGCTGGCTATTTTCGGGCCGGCAGGGTGCGGTAAATCGCATCTCGCGCACGTATTCGCGCTGCGTAGCAACGCGAAGGTCATCGTCCCTTCCGATGTAACCACCAGCGCCGTGGAGAATCTGATAAGCACGCAGTCTCCATTGATTATCGAAGACGGAGATGCTGTTTCCGACGAACGCGCGCTGCTGCATGTGTTCAACGCGGTCAAAGAGCGAGGCGAGCATATTTTATTTACCAGCCGAGAGCCGCCGTCCAGGTGGGCTGTTAAACTGCCTGACTTGAAATCACGGCTATCGAGCGTACAAGCGGTGCGTATTGAAATGCCCGACGATGCCATGATCGAAGCGGTTATCGTCAAACTGTTTGCGGACCGGCAAATTGAAATTAGCCCCGACGTGGTGAAATACATGGTGCGCAACATGGATCGCACGTTCGCCGCGGCGCGGCGTATTGTGGATTTGGCGGACAGAGAATCATTGACTGGTAAAAGGCCGGTGACGATTCCGCTGGTCAAAAATATTCTGAAAGCGTCTTCGGAATAATTTGAACTAATCCAGATCGCGCGGCCGTATGAAAGCCTTCAGCTTGCCGCCGCTTTGCAGCGCGCTCTTCCAGGTTTTTCCATTGAATTGCAATGTGCATAGAGCGCCGGTGGGATACTTTTTGGTCATGGCGTCCAAGTCTTGGGCGTTTTTTTGTCTGCCTCTCGCATTAGGCGCAACGCCGCTATGTGAAGGCCGGGATTGTGACCTATGACCATGACCGAGTTAGCCGCATCGGGAAGGCCCGCGATAAATTCCATGAGATCGGCGGCATCCATAAGATAGAATTTCTCTTGGTAGGATACTTTCGAATTGCGCAGCGGTTTTTTTATCAGTTCAAACGTTTCTCTGGTTCTTTGCGCTGTCGAACAAAATACGCGGTCGACGTGGACCGAATTGGCAGTGAGATATTCAGACATGGCTTTGCAGGCCTGAATGCCACGTTTGGCCAGTGGGCGCTCGAAATCCGATTCGTACAATTCCCGGTCCGCCGCCTTGGCGTGACGCAAAAGATACAATATTGTCAATGCGGTACGTCCCTCTCTCGCTACCTGCCATTCGACATGTACGGCCCATACTGCTACTGTTTAGACGGCGGATTTAATTGCATTTCAATGAATTTAAGCCCAACTGGATTGTCAGAGGCAACCGGTGCGGCCAGTAATCTGGCGCCAAATCATGGAGAGACGTAGTGAACCCAGGCGACGCCCTGCCTCAGCGCGCGCAAAAAGCGGCCAATGATTCCACGGGCGATGTAAGTTCTTTTCCGCCCGCTGAGCGGTTTATTAACCGCGAGCTTTCGTGGCTGGCGTTCAATACCCGTGTGATTGAGGGGGCACGCAATCCGCGCCATCCGTTGTTAGAGCGCGTTCGCTTTCTCTCCATTTCGGCATCCAACTTGGACGAATTCTATATGGTGCGCGTGGCTGGCCTTAAGGGGCAAGTCAATGCCGGTATCGATTTGCCATCTGCAGACGGTTTGTCGCCAAAGGAGCAGTTGGACAAAATCAACGAAGCGGTCCGCAAGCTTTTTCATCAGCAGGATTTGGTTTGGGACGAACTGCAAAAAGAGTTGGCCAAGGAAAACATCTTTGTCGTTTCACCCGGCGAAATCTCCGACGAGGAAGAGAAAGATCTCAAAACACATTTCTTGAACAATATCTTCCCGATGTTGACGCCATTGGCTGTCGATCCCGCGCATCCGTTCCCCTTCATTCCGAACCTTGGACACGCTTTGGTCCTTCAACTGGTGCGCATCTCTGACGGCCAATCTATGCGGGCGCTAATTCCTATTCCGGCGCAGGCGCGGCGGTTCATTCGTCTTTCCGGCGATGGCATTCGCTTTGTACTGGTCGAAGACGCGATCCTGATGTTTTCCGACACACTTTTTCCGGGCTATCGGGTCCGTCAAAAAGGTCACTTCCGCGTCATCCGCGATTCCGAAATGGAAGTGGACGAGGAAGCCGAGGACTTGGTGCGCAGTTTCGAAAGTGCCCTAAAACGCAGACGGCGTGGAACATGTATTCGCCTCGCCTTGGCAGGCGATATGCCGGCCGATCAGGTCGAGCTTATATGCAACGAGTTGGAAGTCTCGACCGAGGACGCCTATCAGATTGAAGGCATGATCGGTCAGACGGATCTCAAGCAGCTCATATTGGATGAGCGACGCGATCTGCAGTTTCCGCCGTACAACGCGCGTTTTCCTGAGCGCATTCGTGACTTTGGAGGCGATTGCTTTGCCGCCATCCGGCAAAAGGACATTGTCGTTCACCACCCCTTCGAATCGTTCGATGTGGTCGTGCAGTTTCTGAAGCAGGCGGCACGCGACCCGAACGTTGTTTCGATCAAGCAGACCCTATACCGAACCAGCGACAACAGCCCGATCGTAAAAGCGTTGGTGGAAGCGGCGGAGGCGGGGAAATCCGTCACGGCGATGGTCGAGCTGAAGGCGCGCTTCGACGAGGAGGCGAATATTCGCTGGGCGCGGGACTTGGAGCGGGCAGGGGCGAACGTTGTGTTCGGCTTCGTGGATCTTAAGACTCACGCCAAAATTTCTCTTGTGGTGCGGCGCGAGCACGCTGAGATGCGATCTTACGTACACTTCGGCACCGGGAACTACCATCCTGTGACAGCAAAGATCTACACGGACTTGTCGTTCTTCACCTGCGATCCGGTGTTGTGCCATGACGCGGCGCGTATGTTCAATTTCATGACGGGTTATGCGCAGCCGGATGCGCTCGAAAAATTGTCGATTGCACCACTGGGGCTCAAAGAAAAACTGTTGAGTTTGATCGGTGCGGAAATCGATTTCGTCAAGAACGGCAAACCGGGCACGATCTGGGCGAAAATGAATTCGATTGTCGATCCGGACATCATCGATGCGCTCTACCGCGCGTCTCAAGCCGGGGTCACCATCAGTCTCGTTGTGCGCGGAATCTGTGGATTGAGACCCGGTGTAAAGGGATTGTCGGAGAATATCCGCGTTAAAAGTATTGTCGGCCGATTCCTGGAACACTCGCGAATTGTCTGCTTTGGCAACGGCGATCCAATGCCCTCTGACAATGCGAAGGTCTATATTTCATCCGCCGACTGGATGCCGCGGAATCTGGTCGCACGAGTCGAAACGCTGGTGCCTGTGGAAAACCCAACAGTGCATCAGCAGATTCTTGACCAGATCATGGTCGCGAATTTTAAAGATAACCTGCAAAGCTGGACCTTGCAGTCGAACGGCGAATATATCCGTGAAACCGCGAGTGACTCGCCTTTCTCAGCGCACGAGTACTTTATGACCAACCCCAGTCTATCCGGGCGGGGAAGCGCGCTCGAGCGCGCTAAAAAGCCAATCGCCAAGCTGGTTTCCACTCGCCGCCAAAGCTGATATCAAGCGCTGCAAGTGCCGATGCGGCTTTGCGCGTACAGGATAATCGAGCCTTATGGCCCCCAAGGACTCAACGAGCAAGCAATCTGAGACCGATATTGCTGCGCGCCGCCGCCCGGTAGCCGTCATAGATATCGGTTCAAACTCCGTCCGCTTGGTTGTCTATAGTGGTGCGACGCGTACGCCGGTTCCTCTGCATAATGAAAAGGTCATTTGCGCGCTCGGAAAGGGGCTCGAAAAAACCGGGTACCTCAATGCCGAAGGGGTCAGTATGGCGTTTGAGACCGTCTCCCGTTTTGTCACCTTGGCAAAATCGTTGGGGGCGGAACGGATCGACGCCCTGGGAACGGCTGCGGTGCGTGATGCTGTTGACGGCGCTGAATTCGCCAAAGCGATTCAGAAACGCTGCGGGGTAAAGGTTCAGGTCCTGAGCGGTAAGCAGGAAGCCCACCGCTCTGCCCTCGGTGTGCTGTGTGGCATCCCCGATGCGAACGGCATCATTGCCGATCTCGGCGGCGGTAGCCTTGAGCTTGTTCAGGTCGGCAGCGGTTCGATGAGCGAGCACACGACCATGCCGCTCGGCCTGCTTCGTCTTGAGGAAGCGTCCGACGGCAACCGGGACAAAGCCATTTCGATTATCAGCAAGGCGCTCGACAAGCTGAAGTGGATTTCAAAAGACAAAGACAAGACTTTATATGCAGTCGGCGGCGCCTGGCGTTCACTTGCACGCGTGTGCATCGCGCAGATGGATTATCCGCTCCATGTTCTGGACAATTTTACGCTGGAACGTCAGCAGGCGGTGTCATTGTTCGATGTTATCGCTCGGCTCAGTCCCAAAAGCCTTGAGCAGATCAAGGGCGTTTCACGTGCGCGTCTAGCTCATCTGCCTCTTGCCGCTGCGGTGCTGGAGCGGCTGCTGGAGGTCAACAAGCCGCGCGAGTTGGTGTTTTCCATTTACGGCATGCGGGAAGGGCAGTTTTTCAACGCATTGCCCGAAAGCGTGAAAAAGCTGGATCCGCTCATCAGTCTCGCCGAAGAAATCGCGCTGGGCGCGGGGCGAAATCCTGTAACGGGCCGCGAAACATTCGAGTGGATGAACCCTCTTTTCAAAGATGAGCCGACGGAGCGCCAGCGCCTGCGCCTTGCTGCATGCCTATTGCGCGACGTCTGGTGGACCGAACATCCAGATTATAGGGCCGAGCAGGCGTTCCTGCGGGTATTACGCCTGCCGTTCCTGGGTCTTGGGCATGAAGACCGCGCGGGGCTAGCCCTGGCTATGTACTATAGGTACTCGGGCACGGCCTCAGAGCCCATTGTCGAGCAAGCGCACGCGCTGCTCGATGCCTCCCGAATTCACAGAGTGAAGACCGTAGGGCTTGCCATGAGATTGGCCTACGCCTTATCAGCCGGGGGGCCCGGTGTCGTGAGCCAAACCTCGCTCAAAATCGACAATGGACAGCTTGTCCTTTCCCTGCCGGAGACAGACCCGCTTTTCAAATCGGGCCCCTATCCAAGGCGACTCAAGCGGCTTGCTGATCACCTTGGATTGGCGGACACCATCAGGTGGGTCTGAGTCCGGCGGTGTCGCTGGTCACATTTCAACAGGCGGCTTGTCCTTGAGTAGGGGGTAGAGCCGCCATTCAAGATAATAATTGGCATCGGGAAAACGTCTTGAAAATTCACTCAACGCGACTTTGAGCCCTTCGGCATTTCCCATTTCATATTCCGAAGCGATCCAGAGCAAGATCCACCGCTTGTCCACGTCTTCGCCGGTGGCTTCCGCCTCCGTGATCGCATTTTGCACGCGCGTGATCGCGGTCTTAAAATCTTTCAGGACATATTGAGCCTGGGCGATCATGACCAGAATCTGAATATCTTTTTCGTTCCCGACGAATTCGAAATATCGCTCACAGGCCGCGACCGCGTTTTCGTATTCGTTTCCATTGTAGTAAAGCGCGGCTACGGCCTTGATTTGATTGGGGACGTCTTTTTCCGGTAATTGTTCGGACGCAATAGCGGCTTCCAAGGCGCGGGCGCCGGCGCCAAATTCTTGCAGGTTGATAAATATCGAAGCCACAAGCGAATTTATGACATAGGTCTCATAGGCCGTCAGGTCCGACCGCTGCGACTGCTCAACGGCTACTCTGAGCGCTTGCTCGAGCTCGCCACCGACTAGAAGCCCCTTGGTTTGATCAAGCGCCGCGCTCATCTCAGGACTGAGAGACCGCGACGCATCGGCCGCCATTGCGCGCGGGCTGGCGTCAACCGACGCCCAGCAAAGCGCAAACACCACGAGAAGGGCCCATACTTTTCCGGTCAAAGTGCGCATCCTCCGTGATGTATACCCGCGTCTACCGTTTGAAAATCTCAACCTTTTTACCGTCCCGCGATAGACCGATCGCCAGATGGCCGTGCTTTAATTGAAGGGCGTCTTCGCCGAACAGTTCTCGCCGCCATCCGTGCAATGCACGCACATCGGCGGTGTCCGATACGGCCATCGCTTCGATATCGTCGCTCGAGGCAATGAGGCGCTGCGCGACATCGTGTGTTTCCGACTTTGTTTTCAAAAGGAGTTTCAATAGCTCTACGACGGCTTTCGGCGCCTGTTCCTCGCGTCCATTCGAGTCCACTTTGGGGCGATCGGCATCGGGTATTTTAGACCCGCGCTCAATGGCCTGAAGAACTCCGTCCACATATTTTCCGCTCGCGAGTGATTTTGCGACCCGCGAGCGTTTAATATCGTCGGCGGATTTCGGCATGCTGGCGGCCAGCTCGAGTAAGGCATCGTCCTTGGCCACGCGTTGGCGCGGCATGTCCACCTCTTGCGCCGTCAGTTCGCGCCACTCGGCCAACTCGCGCAACACGGCGAGCATTTTTGGCGAGCGCGTGCGGGCGCGAATGCGGCGCCAGGCTTCTCGGGGTTCGACCCTATATGTGGCCGGATCGGCAAGCACCGCATCCTCTTCGTCCAGCCAGGATTTGCGGCCCGTTCGCTCCAACTTGCTGTTCAGTTTTTCATAGACGGTTCTCAGATAGGTGACGTCGCCAAGCGCGTACTGAATCTGCTTTTCGGTCAGCGGCCTGCGTGACCAGTCCGTAAAGCGCTGGCTTTTATCGAGCTTGCCGTTTGCCAGCCTTGACACCAGGGTTTCATACCCGACTTGGTCACCGAAGCCGCAAACCATGGCCGCAATCTGGGTGTCGAAGACGGGCTTGGGGACTGTACCGGTTGCCGTATAGAAGATTTCCAGGTCCTGGCGTCCGGCATGAAAGACCTTGAGGACCGAGGGGTTCTGCAAAAGCTCATACAGCGGGCCGAGATCAATGCCCGGGGCGAGCGGGTCAATGCAGCGGGCATCATCCAGTCCGGAGACCTGGATCAGGCACAGTTTGGCCCAATAGGTGGTCTCCCGCATAAATTCGGTATCCACCGTCACGAACTCAGTGGATTTTAGACCATCGCAAAATGACGCCAATGCAGCGGTATCGGTAATCAAGGACATAGGCCAGTCTTACCGTTTGCCTCCCCAAGGGGCAACTGCGGCGCGTGCCTACGCCATTTTGGCCAGACCTCCGTTGGAACTTGGTGGAATCGCTCCCGTGAGCCTTGACAAATTGGCGGGTTCGGTGTGGTTTCACGCCGCCCGTGGGCTCGGCCCGCGGTTATTTTTGTCCAGCCGCTGCCCCATTTCGCAAGGATTTCCGATGCACCGCTACAGAACCCATACCTGTGACGCCCTCCGTAAGGAGGATGCCGGAAAGCAAGCGCGCATTTCAGGTTGGGTCCATCGCAAGCGCGACCACGGAAATCTTCTGTTTGTCGATCTGCGTGATCAGTTCGGGGTAACCCAGTGTGTCGCCGACATCTCCAGTTCAGTATTCAAAGCCCTGGAAGCGATCCGCCCCGAAAGCGTTGTCTGCGTGACGGGAAAGGTTGTGCTGCGCTCCGCCGACACCATCAACGAGAAACTTCCGACCGGGCATGTGGAGGTCGTCGTTGAGACGGTGGAAGTGCTCTCTGACGCGGCTGTGCTGCCGATGCAGGTGGCGGGAGACCAGGAGTACTCCGAGGAAATGCGCCTGACTTACAGGTTCCTCGACCTGCGCCGCGAGAAGATGCGCGAAAATATTCTTCTGCGTTCGAAGGTTATTGCCAGCTTGCGGCGGCGGATGTGGGACGCGGGATTTATGGAATACCAAACCCCCATCCTCACTGCGTCCTCGCCCGAAGGGGCACGGGACTTCCTTGTCCCGTCGCGGCTGCACCCCGGAAAGTTCTACGCCCTTCCGCAGGCGCCGCAGCAGTTCAAGCAGCTGATCATGACGTCCGGGTTCGACCGCTATTTTCAAATCGCCCCGTGTTTCCGCGATGAAGATAGCCGCGCGGATCGTTCTCCCGGTGAGTTCTATCAGCTCGACTTCGAAATGGCGTTCGCGACGCAGGATGACGTGTTTGAGACCATTGAACCTGTTCTCTCAGGTGTATTTGAAGAATTCGGCAACGGCCGCGAGGTCTCGAAGCCGCCGTTTGTCCGTATTCCGTTTGAAGAAGCCATGCTGAAGTATGGCAGCGATAAACCCGATCTTCGCAATCCATTGATCCTGACGGACGTCACCGAAGCCTTTAAAGGCTCTAATTTCGGCCTATTCGCCAAGAACATCGAAAAAGGCTCCATTGTACGCGCCATTCCCGCGCCAAAGTCCGCCGAGCAGCCGCGCAGTTGGTTCGATAAACTCAATGAATGGGCGCGCGCGGAAGGCGCAGGCGGACTGGGTTATATCCAGTACAAGGATGGTGAAGGCCGTGGGCCGATCGCGAAGAATTTAGATGCGGACAGAGTTGCGGCTATTAAAGATGCCACCGGGGTTTCAGACGGCGACAGTGTTTTCTTTGTCTGCGACAAGCCCGAAGCGGCCGCGAAATTCTCCGGCCACGTCCGCACCAAAATTTGCGACGAACTTGGATTGCTCGATCGGGACAAATTCCTGTTTTGCTGGATCGTGGATTTCCCCATGTACGAGCGGAACGAGGATACCGGACAGATCGAATTCAGCCACAATCCGTTTTCGATGCCGCAGGGCGACCTGGAAGCGTTGCTGAACGAAGACCCGCTGACAATCAAGGCGTTTCAGTACGATATCGTTTGCAACGGCGTGGAGTTGTCGTCGGGCGCCATCCGAAACCATCGCCCCGACACCATGTACAAGGCCTTCGAGATTGCCGGGTACAGCAAGGAAGAGGTGGAAGCCCGCTTTGGCGGCATGCTGAACGCTTTCAAGTATGGGGCACCGCCTCATGGCGGCTCAGCTCCGGGAATCGACCGCATAGTTATGCTGTTGGCCAACGAGCCCAATTTGCGGGAGGTGATATTGTTTCCGATGAACGGGCGGGCGGAGGATCTGCTCATGCAGGCGCCCAATACCGTTTCGTCACGGCACCTCAAGGAATTGCATATCAAGCTCGATCTGCCGAAAGAGGCGGGCCCAAAAACAACAACGCCCGCTGACGGGAGCGGGCGCTGAGAGTTTAGATCGCCTGACGGGCGCTATTTTACCGGGTTTTAATACCCAGTTTGCTTTTCCGTTCCTGTTTGATCTTGTACATGGCGGCATCGGCGGCTTCCAGAAGCTCACCGACCTCGGCCTTTGACGCGTACATATGCACGCCGCAACTTGCTTTGATCTTAATTTGTTTGCCGTCCCAAGAGGCGTAAGCGTTGTTGATCTTACGGTCCAGTTCTTCGGCGCGGCGCACGCCGTTGCGCTTGTTTGAGCGCGGCAGGAGGATGGCAAATTCATCTCCGCCAAGGCGCGCCACGTAGTCGGTATCACGAACATGGCCTTGCAATAGGTTGGCGACCGTCTTCAGTACTTCATCGCCGGCCGCGTGGCCATACGTGTCGTTGATCGGCTTGAATTCGTCCAGGTCCACAAAAAATCAGAACGCCGCCTACGCCATGGCGCCGTGCAACGGAAAGTTCGTGCTGCAGAATAACTTCGAAGCCGCGGCGATTTTGAACCTTGGTCAGTGCATCGGTCGTTGCCAGATTCTCGAGCTCGGCAATTCGGTCGTCTTGCGCTTTCAGGTGGCTGGAAATTTCTTCAACCAGCGCATGAGCGAGTTGCGCAATCTGCACAATTGTTTTGGAACCGTCCGGAGTAGGCGCGGGCTTTACCTGCTCAGTGTACTGAACAAGCTGGGTCAGTTTCGTGACGATAGACTCGTGCTCAACCTCTGGCGCCTCGTCGCGGCGGGGCTCGGGAAGACCCGCCATACTTTGTTCTCCTATCCCCTATGGGGCGGCATTCTGTTGAGCACATCATCTGCGGTCAACAGTTTACAGTTGGTCGCCGGCATAAGGTTTCAACTTAAAATAAAATTGCGCGCTTTAGGCGAGCATTGGAGTTTCTACCGCAAGACCTCCAAGTGAGGGAGCAAACGGCGAATTTATTATAATATATTGATAATATTAAATAACAGCAGATGTAATAAAACCGGTATGCCAGCCGAGAACGGTTTTTACGGAAACGTTGTAAATGACCACAGCCTCGATTTGCGCGCGTGACGGGCAAAATTCACGCTAAAACGGCAAAACGATATAAGTTTCTAGTCAAAACCAAAAAGGGCGACTCCGCGCGCGGGGCCCCACCTTAGAAAATGGGCTTTTGCCGCTGCCGGGATGAATAGTTCCTCTTGTCCAAAGCGGCGGAAGCCGCAATTTTGGCGTTTGAATGTGGTATCTCGACCAAACCCATGGACCTTTCAAAGTGATCAAGAACTCATTGAGACCAGCCCTCTGCTTTTGCTTTGCCGGGATGTTCAGCGCGGCTGACTTTGCGAGCGCGATGGCGGCGTCTGTTCTGATACCGCATCGCGCCGTTTATGAAGTCTCGCTCAAACGTGTTTCGGAGATGGATGGTGTGCGCGGGGCTCATGGCACCATGGCGTTCTCCATTTCCGATCATTGCGACGGTTATACGCTGGAACAAACCACGGCATTGGACATGGCGTTTGCCAGCGGCGTATTTAACGACATCGAACAACGCTACGCTTCATGGGAATCCAAGGATGGGCGAAGTTCCACGTTCCGAATGGAATTTGTTGAGAACGGCAAACTCGGCCGCTCCCATCGCGGCCGGATAGAATTGGAAGAAGATGGATCCGGAGAGATTTCGATAGAGTCCGACGGCACGGCGAAGTTCGAATTGCCGGCTGGGACGATGCTATCAACGACGCATATGATCGCGCTTTTGGAAAAAGCGGAAGAGGGTAGCCACTTTTTAAGCGCGCCGGTCATCGACGGTTCTTTTGACGACGGCGCTTATCGGGTTTCAGCCGTGATCGGCAATAAACTTCCAGAGACGGAGGCGCTCTCCAAGCAGGACAATGTTCACGATGTGGCCCGCGGGCCCTATTGGCCGGTGAGCACGGCCTACTTTCAATATGGTTCTGAGGAAGAAGAGGTTCCCCTTCGCGAAGTGTCTTTTGGGCTTGCAGCCGGAGGAATCGTGCAGTCCATGACCCAGGAATTTGTGGAGTATAGTTTGGGGTATGAGTTGGTGTACGCTGAACCTCTGGAATTTGCGGAATGTCCAGGAGACAGCCGCTAGCTGCATCATAAATCGACAAAAGGTGTATTGTTGCGTCGTTCTCCATCCATTGCGGTATTACTGTTGGCTGCTGCGCAGATGGCTACCCTCGGTGCGCGGGCAACCGAGCTTCAATCTTACGAAGCGTCATATGAAATTCGCCTCAAGCATGCGAGTGAAGGCGAAGGGCCGCGTGCTGTTGTCGGCGTAATGGACTCCTCACTGCAGGAAACGTGCGACGGCTGGGCGACGAAGAAGCGAACGGTTGTTGATCTGGCATTTCGCGACAGTTCCAACTTCACAAACGAAAGGTTCTTTGAATCTTGGGAATCGAAGGTGGGCGGCACCTATTCGTTCAGCGTCCGCACCTTCAAGAACGGCGAAGCAGTCGAAGCGTTTCGGGGTGCCGCGGAATTCGGCCGGAACAAAGGCAAGGCCGTATACGAAGCGATACCCGAGGGCAATGAGCCACAGGGGAAACCTTACATTATTGAATTGCCGGAAGGCACGATGTTGCCGGTTGCGCACATGAGTGCGCTTCTAGACCACGCAGAGTCCGGACAATCAATTTTCCGGCGCGTCCTGTTGAACGGGGCATTATCCGAAGGCCCGCGTGTCCATTCTGTCGCTATTGGGAAAAAAGAACTATCCGGAGCAAAACCAGATTACCCAATTGAGTCGACGGCATCGGATATTGAACGGCTGCTGTCCGCACCATCGTGGCAAGTAAGCGCGGCGCAATACAGCATGTTGCACGAGCGTGAGGTTCCGAATTCAGAACTATTTTTTCGCCTGCATAGAAGCGGGGTTACCGAATACTTCGAGCAGACGTTTGAAGATTTTAGAATTTCCGGGCGCTTGACGTACTTAAGACGCCTCGATCCGCCGCAGTGCAATTAAGTCACTTAATTTAAGGCCAAAGCCACGCGGCACCGCGCGCTCCACTTTCGGGACCGTACTTGGCGGGCGCTATGCGTGTTGCGACGGTATCGGAAAAAACGTACTTGGGCCAAAGGGCAGGGACGTCTTCGTAAAGCCCCTTAAGTTTCGATAGCCCGCCGCCCACGACAATAATCTCGGGATCGAAGATGTTGATGACGCCGGCAGTGGCCCGGGCAAACCGGTCCATGTATTTTTGCATTAGTGTTTGTGCGACCTTCTCGCCGTTTGCCGCATGCTGTTCGATCTCGGTGGCGTTCAGCTGCGCCTCTACCATTGCAGCATATTCTCGGCTGACCGCAGGGCCGGAGAGAAACGTCTCGATGCAGCCGCGCAAGCCGCAGTAGCAAGCGTCTCCGGGCCGCTCTGTATCCTCCGGCCAGGGGAGGGGGTTGTGTCCCCATTCGCCCGCGATCGCATTCGGTCCCTGAACAACGCGCTTACCCACAACCAAACCGCCGCCCACGCCTGTTCCGATAATGATTCCGAAGACGCTGCCCGCATCTGCGCCCGCGCCGTCAACGGACTCGGACAGCACAAAGCAGTCTGCGTCGTTGGCCAATCGAACTTTTCGGTTCATTGCGGACGCAAGGTCACGGTCGAGGGGATGTCCAATCAGGCAGGTGGAATTAGCGTTTTTGACGAGGCCGGTGGCCGGGGAAATTGTCCCGGGGATACCAACGCCGACGGGCGCGTCACCGGTATCACTGCCCTGAACCAGTTCGGCAATGGCACGCACCGTTGCCGCGTAATCACCTTGGGGTGTGGGGACGCGCCGGCGCATTCGTTCTTGTCCTGAGCGTTCAAGAACGAGGATTTCGATCTTAGTGCCGCCGAGATCGATCCCGACACGTACATCGCTTTGCGGAATTACATTCGGATTGACGCCCATTGGACCGATATGTGCCCTGATCATTCACCAACGTCTGGACAATATATACGAACTATGACACCCAACGGCCATGAATGAGCAATCTCTTCTGACCGCCGAGGGCCTCAGCTTCCCTTTTTCGAAAGCGCCCGCGCCGGGCGCTCTGATCGAGGTGGCGCCGCGCGTGCATTGGCTGCGTATGCCTCTGCCCTATGCGCTGAACCACATTAATTTGTGGGCTTTGGATGATGGCGATAGCTGGACAATAGTCGATTCCGGCTTGTTCACCCGAGAAACCCAGGACTTGTGGGAGCGGGTTTTCGCCGGACCTCTGAGTGAAAAACCTGTCGGTCGTGTGATCTGCACGCATTTCCATCCCGATCATATGGGCATGGCCGGATGGCTAACAGAAAAGTTCGGCATTCAGTTATGGGCAACCGAACTCGAGTTCGAGTGCGCGCGTTCTACTTTTGCGCAGAACGAAGAAATGATGACTCCTATTCTGACAGAGCATTATCGGCGTGCGGGGTTGGACAATGCCGTTGCGCAGGCTGTGGCGACGCGTGGAAACGCATATTCCCGCCGCGTGTATCCGTTGCCGGAGCGCATTGTTTCTGTAGATGCGACGACTCTGATCGCTGCGGCCGGAACGCAGTGGCGCCTTATTATCGGGGAGGGACACTCGCCGCAGCTGGCGGGACTCTATTCCGAAGAATTGGGCGTTTTCATTTCGGGCGATCAAGTTCTGCCGGGCATTTCTCCCAACGTCAGCGTTCGCCCCACAGAGCCTCTCAGCAATCCGCTGGAAAAGTTTTTGGCAACGTTACCGCGCTTTAGCGCGGTTCCCGAATGCACATTGGTTTTGCCGTCACACAAGCTTCCGTTTTATGGTGTGCAGGCCCGGGTATCGCAATTGATTGCTCATCATCACGAGCGGCTGGACATAACACGCGAGGCCTGCAAGTCCGGCGCCAGCGTGAAAGATGTTTTAAAGGCAATGTTTCCGCGTGATTTCGACGCTCACCAGCTTCACTTCGCTCTCGGTGAAACCCTGGCCCACTTGAATTATCTGGTGGAGAACGGCGAAATCGAAAAGAATACAGACGGCGACGTCGACACCTACACGACCAAGGATGCCTCTGCTTAAGGCCCATGACGACTTTACTGTTAACCCATGAGAGCTACCTGACGCACGATACGGGATCTCATCATCCTGAGTGTCCCGAGCGCTTGAGCAGTGTTCTTAAAGGTCTTGATCAAACCGTCTTCAGTGGCCTGACGAGAGAGAGCGCGCCGCGCGCGGAAAAGGACGTCATGAGTCTCGCTCACCCGGGCGAGTACGTTGCACAGATCCTGGCCGCTGTGCCGCCTGAAGGATTGCGCAATGTCGATTCGGATACGGTTTTGTCCGCCGGCTCTGGGGAAGCCATGGTGCGCGCCGCCGGCGCCGTTGTGCGCGCTGTGGACGCCGTTGCTGCGGGGGAAGTTTCCAACGCATTCTGTGCTGTGCGCCCGCCTGGCCATCACGCTGAATCGCACCGGGCTATGGGTTTTTGCCTTGTGAACAACATAGCGGTGGGCGCATTACATGCGCGCGCTAAGCACGGTTGGCAACGGGTCGCGGTGATTGATTTTGACGTGCATCACGGAAACGGAACGCAGGATATTTTCTGCGAAGACGCGGATGCGTTTTATGCGTCCAGCCACCAGTTTCCGTTTTACCCGGGCACCGGCTCGCGGAGGGAAACCGGCGCGCATGGAAATGTGATCAATGTGCCGCTGAACGCGGGCACGCGGGGCGATGTCTTTCGGGGCGCGTACACCGACGAAATCCTGCCTGCTCTGACGGCCTTCAAGCCCGATCTTATCCTCATTTCCGCCGGGTTTGACGCCCACAAGGACGATCCTCTGGGCGGTCTTGGGCTGACGGATGCCGATTTTGCCTGGGTGACCGCTCAAATCATGGATGTGGCGCGCGAGGTCTGCGGGGGAAGGGTGGTTTCGGCGCTCGAAGGGGGCTACAACTTGGATGCATTGGCCGACTGCGTTGTGGCGCATGTCGAAACCTTGAAGGATCACTAAATGGCTAAGTCGTCCGTCCCGCAGGATATTGCGGCTCTCAGCTTCGAAGATGCGATGAAGCAACTGGAAACCATCGTCAGTAAACTCGAAGGTGGGCAGGTTAAATTGGACGAAGCCGTGGAGGCCTATGAACGCGGCGCGGCTTTGAAAAAACATTGCGAGGCCAAGCTTGCTGAAGCCAAAACCAAGGTCGAGAAAATAACCGGCGGCGGAAAATCAACGGAGCCCCTGGACCGTGAATAAGTCTGCCGCCGCTGAACATTCCGCCGGTGTTGGTGCGGAGGCCTTTAAGGCTGCGCTCAAATCGACCGCCGATGCGGTCAATGCGGAACTCGATCGCCTCATTCCGGCCGTGAGCGAGCCGGAAGGCTACGTCGTTGAAGCGATGCGCTATGCCGCGCTCGACGGCGGAAAGAGGCTGCGCCCTTTTTTGGTTTGCGCCGCTGCTGATTTGTTCGATGTTCCGCGCACCCAATCGTTGCGTGTCGCCGCCGCTGTCGAGATGGTTCATTGCTACTCGTTGATCCACGATGACCTGCCGGCGATGGACGACGACGACCTTCGCCGCGGACGGCCTACAGTTCACCGTCAGTTCGATGAAGCCACGGCTATTTTGGCGGGCGATGCCCTTTTGACGGAGTCTTTCGCGGTTCTCGCCGATCCGGCAACGCATCCCGACGGCAATATTCGCATTGCGCTGGTGCAGGAACTCGCCCGCGCCTCGGGAGCGGCCGGTATGGTCGGCGGACAGATGATCGATTTACGTGCTGCCGAGCTGAATTTGGACGACGCGGGCCTACGCCAGCTCCAGGATCTGAAAACCGGATGCATTATCGCCTGTGCATGCCGTTCAGGCGCGGTTGTGGCCGGTGCCACCAACGAGCAAATTGATGCCCTCGGTGCCTACGGCATTGCCCTTGGCCTCGCGTTTCAGATCGCCGACGACATTCTGGATGTCGAGGGATCTGCCGCGGAAACCGGCAAGGCCACGGGTAAGGACGAAGCGGCCGGAAAGGAGACTTTTGTTTCGCGGATGGGACTGGAAAATGCTAAGAGTTATGCGCGTTCGCTGGCGGATGACGCGGTGGGGCACCTTAAAGCATTCGGCGACAAAGCCGCTCTTTTGAGGGAAGCCGCAATGTTTACCGTAAACCGGCGCAATTAGATGTAATTTGATTACATGGTGCAGCACACGTGAGCACTCAAGATACAAAATCACCGGAACATAAAACACCGCTTCTCGACCGGATCGCTTCTCCGGCGGATTTGAAAAACCTCAGTATCGAACACCTAAAGCAGCTTTCAGACGAGCTGCGCGCGGAAACTATTCATAGCGTTTCGCGCACGGGAGGCCATTTAGGTGCAGGGCTTGGCGTTGTCGAACTGACCGTCGCCATCCACCATGTGTTCGATACACCGGGTGATAGATTGATCTGGGATGTCGGTCACCAATGCTATCCGCACAAAATTCTGACCGGCCGTCGAGATCGGATGTCAACCATCCGTCAAAAAGACGGCATCTCAGGTTTTACCCTGCGCACGGAAAGTGAATACGACCCGTTTGGTGCGGGACATAGTTCGACATCCATCTCCGCTGGACTCGGTATGGCCGTGGCGCGTGATTATTCCGGCGGCGACAACAACGTTATCGCAGTCATCGGCGATGGCGCCATGAGTGCCGGCATGGCTTACGAGGCCATGAACAATGCGGGAAGTCTGAAAAGCCGCCTGATTGTTATTTTGAACGACAACGATATGTCGATTGCGCCTCCGGTCGGGGCAATGAGCGCGTATCTATCGCGCCTACTGTCGTCCAAGCCGTATCTAACGATCCGCCAAGCGTTGAAGCAGATCGCATCGCACTTCCCGAGGCCGCTGGAGCAGGCCGCGCGCCGGGCAGAGGAATACACGCGCGGTATGGTCACCGGCGGAACATTGTTTGAGGAACTCGGGTTTTATTACGTCGGTCCGATCGACGGGCACAGGGTTGAGCACTTGGTTCCAGTTTTACGCAATGTGCGTGACAGTCAGGCCGAGGGGCCGGTGCTGATTCATGTTGTGACGCAGAAGGGCCGGGGATACGAGCCTGCGGAGAAGTCCGCCGACAAATACCACGGCGTGAGCAAGTTTGATGTTGTGTCGGGTACGCAAGCCAAGGCGACACCCAAGGCGCCGTCCTATACCAGCGTCTTTGCGAAGGCACTCATTTCCGAAGCAAAAGCCGATGACAAGGTTGTGGCGATCAACGCCGCTATGCCCAGTGGGACAGGCCTTGATAAATTTGGCAAAGAATTTCCAACGCGGTGCTTCGACGTGGGGATCGCCGAACAGCACGCGGTAACGTTTGCGGCGGGTCTGGCGACGGAAGGCTATAAGCCGTTCTGTGCCATTTATTCGACGTTTTTGCAGCGCGCGTATGACCAGGTCGTGCACGACGTTGCCGTCCAGAATTTGCCGGTCCGCTTCGCTCTTGATCGCGCCGGCTACGTTGGTGCGGACGGCGCGACCCACCAAGGATCCTTCGATCTTGCTTACCTCGGCTGCCTGCCCAATTTCACAATCATGGCCGCCGCCGACGAAGTCGAACTTATGCACATGGTCGCCACCGCCGCCGCGCACGATAGCGGTCCCATTGCCGTGCGCTATCCGCGCGGGGAAGGTGTTGGACTTAAACTGCCTGAGCGCGGTACGCCGCTTCCCATTGGTAAAGGCCGCATTGTGCGGGAAGGCTCTAAAATCGCATTGCTCAGTCTAGGCGCGCGGTTGGCGGAATGTCTCAAGGCGGCGGACGATCTCGCCGCGCGCGGTTTGTCCACCACCGTCGCCGATGCGCGCTTTGCGAAACCGCTTGATGAGGAAATGATCGATAACCTCGCTCGGACCCACGAAGTGCTGATCACTGTTGAGGAGGGCGCCGCCGGTGGTTTTGGCGCACGCGTACTCAACCATCTCGCCTGGGCCGGGCTGCTTGATAAGGGGCTCAAGATTCGCGCCATGACGATGGGCGACGAATTCCTCGAGCATGCGAAGCCCGAGGACCAAGTCGAAGCTGCCCACCTGACCGCGCCGCACATTGTCGAGACGGTGTTGAACGCATTGGGCCAAGAGATGGTGAACGCCGGAGAGTCACCGGCTCGGGCGTGACTCGCGTAGCCAAATCTTCAACGAAATCAAAAACGCGCCTCGACCAGCTTTTGGTGGATCGGGGACTGGCGGAGAGCCGCGCCAAGGCGCAGGCGTTGGTAATGGCTGGGGTCGTCTACAGCGGCGACAAACCCATGCGCTCGCCCGGCGCGAGTGTGCAAACCGATATGGAATTGGCGGTCAAAGGACCGGACCACCCCTGGGTCTCCCGCGGTGGTCTCAAGCTTGCCCACGGCCTCGAACATTTCGGGTTTGATGCGCGTGATCGCGTTTGCATCGATGTTGGAGCCTCCACCGGCGGATTTACAGATGTGCTCCTCACGAACGGAGCGGCGAAAGTTTATGCGGTTGATGTCGGTTACGGCCAGTTGGCGCACAAATTGCGCACGGATTCGCGCGTTGTGGTGCTGGAACGTACTAATGCCCGCAATCTGGATGTCTCACAAGTGCCCGAGCCCGCTGGTGCCGTTGTCTGTGATGCCAGCTTTATCGGTCTGCGCACCGTGCTGCCGGCGGCGCTCGAGCTTACCGCACCCGGCGCTTGGCTGATTGCGTTGATCAAGCCTCAATTCGAGGTGGGAAAAGGGCGTGTAGGGAAAAAGGGCGTGGTCCGGGACCCCGACTTGCATAAGGAAGTTTGTGATACCATATCGTCTTGGTTGTCCGAATTGCCTGGCTGGACCGTTGCGGGGCTTGCGCAAAGTCCCATTACAGGCCCGGAAGGCAATATCGAGTTCTTGATCGGCGCCTGCAAAGACAAAGCCGCGAAATAAACGGAATAATTACCGCAAGAACATTGAATATTTCATCCGATTCACCCAATACCCCGCCCATTGCATATAACTACGATGGCAAACCGCGCCGCGTCGGTGTGGAGATCGAGTTTGCGCAGTTGAGTTGCACTGATTCAGCTAAGGTGGTCGCCGAGGAATTCGGCGGCAGTATTACGGAGCACTCTGAATACAAGTATGACGTCAAAGACACGTCGCTCGGTACTTTCGCCGTGGAGATGGACTTCTCCCTCGTTCACAAAGTGAACGAAAGCGCGGACGGTGAAGAAGAAGATGATTTGGGAAACCTCTTAAAAAAGAGCGCTGGGCAAGTGCTGGGGCAAGTGGGTGATGTCGTCGTGCCCAACAAAATTACGTGCCCGCCGATTAAAATATCCGACCTGCGGAAGATCGACGCATTGATCCGTGCGCTCAGTGAGGCTGGTGCGCTCGATACCTCCGAAAAGTTTTTTTTACGGATTTGGATTGCAGTTCAATCCGGAGGTTGTTTCGTTCGAAGCCGAGTCAATCCTTCGGTACCTTCAAAGCTACATGTTGTTGAACGACTGGCTGCGCGCGGAAATAGATGTAGATCCGACCCAGCGGATTTTGCCGTTCGCCGATCAGTTTCCCGCGGCCTATCGCGCGCGGATCCTGGCGCCTGATTACGCACCGGATATCGATCAACTTATCGACGATTATCTGACGGACAATCTAACGCGCAACCGCGATCTGGACATGCTGCCGTTGTTTACGCATCTCGACGAACAGCGTGTCAGCACGGCGGTCAACGACGGCTTGACCAAATCCCGCCCGACCTTTCACTACCGGTTGCCGGATTGCCGGCTCAACGATCCAGCATGGTCCGCGACTTTGGAGTGGAACCGCTGGCTTGAGGTCGAAAAGCTGGCCGAGGATCCCAAACGCCTTCGAGAGATGGCGGACGCGTGGCTGTCGCAGGAGTGGGAAGGCAGTTTGGCCGCCTGGGTGGAATCCGTCAAAAAGTGGATGAGTCTTTGATGCGACGCCGACCGCTTATAGGTGTCACCGCCTCCACGCACGGAGGCCGCCTGATGTGGCAGTTCAATCGATTGGCGGTTTGGCGCGCCGGCGGGCGCGCCGTGCGTATTACATCCAAAAAACCGGTGTCGATAAAAAAACTCGATGGATTAGTTATCGGCGGCGGCGACGATATCGGCGCTGAGTTATATCGCGGCGAAGTGACCATAGACGTGCGGTTGGATCCCGCCCGGGACCGTTTGGAACTCGGCATGTTAAAGAAAGCGTCGTCGCGCCACATGCCGGTTTTGGGTATTTGCCGGGGTGCGCAAATGGTCAATATCTCCAAGGGCGGCACGCTCCACGAGGATATCTACGCCGTGTACCAGCAGGCACCGCGTATGCGTGCGGCGCTAGCGAGAAAAGCTGTGACGGTCGCCAAGGGATCGCGTCTCGGAAAACTTCTTGGGTTGGAGCGCTGCCGCGTAAATGCTCTACATCGCCAGTCGATCAACAGCGTTGGAGACGGTCTAAAGGTCGTTGCCAAGGACGACCATGGAATCGTGCAAGCGGTAGAATCCGAAAAGGATCCATTCCTGGTCGGCGTGCAGTGGCATCCGGAATTTTTGGTTTTATCGAGACCACAGCAACGCCTGTTTCGAGGCCTTGTTGCTGCAGGCAGACAGCGGCGCAGAAAATAGGAGTTATTTTGCGCGCACCGGCGGCATGTAAAGCTGTACGCCTTGCCTTTGCGCGGCGCTGAACTCGCCCAAGACTGGTGCCAGCGTTTGGTTTAGCCAAGCGGACGCCCGCACAAGATTGAAAATACCGAAGGGGATTTGCCCATTCTCTAATGCGCGTAACAGCGAGCGGAAGGGGTCTTCCGGCGGCGGGAAGGGCACCAGCCAAACCGGATCGTCGGGATCGAGGCCAATCTGGGTTTTTGTGTAATCGATGGCCGCGCCAAGGCCGCCGATTTCATCCACAAGTCCGGCTTCCATGGCATCGATGCCGCTCCACACCCGTCCGCGCGCAACGGCGTCGATTTCTTCCAGGCTCATATCACGGCCTTCGGCGGCTTTGGATGTAAAGTCTTCGTAGGTTGCATCCAGCATCTGGTCCAGGCGCGCGCGTTCTCTCTGGGAAAAGTTCGTCGTGGAACTGAACATGCCCGCTGACTCGCCAAACGTGATTCTTTCGAAGTTCACGCCCAGTTTATCGGCGGCCTCGCCAATCACCATTTTACCCAGTAGCACGCCGATGGACCCCGTGACCGTGGCCGGCTGCGCGAAGATCCGGTCTGCTGGCATGGATATAAAGTAGCCGCCGGACGCGGCCGCGTTGCCCATGCTCACAATAACAGGCTTGGACGTCGCTTTGGCTTTCTTGACCTCTCGCCAAATGATGTCGGACGCAACATAGGACCCGCCCGGGCTATCCACGCGAATGAGCAAGGCGTCAACGTCATTATCTTCGGCGGCTTCGCGTATGGCGTTGCTCATTTGTGCGGAATGAATACCGTCGCTTGGAAACAAGGCGCTGTCGGTGCCTCCGCGCGAAATTTCTCCGACTGCGTGAATAAGGGCAATGTGCTTCTCAGGCTCGGGTTGATCCTCGGGTCCGCCAATCGCCAAATACTGGCCAATAGATAAATTGTCGGCGTCTCCAATCGTTGTATCGAACGCTGCTTCGAATTCGTCACGATAACCAATTTGATCGATGAGACCGCCATCTAGCGCCTCGTTCGACAATAGCGGGCCGCGGTCAATCAGATCGACGACGGCGTCCCGCGGCAGGTCTCGCGTGTTCGCAATGCCCGCGACGATTTGATCGTACCAGGAGCGAAGGAGGGCTTCGGTGGCTTCGCGATTGGCCGGCGACATTTCCGAATTCGTGAACATTTCACCGGCACTTTTGTATTCCTTGCGCTGAATGAAGCTGCCTTGAACGCCGAGTTTGTCGAGAAAGTCCTTCAAAAATATCTGTTCGGCGCCAATGCCTGCGACGCCGACCGTGCCGGACGGCTGCACCCATATCTCGCCGAAGGACGAGGCGAGGTAATACGCCGGCATGGCGCTGACACCTTCGCCGATGGTTTCTGAAAACAAGACGGTGGGCTTGCCCGTGGCGCGGAATTCGGCGACGGCATCGCGTATATCCTGAATCTGCGCAAGTCCCATAGCCTGTTGACTGAGGTTCGCTTTCAGAGCCAGGACCCTCGGATCGTCGGCGGCATTGCGAATAGCAACGACGGTATCGTGCAACGTCGAGGGCGTGCGGAGAGAAAGCCCTTCGATCCGCCGGCCGCCTGATCCTTCAATAAGCCCTTCGTCGAGGTCGATATTGAGAACAATGTTGTCGGGAGCACTTATGTTGGGCGCGCGAATGTCATCCAGCACGAATGCCAGATAAATCAGGCTGGATATCAGCAGTAGGGTCATTAAGCCCAAAGAGGCCAAGACAGTTACGATGAACTTGCCGATAAACCGGAACATAAAGTCTCCAAGCGCCTAAACGCCGCACTGCGCCTGATGGCGCAGTAAATGATCGGCCAGAACGACGGCAACCATGGCTTCCGCCACGGGAACGCCGCGAATGCCGACACAGGGATCATGACGCCCTTTGGTCACGATTTCAGTATCTTTTCCGTGAATATCGACGGTTTTTCGCGGGGTAAGGATAGAACTTGTTGGCTTGATGGCGACGCGCGCGACAATGGGCTGCCCGGACGAAATGCCGCCCAGGATGCCGCCGGCGTGATTGGATAGGAATTCGACCTCGCCGGATTTGCCCATACGCATTTCGTCGGCGTTTTCCTCACCGGTCATCGCCGCGGTGGCAAAACCATCGCCGATCTCTACGCCTTTGGCGGCATTGATGCTCATCAATGCGTTGGCGAGATCGGAATCCAGCTTGCCGTATATGGGTGCGCCCAGTCCGGCCGGAATGCCTTCCGCGACGACTTCCACGATAGCCCCCGCCGACGAGCCGGCTTTGCGGATCTCATCGAGGTAATTCGCCCAGGCCTCGGCGGCCTTAGCGTCCGGCGAGAAGAACGGGTTGCGGTCGATTTCGGCCCAATCCCAATTCTCACGATCGATCTTATGCGGGCCAATTTGAATGAGGGCCCCGCGAACTTTAACGGTCTCGCTAAGGCGTTGCGCGAGAACCTTGCGCGCGATAGCGCCGGCGGCAACCCGCATGGCGGTCTCGCGGGCGGACTGGCGTCCGCCCCCGCGATAGTCGCGCACGCCGTATTTCTTCCAGTAGGTATAATCCGCGTGTCCAGGACGAAACTTTTCGGAAATCTCGCTGTAGTCTTTCGACCGTGAGTCGACGTTTTCGATCATCAATCCGATAGGCGTTCCCGTGGTCATACCCTCGAAGACACCGGACAAAATTCTCACTTCGTCAGGCTCGCGCCGCTGGGTCGTATATTTCGATTGGCCGGGCTTGCGTTTTTCCAGCCACACCTGAATGTCGGCTTCATTAAGCGGAAGTTTCGGCGGCACGCCGTCCACCACACAGCCCAGGGCTGGACCGTGACTCTCCCCGAATGTCGTAAAGCGGAAGAGGGTGCCGAAGGTGTTGCTGGACATCGCGCGTTAATCGGTCAGGTTCGCGCCTGCAAACAGGTCCGAGATATCCTGTGCGGCTTCGGGCGCCATCATGCCCACGGTGTGATAGCCGCAGTCCACGTGATGCACTTCGCCCGTCACGCCGCTGCCCAGATCGCTCAGCAAATATAGGCCTGCTTTACCGACGTCCTCGATGGTGACGTTTCGGTCCATTGGCGCATTAAGCTCGTTCCATTTGAGGATATAACGGAAGTCGCCGATACCGGATGCAGCCAATGTTTTGATCGGTCCGGCGGAAATCGCGTTCACGCGAATGTTTTCCGGGCCGAGGTCGGTGGCGAGATAACGCACGCTGGCCTCCAGCGCGGCCTTCGCCACGCCCATGACGTTGTAATGCGGCGTTACGCGCTCGGCCCCGAGATATGTGAGTGTGACTAGGCTGCCGCCACTGGTCATCAACGGGGTCGCCAAACGGCAGACCTCTGTGAACGAATAACAGGAAATATCCATGGTTTTGCAGAAGTTTTCCCGCGTGGTGTCCACATACCGGCCACGCAGCTGGTCCTTGTCGGAATAGGCAATCGCGTGAACCAGGAAGTCCAAACTCCCCCAGGCATCTTTAATCTGCCCGAATACCTTTTCGATGGATGCGGTGTCGGTCACATCGCAAGGGAGAACGATGGACGAATTGACGCTCTCGGCCAGTGGCTTGACCCGCCGTTCCAGCGCCTCACCCTGGTAGGTAAATGCCAGGCTGGCGCCATGGGCGGCAACTTGTTGTGCAATGCCCCAGGCAATCGACCGATCATTGGCCACGCCCATGATCAGACCCTTTTTTCCAGACATCAAAAGCTGTTGTTCGGCCATACTCAAAATCCAGAAATCTCACGAAAACCTTTCGGGAACCAATAAGTTACGGCATCCTACACGAAACCAACCGATGGGCAAGGCAGCCGAATGGCAGAACCCAAGTTTATCCCAGGAATTTCGCAACGTCTGAAAAAGGCTTACGCGGTTTTTCGAGAGTCCGCCGAAGAAGCTCTGACGACGCCGGAACGGATCATCCCATTTTTCTGGACTCGCATGGGGGAGGAACAAATACGCGGTACAGCTGCGGCATTGAGCTATTCGACGTCTCTGGCGGTGATCCCCGCGCTGGCCCTCGTCTTTGCCATGCTTGCCGCATTTCCCCAATTCGATGAACTGCGCACGCAAGTACAGGATTTCATTGTCGGCAACTTGGTGCCCGATACCGGTCTTCGGATCAGCGAGACGATAACCGGGTTTATCGAAGCGACCGGTCAACTAACGGCGTTTGGCGCCGTTGGCCTGATTATCACGGCCATCATGTTGCTGCTGACAATTGAAGCCTCGTTCAACCGTATTTTTAGGGTCATTCGTCCTCGGCCGCTTCTCTTGCGCCTTCTGGTGTTGTGGACGGTCATCACCGTGGGGCCGCTTCTTTTAGGGCTCAGTTTTTCCTTATCCGGCTATTTCTCATTTGCACAGGCGTCGTCAGATGTATCGGAACGCTCGACCCTAAGCGTCATTCTTGGATTGATTACCCCGGCGGCGCTGACCTGGATTGCGCTGACGTTTATTTATTTGGTGGTGCCCAACCGTCGGGTGCGGCTTCGTGATGCGTTATTGGGGGCAGGTCTGTCTGCTGTGGCATTTGCTGTTTTGCGGTTTGGCTTTGTCCAAGTGGTCGTCGGAATGACGTCGTATCAAGCCATTTACGGTGCGGTGGCCGCCGTTCCGGTGTTCTTGATTTGGGTATTTTTGATTTGGGTCGTGGTGCTCGCTGGGGCGGTTATTACCGCGGCCATGCCGGATTGGCGGACCGCGAAGGCGGGGATTGGGTCCGGCCCGGCCGGACGTTTGCTGTTGGCCTTGGAGGTGATCGAGCGGCTGGCGACATTCCTCAGGCATGGGCAGGGTCTTCGCGCCGATCAGCTCGCCCGGGTCGTCCGGGCGCCGGAACCGGCACTGGCATCGGTGCTGGATGAGCTCCGCAATGGGCGATTTGTCATCATGTCCGACGACAACAGATGGATTTTGACGCGCGATCTAACCCGTACGCCGCTCGCGGATCTCGTGCATCATTTTGGTTTAGGGCTGGACCTGGGTGGAGAGGCCTTTTCCAAGCTTCGCGACAGCGATCTCGGCCGTCGCCTGAACGCCCACCTGAAAAGTGCGGCAGAGTCGGAGCGGACATTGCTGAGCGTAAGTTTGTCGCGCGTGATTGTCTCTCCCGAGGAATCACATAGCGAACAGGCGAAAGATCAAAAGCCGGAGCATAACGACGAATAAAAAGGGCGACACCTAAGCGCCGCCTTTTTTTGAAACTGTTGTCTTTGTCGATTAGCTCTCGACAATTTTCCAAGAGCCATCCGGCTGACGGCAGGCTGTGCCGTAGCCCGTTTCGCGCTCGCCGCCGACGATGATTTCCGACTGGAATTCGCGGCAATACGCACCGCTATCCGTCCGGCCATCGCGCACCGGCGTGACCGAACCGTGATTGCCTGTGTCGGGGTTGTTCCAGACAATGGTTTCGTTCAGCGGCGCGGAATAGGCGGTCCGTTCGGCCTGGCGCATTTTCATGCGATCAACCTCGTCCATGCTGCGGCCGACCGAACTGCCAATGGCGGCACCAGCAAGTGTCCCAATGGCGGTGGCGGCCAAGCGTCCGTCGCCTTTCCCGAATTGCGAGCCGAGCAATCCGCCCAGGGCTGCGCCGACAAGCGCGCCGCCAGTTTCCTTCTGGCCCGCGTCCTGTGCGCAGCCACCAAGGGCGAGCGTCGCAGTCATTAAAGAAACGGCTATGGTCTTTTTCGAAATACCTGTGAGCATCGCGCGCACCTTACTTATGTCCTTCCGCATGGGTTAAAGCTTTAAACGGTCCGTTACATCAGTTCCGTCTCGTCAGAGACGGGAAATTTCGACCGTCCTGCTACATCAACGATTCCAACGGAAAATGGTGGCAAAATAAGGGCGAATCATTCCCATTGTTAACTCCTGGGCGTTCCAAAAATCTCAATATTGACAAAGGGCTAGAGGAAAGGGACTTTACGCTAAGGCAACTCAATTAAACGTGACCTGCGTAGATGAATTCAACGCCTCCAATACCGGACACAAGCGATCCAATAGGGTTCTTTCGCCAGTGGTATGACGAGGCAATTGCCCAAGAAACCGATGTTCCAAACGCAATGAGTCTCGCGACGGTTGGAAAGAACGGGCGCCCGTCTTCGCGAATGGTGTTGTTGAAAGATGTCGGTGAGCGCGGCTTTGTTTTCTACACAAATACGACCAGCCGTAAGAGCATCGAGCTTGCCCACAACAATAACGCCGCCCTTTGTTTTCACTGGAAATCGCTAAAGCGTCAGGTCCGTGTCGAAGGTACGGTTTCCTTTGTGAGCGACGCGGATGCCGATGCCTACTTCGCATCCAGACCCCGGCAGAGCCAGGTGGCGGCATGGGCATCGCGGCAATCGGAGAAGCTACACAGCCGCGAGACCTTGATTAATCGGTTTAATGAACTCGACGAGAGATTCAAGGGGGCCGACGTGCCGCGTCTGGATGCGTGGAAGGGATATTGTTTGAAGCCTGATTTCATCGAATTTTGGCAGGATGTTCGTGACCGTCTGCATGACCGGCTTGTGTTCCGGCGTGAGAACGGCGCGTGGATAAGTGAGCGTCAATATCCATGACAAATTCGGCCCCGGTTGCGAATAACCATAACCCGGCGGCACAACTGACCTCCGCCAAACCGCCGGCGCTGATGCGCGCCGCCACCTACGCGGCCATTTCCGTTGCGGCCCTTCTGGTTGCGGTTAAGGCATGGGCCTATCTGGTCAGCGGCTCGGTGGCGCTGCTGTCCAGCTTGGCGGATTCCGCTTTGGACTTGCTGGCATCCGTCTTGAACTTTCTCGCGGTCAGAGTTGCCTTAACGCCTGCCGATTCCGATCACCGGTTCGGCCACGGCAAAGCGGAACCGCTGTCCGGCCTGGGACAAGCGGCCTTCATCGCCGGCTCCGCCGTGCTGGTGATGATTGAAGCCGCGACCCGCTTTGGAAATCACCAGCCCGTTTCCAATAGCAATCTGGGCATTGCGGTGATCGTCTTCGCCATCGTCATGACTTTGGTTTTGGTTCAGTTCCAGAAATTCGTGGTCAAACGAACGGGGTCGGTTGCCGTCGGTGCGGACTCACTGCACTACACCGGTGATCTATTGATGAATGCCAGCGTTATCATTGCGCTCATTTTGTCTTCAAACTTCGGACTGCCGTGGGCGGACCCGGTCTTCGGCATCGGCATTAGCTTGTTTTTGATTTTCAACGCCGTAAAAATTGCCGCGCAGTCGGTAAACTTGCTGATGGATCACGAATTACCGGACGAAGACCGCAAGCACATACGGGAACTTGCCAAAAAACACCCAAAAGTGCTTAGCGTACACGAATTGCGTACCAGATCGGCGGGGCTCCAGCAGTTTATCCAGATGCACATCACGCTGCCGCGCGAGATGTCGCTATTGGAGGCCCACCGCGTATCCGACGACGTCGAAAAAGCAGTGCGCGCTGAATTTCCTGCGGCGGATGTTATAATTCATCAAGATCCGGAGGGCGTTGAGGAGTTTCACCCGAAGATAGGCGATCCGTTGCACTAGGGCGATAATTGACTCTCGAGACCTGCCATAAGGAGGGGCTATGTCTGACATAAAGAACCTTGTGGCCATTGCGAGTGACGCAAGTTCCGGCGAAGTCGCTGTGCGCGCGGCGCTTAGCCTTGCCCGCAGATTTGATTGCCACTTGGACGTGCTCCATGTGCGCTCGGATCCCACGGCCGCTTTGCCGTTGGTGGGCGAGGCTATGTCAGGTGCCGCCGGGGCCGAAATGATGGAACTGGCGGAAAAGCAGACGGACCGCCGTGGCCAAGACGCGCGCGCCATGTTCGATCGCCTTTCCGCTGAAGCAGGTCTCAGCGACGATGCCGGAAATCCCTTGGAAGGCAAGTTGGGGATTTCGTGGATCGAGGAAACCGGTGTGGAGGAACAAATTGTTGCATCACGTGCGTGCCGCGCGGACATGATCGTTATAGCGCGCCCGACCGCTGATAACGAAACCTCGGCATTGATGACCTTGAATGCAGCGTTGATGCAAAGCGGCCGTCCTGTTTGGGCCGCTCCGCCGGGTGCGAAGGCCGCGAATATGGACGCTGAAAATTTCAAGCGGATTGCTGTGTTTTGGAACGGGTCCGTTGAAGCCACGCGGGCGGTCGCCGCGGCTCAGCCGTTTTTCGCCGCTGCCGAAGAAGTTGTTATCTTGCGCGTGGAGGAAGAGGAATGGTTCGCGCCGACCGAGGATCTTGAAGCATATCTCACCCGCCACAACACCAAGGCCGTTGTTTGCAAGGTCCTGCCGCGAGAAGGGCGGACGGGGCGTGCACTTCTCGCCGCGACGTCGGAAATAAACGCCGATCTGATGGTGATGGGTGCGTACACCCGGTCAAAATTGCGGCAGTTGATCCTGGGAAGCGTCACCGGCTACGTCATGCATGAAGCAACGTTGCCGGTTCTGATGAGCCACTAGCTTGACGCTGCGATTGATTGCTTAGCTGGACTTTTCAGGCTGAGAGAGAGACTCCAGGCGGCGGCTTCTGTGCTTCCTGTATTCCAACGTAACGCCGATGTTGTGCATGAGAACCGCACTGCTGGAATTGAACGTCATCGCCTTATAGTACTCGGCGAGGGCGCGGTCGAAATTTCCCAGATAAAAATAAACGTTGGCGCGGTTGTTATAAAAGCTCCACGTGCGCGGTTTCATCTCAACCGCCTTATCGCACGCTCTAATCGCATCCGAGTACAAGCGCTGCCCTGTCAGGCCGATACAGAGGTTGTTGTAGGCAGGTGGCAGGCTGTCGAAAGTTAATTCACCGCTGCGCAAAGCCTTTTCGGCCAAATCTACGGCTTCTTTCCAGCGCTCCCGCCCGATTGCATAGGCACTGTCGTTTACCAGCGCATTGCCCGCGGTAAATTCCTGTGCCGCTGCCGACGTCAGAGGCAAGCCTGGCAACACGGTCAGCGCCAGAATGGCTGCGCAGAGACTTATTAGAGTGGTTGCGTGTCCGAGAACCACGAGATCTCTCCCATATTTGGACGTGATTTATACCATAAGCCCAAGACCTGTCCCAGCGGCCCGGATACGCCAAACTGATTTCGACTACCATCCGATTCTCTTATTATTCCAAAGAGTTGTTTGGCTTGTGCGCGCGATGTGGCAAGTTCCCTGCTTCAAGCGATCGCGGAGACCGGCCATGACGCCAGGTATTGCTCTCGATGAATGTCAGCGGCTGGTCAGATCGCCCACGTGTCGCGGCATCAAAGATCGATGGATTGCGTTGCGCAGCGGCAAAATTCCTTTGCTGCAAGAATTTCTTTCAAATCCAGATCCCAAACTTCAACCAAGCACGGTTCTGGTTGACGTTGTCAGTCCGGAAATGCTGCGCATTCGTTTGTTTGCCACGGAACTCGTCAAGGTGGCCGGAATTGAACTGACCGGCGCAAACCTTCTCGATTTCGCCGGCAGTAGCGAAACCGCTGCCGAGCTTTGGAAGACCACGCATCTGATCACGGATCATCCGTGTGGCCTTTGGAGCCACAAGCTTGCCTCCACGGCATCCGGGCGTCACGTCACCATTGAAGAGGTTTCTTTTCCGGTTGTGCCATTCTCAGGAGGCGCGCCGTGTCTGGCGTCCGGTATTGCCCTCGTTAAAGCGCTCGAATATCGCGACACCGTTTTCCGGTTAGAGCGCTATACGGATGCATGTTGGATCGATATCGGATTCGGCGTGCCTAAGGTGGATATTGCAATACATCCGTTGCAGGCCACCTAACCCCGCTAGGCTTCGACTCTCCAATAAATTGCATGTACATTGCGAAATCTCGCAGAGGTTTGCCTTACTTTAAAACGGATAAAAACAAGAGCGCATAGCCTGGGGCATAATTGCAACATGGATTCAAAAATTGCCATGTGAACCACCCTGTCTGCGCTCTTCTTTCTTTTAGTTTGGGTCCCGATTCATACACTAACCGGCCAAGCGTTGGGGAGGCTGGCGCCGACTGGGAGATTTCTAAAATCGCGTGCGACGGCGCGCTGGAGTAGCCGGCGTATGACGCCGGAGGGGGAGGCCGGGCGGTTCTTTTTCAAGGGCCGCCCGGTTCTTATTTTAGAAACCGGCTGACTGCGGAACGTTGCCTTAAAACAGGGCCATTTGCCCGCCGCGCGCCAGCGGCGCACAGAACTTCGATGTGTCCAAGGGTGCCGTCCTGTTCTCAAAGCCCAGGCGTTTGACGGACAATCTAAACCGTTTGCTCAGCGTTTCAGCGACCGGGCCTGTTCCGATCATCCGCTGGCTCCAGTTCGGATCGTAATCGCGTCCGCGCCGCATGGACCGGATCAGCGTCATGACCCGCGATGCCCGCTCCGGCGCCGCATTGGAAAGCCATTCATAGAACAGCGATTTCACTTCAAGCGGCAGACGCAGAAGAATGTAGCCCGCTTGTGCCGCTCCGGCTTCGCGGGCCGCCGTTAGAACGGATTCCATTTCGTGATCATTCAGGCCCGGGATGGTGGGCGCGAACATAACGCCCGTCGGCACGCCAGCCACACTCAATGTGCGGATTGCTTCAAGGCGCCGTTTGGGCGCCGAGGCGCGCGGTTCCATCTTTCGCGAAAGGCGGTTATCAAGCGAGGTCACGGATACGAACACCTTTACGAGATTATCCGCCGCCAATTCAGACAGAATATCGACGTCCCTCGTGATAAGGGCGCTTTTGGTGACGATACTGACCGGGTGCTTGAACTTTGCCAGGACTTCCAAAACCGATCGTGTGATCTGGTAATCCTTTTCTATGGGCTGATACGGATCGGTGTTAGTGCCCATCGCCATGGGTTTGCATTCGTAACGCGGATTACGCAGCGCCGTCTCAAGCAAAGCGGCGGCATCAGGCTTAGCAAACAGGCGGCTCTCAAAATCCAAGCCCGGGGAGAGGCCGAGGTAGGAGTGCGTTGGCCGTGCAAAGCAGTAGCTGCATCCATGTTCACACCCCCGGTATGGATTGATGGAGCGGTCAAAGGGGATATCGGGGGATGTATTGCGGGCAATGATGGACCGGCTGGAGTCCCTGAAAACTTGGGTGCGGGTCTGTCGTTGATTTTCTTCAATTGTGTTCCAGCCGTCGTCAGCGGGGACCCGTTGATGCCGTTCGTATCGGCCCGAGGCATTGCTGAAAGAGGCCCGTCCGCGCCGCGCATCCGGATGGAGGGCCGGGGTACCCTCCACGGCCGGGCCGGGGAAGCCCGTCGCGCAGGGTTGGGGGCCAGGGGTGGCCGGGGTATGGGCTGCAATGTCCATTCCTCACCCTAACGAAACAAAAAGAACAAAACAAGAACATTTTTAAGGCCACAAGATATAGTGTTAGGTGGGGATATATCTCCGGAATGTGGTATGATTTTCAGGCTACAGGGGAGGAACTGTAACCGGACCGCATTGCCTCTGGGGACTATGCGCGGCGGATCGGCGGACAGTTCGAGCGCCATTCCGGCGCATTTGGAGGAGGGACTATCATGGAGCAGATATCAGGATTCGTTCCGACATTGCTCGGAGCGTTAGTAGTTCTCGTCGTTGGCTGGGTCCTTGCGGCATTGATCGGTCGCGCTGTGCGGGCGGCTCTGAGCCGTACTGGATTTAGCAAAAAATTGGCCGAGTGGTTCGGTAAACCCGAAGCTTCAGAGGCAATGGCCCTTGAACAATGGGCGGGCCGCATCGTCTTTGTGATTTTGATGCTCTTCGTGCTCGTCGGGTTCTTCCAAGTTCTGGGCCTTTCGCAGATCACCGAGCTCTTGAACGAATTCCTGAATGCCGTGTTTGGCTACGCGCCGCGCCTAATCGCTCCAGTTTTGCTTGCAGCTCTGGCGTGGGTCATTGCTACGGTCCTCCGCTTCGTCATTCGCAAGGCGCTCAATACCGTCAATTTCGACGAAATGTTCAAGGGTGCGGCGGAGAAAGAAGACGATCGTCTTCCCGTCACAATGCAATCGCCGAAACGGTGTATTGGCTCACCTTCCTTTTGTTCCTGCCCGCGATATTAAGTCCGCTTAATTTGGACGGATTGCTTTCACCGGTGCAGGGCATGATTGATCGGGGATTGGCCTTCCTGCCGAACATCCTGGCCTCGGCCGTCATTCTCATCGTCGGCTGGATCGTCGCGCGGATCGTGCGGCGGATCGTGACCAATGTCTTGGACGCGATGGAGGCCGACCGGTTCAGCCGTCAAACCGGGTTGCAAACAGCTCTGGGCGATCACCGCCTGTCCACGGTTATCGGCTTGATCGTTTTCATCCTGATCCTCATTCCGGTTCTTGTGGCGTCTCTTAACGCCCTTGAATTGCAAGCCATCACGGCGCCGGCCAGCAACATGCTGAACCAGGTTCTTGCCGCCATTCCTAATATCTTCGCAGCAGCCTTGGTGCTTGTTGTGGCGTATGTGGTGGCCAAGGTTGTCGCCGGGCTGCTCACCAATCTGTTGGCGGGCATCGGCTTTGACCGGGTGTTGGAACGCATCGGGCTTGCGAAAGGCGAGGCGACTGCCCAAGGACGCACGCCGTCGCAAATCGTCGGTTACCTGCTCATCGTTGCGGTGTTGTTGTTCGCGGTGGTCGAAGCCCTCAGCCTGATTGGTTTTGACTCTCTGGCGAACCTGGTCACGGAATTCCTGCTGTTCTCCGGGAACGTGATCCTCGGTCTTATCATCATCGGCTTCGGCCTGTTCCTGGCCAATATTGCCGCCAACGCGGTGAAGGCGGCCGGCCCACCGCAGGCAGGCTTGCTGAGCATCGCAACGCGTATCGCCATCATTGTTCTGGCGGTCGCGATGGGCATGGATCAGATGGGTGTGGCCAGCGATATCATCAACATCGCCTTTGGTATCGTCGTCGGTGCTGTAGCTATCGCGGTGGCTGTCGCCTTCGGGATCGGTGGCCGGGAGGTCGCGGGCGAGTTGGTACGCCAGTGGACCCAAAACTTGGTCAAGAAAGACTAGGCAGTAAAAACCTTCAGAAAGGGCCGGGTGCTTACGCACTCGGCCCTTTTTCTATTCTGCACTTAACGGCGCTTTTCCCAAAACCATGTCGGCGGCTTTTTCGCCGATCATCATGGTCGAGGCGTGGGTGTTGGCTGACGGCATGGTCGGCATGATGGAGGCGTCGGCCACCCGCAGGCCCTCTACGCCGTGGACTTTTAATTCGTCGCTGACCACTGCGCGCGCATTGCTGGCCGGTCCCATGCAGGACGTGCCGATAAAGTGGAAGACGGTCGAACCTTTGGCCCGCAGATAGTCCAAAATTTCGTCATCGGTCTGTACATCTTCGCCCGGCTGCACTTCTCGCTCGTAAAAGGGAGCGAGCGCGGAGGTGGAGAGGAATTGGCGTCCCAATCGAACGCCTGCAGTCTGCACTTGGCGATCGACTTCAAGATCCAGGTAGTTGGGTTGAATGGCTGGGTCGGTGAAGGGGTCATCGGACTTCGCGCGCACATACCCTTGGCTCTCGGGCCGCTGTTGCCACACGCCGCACGTCATGCCCGGAATGGTGTCGAGCAATCCGGCAATCCCTTCCATGTAGCTGGCGGGTGTGAAGGTGAATTGCAAGTCCGAGGTGGAGAGCGCCGGGTCGGACTTCCAGAACACGTGAACCAGCGACGGGCTCACCGACAGAAACGTCGGCTTACTGAGCAGCCAACGCGCGACATGGCCCCAAAGCCGGGGCGGGCGGCTCATTTCGTTGATGGTGGTGAGGCCACGCACCTGGGCGACCATGCGCACCGCGTAGTGATCGCGCAGGTTTTCGCCGACGCCCGGCAAGTCATGCACGATGGGAATGCCAAGAGTGTTTAAAAGGTTTCCCGGTCCAACGCCCGAAACCTGCAAAAGTCTCGGCGTATTGAGCGCGCCGCCGCACAGGATCACTTCACGCCGTGCTTTGATGATGCGATCGCCGCCGCCACGGCCGCCGGTGAAATAGCGCACACCGGTGGCACGCTTGCCTTTGAACGTGATCGCCGCGACGTGGGCGTTGGTGCGGATGGAAAGGTTTTTGCGTTTGCGCACGGGGTGCAGGAAGGCACGGTAGGCGGAAATGCGCAGTCCCTCGTGAATGATGCGCTGATAATACCCCACGCCGGTTTGCCGCGCGCCGTTGTAGTCTTCATTGAACGGCACGCCCAAGCTTTTTGCGCCTTCGATAAATGGTTTGAGCAACGGATGATGCCAGTTGAGGTCGGTGACGGGCTGCTCGCCGCCGGTGCCGTGGTAATCGCTCACGCTCTCCGAAATGCGCTGCTCGCCGCGTTTGAAATAAGGGAGCACACCTTCATAACTCCAGCCCCGGTTGCCGGCTTGTGCCCAGCTGTTGAAATCGTTTGCCTGGCCCCGGTTGTAAATCAGACCATTGATGGAGCTCGAGCCGCCCAGAGTGCGGCCTTGCGATACGCCGACAACGCGGTTGTTCAGACCCGGCACCGGTTCCGATGTGAACGGCCAAGTATATTTGGGATTGAACAGTGTTTTGATGTATCCGGCTGGAACGTGGATAAACAGGTTGTTGTCCTTGGGTCCGGCTTCCAGCACGCAGACTGAACTTCGCGGGTCTTCGGAGAGGCGTGCCGCGACCACCGATCCGGCGGACCCGGACCCGATAATGATAAAGTCGAATTCTTCCTCAGGGTCCGCCATGCGATGTCCCAAGCGACCGCGTTACTGGGTGGCTTGCTTGAGGTAGGCGATGACGTTGTTTTGAATGTCCTCGGATGCGTACCCGCCGAAAGGCATCTTTGTGCCCTTGATGAAATCCATGGGCTTTGCGATCCAGGCGCGGAGATTGTCGTCCGTCCATACCACACCGGAGTTTTTCAGCGCTTCGGAGTACACGAAGTCTTCGCGCATTGCGGCTTCGCGGCCGATGATGCCGAACAAATTTGGCCCGACCTTATTAGGCCCGCCTTCTTCAACCGTATGACAGGCGGAGCAGGGCGCGAATTGGCGCTTTCCCAGTTCGGCGTCGCCGTCCGCAAGGGCTGCCGAGTGCGGCAACATCACCAGCACTAAAAACGCACCGATCAACTTGCGCATGGAGCGCATCCCCCTGTGGGTGCCGCACGCAGGCGCGCGCAGCACATATTGTTTCGAAGCGGCTTGTTACTTCAGGCCGTGGTTGATGTAGTTGACGATATCCCAAATGGCTTCGTCGGAGATCACGCCCTCGTACATGGGCATGTACAACTCAGGAAGAACGCCGCCTTTGGTGATGGCGAACACTTCGCCTTCGCTGCCACCGAATTCATAGTGATCGTCAACCAGGTTTGACGCGCCCGGTCCGCTTTCCCCGAATGTGCCTTCCGCGCCTTTGCCGTCATCATAGTGACATTGCTGGCAATGTTCCTCGTAATACTCTTTTCCGCGTGCGATCGACTCTTCCGTTGCCGGAACTGGGTTTTCCATCTTTGCGGCTTCGGGATTGCCTCCGCGCTCGGAGCGCACTTGAGCGATAGCCGCACCGCTGATCAGCGCAGTCGCAATGACACCAATTGCAATTTCTTTTCGCAGTTTCATTGTAAAAATCTCCCTGAACCAAATAGCGCAACGAAAAGACTCAATTCAGCGCCGCGCGAGAACCCAAATATTATTGTAATCAATTCTGTTCACTTTTAGGCGGCAAAAACTATTCCACGCCATTGAAGGGGTCAACCGTGTCACTTCCCCTTGAACTCCGGTTTGCGTTTTTCATTGAAGGCATTTACGCCTTCATGGCGATCCTCGGTAAAGACAAGCCGGTTATAGGCCTCGATCTCGATCCATAAGGCGCGGGTGAGGTCGGTTTGCATGCCGTGTTGAATGGCTTTCTTGGCCTGTCTGACGGAAAGCGGCCCATTTGCGGAAATGGTTTGCGCCGTATCCAAGCAGTTGGACATTAGCTCTTCTGGCTCGCAAATTCTGTTCAAGACTCCCCAGTCCAAGGCCTCGGATGCCGTGAAGGGTTTCGCCAAAAATACCAGTTCCTTGGCGCGTCGCATGCCGACGGCGCGGGGCAGGTTCTGGGTGCCGCCGCCGCCGGGCATAATGCCGAGCTTTGTTTCGGTGAGTGCGAATTTTGCGTTGGGGACGCCGTAAGCAAAGTCCGCGGCAAGAACCATCTCCAATCCGCCGCCGAAGGCATGTCCGTTGACCGCGCAAATCAGCGGCAGCGGAAAATCGGCCATGGCAAAAAAGAACCGCTCGAAGATTTCGTGCTGCGCTAGCCAGGCCTCATTGGTCATGCCGTTGCGTTCTTTGAGATCGCCTCCGGCGCAAAAGGCCTTGTCGCCGGTGCCGGTCAGGATCACACAACGCACGTCGCCGGGATTGGTGGAATACTTTTGATACACTACGCCCAGTTCTTCACCCATCTTGGTGTTGAGGGCGTTCGACACCTCAGGCCGGTTGAGGGTGATCTGCAGGACGTGAGGGGCAGGTTCGGAAAGAACGAGTGTTTCGAATGAACTCATGGGAAAAATTAAACGTTAGGAGTGTGCCATGCGCGAATGCGCCGCCGTCATAGCGGAATTGAAAACGGAACGGGCCTCGAAGAGTTTTGATTCATCTATGCCTGTGGGAATTGCAGCCTCCGTGAACACGGTGTGCGCTGTTTCGAGCGAAATATTCCCGCCCACACCTGGCGTGAAGGGTGATCCGCCAAGCCCGCCGAGCACCACATCGAAACGCCGCGCACCGGCCTTATAGGCCGCCAACGCATTCTCGCCCGCACGACCCAGTGTATCGTGAAGATGCATGCCGGTCTCCACGCCGATATGACAGGTCTTTTCGACCAATGCTGCCACGGCATCAGGTTCTGCATGGCCGGTTGTGTCCGATAGCCAAATCGTCCGGGCCCCGGCGTCATGAAACCATTTCACCAGTTTCAATACGCGCTCGGGGTCGATGTCACCTTCGGCAAAGCAGTGGTAGGAATTGGCGAGACTGATATCCACGGCGGCGCCCGCATGGGCGGCGCGGCTCAGCATGATTTCGATTTCGGCAGCGCTTTCCTCTGTCGTGCGCGCGGCGTTCTTTTTGTTGTAGTTCTCGCTGGCCGACAAAACGGCGTCGATCACTTTAACGCCGGCCGCCACTGCGCGCTCAAAGCCCTTGAGGTTCGCCACCAGCGCCGCTACGTGCACGCCGCGCTTGCTTGCACGCGCATAAAATTCTTCCGCGTCAGCCAGTTGGGGAATACGTGCCGGGTTGACGAAGGACGTGAGTTGAAAATCCTTTACGCCGGCGTCCACGAGGCGCTCGAAAATCTCCATCTTTTCGTCTGTGGTCAGAATTTCCGGCACACTCTGCAGTCCATCGCGCAATGTGACGTCGCGCAAGAGGTGAGGGGTCGGATGTTCGTGATGCAGTTTCATCAGTATGACCTCGGCAAACCCAATATATGTTCGGCGACGTAACTCAGGATCATATTCGTGGAAATAGGTGCGATCTGATATAGGCGTGTTTCGCGCCATTTGCGCTCTACATCGTATTCCTTGGCGAAACCGAAACCGCCGTGGCTTTGCATGCACGCCTCAGCGGCATGCCACGACGCTTCTGACGCCAACATCTTGCCCATGTTGGCTTCCGGACCGCAGGCCTGGCCCCCATCGAACAACTCGCACCCCCGGCGTACCATAAGATCGGCGGCGCGATATTCCGCATAGGCGCGTGCGAAGGGAAACTGAATGCCCTGGTTCTGACCGATAGGGCGGTTGAACACATTGCGGTCGTTGGCATAGGCAACGCCCTTGTCCAGGAACCAACGCGCATCGCCCACGCATTCCGAAGCGACAAGCAGGCGCTCGGCGTTCATGCCGTCCAGGATGTGATGAAACCCCCGGCCTTCCTGTCCGATCAGGTTTTCGGCGGGCACTTTCATATCATCGAAGAAAACTTCGGTGGTGTTGTGATTGACCATGGCCTTGAGCGGTTTGATGGTCAGCGCCTTACCTGCCGCTTTCATGTCCACAAGAAAGACCGAAAGGCCATCGGTTTTCTTTTTTACGTCCTCAAGTGGCGTAGTGCGTGCAAGCAGAAGCATCAAGTCGGAGAAAAGCGCGCGTGACGTCCAGACTTTTTGACCATTGATCACGTAGTGGTCGCCGTCGCGCACGGCGCGCGTTTTCAACTTGGTCGTATCCGTTCCGCTGGTGGGTTCGGTCACGCCAAAGGCTTGCAGACGCAACTCTCCCGCAGCAATCTTCGGCAGGTAATTTGACTTCTGAGTCTCATTCCCGTGCCGCAGCAGCGTGCCCATGATGTACATCTGCGCATGGCACGCGCCGGCATTACATCCCGAGGCGTGCACTTCCTCCAAAATCACCGAGGCGGCGCGCAAGGGCAGGCCCGATCCGCCGTATTCTTCGGGGATCAGCGCCGCGAGAAATCCTGCTTCGGTCATCGCGGTTACGAATTCGGATGGGTAGGCTTCTTTTTCTTCCAGGCCGCGCCAGTATTCGCCGGGGAACTTGGCGCACACCCGGCGCACGGACTCGCGTATGTCTGAGAAGTCGTTGAAATCGTCCGTGGCATCTCTCATGACGCAGCTCCGCGTTTCGGCACAGGCGTCTCCTCAAGCATGCTGTTGTGCTCTCCCAGTTTCGGCGGTTTGCCTTCACCTTGTGGCCGCGCGCCGTTGATGCGGACCGGAATATCGAAGTACGTCGATCCATTGGGATCGTCATGGAGAATGTTCAACGCTTTTGTCTGCGGATGTGCAAGGACTTTGTCTATGGTTTGCACCGGCGCGCAGGGAATATTCACCGCTTCCAGCTTTTCCGCCCAGGCTCCCGCCGTGTCCGTTGCGACAATTTCTGAAATCATTGCGCTCAATATTTCACGATTCACGACGCGGTCACCGTTGGTGGTGAAGCGCGCATCGTCCTTCCAGTCGGGTTTTCCCAGGACATCCGCCAATTTGCGGAAAAGGTTATCATTGCCTGCGGCGATTACGATTTCGCCGTCGGATGCTTTGAACGCCTCATAAGGTGCGATCGCAAATGTGCCGGAGCCCAATTTGCGCGGCAGTTTCTTGGAAACGGTGTAGGCGGGCGCATGGTAGAGCATCCACCCGAGTCCTGTTTCGTATAAAGACGTGCCGATCACCGAGCCTTCGCCGGTTTGCGCACGTGTATGCAGCGCCGCCAGTACGCCGATCACGACCCAAAGGCCCGAGCCCATATCCACCATGGATGTGCCGGACCGGATGGACGGGCGTCCTTCTTCACCGGTCACGCTCATCAGTCCGGCGAAGGCCTGCATCAAAGGGTCGTACCCAGGTCTGTCCTTCAGCGGGCCCTCATCGCCGAATGCAGAGATGGACGCATATATAAGTTTCGAGTTTGATGCACGCAGCACGTCGGCGCCGATGCCCATGGCTTCGGCTTGTCCCGGCCGCAGGTTTTGCAGGAAAACATCTGCGCTGTCCGCCAACTCGCGCACTTTGGCTATGCCGTCCGGCGACTTTAAGTCGATTTCGACGGACCGTTTGTGCCGGTTCAGGCAATTGAACATGGTCGAGGAGTCATCGGCAAACGGCGGCCCCCAGGCGCGGGCGTCGTCGCCGCGTCCGGGACGCTCGATCTTGATGACGTCCGCGCCCAGAGACGCAAATGTAAGACCCGCGTAGGGCGCGGCAACACTGTGTCCGAGTTCGACAACCGTAATACCTGTAAGGGGACCGCTCATAACATTCCTGAATTCTAGTGAAGGGGCGCGCTGCCGGCTGCGCTTGCTAAGAGATCGCTCGCCGAGATTGAAGTCTCACCTTTTCTGATGCTGTGATCGACACAGTCCTGCGCCTTTGCCGCCAATTCATCGTCAGTGATGGGCTGCTCGGGCGAGCCGGGGAAATATTCGACTTCGGACTTCGCGAGAATTTCGTCGCCGCGTTTGACCGTAAGGCGCACCGTCCCGACATTCATGCCGATAGGCATGGGCCCATCGAGTTCGTCCTCGATCAAGACCGTGCGCTTTGCCAGGCTTTGGAGTTCGGGGCGCAGCACGTCTTCATCTTCAAATGCCTTCAATTCTACGTGACCATCGGTCAGGGCGGCGGCGACTGTATAAGGTCCGGAAAATTTTCCCTCCAGGCCGGTGTTGGGTATGCGCACGCGAAGTGCTCCGGCGCCGCCGAGAGGAACGCGGACTTCGACGCGAACATCATCGTTGGCGAACACATCCGGATCGAGTGTCTTGCGGGCGTCCAACGCCGCCGTGATCGGGCGGTGCGCCTGATAGCAACAGGCATAAAGTTTTCGGGACAGAGTCGATGCGTCAGGTGTGAATACGATCTCATTGATCGGTTTGCCCGGCTCGGCGCCTTTGTACAAATCAATGAACCCCTTTTCGCCGAAGGCGTCGTCCGCTGCGCCAATGCCGTTTGCCGCTAAACGCGCGGCGCGCACGCCCGCCGATGCGGCCAATCCGGCCTGCACGGGTTTTGCCATTTCCCCGAAGTTGCGTTGCATGCCTCCGGCTTGTGCTGCGGCTAGGGAAATGGCCGAGCGAAAAGCACGTTCGTCCAAGTTCATGAGATAAGCAATGGCAGCAGCGGATGAAAGCGGGCCGATAGTCGATGTGGCATGCCATCCTTTGACGTAATGATCGAACCCCAGCGCTTCGCCCAATGCGATGTTCACGCCCAATCCCATGAGATAGGCGCGGGCGGCGCGTTCGCGCGGCAGATTTTCGCCGCGCACAGCGGCTTCGATCGCGGGCACGATCACGGCGCTTGGATGATTGACGCTGGTGGTGTGCACATCGTCGTAGTCGAGCGCGTGCGCTGCCGTGCCCCAGACAAGGGCGGAGTGTTCGGGATCTGAAATTGTATTGGCCCCGGACAGCGGTGAGGGGACATCGGGATAGGCGCGCCGTATGTTGCGGGAAACAGGCTCGCCCCAACCGGCTTGAATAACTGCGAACGTATCGGCGAAGGCTTTCACGACTTCCGCGCCGTTCAAGTCATCGCGCTTGCCCATGCCCTGATAGGCATCGATGAAAATGTCCATCAATGCAGTTGCCATCATGTCCCTCGAATTCGGCCTCTTTGCGGGCCTTTTTCATTCTACCGCAAATACGTCAGGCCGCCGGAGGTTTTCCGGCGGCCTGCTCGAAAGGTCCCAGCGCCTTAGTGCGCCAGCGGATCAGGTCTCAATTGGAATTGGACCATTTTGCCGTAGGCCCCGAAGCCGTCTTCCTGGTGCCACAGCGGCACTTCGGCGTAGTTGGACCAAAGCGCACGGCCTTTCCATCCGGTCTTGGGATCGTCGATGCGGCCATCGAGGCCGCGTGCGTAATAGCCCATGGGATAGGGCACCCGCAGCACAACCCACTCTTCCTTATCGGGTAGGAACGCCAGCAAGGAGTCGGAGTTGGAGCCGGGCAGGATCGGAATATCGCGGCCCAATCCCAGAATGTTGTGCAAGTCAACCCAGGTCAGGTAATGCCAGTCGGCGCTGCCGTAATCCTGTCCGGCGACTTTCGGGCCGGGCGAGTCATAGAACGTCCAGCCTTCGGGGCACTGTTGACCCAATGCTGTCGGGCCGTTCGTCACTTTGCACTTCGAGCGGTCGAACTTGCCCAACTGGCCGCTGCCGAAAGCCACCCAGGCGATGCCCTTGGAGTCCATATCGACGCCGCGTGCATTCCAGGCCTTGTATGTGCCGTCCTCATTCATCGGCGGCTCATAGTATTCGCTAATGCATGTTTCCGGTGCGTTGTCGCCTTTCTCCACGCGGACGAGACCGCTCGGCACCGCCGGCGAATGCTTGGCATACCAAATGGAGTTATCAACCGGATTGATGTTCAGGCCGTATGGAAAGCCGGCGATGCGCGTATCCTTGTCGCTGTCTCCTTCTTTCACATAAATGCCGTCCGGCTGATTCCAATTCTCACGGTCCGGGTCAATTTTCCCGTCGCCGTTAGTATCCAGAACGAACGGACACCAGCCGATGGACTTTTCCGCGTCTTTGGTTTCGTCCCACACGCGGGTATTGAGCCAACCCACGGCATTGACGTCTCCGCTCATCACAACGGTGTTGTCATCATCATACATCCAGTTGATGTGGTGGGTGCCGAAGCACACGGGAATGACCACGATGTCCCGGGTCTCGGGATCGTACATGGAGATACGCCGCGTCGCGCGCGCTTGGTTTGGGAAGTAATTTGCGTACTTGTTGTTCGGATCGTCGCAGGTATCCCATTCCGCGCCTTCACCGCCCAGCATCGTCATCCATACACGCCCCTTTTGGTCGAGCATGGGATTATGCACAGACAGCGTGTTCATCAACTGGCCGGTGCCTTCCATATTCGGGATGGGCAGGATTTCGGACTCATGCGTGACGGGATCGAGGATCGCGAGGTTCGCGGCCAAGCTATCGACGCCATAGACAGGCCCGTTCGCATTGACCGTTGGATCGCGTTTGTCGGACGTTGCTTCGTCATGGACGAAGTGCTCGCTCGCCCAATCCCACATCGTGATCACGACATTTTGCTCAAGACCATCAGGACGGGGTGGTGCGGCCGGAACAGCGCCGTTTTCAATATCCGAGGACCAGTTGGCGAACATCTGAAGCCCACGCTGACGGCCGAAGCGCGTCATGTTGTTCTGCATGGTCGCCGAGAAGGCGCCGCCGTGCACGGCCACCGTCGGGTCGCCTTCCGGGCGCGCCATCTTAAGCCGCTCGTTCCACGCCTCGACCTTATTCGATCCGGCCACTTCGCGGGTCGATTTGGTGCCGAGCTGGTGGCAGTAGTGGCATTGCTCTTTCAGGTGCGCCATCCAGTCTTGCTGATGCGCAAATCCGGGACTGATGCCGTTGCCGTTCGGACCGGTGCCGGGAAATTCGCTTTCCGGCGGCGGCTCGATCAAAGAGAACCAATAATTGGCGGGATAAATTTGCGCCGCTTCCTGTTCGTTGGGGGCCGCGTTCAGTTTCAATTGAACGCCTTCATTGCCCGGGGTTGCATCGACGGTATCTGAATCGACGCGTCCGTATCCGCGCGCCCAAACGCTGTAGTCGGCATTGGGCAGGTCGGGCAAAACGAAACGTCCCTGGTCGTCTGTGACAACAATCTTGATCATGCGGGATTCAAGATCTTCGGTTTCCGCGATCACCCACACACCGGCCTCTGCGCCGTTCGGGCCGGTGACCACACCAGCGATGTCGTCGTCATCGATTGCATAGACAGGTGCGCCGGCACCAAAGAATGCCAGGCACGTCGACGCCATAAGCGCCGTTGTGAATTGCCGTTTCATGAGTCCTCCCACTGCTTCCCCGGTCCACCGTCAACCAGAAGTGGCCGCAGCGGAACGCAGTTATCCTAGACCTCCCGTGTGGGAGCCGCAACGCCGCGGAAGGGGAGGAGATGGGAGTATTTAGGCAATGCTGGGGTGCAAAATAAATCCGGGCGGCTCTGGGGGGAGCCGCCCGGGTTATCAACCTTAGGCCGGGGGTTGGGGGGGTGATCGGGATCTGGGGGGAGCCCGATTTTATGCCTAAGGTCTATCTTAGATTTAGAGTTCTAAGTCTCGTGTCTCGGTTACCGGCAACGCCGGTTCTTAAAATCTCGACGCGTTGATCAGCGAAGAGAAGGTGACCAGAGCGGTAGCGGCAACGCAGGAAATGACGAACAGGGCCATGATTTTTCTCCTTTGTTGTCTGCCCCGGCGTTACGCCGGTTGATGTCTCCATTATGAGGTTCACCTGTAACAATCGAATGACGGCCCAGTATCCGCCTGTATCCAAGGCACTCGATTTATGTAACAAAATGTAACAAAGGCGCTGATTCTTACAGCCTGTTTCCATTATCCGTCTGATTTCCTTGCGCATTTAATGGAGGGCAGCAGGCCGCGCGTATATAAGTTTCACGTGCTTAAATCAGTGGCACCGCGTGGGAGGCAAGACGAGTGGCGACACCGACGGAACCGCCGAAACCTCATGTCCTGATCGTCGATGACGATGCGGAAATCCGGGATCTATTGAACCGGTTTCTCTCCAAGCACGACTTTCGCGTCACAACCGCGAAGGACGGCCGCGAGATGCGCCAGGCCATGCAGGACTGGTCGTTCGACCTTGTGGTGCTCGACCTCATGCTGCCGGGCGAGGACGGCTTGTCCCTTTGCCGCCATATCCGCAGCGAGTCCGACATTCCCATCATTATGCTCACCGCGATGGGCGAAGATGTTGATCGGATCATTGGTTTGGAGGTTGGCGCGGACGACTACATCGCCAAACCGTTCAATCCGCGGGAATTAGCGGCCCGCATCAAGGCCGTTTTGCGCCGCGCAACGATTTCGAGCACGCCCGAAGCCAGCGGAACCCGCAGCGAGCGTATGCAATTCGCCGGATACGAGCTGGATCCCAGCACCCGAACTCTCAAAAAGAACGGCGAAGATGTCGGCCTAACGGCCGGCGAATACGATCTGCTCATTGCTTTCGTCGATCATCCCCGCCGCGTCCTCAATCGCGACCAGCTCTTGGACATGGCCAGGGGCCGTGCCGCCATTCCATTTGACCGGTCAATTGACGTGCAGGTGGGCCGGTTACGGCGTAAAATCGAGGAAGATCCTAAAAACCCGGTTTTGATCAAGACTGTGAGAGGCGGGGGCTACATGTTCACCCCGGAAGTCATCACGCCATGAAACGCCTGATGCCCGATAGCCTTCGCGGCTGGGTTTTTGCGGTGTTGCTTACGGTGATCGTTCTTATCAACGTCACCTCGCTTTTCTTTTATTTCGTATTCCGCGAGGAAATTGCCGCCGCCGCGGGCGCATCCCAAGCCGCGGATCAGTTGATCGCTCTAAAGCGTACAATTGAATCCGTACCCATATCCGAGCAAGTGGAGTTGATCGAGCGATTGAGTTCGCCGGCCATGCAATTGCTGCTGACGCCCAGGCCCATCGTTGAGGACTCCGACGACCAGCTTTCGTCCCGTGTCGTGTTGTCGAGGCTACGCAGAGAATTTCCGGCGGGCACGGAAATCAGGGCGGATACACGGATCGCCCAGCGCGGCTTTACGGATGACATGCTCGCCGATGACCAAGGGCTCGAACCACCTCCATCGCCTGAAGGCGCAAACGGCGCGATGACCGACTTTCGCGACGTATTATTCGGCAATAGTGAGCAGGGACTGTTCACCGTATCGATACGGGTGAGCCCAAACACGTGGTTTAATGCGCGCGTAAGGTTGAATATCGACGATCCGCCCAATCAGTTTACGACTGTTCTTTGGCTGACGCTGGTCTCCATCATCATCGGTGGCGTCGCTTTGTGGGGTGTCCGCCGGGCGACCGGCCCGCTGTCCGTGTTTGCGTCCGCCGCCGAACGTCTGGGCGTTGACGTAAACGCCGAACCGCTGTCGGAGGAAGGGCCGTCTGAGGTGCGCCGCGCGGCCCGCGCCTTCAACACCATGCAAACGCGCGTCAAAAGGTTCATTCAAGACAGAACGCAGATGTTGGCGGCTATTTCGCATGACCTACGTACACCCATCACGCGTATGAGGTTGCGCGCGGAGTTTATCGAAGACGACCGCGAGCGCGAGCGTATGTTGAATGATCTCAATGAAATGGAAGCCATGATTTCAGCCACGCTGGCATTTGCGCGCGACGATGCGGCCAACGAGCCGGTCAGTCATATCGACGTCGCGGCTGTGCTCGCGTCGCTTTGCGTGGATCAGGAAAAAGCAGGTCGCGACGTTTCTTACGAGGGGCCGGATAGCTTTGAACTCGTCGCACGTCCCATCGCGCTCAAACGCGCCGTCAACAATATCATCGAAAATGCGGTGAAGTACGGAAACAAGGCGCACGTCACCTTTCAGCCGTATTCGGATGAAGTGCGCATTCTTGTCGATGATGAAGGTCCCGGCATAGATGAGATCGACCGCGAGCGTGTGTTCGAGCCTTTTACGCGTCTTGAAATTTCTCGTTCACGTGAAACCGGCGGGACCGGCTTGGGTCTAACCATTTCCCGCAATGCCATTCGCAGCATGGGCGGCGATCTTAGTCTTTCGAATAGGCCTGAAGGCGGATTGCGCGTGATGATCTCTCTGCCCATCGCCGGCGCGGAACTGCTCGCCGCGCAGTAGGGTATTCGGAACGGCTAAACGTCGCCGGGCCGAACGGGACTATGAGACCCTTCTCCGACAACGGCGACCCACTCATACACCTTCCAGGATTTGATGAGCCCGTTTGTCACGTAGGGATCGGTCTTAGCGAAATTCTCCGCGGGACTTTTATCTTCGCCTTGAAAGAGGAGGAGGGCGCCGTCGGGCTCGCCGTAGGCGCCGGCTAGGACAAGTTCGCCCTTTTCGCTGGCCGCCCACGCCTTTTCCAAATGCGGTGTGCGGAACTCTGGCCGCCGCTCGAGATAGTCATCGGCCAGTTCGTAAAACAAGAGGAAGTATTTCATGTTCCGGCTCCTGACTTGTTGAGTGTCGGCTATGCGCCTTTTCCGCCGTGGGCGACAGACCATGCCACCGGATCTTCCAGGAATTTACGCACGCCCGCGATGGCTTCGGACGGAAAATAGTTGCCTGCTTCCGCGGCGTCCAGCACGTCGGCCCACGTGCATAAATAATGCAGCGCGATGTTTTCCTTTTGCAGGCTTTCAATGGCACCCGGAAACGCACCGTAAAAGAACACGACAAAACAATGTTCACAAATGGCACCCGCGTCGCGCAGAGCATTGACGAACAGCAACTTCGATCCGCCGTCGCTGGCGAGGTCTTCCACCAGAATGACGCGTTGTCCTTCGTCGAGTTCCCCTTCGATCTGCGCCATGCGCCCGAACCCCTTCGGCTTCTTGCGCACATATTGCATGGGCAGCATCAAAGCATCCGAGATCCACGCCGCGTAAGGTATGCCCGCTGTTTCGCCGCCGGCCACCGTGTCGATGGCGCCGCGTCCGACAGACTCCTCGATTTCTTCCTTGGCCAGCGCCGTAACCGTCTGGCGAGCCTCGGGAAAGGAAATCAGCTTGCGGCAGTCGATATACACGGGGCTCGCCCAGCCGGCGGTCAGCTTATAGGGTTCCTCCGGGCGGAAATTGACGGCTTTGATGTCGAGCAGAATTTTCGCGACGGTTTGTCCGGCGGCTTTCTGGCGCGCGTTTCGGTCCGGAGAGGTGGATGCAGACATTTATCAAGCCCTGACATTGAATGATGTGGTGCCGGTTTTAATGGGTTGATGCAATCTTCACAACGTTCAAGACGCCGGCGCATACAATGGTGTAGGAAAGTGCAAATATTCTGGATTTTTCAATGACCAATCAGCCGCTCATCTGGGCCATCACCGACGATCGCGTGGGCAATGCCTCGCAGGTTCTGGGCGTGGCAGAAACCCTGGGCCGGCCTTTCGAGGTCAAGGAAATCAGATACAACCCGCTCGCGCAGTTGCCCTATGCGGTGCAAGGGGTGGGCACCTACACGATTGCGCCGGAATACCGTTCTGCGCTGTCTCCGCCTTGGCCCGATGTGGTGCTCTCTGCCGGTCGGCGCACGGCCCCCATTGCGCGGTGGATCAAGCGCCGCGCGGGCAAACCCGTGACCCTCGTGCATATGATGTATCCCGGTGGCCGTGGTGCGAGAGACTTCGATCTGTTTGTCGTGCCCCACCACGACGGCGCACTTTCCGGCGGAGACGGAGCCAACGTTATGCGTATCACCGGAGCGCCACACCGCATCACGCCTTCAAAACTCAATCTTGCGATTGAGCAATGGAAAACGCAGGTCGGCGGTATTCCCCGGCCCTTTATCGCCGTGCTGGTTGGTGGGGCAACACACAGCCATCCGTTTCCCGTGGCCAATGCGGCAGATCTTGGCCGCAAAGTGTACCGGATGGCTGCCGACGTCGGCGGTTCGGTATTGCTGACGACCTCCCGGCGGACCGGCGAGGCGGCTGAGCGTGCGCTGGAGCATGCCGTCCCAGAGCCACGCCGCATCCATCTATGGAGCAAAGGCGGCGAAAATCCATATGTTGGATTTCTCGCCCTCGCGGACGCAATCGTCGCGACCGGTGATTCCGTATCCATGTGTTCGGAAGCCTGCGCGACGCCCGCGCCGGTCTACATTTATGCGTCGGAGGATCACACGGCGGAAAAACACAAAATCCTTCACCAGGAGCTATACGCGCGCGGGCTGGCTAGGCCCTTTACCGGCGTATATGAGGACTGGACCCATACGCCGCTCAATGAGACGGGCGAAGTGGCGGACCGGATCGAATCTCTGATTGCCAAATCTTTGAAGTTATAGTTTTTGCGCGTATGCCACGATTTTCAGCCAACGTTTCAACGCTGTTCAACGAGGTGCCGTTTCTTGAACGGTTCAAGGCGGCGGCAGACGTTGGATTCAGCGGCGTCGAATGCCAGTTTCCCTATGACCATGAACTATCGGCTGTCGCCGATGCCGTGGCTATGGCGGACGTGAAATTTGCCTTGATCAATGCGCCCGCCGGGGATTTTGCGGCTGGAGACCGCGGGTTTGCGGCGCTGAAGGGAGAGGAGAAGCGTTTTAAGGAGTCCGTCGAAACAGCGCTGCGCTACGCCGAATTCCTGGAATGCCCTTTGGTGCATGTGTTGTCGGGGAACGCCTCAAGTGAAGATGCCGACGCTGTCGATACCTACATCTCGAATTTGATCTGGGCGGCGGACAATGCGCAGGATTACGGCATTCGTGTCGTGATCGAACCCATTTTCATGGAAGGTTATTTCCTCGACCGGCCAAGTAAAGCCTTGGCCGTCCTCGAACATGCGCCGCACGAAAATTTGGGACTTCAGTACGATCTTTATCATGCGCAGCGATGTGAAGGCGGGCTGTCGGAGTTTATCGAGGAGAATTTGAACGTCATTGCGCACATCCAGGTGGCCGGGGTTCCGGAGCGTCACGAGCCGGATAAGTACGGTGAAGTAAACTGGCGATTCATATTCGACTTGCTCGATTCGCATGGATACGACGGATGGGTCGGCGCTGAATATACGCCGCGCGGCGATACCCGCCGAGGATTGGGCTGGGCCAAAGATTGGGGTATCTCCGGCGCCTCCTGATTTTCCGGGCGGTTGCGCATGTAACCAATAAAACGAAAAATATTTCCCACGGTGTAAATTGACACTGTGGAATTTGCCCCGCATCAATGACAGGTAGCTAACGGATAGGCTTACTGTGTCCAATTACGAGAAGTTATACGTCCCTGTCTCGGAGTTCTCGCCCGCGCGTCCTGAAGACGCGGCGGAGGAGCAGCCTTTTGAGGATCCGGAGGTCTCCGCCCGCGAGGAGGAGCCGCCGTAGGATGTTCCCTTCGACGAGAATGCGGATTTCGAAACACCTGCACCTGGGCCGCTTACCGAGAGTGCCGCGGCGGAGCCGCACTTAGA
>CAYYXR010000003.1:0-24199 GCA_964475755.1 uncultured Rhodobacterales bacterium
ACGCGACCGCTCAACTAACATTCAAACCGGACCACTCAATGGGGGCACCTCAATGTCCAGCTTTTCCATCTGAAAGCCCGCGCCGGTGACCAACGTTTCAATGGCGCGGTTGAGATTGCAGCCGCCGCCAATCACCTGCCACGCTGGATTGATGCGGTCCTGCCATTTGCGCACGGCTTCGTCGGGCGCGCGGCCGTGCTCGACGAACAAAAGTCTTCCCGTTGGTTTCATCACCCGGCGCATTTCGCTCAGGGCTTTGTGTGCATCGGGAATGGTGCACAGGGTCCATGTGGTCACGACCGTGTCGATGCTCGCGTCATCTAAGGGGATCGCTTCGGCGCTGCCGTCGCGCAGGTCCACCGCGTGGTTGTTTGCGGTTGCCGCGCGCTGGGTCATCTCGCGCAACTTGGGCGAGGGTTCGATGGCGATGAGTTCGCTCATGCGTTCGGAGTAGAACGGCAGGTTCAGGCCCGACCCCATGCCGATCTCCAGCACCCGGCCCTCGGCTTGGGGTATGACGCGGGCGCGGCGTTTGGCCATGTCCGGCTGACGCATGGCGATATTGGTGACGTGGGGAAGGATGTGCTTGTCGTAGAAATTCATTGGTTTGCCTCCGCAGTGCCCGTCCCTAGGCCACCAGCATGGACCGGCGCGCACCCATGCGCAATCGGCTCAAGGCCCTTCAAGACGCTTCAAGACTCTGGTCACGGGGCGGGGAAAAGGGCTAAATGGAGCCTCGTTGGATGGGAGCCGGACATGGTCGCGTTTCCGGAGTTGCTCGATAAATTCAAACATGCGGTGGAAACCGGTGACGTCGATACCTTCCTGTCGATCTTCACCGAGGACGCCATCTATCACGACACCACCTACGGCACCTTCAAGGGGCACGCCGAGCTCAAACGCCTATTGGCCGATGTGTTCCATCAGGAAGCCAACGATTTCAAATGGGAATACGCAGATCCGGTAAGCGACGGGAACATCGGCTATGCCGTGTTCCGCTTTTCCGTGACGTCCTCGCATCCCAATGCGGCGCAGCGGCGGGCGCTGCTGTTCGGGTGCGCGCAGTTCACACTGCGGGACGGGCGCATCGCCCAATATAAAGAGTGGGGCAACGTGGCGGGCACGTTGCTGCAAGCGGGCGTGCCGGACAAAGTGGTGGTGCGCTTCTTACAGCGCGAAGCGGGTAAGCTGCTGGAAGATCCGGGCTTCGCCGCGCATCTGAAAAACTAAGTCGAGCGAAATACGGGAGAGAGCGATGATTTTGAGAACCGTAACGATACTTGCCGTGGCGGCGCTGGTGCTGCTGGGCGGATGGAGCTACGGGCTCAATCAGGAAGTGATGCAGTTGCGCGCCGCGTTGGCGGCACAACAGCAGCATGACCCGGCTGAAGAAGCCGCCGAGCAGGCCGTGCACGATCTGATCGCGGTGCAGGCCCTGAACACGCGCTATGCGCACGCGTTCGATTTCGGCGAACGAGGCGGCGAGGCCTGGGCCGAAACTTTCACCGCCGACGGCGTGTTCGTCTCGCGCGGCAACGAGGTGAAGGGCCACGAAGCGCTGGCAGCCTTCCAGCAGAATGTCGAGAAATCCGGGCGGCGCACCCGCCATGTGGTGAGCAATATCGAAGTCACGCGCACCGGACCCGATACGGCGACATCGAGCGCGTATCTGTCTTTATATACACCGGCGGACGAAGCCGGCCCGGCCAGCGTGTCCACCAGCCGCTACGCAGATCAATTGGTGCTGACGGACGCGGGCTGGAAGATCGCGCGCCGCGAGGTGGTGCCCGATACGCTGCCGCCTTCTGAATAGAACCGAAGAGTCATTTGATGACACGCGCGATCATCATCGCGGCTTTTCTTGTCTTGGCCGCTTGCGGTGAGGCGGAGCAAAGCACGTCCATGGAAAGCGCGCCGTGCACGGATGCTTCGCGTGCCTGTGTTACCGAAGCGGCCATGAGTTACATCGAAGCGTTGTGGGCGGGCGACGGCGCGAATGCGCGTTTGCATCCAAGCGTGCGGCGCACGCACAACGGCGGCGACAATGCCGAAGACGGCGCGGAGGCGATCCAAGCCACCTTCGCCGGTGAGGGGATTGCCGCGCACAAGAACCTGCGGCTGGTGGTGTACGAGGCCAAGGGCGATGTGTTCGCGCTGTGGATCGTCGAAGGCCCGGAGCGGAGCGCCCATGTGGCCGAGCGGATCAGGGTGGCCGAAGGTCTGGTCACCGAAATCGAAGTGTTCGTGGTGTTGGACGATCGGCCCTTCACTGAAATTCCGGAACACTGGCCAACGGATTCAGAAAATCTTTCGAATCACGGCTGCGGCGATCCCGTGCGTGCGTGTCTGTATGACGTCGCCAACTCCTACCTCGATGCCTTGGTGGCCGCCGACGGCAGCGATGTAAAATTCGCCCCGAATGTGCACCGCACCCAGAACGGCGGACGCGTGCAGGAAGGCGAAGACGAATTGCGGGCCAGTGTGTCGCGGGAGCGGCTCGCGTTCCGGCGCAACTTCCGCTTGTTTGCCGATGAAGAGGCCGGTCAGGTGATGGCGCTGTGGGTGACGGGCCACGACCTGCCCGATGCCAAGTTCACCGCCCATGTGATCGAGCGGCTCAGGATCGAGGACGGGCTGATTTCCGAGATCGGAGTGTTCTATCCGCGCGATATGGGCACGCTCGAAGGTGTATCCGGCTGGCCCGACGAAGCGCCTTAAAGTGCTGCGCCGCACACATTACATTCCTGACTGTCGCAAAGGTTTCACGGGCCTGACCGCCTAAGGGTCATGGTCTCCACTTATGTTGGCGTCCTCAAAACACGCGAAACCCATAAGGGTTCCCCAAGTTTCGGAGGGCGCACATGACATACCTCGGCAAGATTTCGGAGTCGCGCACTCACCTTGTCTCGGACCGGGTGCTGGAAACGGAAATGCCGTCCGTCCGCCGACCCGACCAATGGCTGGATTTGATGCGCGGCTGGCTGGACCGGAAAAGAGGCCTTAGTGCCGGAGATCTGGTGGCGCTGACGGAATTGGTCAAACGCGGCGAAGCGGTGAACCGTTGGCGCAGTCCGAAAGCGCGCGCGGAATAATGTCCAGACGAACGGCCTGGTCTAATACCCCATGGTGGTGACGGTTTTCGGCGGCGCCGTTTCCGGCGTGAGGAAATTCGCTTTCAAGGCCGCGACGGTGTCGTCCGATAGGCCGATGCCGTCCCTTACATAAGTCTCGAAATCCCCATAGGTGTTCTCGACTTCCTCGAAGGCGGCGTTGAGATAACTTTCGCGCACGCCCACCAGCGGGATCATCTGTTGCGCCAATTCCGGCGGGAAGTTTTCCAGGAGGGCGCGGTTCTTCTGCGCGAGAAAGGTGTTGGAGAGCATGTAGTCGTGCATGACGATGTCGCGCGGCACGCCGAGGATGGTGAGCAGCACCGCCGCGCTCCAGCCGGTGCGGTCCTTACCGGCAGTGCAATGGAAAAGGGTCGGCAGGCTGCCCGAATCGGCGAGGCGCTCGAAGGTCGATTTATAGGCGGCCCGGGCAGAGTCCGACGACACGAAGGCGCGGTTGGCCATCATCATGATTTCTTCGGCGGAAATTTGACTGAGGACTTCGCCCATGCGGCTTGGATCGCCCAGCACCGCGCCGAGCCCGCCGCCCGAATTGCCCGATACGTCGGCAATCATATGTTCGGTGCCTTCGGGCACGCGGTCCGCGCCCGCCGCGCGTTCGGTCTCGGTGCGGAAATCACAGATAAGTTTGAGGCCGAGGTCTTTCATGGCCGCGAAGTCTGCGTCGCTGACTTTATCGAGTTGGTCGGAGCGGTAAACGCGGCCCACTTTGACCCAGCGTCCATCTGTTGTGCGGTAGCCGCCCGCATCGCGCAAGTTGGGCACGGTGGCAAGGCCGAGCCCGCGCTGGGCAATGACCAGCGCGCCGCCGTCGTTGGGCACGAATTCGAAATACCATCGCGTGTCCGCGGGAAGCTCGACGGCGAGGTGGCCGTTGGCCCCACCGCTGCCGACTTCGCGTTCGCGGCCGACATTGCTTGGGTCGGTGCCCGCATAGACGGTGACGGTATCAACGTTTGGCGCGATCCAGGCGATGGTGTAGCGCCCGGTGCCGTCGCCGGAGACCGCCGCATCGGTGATGGGGATGGGCTTGGGTGCGGCGGTTTGCTCCCCGCAGCCGGCCAGGATAAGCGGCGCGGTGAGAAAAAGCGCAAGCGCGGCGCGGCGGGCGAATATCATCATGAAACCCTCAATGCGGATGAAATGCTGTCGATCAACGGACCAACAGCGTAGCGGTTGGCGTCCAATTCGCCAATGCGCGATCGGCGGAGGGTTACTCCGGCACGTCGACCGGCGGTTCGCGGAATGTTTTGCGGCCGGTGATCATCGCCGAGATGATCGTGCCGCCGTGTTTCAGTTCTGTGAGCACCACAGCCAGAATGTGCAGCGCGATCAGTGCCAGGATTACAAAGAACACGATCTCGTGGGTTTCGATGACGGGCGCGCGCAAATCGCGCATGGCCTGGTAAGCGGCCGGATCCACGGTCTCCGGCGCGTAGGGGCGAACCTGCGAGGGGTCGAGACCGGGCGCGGCGACCCATTCGGCGATGGCGCCGCCGAAGGGCGGCATGTAGACGTCGGTGCCCGCGAGAATGAGTCCGGTTATGGCCTGACACGTCAGCACCAGAAGAATAACGGTAACGGCAATGCGCCCGAGCGGTGTGTGCCCGATATAACCCGCCGGCTGTCCGGTGCGCAGCCGGTTGAGTTCATCGCCGAGGGATTTCGAGTAGCCGCGTCCCAAGGGCAATGTCGCCCGCCAACGCGCATAAGGCCCCCCAATGAATCCCCACACCAGCCGCCACACCAGGTTCAAGGCAAAGACGTAGCCGATATAGACGTGGCCGGTTTTCAATAAAACCTTGCCGTCATTGCCGATGCCGAGCGCGTCCGCGTTCAGGATCACCACGCCGAAGGCGATCAGACCTAGAACGCAGAAAACGTTGACCCAATGAAACACGCGGGTGGTCGTGCCCCATACTTTGAATTCCTGCAATGCCATCAAGGGTGCTCCTGCGGCTGGGGCAATGAAAGGGTGTCCAATATCCTAGATAATTGATTTCAGCAGATTGACGTACATCAAATCGGACTCAATGACGCCGATTGGCTATGATTGATGCGGGGAGAACTGGGGGAGGCGTGCTATGCGCATCGCCGATTATTTCGACGCCGCGGCGGCGAAGCATCCGGACAATCTGATGATCGCCGATATTCAGTTGGGAGTGCGGCTCACCTACGCCGAGGCCCAACGCGAGGTGCACGCCATCGCCCATGCGCTGACCAAACACTTCGAGGGCAAGAAAAGCGCGCATATCGCGATCTATGCGCCCAACGACTACCGGGTGATGTTGCTGCACCTAGCCATCAACCGCGCCGACATGGCGTGGCTGTCGGTGCACACACGCAATTCGATGGACACCAACATCGAGGTGCTCAATTACTTCGATTGCGAGTTCGTGTTTTTTCATTCCGCGTACGACGATGCGGTGCCCGACATGAAAAAGGGCCTGCCGCTGGCCAAGACCTACATTTGCATGGACCGCAAATCCAACCATGGCCCGGCCATGGCCGATTGGATCGTCGATTGCTACCAGCCGTATGACGCCGGGCCGGAAGATCCGCACACCGCGATGTTGCTGCAACCGACCGGCGGCACCACGGGACCCTCGAAAGGCGGAGTGCATACGCACCGGTCCTACGAGATGGTGATGATCTCGCTGTTTGAGACGTTGTCGATCACGCCGGACAGCAAGCATCTGGTGATTTCCCCGCTCACTCACGCCGCCGGGTTCATGGCGCATGGGTTCATTCCCATCGGCGCGGCCAATGTGATTTTGCCCGCGTTCGACGCGGAGCAAATTTTGGAGACCATGGAACGGGAAAAGATCACGCACTTGTATTTGCCGCCCACGGCGCTCTATGCGTTGCTGGCCCATCCCAAAACCAAGAGCACGGATTTCTCGGCGCTGAAGTTTTTCGGGATTGCGGCGGCCCCTTGCGCTCCGGAAAAATTCAAGGAAGCGGTGCAGGTGTTTGGCCCCGTCATGCATGATTTGTATGGCCAGACGGAAATCCTGTTTCCGGTACTGGTGAAATATCCGAAGGATTATTTACGCGACGATGGTAGCTTCGACGAGGAGATCGTCGCGGCGACGGGGCGCGCGGTGCCGTTCGCCTGGATGGAGATCATGGACGACGACGGCAACGTTCTGCCGCCGGGGGAAAAGGGCGAAATTGTCGTGCGCTCGACCATGGTCATGCAGGGCTATTACAAGCGCCTGAAGGAAACCGAAGAGGTTTCGAAGTTCGGCTGGCATCACACCTCTGACATCGGGGTGAAGGACAAGCACGGTTTCATCACCATCGTCGACCGCAAGAAAGACATGATTATTTCCGGCGGGTTCAACATCTATCCGGTGGAAGTGGAAACGGTGATCCTGGAGCATCCGGCGGTGCTAGAATGTGCGGTGATCGGTGTGCCCAGCGAGAAGTGGGGCGAGGAGATCAAGGCGGTGATCGCACTGAAAGACGGCGCGAAGGCGAACGAAGAGGAGTTTATTAAGCTGTGCAAAGACAAGCTCGGCAGCGTGAAGGCGCCGAAGACAGTGGAATTCTGGCCGGAGCTGCCGCACAGCGCGGTCGGAAAACTTCTCAAGAAGGATATCCGCGCGAAATTCTGGGAAGGTCAGTGGCGCGCGGTGTGATGCGTATGGTGGTGCGCGTGCCGGTGGTGTTCCTTTTTATATAGGAACCAGGCCACCGCCGCTGTGGCCGCCGCGGCAAACAGATGCTTCAGTGTATGTCCGCTGAGTGTGTGTCCCAAGAGATCCCAAATCTGCCGGTCGTAGTATTCGAAAATCTTCGCCGCGCCGTAGAGGAGGAAGATGGCGCCGAGATATTTGCCGTAAAGCCCGTGGTGTGCCGGGAACAGCCAGCACATCAGCACCAAGAGGGCAATGGGCAGAAACTGAACAAGGCCGTAAGGGCGAAGATCGCCGCTGTAAGACCAGTAGATCACTGAGACAACGCCGCCAACCAACAGCGGTACAAACAAGGCCTTGCCGGTGGACGGGCCCATGCGATCCGTGACCACTGAGATAAACAGGCCCATGAATGCAATGGTCATCGGCAGACGATCCCATACCAAGGACGCGTTGTCGGGCGCCCAGTGGTAGTAGGCCGAGCCTGCGCTCACCAGCGCAATGCCGATGAAAAACGTTGTGTAGGGCGTAAGCCAAATGCGCACGGTGTGGTCCGGGCGGCGTGCATCCGCCCAGATCGCAAAGAGGCCGAACAGGCCTGCCGCGGCGAATGCGATGTTTGAAAGAACGTCGCCGATATGAGGGATGCTGGCCCACACGCGCTGATCGGCAAAGCGGTGGTACATCGGATTCTGTCGGATGGGATCGACGAGCCCGAGCGTGCCGGCGATGATGATCACCGTCACCATGCCGATGAGCAGTACTTTGCTGTCCCGGCGCATGCATCCCCCCAGAATTTATGTGCACGATGATAGTTCAGTTTTGTAATTTCGTATCGTTGATTGAATAGACGTGTGTTGCGGCGCAAAAATTACAATCAATTCAGCAGTTGGCCATGCGCTGAGGGGGTTGCGCGCACGCCCTACGCTTCCTAGGTCCATGGGGCCGGGTGCCGCACCGGGCGGCGCCCTCCCTATCCTGAATGGCTGAGAAGGAGGAGTGCCGCCATGAGGAAGCTATCAATCGCAGTACTGGCCGGAACGGTTTTCACCGCTTGGTCCGGCATCGCCGCCGCGGAAGATGTTTGGATGTCCTGCAGCGGGCCGATGGTCACAACGGGCACTAACGAAGACGATGAATCCCTGAACGAAACTAAGCAGGTTTCGGATGTTTATGCCTACAAAGACGAACTCAATGGCCTTTATTTCTACAACGGCGAAAAGCAAATGCTCTCGCCGGTGCACGTGACCAGCTACGCCGCCGATACGGTGACATGGAGCGGTGAGGGTTCGTTCGGTGCGCGCTGGGACGGAACGTTCGACCGCTCCGATATGTCGATCAATATCGTGCGCACCGAAAATCGGGAACGCAGTGAATGGAACCTGCAGTGCGAGGGCACCGGGGCTAAACCTCTGGGGTCCGCCTACTAACGGCGAACGCACGTAATCTCACGATCGCGCGGCGTCTTTACCCGATCGGGTTGCAAAAGACTCTCCAGAGTTGTGCCTACAGCTTTGGAGAGTCTTTATTTTTGTGATTTCAGAGTGTTAGCGCCCATTCGGCAATATCTCCTTAACCGCTCGGCGATGATAGTTCGCGCCCAAAGAGGGGTATTGGGTCGGGGCCGTCAGCATGCGGACACTTCAGTTCCGTAAATTCAATAATGTGTCCATTCCGGTCGTCAAACGCGCCGTGAAGGGGTCGTCGAAAGGCGTGTCCAAAGGGCTGCCGATGCACTGGTCCGACGAATGCCGGGCCTTTGTCGATCATTGGGCCGGTTTGCGGGAAGAGGGTGTCTTGATGCCGACCTCGGACCGCTTCATGGAACGGCCGTCGAGCGATTTCACGCCGAGCACCTACATAGTGGATATCGAGAACGACGTCGCCGTCGTCAGGTTTCAGGGCAGCGCTTTGGAAGAACGCTGGGGCGCAAGTCTGACGGGCCAAGATATCCACGGAGGGCAGGCGGCGAGATTCAGGCAAAGATCCATCCTGAATATGAATCATGTCATCGCGCAGCCGTGCGGGTATCTGGCGATGAACACTTACACCACGTCCTACGGGCGCGAGGTCACTGCCGATCTGGTGCAATTGCCGTTATCCACGGCGCCGGGCCGTCCGCCGCGCCTCGTGTGTTACGTCGGAGACGACCCCGACCGCAGCCACGTGGACAAGATGACGGCCTTCACCAAAACCATTCAATTGGACTGGCTCGATCTTGGTGCCGGCATTCCGGCCGCTGCGCCGCTCGATCTTTTGAGCTGAGAAGAAATCCGGCCCCAGCAGTCTTTCGTAAGCCTTTAGCTTTTGGGGACGAGATAATCCGACCATTCCTGGATTTTGCCGTCGCGAACGATGAACACGCCGGCTACGGCAAAGCGTCCGGTCGGCTCCTTGCCCGGAACAATCACATAGTCGCTGCGGGAATTGGCGACGATGGGCCCGATGGCGAAGGTGTCGAGCGTATCGATGCCAAACCGCTGGCCGTCTTTCAGAAAGACATTGAAGGCGTCGATGGCGGCGGCCTTGCCTTCCACCGCCGGCTTGTTTTCCTCCATGCGCAAGATGCAGTCCTCGGCGATGAATGCCGCGAGCTTCTCGGCCGTGCAGTCCGGGGCGCTCCAGAGTTTCATGAACTCGCCGACCATGGCGACATTGGCTTTTTCCGTCGCCGATCGTTCGTGGCTTTCCGCTGCCGCGCTACGTGCCAAACCGGCGAGCGCGACGGCGCCGAGACCGCCGGCGGCAAGCGCGCCGCGCCGTGAAACGGTATTGTCAGGTGTATCGGTCATGTGCGGTTCCCCCTCCCTGGTTGCGAAGTTCACAGTTAATCGCGCAGACAAAAGGGCGGCAAGCTGGAATGCGTACTGTCCCGGACTTGTCCAGGTGAAGGCTCGGCCTCTATTTAGGCTTGGGAAATATTCGGTTTTTACTTGCGATCTATTCTCATTAGCAATACATAAGCAGGCAAGCTGCCCACATTATAGAGAGACCAATTATGCCGACTTTACTGCGCCGCTATGTTCTCGCTGCTCTCGCCATATTTGTGCTGGCAGGTGCGGCAGCATTTTCTCCGAGCCAAGCGCAGGACGCGGCCTACGCCACCGATGTCCGCCAGACCTGGAAATTGCTCGATTATATCGCCGTCGACTATCCGGAAGCCGTGGCTGACGGCGCGGTCATCAACGACTTCGAATATGCCGAGATGCAAGAATTCGCGGCGACGGCCCGCGAGTCCATCGCCGCGTTGCCGGCCAGTGAAGGTCAGGACGCGTTGGTGGCGCAGGCCGATCTGCTCGGCGATGCGATTGAGTCCATGGCGGCGCCCGTGGAAGTCGCGCAACTCGCGCGCGGCATGGCCGATGCTTTGCTGGCGGCCTATCCGGTACCGACGGCGCCGGATTCAATTCCCGATCTTGCGCGCGGCGCAGCCGTTTACGCGGAGCAATGCGCAAGCTGCCACGGTGTGACCGGCTACGCCGACGGCCCGGCGGTGACGGAAGATATGGACCCGTTGCCGATCCCCTTCGCCGAGCCGGAGCGGGCACGCGAGCGCAGTCTGTTCTCTCTGTTTGAAGTGGTCACGCAAGGTCTCGAAGAGACGTCCATGGTCAGCTACCGCGACGTGCTGTCCGAGGAAGACCGCTGGGCGGTTTCGTTTTACGCGGGCACGCTTTCATTCTCCGATGAACAGCGCCGGAACGGCGCGCAACTGTGGCAGGACAACGAAATCCTGCGCGTGAAATTTCCAAATGTGGAAACCTTGGTGCGTATGACGGAGGCGCAGCTGGCCTCCACTGTTAATGATGATGTCGCGCGTGGCCTTATGGCATATCTGCGCAGCAATCCGTCCGTGGTCAGTCAGGATACCGAAGGCTTGCTTGCCGTCGCACGTGTGCGGCTGTCGGAGAGCCTAGAGGCGTACCGCAGCGGAAATGCGCAACAGGCGAATTCACTCGCATTGTCTTCCTATCTCGATGGATTTGAGCCCATCGAACCGATGCTGCGCGCCCGAGACGCGGATCTGTTGATTGGCGTTGAAACAGCCATGATCGAATATCGCAGCCGTATCGGCGCTGGCGCGTCCATCGAGGATATCACGGCGCAAAAGCAAACCGTGGATGCGTTGTTTGCTCAAGCCGAACAAACCTTGTCGGTGTCCGACGGCGATGCCACGGCTGCATTCCTCGGCTCGTTCACCATTCTTCTGCGCGAAGGTCTTGAAGCTCTGCTGGTCGTGGTGGCCATGATCGGCTTCCTCACCAAGGTCGAGCGTCGCGACATGCTGCCCTATGTCCATGTGGGTTGGGTCGGTGCTCTGGCGGCCGGCGTGCTGACATGGGTTATCGCCGTGACCGTCGTGGACATCAGCGGTGCGAACCGGGAACTCACCGAAGGGGTGTCCGCAGTATTTGCCGCGGTGGTGCTGCTCAGTGTCGGCATCTGGATGCACCAGAAGAGCCTTGCCGGTCAGTGGCAGGCGTACATTAAAGAAAAAATGTCGGCCGTTCTGACGCGTCGCTCGGCGTTCCTGTTGTTCTTGCTGTCTTTTGTTGTGGTTTACCGTGAAGTGTTTGAAACCATATTGTTTTACGTGGCGCTTTGGACCGCGGGGAACAACGAGTCCATTCTGGCCGGCATGGGGGCGGGCGTGGCTGCGCTTGTCGTGGTGACCGTGATTCTGCTCAAAACCAGCCAGCGTTTGCCGATCGGGCAATTCTTTGCAGCGAGTTCCGCGCTGATCGCCTTACTGGCCTTTGTGCTGGCGGGCAAGGGTGTTGCCGCGTTCGAGGAAGCGGGCATGCTGCCGGTGATCACCGTGGACTTCCCGCGTATCGATTGGCTGGGCGTGTATCCGTCCGCCCTGCCGCTTCTAGCGCAATTGGCTGTGATTGTTCTGGTTGCCGCGGGTGTCATGTACAACGTGCGTACCGCCCGTGCGGCGCCGAGCGCGGCCGAGTAAACCTACGGGACTTTACGCGTTTAAAAATCCGAGCGGCTGATACTGAATGGTTGGAAAGACCTGACTTAGGTTTCCCTCGCCGTGGCGTTTTACAAGAATTTCGGAAATCACTTGGCGGTAGTCGGTGGTGACCGCGAGATCGCCATTGTTCAGCTGACTGGCGGCAAGGCCCGGCCAATCACCATAGATTTTGCCGCCTTTGACATTGCCCGACATGACCATCATTGCCGAGGCTGAGCCGTGATCGGTGCCGTTGTTGGCATTTTGCTGCAGGCGGCGGCCGAATTCGGTCATGGTGACGAGGGTTATGCGGTCCCGATAGTCGAGCATGTCTTTCCAGAAGGCATTCAGGGATTGAGAAAATTCGGTCGTGCGTTGGGCGAATTCATTGGGGAGGTTGTTATGCATGTCCCAACTGCCGAAATCTACGGTCGCGACGTTCACGCCTAAATCCATTTTTATAAGTTCCGCCAGTGAGCTTAGGGAGCGCGATAATGCGCCGCCCGTATAGCCAACGTTTGCGTCGCTCTTTTCCAAGGTCGCATATTTTTCCTGGACGAGATCCACCGCGTTCAACGTGGAGATGGCGACGTCCTGATAGGGACTTCCCCCTGGATTCATGGCGCGTATGACGTCCGCGTTGAGTGCGTCGCCTGCGATTTTGAATTCGGCTGGGTCCGCGATGGCTGTTGCGCCGCTTTCGCCCAATAGGGACACTGGGTTGCTGGCACCAGATGCGATCACGGCAAGATCCGATGAAGCCGCCCCTGTCGAAGCAACGTGGCGTGCCAGCCACCCGGTGTCCTGCTCGAGTTCGCCGTCCGCCACACCCTTTTCCATATTCGCTTGAACGGTGAAGTGGCTGCGGTCTGCGGTATGCAGCCCTGTCGCGTGAATGAAGGCAATGTGTTCGTTGTCGTAAAGACTCTTCAGTTCCGGCGCGCTGTTGCTCAAGTAGAAATCCACACCATCTAGGCTATCGAGTCCGATACCTGCGTTCTCTCCCGAGGTCGGTACTTTGATGCCTGGACGCGCGGCGATGTAGTTCGCATCCCCTGCCGGCGAAAGCATTTGCAGCCAGTCGCAAGCGCCGCGTTGAAACAAAACAATGAGAATGTCATTGGATGATTGCGCTTCTTGGGCGAAGGAAACCCTCAAACCCGGCGCAAGAGCGGTCAGTGCTGTGGCTGTAGAAGCGCCGACCAGGAAATTTCGTCTTTAGAAGGTCATGCGAGGCTCCTATCGCAGCGCGAATTCTTCGGTCGTGGCGATCAAGCCCACAAGCCGACGATACGTGCCTTCAATGTCTTCCGCGCGTCCGGAAAATTCACGTTGGAAGGGCACGCCAACCACGCTGCCCTGGTCGATTATGAGGGCGTCCATAACGGCGGCGCTCGGCTCATATCCGATGAGGCGCTCAACCCAGTGCTCGACGACTCCTATCGCAGACGAGGCGGCGCTTTCCGGCGTCTGTGCGTCAAACTAAGTTGTAAACTCTGCGATGTAAGGTACCGCAATTAGGAAGTTCCAAGTGGAAAGCGTCGCGCCTGTTGCGAGCCAGTATCCGTTGTTGTCCGGCCGCCCGTTCGGCGCTTGCCAAGCGAACAGCCCATCATTGAGCGGGTCCAGCGCGCCGGTCATATAAGTGGCTGCGGACACCGAAGACCCGATCCCGCGCGCCATCGCGATGATGCGTTCGTAGGGACGGCGGATTTTGGTGCGGGGCTCGGTAAATATTTCTTCGCCGTCGAGAATGATGGACTTAAGAACACGCGCGATCTGATCGGGTTCATTCGTATTGTCCAGCCACGTCGTGGCGGCGCGCTCAACCACCGCCTCCGGCGGATTGTCTCCAAAAATGCGCCTGCATAGCTTAGTGCATATGAAGGTCGCGGTGGCCGGGTGCGCGGCAATAATGTCTAAGAATTTTTGAGCTTGAGAGATGCCTTCAAAGCCCGAGATGTCGATCCCGAGCACTTCGGTGGCAGCCGTGCTGTGCTGCGCCTGGAGAAAAATAAATTTTCCTGAAAACGGTAGTGATGTCCCGCCGAGCCGTTGTCCGACCTCGATGGTCCAACCGGAGAGGGCTTTGGCCGCTTCGATGACATCCTGATCGGTGAAACCTATCGCGACACCGTCTGCTCCTTTTTCCACCGGTGCGTCGCCGCCCACGCCAAGGTAGGCGTCTCCACCCAGGGTGTGTAATTCCATAATCTCGCGCGCATAATTTTCGTTTGGCGCAAGCGCGTTGTTGCTGGCGTTGTCGAGATAAAGAAGCATCGACGTGGACTGGGCCGTGGCTTCAAGCAACGTACGGAAATTGCCGAAGACATTTGGCCGAATGACGTCACGGTCGAAAACCGGCAGCAGTGTTGTGGCGAGTTGGTTCTCGACTTTACCGATGTTGAAATGGTTGTGCCAAAAGTCTGTCATGAATTCGCGCAGTTGATATTGCGCGTGGGTATTCCTGATCCATGTCGCGGCACCGAGTTCCTGCTGCACCCGAAAACGTTCAGTGAATGAAATAGATTTGCCTGCCTGGGTCGCGACAAACCAAAGATCTTCGGTGCTGGCGTCGAGGTAGTAGAGGGGCCGGTCTTCATTGACGGCGTCCCAGGTTCCGTCTGGGAACATGGCCTCGTCCGCCGCCGCATACTTGATGGGCATCGTTTGTGTCTGGATATAGGCCGCGAGGTCGGGCTCATCCCCCTCTGGAGGCGTCAGTTGGCCTTCAACCCAGTTTTCCCACCCCAATGAGTCTACGTTCGCGACATCTACGTCGCGCGCACCGAAGGTTACGCGATTAAGGGCGGTGCGTAGCCGGTGGGGATCAGACGGAAGCATGCTTGGCTCCTAGGCCGCCAAACCGATGCCTGTTCAGGCGGACAACCGTACGGTGGTCACATACGCGATACAATACCATCCGGTGAATCTGGGCGGATTTCGTTGAAGTCCTTGGAATCTTACGGTTAGCCCTCATGGCGAACGTCCCCTGACGCCGGTGATATACTTTAAACGGCCCCGGCGCCGATTCCGTTGCAACTATTCCGAGAAAGGCGATTTTGAGGTGATTCGCGGCTTCCGAGCCGGTCCGGTCCCGCGCTCGCCCTGGGGATTCCGTTGCCGCGCTTGGATTCCGCCGGGGACTATTGTATTTCCCGCTACTCTTCTCACGCGCGCACCTCACATGTTGCCAACGGTGCGCGTTATCACCGCAAGCAGAAGGACACAAAATTCCCATGGCAGTTCGCGTCGCACTCAACGGATTTGGCCGCATTGGCCGCATGGTTTTCCGGGCTTTGGTGGAAGCCAAGCGCTCGGATGTGGAAATCGTCGCCATCAACGATCTTGGTCCGGCGGACTCCAACGCCCATTTGCTGCGATATGACTCTGTCCATGGTCCGTTGCCCGCTGATGTGTCGGCGTCCAGCGGTGCGTTGGTGGTGAACGGCAAAGAGATTAAAGCGCTGGCGGAGCGCGATCCGACAAAATTGCCCTGGAAAGATCTCGGCATCGATATCGTTGCCGAGTGCACCGGTATTTTCACCGACAAGGAAAAAGCCCAGGTGCATTTGAGCGCAGGCGCGAAAAAAGTTCTGGTGTCCGCGCCGTCCAAAGGCGCCGATCTCACCGTTGTCTACGGCGTGAACCACGACAAGCTCAGCAAGGAGCACCTGGTGGTCAGCAACGCATCGTGCACCACGAACTGTCTGGCGCCGGTCGCGCACGTCTTGCACAGCCTCTACGGCATTCAGCAGGGCTACATGACGACGATTCACGCCTACACCGGCGATCAGGCCACGGTCGATACGCTGCACAAGGATTTGCGCCGGGCGCGGGCCGCGGCGCTGAACATGATCCCGACCTCCACCGGCGCGGCCAAAGCCGTGGGCGAAGTGCTGCCCGAACTCAAAGGCAAACTGGACGGCTCGGCCATTCGCGTGCCAACGCCCAATGTCTCCGTCGTCGATCTCAAGTGCGTGCTCTCGAAAGAAGCGACCGAGGACGCCATCAATAAGGCGATGGCCGAAGCGGCCGAAGGCAAATCGTTCGGCGGCGCGCTCAAGGGCGTGCTGGCGAACAATACGCTGCCGCTGGTGTCCACCGACTTCAATCACTGCCCGGCGTCGAGCACGTTCGATGCCACGCAAACCAAGGTGATGCCCGGAAATTTCGTGCGGGTGTTGTCCTGGTACGACAACGAATGGGGCTTCTCGAACCGCATGCTCGATACGCTCGCGGCGATGGGTAAGCTGCTTTAACCGGCATCCATGTTCGACTTCAAGACCATCGGCCAGGCGGACGTCGCCGGCAAACGCGTGCTGGTGCGCGCCGATCTGAACGTACCGTTGAAAGACGGCGTGGTGACGGACGCAACGCGCATCGAGCGCTTCTTGCCGACCTTGCGCGGGCTTGTTGCCAAGCGGGCCAAAGTGATCGTGCTCTCGCATTTCGACCGGCCCAAGGGCAAGCGCGTGCCGGAGATGTCTTTACGACCCGTGGCCAAAGCGATGGCGAAGGCGTTAGGGCATGATGTCGCTTTTGCCGAGGATTGCGTGGGCGAGGCGGCTGAAAACGCGATCAAAGGTTTGCAACCCGGCCGTGTTTTGCTGCTTGAAAATTTACGCTTTCATGTCGGTGAAGAGGCCAACGATCCGGCGTTCGTCAAACAGCTGGCCGCGCTCGGCGATATTTATGTGAACGATGGGTTTTCGGTGGCGCACCGCGCGCATGCCTCGACGGAAGGACTTGCACACGAACTGCCCGCCTACGCGGGCCGGCAGATGCAGGCTGAGCTTGAGGTCCTTGAAGCGGTACTGGTGAATCCGACACCGCAAGTCATGGCCATTGTCGGCGGCAGCAAGATATCCACCAAGCTCGATCTTCTCGACAATCTCGTTGAAAAAGTCGATGTGCTGGTGATCGGCGGCGGCATGGCCAATACATTCCTCAATGCGCAAGGTGTGAGCGTGGGCAAATCCCTGTGCGAACGCGATTTGGCCGACACCGCGCGCGGCATTCTGGAAAAAGCCAAGACGGCCAATTGCGAAATTGTTCTGCCCACGGATGCCGTCGTGGCGTCGGAATTAAAGGAGGGCACTGAGACCTCCGTTTGCGAGATCAATGCGGTGCCCGAGGACAAGATGATCCTCGATGTCGGTCCGGCCAGTATTGAGGCTCTGAAAACGAAGCTCGCCAAATGCAAGACGCTGCTGTGGAACGGGCCTTTGGGGGCTTTTGAAATTCCGCCCTTTGACGTCGGTACCAATGAAGTCGCGAAGAAGGCCGCCGAGCTGACCCAGGACGGTACGCTGGTTTCCGTTGCCGGCGGGGGTGATACCGTGTCCGCATTAAACGGCGCGGGCGTTTTGGACGAGCTGACCTATGTGTCCACCGCCGGCGGCGCGTTTCTTGAATGGCTTGAAGGCAAGGAACTGCCGGGGGTCAAAGCCCTCAGCGGTCAGGCCGCGTAAGTCACCGCGAGGCTACTCGCCCGCGATCCGTCCCATCTGAATGAATTTATCGCGGCGTCGGGCCCGCAGCTGCCCGCCGTCAACGCGCACCAATTGACCGAGGTGCATGTCGAGGGTCTCGCGCACGGCGGTGAAGATGCCTTCGCGCTGACGGTGCGCGCCGCCGATGGGCTCGGGGATGATGCCGTCGATCACGCCGAGGCGCTCTAAGTCCTGGGCAGTGAGTTTCAAGGCTTCGGCCGCGGACTTGGCTTGATCACCGTCGCGCCACAGGATGGAGGCGCAACCTTCCGGCGAAATCACCGAATAAATGGCGTGCTCGAGCATGAGAACCACGTTGCCGGTGGCAAGGGCGATGGCCCCGCCCGATCCGCCTTCGCCGATGACCACGGAGACCAGTGGCACGCGCACCGCGAGGCAGCAGTCGATGCAGCGCGCGATGGCTTCGGCTTGGCCGCGTTCTTCGGCGCCGATGCCCGGGTAAGCGCCGGCGGTATCGACGAAGGTGATAATGGGAACGCGGAACTTATCTGCCAGTTCCATGAGGCGGCGCGCCTTGCGGTACCCTTCCGGGCGCGCCATGCCGAAATTGTGTTTGATGCGGGTTTCCGTATCGCGGCCCTTTTCAAGCCCGATCACCATGACCGAGCGGCCCTTGAAGCGGCCAAGTCCGCCAATGACCGCTTCGTCGTTGGCGTACAGGCGGTCGCCCGCGAGCGGCATAAAATCTTCGATCAGGGCTTTGATGTAGTCGACCGCATGAGGACGGCCCGGGTGGCGCGCGACCTGGGTTTTTTGCCACGGGGTGAGTTTGGCGTAGGCCGAGCGCAGGTCTTTATCGACCCGCGATTGAAGGCGGCCGACTTCCTCGGCGATATTCAGGCCGTCGGTGTCGGACAGATGCCGCAGTTCGGCGATCTTGCCTTCCAGTTCTGCGATCGGCTTTTCAAAGTCGAGAAAATGCATGGTGCCGCGGCTTGGGTCCCGTTGTTCTACCGTGCGATTTCAGGTGCGTCCGTAAGCCTAACGCCCTTTTGCGGGGCGCATCAATGCCGATAGAAGATTAATAAGTCAACTCTATCAGTCACATAGCATACCTTATTTAGGTTGATTTCGGGCCAGTCTATACAATGGGTTGAAAGGGCCTAAGGCATTTCCCGCAGTCCTGCGGCCATTTCCTCATAAAAGGGCGTGTTTTCGGGGGTCAGCGCCCCCCAGCGCATGGCGAAGTCGATGATCACCAGATTGACGTTGAATTTAAAGCGGTCAGTGTCCCGGACAAGGTCCAGCACGTCCGGCAGCGCCACGAGTTCAAAGCCACTGATTTCGCCGTCCGTATTGCGCGGCATCACGCCCTCCGGCATCTCGAGGTCGTAGCAAAATAACGTATCGTTGCGCAGTCCGTTGGCGGTCTCGAAACAGTAGGTAATGACGCTTGCAGATTTAGCGGTTCGTGCGAGATCGGGAGAAAGGCCGGCCTCTTCTTCCGCTTCCTTGAGAATATTTTCGGAAATCGAGAGACCGCCCGGCTGGCCGCCGGCGACCATGTTATCGAGTTTACCGAGTTCGACGATGCGGTCATCCGCACGCGTGCCGATCCAAAGATAAAGGCCGTCCGTTTTTACAACGTAGCCGTTCAGGTGCACACCATAGGCGCGCGCACCGAATGCGGGTACGAGCATGCGGTCCATGAAAAGCGCCGGCGGATCGCTCCAGGCGTTGCGCACTGCGTACATCTCCCCGGTCCCTTTTCGGAAATTTCCGGTCGCCGCAAGGTCGGGCGCGATATTTTCAAGGGCCGCTGTGCGCGCCGGAACATCGGCAAGCTTCGGTGCCAGAGTGACGGTTTCGGCTGCGTGTACAAACACATGGGGAAACGCGCGCAGAAACTCGGCGCGTTGGGGCGTAATCCAGCCCAGTTGCGTGCCGTCCACTACAAACGGTAAGTACCGGGCAAGATCGCGGGCATTGCACCGTTTGATTTTTTCGTGAAAGCTCATCGGACCTCGCGCGTGTGCGCCACAACGTCCATGGACGGGCGGACTCCGGCCACATACAATTGGTGCGGACAGACTATTCCCTGGCAGGTGTGTCGTACCGCCGGTCAAGGTGGGGCACAAGACCTGTCGAGCGCAGGCTCCGGAAAAGGCCGACCCGTGAACACAGACCGCATACCGTTTGTAATTGCCGTCACCGTAACCACGATTTGGGTGGTGATGGTCGGCGCGTATTTCAGGAACATCGGATGGGATGGGTTTTTGGCGCTGTCGCCCGCTGAATTGGCCGTGGTGATGGCCGGGGCCGGCGGGCCGCTGGCCGCTCTTTGGCTCTTTATCGCCATTCTTGAGCAACGCAGAGGTGTTGCGCAGCTGGTGATCCGTCTCGTCGAGATGACGGCGCAAAGCCGGCAGAGTGTTCAGCAGGCCGAGGGTCAAACCCGGGCGCTTTTGGAATTACAGGCGCAGGCCGCGCGCGTGCAGCTTGCTGAAACGCGCAAGCTCGTTCTTCAGGATCTCGCTTCGAATGCGGCGACTTTGGCGGAGAGGCTCGGCGTTCTGAATCGCGCGGACATCGACACGGCGTGGACGCGCTTCGGCTCGGGAGACATCCACGTTTTTGTGCAGTCCTTTTTGAACTTCTCCGCGTCTCATCCGGACATTTCCGAGCGCATGGCCGAAGCCGTGAGCCGGGATAGCGTTGCGCGCACCGCGCTCTCGAATTTCGTGCGCCGCTACGATCGCATGACGTCTTCCACGGACGACAGAACGCTATTGGAAATTCTTGATGAAGGCGCGTTGGGCCGTGGATACCGCTTGTTCTTAAAGGCCGACGATCTCGCCAACATCGCGTCCAATCAAAAACCAAGACAACAGAATGCCGAGGCGTCCGCGCAGCCGCAAAAAGCGCCTGTGGGTCCGGCTGCTCAGGCAAAAATGAGCGAGGACCTGTTTGACAGGGACGACGTGGAAGCGATGCGCCGCTTGGCAGATGTTTCGGACCGTTTGGATGAGTCCGCGCAGCCCGGGCCAAACAGGACCTAATGTCCGGCTGGTCTCTTAAGGGACTGTTTGGCGGCAAGCCCGCCAAAAAGAAATCCGCGCAAACCGCCGCGTCAAAAAAACCTTCGAAGACTTATCTAAGCGGCGGTGAAAATCGCGAGGCACTGATCGAAGAGGCGATGAAGGTCTATCGGGAGCGCCGCGCGGAAGCCTATGGATTGCTGGATCATACCCTTCGCGAAATGCGAAAGAAGCCGCCGAAGACGGTAAGCGAGCAGGACCAACTCGTGCGCTTGCTGGAATTGCGCCGGGCCACTGTCGCCATGAAAAGCCTCATGTCCCACGACCTCAAACGCTATCTTGTATTGCCCGGAGTCCGCGGGCTTTTGGAGGGGGACGGCGCAAACCGCCAGGTTTCCAAGGGTTCAAGCCGGCAAGAGAAACGAAAACCGGCCCGGAATGCAGTCGCAAAGCGTTGAAATAAGGGCGTTTTTCAAGGGCGTTGGGGTCTGGTTTTGGCCTTGACCCCTTCTAGGGCAGCAGGTAAAACGCCGGACTTCGCGGGCTGGCGCAGGGCGCCGCCCTCCTGAGACGGAAGGAATTTGCTATGGCGCGCCGTTGTGCAGCCACCGGCCGGGGTGTTCAGACCGGTAATAACGTGAGCCACGCTAATAATAAGACCCGCCGCCGGTTCTTGCCTAACCTGCATCAGGTCTCGCTCATTTCCGAAGTTCTGCGTGAAAAAGTGCGTATGAAGGTCACGACAACTGGCCTGCGTACCATTGAAAAGCGCGGGGGCATTGATGCCTTTCTGCTTTCAACGCCGAACGCCAAACTCGAGCCCGTCGCTCTGAAGTTGAAGCGCCGAATCAAGAAGGCCCAGTCCAACAAGGCCGCTTAAAGCCCCTTCCGAGATTTAGGATCAGCCCGCCGAATGGCGGGCTTTTTCGTGCGTGAAGGTGTGGCTGGAAGTCCACACCGGCGGCGATTCGTCTTTGTAACCACCACCTTAAGGCGGGTTTGGTCCGAAATTGGTCGCAATCCGGGCGTTTCGAGCATATTTTAACAATTGGGTTTGACCCAGGGAGGGTCATGGAGGTTACAGGCGGCGTTTAGACTCGTCGGTCTGTCACCCGAAAATGTGAAAGCAGAAACGGGAGGGTTTCATGTCTGCTCGTTATAGCCGCAAGGCCGCGCTTCTTTGCTCCTCAACATTCGCCGCTTCGATGGCGGTCACCGCCGTCAGTCCAGCCTTGGGTCAGGACGTGATCGAAGAAATCATCGTCACCGCACAGTCGCGCGAACAAAGCCTACAGGAAACTCCCATATCTGTTACCGCCATTGCCGGAACAAAGCTGCAAGACGACAACATCCAAAAAGTTGAGGATCTTCAGTTCTCGGTGCCGAACTTCACCATGACCGAAACCGGCATCAGCACCAACATTTTCATTCGCGGTATCGGCTCGGGGATCAATCAGGCCTTCGAACAGTCCGTGGGGTATTACGTTGACGGCGTGCACTACCCGCGTGCGCAACAAGCGCGCATGCCGTTTCTTGATCTTGAACGTGTGGAAGTGTTGCGCGGCCCGCAGCTGATATTGTTCGGCAAGAACTCGGTGGCCGGCGCGCTGAACATCACGACGGCGAAGCCGACCGATACGTTCGAAGGATATCTGACGACGACGTATGAATTCGGTGAAGAGGAGATCATCACCGAAGGCGCCGTGAATATTCCGCTGACCGACCGCTTCCGCAGCCGCATCGCCGCGCGCTATCGGGATATGGACGGCTACGTTACCAATTTGACGTTGAACCGCAACGAGCCGCAACGCGAGGATTTCACCGTGCGCGGCACATTTGAATTGGATGCCACCGACGACATCACGGCGAGCCTGAAGGCCGAATACAGTGATTTCGATGTGCTCGGCCGCCAAATCGAAACCTTGAATGAGACCCCGGCGACTGTCGGACCATTCACGGGCCTGACGTATGCGCAGTTGCTCGTCGGTGCGTTCGGCGCTGATCCGGGTGCACTCAACAACACGCTGGACCGGCAGCGCAGTTCCAACGGTGATTACAGCAATAATAAACAGCAGACATATGTGCTGAACGTGGACTGGAACATCGGCGATTTTGAATTGCGGTCGATTTCCGCCTACTCGAAACTGAAATACGATGAGCTTTGCGATTGCGACTATACCGGCGGCAATGTCTTTTTTGCCGGTCTGCAGGAAGATTATGATCAGTTCAGCCAAGAGCTGCGTTTAACCTCGCCGATCAACAAACTCTACGACTTTGTTGCCGGCGCCTATTTCCAGACCAGCGATCATGACTACGCCGACCAGATCGTCGTGCAGCCGACTTCTATTCTTGTGCCGGCGGTCAACGCGCAGTCGCCGGGTGCGGGCAGCCTGTTGTCCGGCACGCAAGCCGCACGCACGGCAAATGTGGACGCCGACGTTTATTCCGCCTTTGCGCAGGTTAACGTTCGCCCGTTCGATCAGTTCGAGATTCAGGTCGGCGGCCGGCTGAGCCATGAAAAGAAGACCGGCGTACGCACACTTACAATTCAAGCGGAAGGCGGCGGCGCATTGCCGGCAGCGCAAATTGCCGCGCCGACCGTGTACGCGGGATTGTTCGGAATCACTTCGACCAATCTTGCCGCCTTGGGCCCGACGGGCGCCTTCCTGATTTCGCAGCTCGGCGAACTTCCGGTTTCCGCGACGCGCAAGGAAACCCGCTTCTCGCCGGACATCAAGCTGGTCTATGAGCCCAACTCGGACTTGCTGCTCTACGCCAGCTGGGCGCGCGGCTATAAGAGTGGCGGCTTCGACTTCCGCGCCAACAACAAAGGCGTGTCGGCAACCATGTTGGACTCTTTCGTGTTTGACGATGAGCAGGCCAACAATTACGAAATCGGCGCGAAGACGACCGTGCTGGGTGGCCGGGCGGAATTCAATATCACCGGCTTCTATACGGATTTCGACGATCTGCAGATTTCCATCTTCGACGGTACGCTCGGCTTTAACGTCGGCAATGCCGCTAGTGCGGAAGTGATGGGACTTGAGCTCGACACCCGTTGGCAGTTGAACGAATACCTTTCGGTGTCCGGCAGCCTCGCTTTCACGGATTTCGAGTTCAAAGACTTCCAGAACGGTCAGTGTTATTTCGGCCAAGCACCAAATGTGGATCTCGATGGCGATATGGTGCCCGATCTTTGCGATTACACCGGCAACACCAACCAGTTGGTTTCGGATATTCAGGGAACGTTTGCCATTAATGTTTACTATCCGATCATGGACGGCTATCGGGTGGACGGAACCTTCGACATGTTCTTTACGTCCAAATACCACGCCTCGAACACATTCGATCCGGACCTGATCCAGGGCGGGTATGCGACGCTGAACACACGTATCGGCGTCGGCCCGGACAACGGGATGTGGCAAGTTGCGTTTGTCGGGAAAAACCTGACGAACAGGCGCTTCATCCAATTCGGTGGAGATACGCCGCTGTCGGGCCCGACCTTCGGCATGAATTCAGACTATGCCTTCGCCGACCGTGGGCGGACCCTGGGCATTCAGGCGCGGGTCAACTTCTAGTTTAACCTCGTATGTTCAAGTCAACGCCGCGATGGCTTTTGCCGTCGCGGCGTTTTCTTTTGCGCGTCGGTAAACAGATAGGTCTAAATTTCCTTCTCGAACGGCGATGCCCGGCGTATTAAAACATAGTTGTTGCGAGTCAAATATTACGTCCAACAGCACTCAGCGCGGCACTTTGATGCAAGCTTCTACCAAAACTCTGGCAGAAATTCGCTCGGACGTTTGCGATTCAACGTTAATCGTCATGCTGGGATTTGCGGTGCCCGCCGTGGGGGCCAGTCTATTGCGCATCATCGAGCAGGGCTGGCTGCCCGTTATGGCATTGCACATCGCTCTGGTGGTGGTGTTGGTGTTCGTAACTGCGTGCCGGAAATCCCTTCCGTATACGGTGC
>CAYYXR010000003.1:24299-155176 GCA_964475755.1 uncultured Rhodobacterales bacterium
TACGGTGCACACAGCTATTTCGCGCGTCACGGCAAACCGGAGCGCATTTCTCAGCTCAAGGAGCACTTCTTGGTGGGTTTCGACGAAACCATGGCGCTCAATAATCCCGCCGTGCAGCGCCTTGAAACATATTTTGAACGCGAGCGCATCATTCATCGCTCGTCCAGCTTCAACGGTCAGCTGACGGCAACTCAATCGGGAATTGGCCTGGGCGTTCATGATTGTTTTCTGGCCGATCCTGTTCCCGAGTTGGTGCGCATTTTCCCGCGGGAGTTCGACCATCGGCTCGAGACTTGGCTGGTGACCCACAGCGACATGCGGCGTAGCGCCCGCATTCGTGCGGTGTACGATTTCATCGCCGATGCATTTGCTGCGGACCGCAAGGTGCTTCAGGGCAAAGCGGCGTAGGCTGGAATTCCTATATCACCAGCGGCGCGGCGTTGAAGCGGCTGGAGCGTAGGTTCTCTTCAAAGAGGTCGGTGAGTTGGGTCATGACCGCACCGCCCAGTTCGTCGGCGTCCATCAAGGTCACGGCGCGTTTGTAGTAGCGCGTGACGTCGTGGCCGATGCCGATGGCCAGAAGCTGGATATCGGAAAAGTTTTCGATATAGGTAATGACCTCGCGCAGGTGCTGTTCCAGGTAGTTGCCCGGATTTACAGAAAGCGTTGAATCGTCCACCGGCGCGCCGTCGGAAATCACCATCAGAATCCGGCGCTGCTCGCCGCGCGCGGCGAGGCGGTTGTGGGCCCAGGCCAGAGCTTCGCCGTCGATGTTTTCCTTGAGGATGCCCTCGCGCAGCATGAGGCCGAGATTTTTGCGCGCCCGCCGCCACGGCATGTCGGCCGATTTGTAGACGATGTGTCTGAGGTCGTTGAGCCGGCCGGGATTGGCGGGCTTGCCGCTTTCCATCCACAGCCGGCGCGACTGGCCGCCTTTCCACTGGCTTGTGGTGAAGCCGAGGATTTCCACTTTCACCGCGCAGCGTTCCAGCGTGCGTGCGAGCAGGTCGGCGGTCATCGCGGCGATGGAAATGGGGCGTCCGCGCATCGAGCCGGAATTGTCGATCAGGAGCGTAACCACGGTATCGCGAAACTCGGTCTCCTTCTCGCGCTTGAAGGAAAGGGAGTGCAATGGATTGGCAACGACGCGGGCCAGGCGCCCCGCATCGAGCAGCCCTTCCTCCAGATCGAATTCCCAACTGCGCTGCTGCTGGGCCATGAGCTTGCGCTGAAGGCGGTTGGCGAGGCGAGAGACCACACCTTGCAAGTGGGCGAGCTGGCGGTCGAGCTGAAGGCGCAGACGTGCCAGTTCCTGCGGGTCGCACAGATCGGCGGCGTCTTCCACCTGATCGAAGCGGGTGGTGAAGGCGCGGTATGCGTCCTTGTTCGGGCCGCGATTGTGACCCTGGGGCGGCGCGGTTTGCTTGGCCTCCGTGTCCTGGTCGGCATCCTCGGCCATAGCCTCGCCCTGGGCCTCGCCTTGGTCGTCGTCAACGGCGTCGCGGTCCATTTCCATGGCGCCCGCCGGGGCTTCGCCGGTTTCCGCTTGGTCCTCGGGCTGATCGCCTTGAGCGTCGTCGCCTTCGTCTTCGTCGCCCTCGGACTCGGCCTCGTCCTGATCACCGGCGTCTTCTTCTTCCTCCATGTCCTGAACGTTGTCGCGCTCCAGCTGAAGGGTCTCGATCAAACGACGCAAAATGTCCGCCGCGGCCTTTTGGTTGTTGATGTTGGCGTCGAGCGCGTCCAAATCCGCATCCAGCTTTTTGCCGAACTCGGACTTCAGCACCTCGTTGATGTGCGCGCCGACGTTGCCCATCTCGATGGCGTTGCAGCGCGAGTGCACCAAAACACGCAATGCGTCATTGAGACTGATTTGCGAGAGCGCACTGGCGGTCTGGTAGCCCTCATGAGACAGGCGCTGCTCAAGGGCCTGCCCCAGGTTCTTGCCCATCCCTGCGTATTGCTTGGCGCCCAGGACCTCAACGCGGGCTTGCTCCATGGCGTTGTAGGCGTCCACGGCATCTTTGCTGTGGGGCATGCGCTTGGCGTGAACCGAGGTGTTGTGGTGTTTAAGGCGAGCAGCGACGGCATCGGCCGCGCCGCGCAACTTGACCACGGCTTCCGATGTCAGTTTGTGCGGCGGCATGGGCAGGCGGATTTCGCCCGATGGTGAAATGCCGACGCGCTGGTTGGCCGCGACCGGCGTGTAGAGAACGGTTGCCTCCTTCACGCCGCCGATCGCCTTGACCGTTGCGGTGGTCGCCGACTTGAACACTTCGGTTTTCGAAGGTCCTCGGTCGGCCATTGTCGAGGGTCTGTTCTTCACTGGAGCAATCCGTGCGTGCCTGCCTCAATGTCGCATGAGGCCGCCACCGATTTAGGCGACGGCTACAACCGCCGAGCCGGAAATCTCTTCGCCGAAACACCGTTGATAGTATTCGGCGATGATCGGCCGTTCCGTTTCGTCGCATTTGTTGAGGAAGGTGACGCGGAACGCATAGCCAAGATCATCGAAGATTTCGTTGTTCTCGGCCCAGCTTATGACCGTGCGCGGCGACATGACGGTGGAGATATCGCCGGCCATAAAGCCCGCGCGGGTCAGGTCGGCGACATCGACCATGTTGGAGATGATCTTCCGTCCCTTGGCATTGTCGTAGCCCTTTACCTTCGCGAGGACGATTTCCTGTTCGGCGTCGTGCTCAAGATAATTGAGCGTCGCAACGATGTTCCAGCGGTCCATCTGACCTTGGTTGATCTGCTGGGTGCCGTGATAGAGGCCGGTGGTGTCCCCCAGGCCAACGGTGTTCGTTGTTGCGAACAGACGGAACGCCGGGCTGGGATGAATCACCTTGTTTTGATCGAGAAGGGTAAGGCGGCCTTCAACTTCCAGCACGCGCTGAATTACGAACATCACGTCGGGACGGCCCGCGTCGTATTCGTCGAACACAAGCGCCACCGGATTTTGAAGTGCCCAGGGCAGCAAGCCTTCGCGAAACTCCGTGACCTGCACACCGTTGCGAATAACGATGGCATCCTTGCCGATGAGGTCGATCCGGCTGATGTGGCTGTCCAGATTGACCCGCACGCACGGCCAATTCAGCCGGGCGGCCACCTGCTCGATATGCGTTGACTTCCCGGTGCCGTGATAGCCCTGAATGAGGACGCGGCGGTTGTGCGCAAACCCCGCAAGGATCGCGATGGTCGTCTCGTGATCGAACCGATAGGCCTCGTCGATATCCGGCACGTGTTCGGTGCGCTGCGAGAAGGCCGGCACCTTCATGTCCGTGTCCAAGCCAAACACCTCGCGCGCCGATACCGTGCGATCGGGCGTGGTGATACCGAGATCCGACTGTGTATTTATCGTACGTTTGCTCATCACTTGTATCCGGGTCCACGGGCGGGCCCGTCCTTCCTTCTGACGGTCTTATGGCATGCCGATGCCCATGGGGCAATCGGTCCGGAATGGGGCTGATTGAGCCTCTGCCCCGGAAATCAGTGGGCGGTGGACAAGGCCTCGCGAAGGGTTCTGTAGGCCTCGTTGATGACCTGCATGCGCTTTTCCGCTTCGCGCGAGCCGCCGTTTGCATCCGGATGGTGCTGTTTCACCAGAGTCTTGTACCTATAGCGCAGGGATTCAAGGGTGAGAGGGGCGGTTAAGTCGAGGACCTTGAGCGCTTTATCTTCCGCCGCCGTCCGTCCACTGCGCGGGCGGGCGGCATGCGCGTCTTTGCGCGCTGTCTCATCGAAGGCTGTACCTGCCGCAAATCCGAAAGGATCGTGCACTTTCGTACGGCCGGGCTGAAAGCGGCATTCGCCGCCGATCCGCCATGTGGGGCGCTCCCAGGTGACCGAACGGCGGATCTCATCCTCGATTTCCTCAGGCGAGAGACCGGCATTGTAATTCCAGGCCGCGTTGAATACACGAATGTGTTCCAAACAGAAGAATTGGTATTCGCTCAGCGTGCGGTCTGTCGGTGCGCGGTGTTCGCCGGACTCGCGGCATCCCGGCCACGCGCACGTTTCGCTGCCGGTGGTTGGGAGTTCATCCAGCGGGTCGGAATGGGCTCTGCCGTGTGCGCGGACCTGTTGGGTCATCGTAACTCCCGAATGCCCATTATGTTGACGTCTTTTGCCGCCGGACAATCTTGTTTCTTTTTCCATTGTGTGCTTCGACATATGCCGAACGAATGGACCTGGATATGAATACTTACGCCGAGCGCATCAGACAAAAAGTCACCGAGGCCTTCCAGCCTACCCGACTGGAAATCAAGGACGATTCTGCCCGTCACGCGGGTCACGCGGGCGCACATCCGGACGGCGGCGGGGAAACGCATTTTAACGTGCTTATCGAATCGGCGTCATTTGCCGGCAAGTCGCGGGTTGAGCGGCAACGTCTTGTCTATGATGTGCTGGCTCAAGAACTGAAAGAGCGCGTCCACGCGCTTTCACTCAAGCTGTCTGTGCCCGACGACGCTTAGGCGTTATTCGCCGGTATAGAATTCCGGAAAATCCCGCTTCACCACCGGGCCGTCCGACGCCCAGGCGTGACACGTATTGATAACCGGGTGCTTTACGTTTTCACCACGGGCGCGCGCTTCATCCAGTTGTTTGTGACGACGTTTGGCTGTGGTTTGAAACAGCGTGGTGGCCATGGGTCCAAGGATGTCCACAAGATGCACGCAGCCTTTCGTGCCGCCGAGCACGTCGCGCACGGCTTTGCGAAAACCTTTGGTGAGACTCAAGCCGATGAGCTTACGGAAGCTCGGGGTGATGGTGTGACAAATGCGGTAGGGGGAGTAATCCTGTTTGGCCACGGCGTCAGTGATTTCCATATCGTCGTTCACCCTCAGGCGCAGCCCCATGCCATGCATCGGCTCGCCGGCGGGGATGTTTCCGCGTTCTGGGGCGTCCGGAATGGCATATGTTTTGACGTCCGTGATCCAGCCTTCGACTTCCCATGCGCCGTCGGTGCGTTCAAAGCCTTGGCATGTGATCGTGCGGGTATGAAGAAGTTTGCGTTTTACGTCGGGTGGAGGCAGCGGCATGGCTCTACTTGCCTCCCGTATACAGTGTCGGAAATTCGCGTTTCGTGACACCGCCGTCGGTAGACCACGCGTGGCAGGCGTTCACGAAGAACGGCATGACCTTCTCGCCGCGCTGTTCACGGACTTGAAAATCTTTGTAGCGAATCTCGTCAACGGTCTGATAGGCCGTGGTCGCCATAGGACCCAACAAATCAAATAGGTGCGTGCAACCCTTGATCCCGCCGACCAGTTCGCGTGCGGCACGCATGAATCCCTTGTTGAGATTGAGGCCAGCCAGTTTGCTGAAGTTGGGAGTGATGTCGGGGCAAATTCGGTAGGGGGAAAAATCCGTAACAGCCACCATGGCGTGGACGTTCAATTCAAGATCGTATGTCATGCGCAGGCCCATGCCGTGAATCGGCTCGCCTGGCGTGACAACGCCGCGTTCTTTATTTTTGAACTCGTATGTTTTGACGTCGGTGATCCATCCGTCAATGTCCCACATCCCATCTTCCCGCTCAAAGCCTTCGCAGACGATTTTGCGGGTGTGGATAAGTTCGCGCGCGTGGGTTGGGTCAGGCAACGGCATTGATAATTTTCTGCTCGAATAGCTGGGCGTTTGTCTGCGCGCACATATAAGGGTCCAGGCCTTATTCGACAAGGCAATGATTGCTGTCGAGTCCGAACACGATCTCGTATTCTTGGCAGCGGTGCTGATGTACTGTGGGGGCGTCCAGCATGGCGAGGTATAAATGTCTGAAACAATTCATTTTGGCTTCCTTTTGTTTCCCGATATCACGCAGCTGGATTTGACCGGGCCGGCGGAGGTGTTCGGGTCGGCGCCGGGTGCGCAGATCCATCTGATTTGGAAATCACTTTCGCCGGTTCCAACGAGCGCAGGATGGAAGATCGTCCCAACCACGTCGATCGAGACCTGTCCGCAGTTGGACGTGATTTGCGTTCCTGGCGGCCCCGGCCAGATTGCACTCATGGACGATGCGCCCGTTCTTGCGTTTTTGCATCGGCAAGCAGAGCGCGCGCATTTTGTAACATCGGTCTGCACTGGATCATTGGTGCTGGGCGCGGCCGGGCTGCTGCGCGGATACCGAGCGGCATGCCATTGGATGTCTAAAAATCAGCTCGAATTGTTCGGTGCCATTCCCGATGACGCGCGTGTTGTCAGAGATCGAAACCGCATTACCGGCGGTGGCGTGACAGCGGGAATCGATTTCGGCCTGACAGTCGTGGCTGAACTCTATGGGGAAGAAACGGCAAAATCGATTCAACTTGCCATCGAATATAATCCGCAACCGCCCTTTGCCGCCGGGTCGCCGGTCGGCGCGGGGAGGAAGGTGACTGAGCGCGTCACGGAAAACGCGCAAGCGCGTCAGGCGCGCCGCCTTGATGCAAGCAAGAAAGCTGCAGCGAACCTCGCGGCGGCCGGTTGTTAAGCCATGCCGTAGCTTTCGCCGTAGATAAAGGCGTTGCGCTCTTTCAAGTCCTGCTCGAGTTCGCCGTTGTAGACGGCGTAAATATCGCGCACCGAGACCATGCCCACCACTTTATCGTTTTCCACGACGGGTAAGTGACGATAGCCGTGATTCTTCATCATATGGATGGCATCCGCCGTGGTGTCGTGCGGGGACAGGGTGTCCGGGTTTTCCGTCATGACCTGGCTGACTTCGGCGCTGTCCGGATTGACGCCCGCTGCGATTACGCGCGCCGTCATATCTCTTTCGGTAACAATCCCAACCAGCTTGTCCGCATTCATGACCAGAACAGCGGCAATTTTCTTGTCACGCATCAGCTTCGCCGCTGTGCGCACGGTATCTTTCGGCGAAACCTTTTGAAGAACTTGATCGCTAATGACGTCAGGCACGATCTTGCGGATCATAGGAACCTCCTCTCCCAGAGCGTCAAAGACGATGGAGGCCGTTCCCGACGGAAGACCGGCAACTGGAAACCCAGTCTTGAGCGGGGCAGCAAACCCCCTCGTGCTTAAAAGTGTGATCTTCGCCGGCGCGCCGGTCAAGCTGAACCTAAATTTCAACTATTAGGCTGTGGCTGACTTAGAGGCCGAGGCGTGGTCTTTCGTTTCGTTTGGCGGGGTTATGCGGATCAAGGTCAGCTGATTTCTGTTGCGCCGCATCACCTGGAACCGGAACCCGTGGAATAGAAAATTCTGGCCAACCTCGGGAATCGCACGCGCTTCGTGCAGGACAAGCCCCGCAACGGTCGAAGCTTTGTCGTCCGGCAATTGCCAGTCCAACTCGCGGCTGAGGTCGCGCAGCGTAACGCTTCCCTCGACCGAATAGGAGCCGTCTTTCTCGGGGCGCACGCCAGCAACCGGGATGTCGGTTTCGTCGCCGATGTCCCCGACGATTTCTTCCAGAATATCCTCGAGCGTCACCACGCCGACCAATGTGCCGTACTCGTCCACAACAAGGGCAAAGTGTTCGCGGCGCTCACGGAAGGCGTTGAGTTGGTCGAGCAGACTTGTCGTGTCTGGAATGAACCACGGCTTCGCGGCAACGGATAAAATATCAAGGCGTTCAACATTGCCGCCGGCGGCATGAATGGCGCGCAGCAGGGCCTTTGCGTGAATGACGCCAATAATGTTTTCCGGACGCTCGCGCCACAACGGCACACGCGAATATGGACTGGCCGCCACTTGTTCCACGATCTCGGCAATTGGAAGATCGGCGTTCACCGTCACGACCTTGCGCCGGTGAATCACAATTTCCTCGACGGCGACGTCGGCGAGATCGAGAACGCTACGCAGCATTGCGCGCTCATGTTTGATCTCTTCCTTGATCGTGCCGAGGCCCATTTGCAGATCGATGACGCCGCGCAGCTCCGCAAGTACCTGAGTGGCGCTGCCCACGTTCGATGTGTTAACGCCCATGAGTGAAAGAAACCCGCGCACAATGGATTGGATCACAATGTTTATGGGTGTCAGCAGCTTGACCAGAAAATTCATAATTGGCGCGACTGCACGCGCCATGCTCAGCGTATGGGTCAGAGCGTAGGTTTTAGGCAGAATCTCCGCAAAGATCAGAACGAGAACGGTCATCACCGCCGTTGCCAAGGCCACACCGGAATCGCCGAACAAATCGATCATGACCGCGGTCGCCATGGCCGAGGCACCGATGTTGACGAGGTTGTTGCCGATCAAGATGGTGCTGATCAGGCTTTCGCGATGCTGCAGCATGCGGTTGACGACGGCCGCGCGCTTATCCCCGTCCTGCTCCATCTGGTGCATGAGCGCCCTGGAGGTTGCGGTGAGCGCCGTTTCGGAGCCTGAAAAAAACGCCGAGGCGAATATCAGCAAAAGGATGATTGCGAGAGTGACTTCCATGAGAGTCTCTTGATTTTTGGATTGGCCGGAACGTCAGGCGGTAAGGCCCTGTTCCAGAGTTTGAATGATCTTGTCTTTGGGAACGCCGGACTCCAGGAATGCTTGGCCGATACCGCGCACCAATACAAATGTGACATCCCCGTCTTTTACTTTTTTATCTTGCGACATATGGGCGAGAAGTTTTTCGGCGGTCAGGCCCGCGCCGCGTCCGGTTTTAGGTGCAGTGACCGGCAAGCCGACAGACTCAAAGTGGGCCCGCACGCGAGCTGCGTCGCCCGTGGGGCACAGACCGAGGCGCACCGATAAGTCAAAGGCCATGACCATGCCGATGGCAACGCCTTCGCCGTGCAGCAGATCGTCGCCGTAGCCCATCTCGGCTTCAAGGGCATGACCAAACGTGTGTCCGAAATTGAGCAGAGCGCGCACGCCGCCTTCCTTTTCGTCAGCGGCAACGATCTTGGCCTTGGCCTCGCAGCTTTTTGTAATGCAATAACTCAATAACTCATGCGCGGTGTCTTCGTTGCCGATCGCATGCTGTCCGTTTTTCTCGAGCCACTCGAAAAAAGACGCGTCTCCCAGCAAGCCGTATTTGACGACTTCAGCGTATCCCGCAAGCCGCTCGCGCTTCGACAAAGTGATGAGCGTGTCCGTGTCGGCAATGACGAGACGTGGTTGGTGAAATGCGCCGACGAGGTTTTTACCTGCCCGCATATTGATGCCGGTCTTGCCGCCCACCGAACTGTCCACTTGCGCGAGCAGGGTTGTGGGGATTTGCACGAAGTCGACGCCGCGCAGTAAAACCGACGCGGCAAAGCCGGCAAGGTCGCCCACGACCCCGCCGCCCAGCGCGACGATCATGGTGGAGCGCTCGCATTTTGCCGCCAGCATGGCGTCCAGGATGCGGCTGAGATGATCGAAATCCTTGCTGGCTTCGCCCGCCGGAACCACGACATGGCCCACGTCGATGCCCGCGGCTTGAAAGGTTTCCGTCAATGGGTCGAGATACAAAAGGGCGACGTTGCTGTCGGTAACAATGAACACGCGCTTTTGTTTGAGGACGTCGCTCATCAGGGTTGCGGCTTGCGCCAGCAGGCCGCGGCCGACATGGATATCGTATCCGCGCGCGCCTAAATCGACCTTGACCGTCGCGGCGGCCGTTTTGCCGGAATTGGATGTATCCGGACTCATGACGCGTTGTCCTTTTGCGCTGTGTCCTTGAACTCCTGCAGCGCTTGCAGCACCCGTTTACAGGTTACATTTGGATTGTCATGACCGGTTTCAATCGTAATATCGGCCTCGGCGTAGACGGGATAGCGCGTGTCCATCAGAGTCTGCAGCGTTTCTTTAGCGTTGCCCTTGTTGAGAAGAGGGCGATGGGTGCGGCCTTTGGTGCGGGCGTGCAGGGTCTCAAGGTCCGCACGCAACCAAACAGAGATGGCCTGCGTGCGGATCAGGTCCCGGGTTTCGGGATCCATGAATGCGCCGCCGCCGGTGGCTAGAACACACGGTTCCTCGCCTAAAAGACGCGCCATCACCCGGCGCTCTCCGTCACGGAAATAGGCTTCACCGAATTGCTCGAAAATCTCGGAAATGGAACGCCCGGCCGCATCCTCAATTTCAGCGTCCGCATCCACAAAGCGCAGCCCAAGCTGCTGTGCCAAGCGCCGGCCGATGCAGCTTTTGCCCGCGCCCATAAGGCCCACAAGCACGACCGACCGGTCAAGGCCACGGGCGGGTGCCGGGCTTGCGTCTTTCGGTATTGCTGAGCCGTTCATCGCGTCTTTGGTTCCTTTAGAGTGCGCCGCGCCAAAAGTCGGGACGCTGGGGCAAGTTTACATGTTAACATATTGGCCGAATGGACTTTATCACAGCCCTTGCGTAGTGTCGTTGCGTGAAGCCGCGCCCAGGGCTTTGTACTGCTTCAAGAGTTTAACGGACGGAAAAGAATGGCAAAGGTCCTTGTTATTGTGCTGATAGTCGCCATCGCAGGCGGGGTCGTTTTCCTGGCGACGTCCGATATGCCTCCGCCGACGGCAAAAATGGAGAAAGTGATCCCCAATGATCGCTTCAACTAGCGGTCGGGCAGGCCGTTTTTTTATCGGCGCGGCGGGTTTTGCCGCCGCTTTCACCGCTGCCGTCGCCCTGAGCCAGGAAGAACAAGGCCAGGAGCCTTTACCGCCGCCCCGGCCACTACAGCTTGTGCCTGATCAGCCTAATGCGCCGGTGGAGCCGGCACCTGATATCGCGGTCGGTGAACTGGCTGCGCCCACGCAGGACACGATCGGCCTCGTCGATGCGCGAAGCGGAGGCTTTCCGGGCAGCCTTTGGAGGGGCTCGGATATCGAAATATTGCGTAAGCTCTTACCTCAGCTTCCAACGCGCATGACGTCCGCGCCTCAGCGCCGGCTCGCCGAGAACCTGCTTTTGTCCGCCGCGCCGCCGCCGTCTTCAGATGGGACATTGGCGTTGAGCGCCGTTCCTTCGAGTTGGCTTCTGGAAACGCGTATCGAACGCCTTGCCGCCATGGGGGCGTGGGACGATGTTCTGGCGATGATCGACCACGTGCCGTTGGCGGAGCGCTCGGAAGCTATTTTGAAATTGCGCGCGGATGCATTGCTCGTTTTGAACAGAACCGGTGAGGCCTGCGGTGAAACACAGGCCGCGCTCGACCGCGCCCCCGCCGTGCACTGGCAAAAAATTCAGGTTTTTTGTCATCTGACAAATGGACAAATGAGTGCCGCGGACTTCGGCCTGTCCTTGCTGCGCGAACAAGGCGCCGACGATGAAACATTTTATTGGGCGGTTGATGTCTTGCGCGGCAATACGCCGGAGCCGCCTGACGAAGTTGGCGAACCGACGCCGCTGCTCCTTGCCATGTTGCGGGCGGCCGGCGTCTCTTCGCCAGACGCATTGATCCGTTCGGGCGATGCAACAACATTCGGCGTTCTGGCTGTCATGCCCATTGCCGCAAATCAAAACAATGACCGAGCACCCACGGCTAAAGACGCGGAGATGCTGCGCGCGGCCGCTGAAGCGCAAATCCTTCTTGCGGAGCGCGCAGTGGCCGTCGGCACGCTGGCGCCGGAGAGATTGCGCGCATTGTATCGCGGCCTCGAAGTGGACCTGGAGGACGCGCCGCCGCTCGAGGACATCGGGTTTGCCGACGTTAAAGCGCGTGCCCGTTTGTTCCAGTCGGCACTGATGCAAACCGTTCCGGTGGCCCGCGCCGAAATTATTGCACAGGCGATCGATATTGCCCGTGCGGACATGGGCGGCACGGCGCCGAGCCTTGCCACCGTAGGGCTTGTCTATGAACCGCTGCTGAGGGGCTTGTCTCCATCGCCGGACCTTGCGTGGTTCGCCGGGTCTGCCGCGCGGGGCCTAATGGCGGCGGGTGAATTCGAAGTCGCGCGAGAATGGATCTCTCTGGCCCGCAGCATGTCCCGGACAAACGCCGAAGCGGCGCAGGTGTCCGATGGTCTGTGGCCCATTGAGCGGTTGTTGGAACCTGGCGCCAAAGGCCGCTTGCCCTCACGTTCTATGAACGCATGGGCGGCCACGGTTCCTGAGGAGTTCGCAGTGCAAGGGCGCGAAATTCTGCTCAACCTGTATTCTGCTTTTGGTGATCCCGTCACCATGGCCGACTGGCAGCCGGTGTTGGATGGACGCCGGGTGCTGGAACATGGCCCGTCCATTGCGCCTCATATCTGGCACGGATTGACGCTGGCTGCGCGTGAACGCCGCGTCGGAGAGGCGGTGGCCTTGTCGTTGATCGCTTTGGGGGACGAGGGTCCGGGATTTGCCTCTTCGGCAACCCTTCAGAAAGTCATTGCAACATTGATGGCGGTTGGACGTGAGAGCGACGCGCGAGCCTTGGCAGTGGATGCGGCGTTGGCGTTAGGGTTATAGGGTAGGGCGTCTCATGACGGCGCCTCACGTTGAAACCTTTCTGGAGATGATGGCCGCCGAACGCGGCGCATCGGCCCGTACTCTTGAAGCCTACAACCGGGATCTCGGCGATGCGTCGGCCTTTCTGAAAAACCGCGGCCGCGACATATCGGGCGCAACCACCGACGATCTTCGGGCATATCTGAAAAAGATGCAGGATACGGCCATGGCGCCGCGCACCGCTGCGCGCAGGTTGTCCTGTCTTCGGCAGTTTTACAAATTTTTGTACGCAGAAGGTGCGCGTAAAGATGATCCTACTGCCGCGCTGGACAGTCCCAGATTGGGCCGGCCGTTGCCGAAATACCTTAGCGAGGAGGACGTCGACAGGCTGCTTGCGGCGGCCCGGGACATGGGCGGCGTGAAGGGCGTTCGTGCCGCGGCTCTTCTTGAGTTGTTGTATGCGACGGGCTTGCGGGTTTCGGAACTGGTGTCACTGTCTTTGGCATCGGTGCGCGACAAATCAGCCATCATCGTGCGCGGCAAAGGCGAGAAAGAACGACTGGTGCCGGTTGGGGAGGCGGCACGCGCGGCTGTGTCCAGCTATTTGGAAATTCGCGAGGCGTTCCTGCCTGAAAAAGTGAAATCATCACCGTTGCTGTTTCCGGCAGCCGCTCGGGGCGGGCACATGACCCGCACCGCCTTTGCTTCAATGCTGAAGGATATCGCCGTGCGGGCGGGCATTTCCCCGGCTAAGGTCTCGCCCCATGTCCTGCGCCACTCATTCGCGACACACCTTCTCTCGCACGGTGCGGACTTGCGCAGTTTGCAACAGATGCTGGGTCATGCGGACATTTCGACAACACAGATTTACACACACGTGTTGGACGAGCGGCTTAAGAAGTTGGTTTCTGACAACCATCCGCTGGCGAAATTGAAGCTTTAAGCCCGGCTGTGTGATTGTGAATCCGTATATATGAACCGAAATTTTGCTGCAAAAGCGCAACCCTTTTCCATCATCATTTCTTGACGTCAAAGATGACGATGGTGCGGCTTTCGTCCTGGGTCGTGTCGCCGTTGTGCTTCACGTAAACGTTATCTACCGCATACCCAAAAACAGACAGCAGATCGTCGGCCACCGGATAATGTTTGTCGGTTCTGCCCAAGCTTATTTTGTCGCGCTTCTCGCCGGCGACGCGGGTAGCGCCGATGGCGATGATGCCCCCGTCGCGCACCACGCGCAACATTTCGCGGCAGGCTTGATCCGGGTCGCTGGAATACACGAGCACCCAGCCGGCAATGACGAGATCGAAGGAGTCGTCCTCATAGGGCATGGCATGCATGTTACCTACATCGATTCACGGCGAATAAGAGAATAGATCAAGGCCGCGAATATTGGACGGTTGAAATCCTTGCCCAACGAGACTGAGCAATTCCATTTCGGTCCGTGGACCGACGCATAAAACCTTAAGCTTGTGCGCTTGGAAAAAGACCTTATCGATGGCGTATAACGGGCGGATTAGCCGATTGGTGCGCTGCGTCGAGCCGAAATCTTCCAATCCCGACAGATTGTGATTCAGTGCGTTTTCCCAAAGGGACTGTTGGTCTTCGGTGATTTTTACACCGTCGCCGGCCTTGGCCGCTTGGTACCTGGCGTTTGCGACCTTGTGGCGCACATAGTCGATGAGGAAGAGCTGTTGGGGATTCTTCGTCAAGTATTGGATGATATCGTTGAAATCCGCGTTGTTGATTTCGATTTTCATATGTTGCGGGACTCCATTGCGCGCATTGTTTCAATTGAGTGGTCGGTTGGGCCCTGAATCCAAAATGACATTGCGTGGCGCGCCAAGTCGCTATCATCGCAGTTTAATGGGAAAGTGGTGGGCCGTGCATCTTCAATGCACTCCAGCCGATGGTGGTATGGAATATGAGCATATAACACTTGCAGGATGCGCCGTTTCCCGCCGGCTGGGGTCTTTCCGCGGTGAAAACTGTATGTGTTTTCCAAGAAACACGTTCCTGCAGCTCCGGTTATTTCTTCAACTGAGTCTCCGAAAATGCTGTCAATGCTATCGGCCACGTGACGGCCATTTCTGGAAAAATAATCCGGAATAGTTGATAGTGATCGACCTGATCCCTCCAAAGCTTGTTGTACTTGGTCTGCACGGTGAGAGCGGCGCACGAAGATGTGGGGTCCATCCGACGTGCTTACGTCGTCGAGATAAACAAACATCTTGCAGGCGCGGAAGTCATCAGTGTCACGATGAAAGATTTGAGCGCCCATAGGCTCTTCGCCTTGCGTCAATGAAGACCACGCATTGATCGAAACAATAATGCCCGGAGCCCCCAGGTAGCGAAGGACAGTTTCAAGCACATGCGGGTCCGTTGCAATTTTCATCACGTGTGGCGCTCGAACAACATCAAAAACCGGATAGTGTATGACTGAGTCTTCGCGCGTTGTGTCCAAACAATCATCAAGTGCGCGTGATATATCGGAAGCCTCACTTGCGCTAACGAAGTCGGGTATGAATGTGAGGCCCTGGGTGGCAAGTTCACTGGCTTTAATTTTCGATGATTCTGAAGTGTATTTAGAGTCTGCGAAATTTGACAAAGACAATAAGCGGTTTGCCAGTTGGTCGGCTATGGCGCCGCGTGTCACCGGAGATTTTACGCTTTTATTCAGTCCCTAGAGATATGTTCCCTTCGTTTCTAGAGCAGCTTGGAACAACTTGCCAAAAAAATCTCCCGTTTGTTCGGGGTAAATTGATTCCACCGAGTGAATGAATCTTTTCACCTCTGGATTCTCTCCGTGCTGACGAAGCACATCGATTGCGGCGTTGTACCGCGTATCTAAGTCGATCACGATGAATCCTTGGTGTGGGGAAAATATTGTTGATCAATTAAGGGAACGTACCAAGCAATCAATTTCGGTGCCATCCGTTAATGAAACATCACTCGGATATTTTTGCCAGTATCTGCTCCGCTGACCATCCGCCCGCGCGTAAGGATTTTATCGTCACTGACTGATCTCGCTTGGAAAATTTCTTGCCGTCCGGGGCCGTAATGAGCTTGTGGTGCCGGTAGTTCGGTGTCGGTAGATTCAAAAGGGCTTGCAGCAACCGGTGAACATGCGTGCTGGGTAGCAAGTCTTCTCCCCTCGTGACTAATGTAACCCGCTGTAATGCATCGTCCCATGTGCACGCCAAGTGATAGCTCGTCGGCACGTCCTTGCGCGCCAGCACAACGTCGCCAAAAATATTAGGTGTGGCGTCGATATTTCCACGAACGGCATCGTGCCATTTCATCGGACCCGCACCTTTAACCGCCTCGGCCATGCGCAGGCGCAGCGCAAAGGGTTCCGATTTCATGCGTGCACTGCTTTCGGACGCAGCGATTTGCCGGCAGGTGCCTGGGTAGAGTGGTCCATCGGGTCCATGGGGTGCCCGCCCGGCCGCATCGATTTCCCGCTGGATGTCCGCCCGTGTGCAAAAACACGGATACAGCAAGTCCATCTCGGTTAGATTGAGCAGCGCGCTGCGGTAATTGTCGAAATGTTCCGACTGGCGGCGCACCGGCTGTTCCCACTCAAGCCCCAGCCAGGTCAGGTCCTCGAAAATGGCGTCCGCGAATTCCGGGCGGCAGCGCCCTAGATCTATGTCCTCGAGTCTAAGCAGAAACCGTCCATTTTCACCGGCCGCTTCATAGGCGTCCATTGCCGAATAGGCGTGCCCGAGGTGAAGGAGGCCGGTGGGGCTGGGCGCAAAGCGGGTTGTAATGGGCGGGTCCGTCGATGTCATGAAACCGTGATTCAATGGTCAGGAGAAGTTGCTGGTATAAATACCATATTTTGTATTTCCCGAGGTTATTGCTAGACTATGAATATCCGAGCGAGGAGGGTGATTGAAACCGATGACCGTGTCGCTTGAGACATGCCCGGCCTTAGTGCTGAACGCGGATTTTCGCCCGCTCAGTTACTTCCCTTTGTCGCTCTGGTCCTGGCAAGAGGCCATCAAGGCGGTGTTCCTCGAGCGGGTCCAGGTCGTGCAGGAATACGAGCACGAGGTCCACTCACCCAGCTGGACCATGAGGCTGCCCAGCGTCATCTCGCTCAAAAATTACGCGCCGATGGAACGCTCGCCGGCATTCACGCGATTCAATGTGTTCCTGCGCGATCATTTCACCTGCCAGTACTGCCGCGCGCCCCATCCCACCAACGACTTGACCTTCGACCACGTGGTTCCCCGGTCCAAGGGCGGGCGCACCACATGGCAGAATGTGGTGACGGCGTGCTCGCACTGCAATTTGATGAAGGGCAACAGGCTGCCGAAGGATGCAGGCATGCATCCCTCGCAAAGGCCGTACCGCCCGAACTCGCGGCAGCTGCAGGAAGTGGGGCGGAGATTCCCGCCTAACTATCTGCATCAAAGTTGGCGGGATTATCTTTATTGGGATACCGAACTCGATCCCTGGTGATCTCGCCTTAGGTCAATTCGCTTTCGGCGAATAAAACCCCATCTTCATCACTGTATATCCAGCCGCCCGGCTTAAAGGTTACGTTGCCGAAGCTCACGGGCGCATCCACCATGCCGCCGCCGTTCTTCAGGCTGCGGCGCGGGTTCGCGCCGAGCGCCTTGATGCCCACGTCGAGTGACTTGAGGGCGACGGTATCACGCACCGCCCCAAAAATGATCACGCCGGCCCAGCCGTTCTTCACGGCCATTTCTCCGATGATATCGCCGAGCAGGGCGTAGCGCAGAGAGCCGCCGCCGTCCACGGCCAGCACGCCGCCGTTCCCGGATTCGCCCAGCGTCTGTTTCACCAGCGTGTTGTCTTCATGGCATTTGATCGTGTGCACCGGCCCGGCGAATTGCAGCTTGCCGCCGTACTGATGGAACTGAACGTCGCAGGCGTTCGCGCGGCCCGATGGCCCGTGGGCGTCGAGAAGGTCGCAGGTGGAAATATTCGTCATGGACTACCGCTCAGATTCTTTTTGATAACCAAATGGCAAGGCGCGTTCCGGCTTTCACCGCCCCGGTCAGGATTTCGTAGCCCGGCGTTTGTTCTGCGCCGTGGTCCAGGCTCACGTCTCGGTGACGCAATTCGTCATCCCGGAACTTAGTGATGGTTTCGCGCAAATCTTTTTCATCATCGCCCAATTGCGCTTCCTGTTCGGCGTAATGTTCGCCGATCACATCTTCCACCGCTACGGTGCAAGCCATGGCGGCTTTCGGGCCTAGCGCGGCGGTTGCGGCACCGAGGGCAAATCCCGCCATGTGCCATAGGGGCTCCAGCGCCGTCGGGCGTACGCCGCGTTCGGCCACTAGGGCATTAAACTTTTTCAGGTGTTCTTCTTCTTGGGCCAACATGTCCTTGATGACCGCAGCGGAGTCGCTGTTCCCGAGAACCGCGAGTTGGCCCTCATAAATTCTTTTGGCGCCGTATTCTCCCGCTTGATCGACGCGGATCATGCTGTGAATAAGCTGGTCCTTGTCAGGATCGCCGGGCAGGCGTTCTTCGGCCGTCACTTTCGCGCGACTTGGTTTGGTCTTGTGTGTGTGGCTCATGCCTTGCCCCACCATGCTTTCTGCTTCATCGCCCAAGTGCCGAGGGCCGTGAGCGCCAGAGATGCGATGACATTAAAGCCCGCGAAGGAAATGCCGAGGAAGCGGAAAGGTGCTTCGTCGCAGGCTGGGCGCGCAGATTGCGAGAGCGCGCCCATAAGATCGTTCATTGAAACGCTGCCGCCTCCGCCCGTGCAGGACGTCGGGCCGGCCCACCATCCTTCTTCGACACCGACGTGATAACCGGCCAGTCCGGCGCCGAGCACGAAGAGCACCACCAAATGCATAAGGACTACGCGGCGCTCCCGCGGCGGTACGGCAGGCAAGACGGCCAACGCGCCCAAAACAAAATTCAATGCGTAAGGCACGCGCTGGGCGTAACACAGATCGCAGGGAAGAAATCCGAAGATATGCTGCGAGGCAAGCGCGGTGCCCAAAGCCCCGAGTGAGGCGAGTGATACGGCGGCAAGCGCAAGGCGTCCTTTGTCGATGTCTGTCATGGCACCCATACTAGGCCAGGAAGCGGATGATGAGGAAGCCGCCCAACAGCAACACAAAAAAGAGGGTCGTCAAGAGGCCAAGATAGCGCTCGATAAATCCGCGGATTGGGGCGCCAAACTTCCATAATATGGCGGCCACCAGGAAAAACCGCGCGGTACGTGAAATGGCCGAGGCGATACCGAACAGCACAGGATCGAGTTGGACCGTTCCGCTGGCGATGGTGATGACTTTGTAGGGAAACGGTGTGAACCCGGCCATGGAGACAATCCAAAATCCCCACTCGGCATACAGCCGTCTGAAATTTTCGAACTGCGCCTCGTAGCCGTAGAGCGCGACGATTTGCTCGCCAATACTCTCGTACAAGAAATAACCTATTGCGTATCCGAAATAGCCGCCGAGTAGACTGCCGGCACTGCAGACCAATGCAATGCGCCAGGCTTTTGTCGGGGCGGCCAGCACCATCGCGATCAGAAGAACGTCCGGCGGAATGGGAAAGACGGAACTTTCAATAAAGGCAATGATGAACATCGCCCACATGGCATGGGGATGTGCGGCCAGGGAGAGGGTCCAATCATAAAGACGGCGCAGCACGCGAGATGTCCTTCCCCATATGTTGAGCGCGTTCTCCTAGCAGGTTCGCCGCGTATCGGCAAACTGACTGCGCGGCGCGCCTTATTCGGCGTTCTCTATTCGGATTGTGCCGTACCCTGCCAATTGATAATGAATTGAATAAGGCAAAGTTGGACCTGAAGCGCGGGGAGGCGGCATGGCCAATTATTCTCATCTGCAGGAGCCCATCGCCATCGGTGGGGTGATAGCCCCCAGCCGCGTGATGATGACGACCCACGGCCCGCGCCTCGCGCAGGCACGCTATGTCCGGTATTTGGAGGAGCGCGCAAAGGGCGGGATCGGACTGGCGGGCTTCAATCTCGGGCCCATGGGCCTGATGCAGTTTCCGCTGGGTCCGGGGAAGCCTCACCCAGGTCATGCCGGGGCTATCGATACCGTGCCGTATCACCCGCTCACCAAAGAAGGTCGCACTTTTTACGATGCCATGATCCCGGCCCTGCGCGAGCAGAGCGATGCGGTTAAGAAGCATGGCGTGTTGAGCATTGCGCAGCTTTATCATCCAGGTGTTGCGCAGCATACCGATGTGCTTCAGCCGGTGGTCGGTCCATCCGTCGTGCCCGACGAATACGAGCACCATGTTCCGCATGAAATGACGGGCGAGGAAATCGCTGATCTGATCGAGACGTATGCTGTTTGTGCCCAACGCGCAGTTGCATCGGGATTTAGCGGGATCGAACTGCATGCCGCGCACGGCTATATCGGCCAGCAGTTTCTCTCGCCGGTCATGAACAAACGCAGCGATAAATACGGCGGAAGCCTGGAAAACCGCATGCGGTTTTTGCTGGAGACAGCGGCGGCGGTGCGCGAGGCGATCAAAGACGAAATTCCCGTTGGCTTGCGGATGACAGGATGGGAACCCGAAGGCGGGCTCACCGAGAAGGAGATTGTCGAAACCGCGCGCCGAATGGCCGGTGCAGGCATGGCCTACATCAGTATTTCCGGCGGGACGTATTCGGGACGGATGCTGGGGGCGAACCGACCGTATGTGGCGCCCGCCTTTGTCGGCAACGGGCCGAACGTGCCCGCCGCGGCGGCGGTCAAGAAAGCGGTCGACGTGCCGGTGATGGTGGCTGGGAATATCGCTGATGTCGCCTATGCGGAAAGTGTCGTGGCTGAAGGTAAGGCCGATATTGTGGGCATGGTGCGCGGGCTTATCGCCGATCCCAAAATTCTTGTGAAAGCGTTTAACGGCCAGGAAAATCAGATCACACCGTGTATCGGCTGCAATGAGTGCCACTACGGCGTGACGGTGAGATGCTCGGTTAATCCCGCCGTCGGCCAGGAAGCGGCCTTCGAGGCCGCGCCCGTCATCAAAACCAAAAACGTGCTGGTGATCGGCGCCGGCCCTGCGGGCATGGAGTGTGCGCTATCGGCGGCACGGCGCGGCCATCATGTGACGTTGGCCGACCGGTCGCCCGGACTGGGCGGCATGCTCTCCCTCTTGGCGCGCACGTCCGAGCAATCCCGCTTCGGGGACTACCTTACCTATATGAAGCGCGTCCTCGACGAAGCCTCCGTGGATGTGAAGCTGAACACAAGTGTCGATGCCGAGTATGTGAAATGGCTCGCCCCGGATGTTGCCGTGGTTGCGACGGGCGCAACCTACGAGGCTTTGCCCGAAAGAACCGTGAACGCGGCTGTGGCCCTTGAAAGCCCGAAACAGTTAGGTGTTCGCGTGGCGGTCGCCGGTGGGTTGGACGACCATCTTCCATCTCTTGTGGTTGCCGACTACCTGTCGCGCCATGGCTATCGCGTGACCCTTTTGAGCGAGAACCCGCTGCCCGGTCAGACCGTTGAGCCTGCAAGTCTTTATATGATGCTGCGCCGGTTCGCCGAACGCGGTGTTGATCTGAGGCCGCTGACGGCAGCCGTGAAACTGGAAGACGGTAACCTGCTGACGAGAAATAGTTTCAGTAACGCGCCGGGCCGGATCGAGGGCATCGATAGCCTTGTCGTTGCCGATGGACGCAAACCTGTGAATGGACTGGCCGCTCAATTGAAGGACGTTGTCGGCAAAGTCCATGTCATCGGTGATGCGCTTGCGCCGCGCCGCATGCTGCATGCGACGATTGATGGTGTGCGTCTCGGTCAGACCGAGCTCTAAGCTCGAAAGGGAGCGGCCATGAAACCGGTGCAAATTGGCGAAACGCTTATTCGGAAATTTGTTGAGTTTTCGGACGGCATTCCCATGCCGGTGGAGGCGTTTGCAAACCTCACCGCTGAGCGCTTGGCGGAACTGACCCCCGAATTGGACTCGCGCTGTTTCGGCCCTGAGCCCGGCACGCTTTTGATCAGCATGCACACCTTTGTCATTGAAACCCGCAGGCTGAAAATCCTCGTCGATACCTGCAACGGAAATCACAAGTCCCGCACGGGTATCATGGCGGGCATGAATATGCTGGAGACGAATTACCTTGAAAATCTCGCCGCGCTTGGTTTGGTGCCGGAAGAGATCGACATTGTCATGTGCACGCATCTGCATGCGGATCATGTGGGGTGGAACACAAAGCTTGAAAATGGCCAGTGGGTGCCGACCTTTCCCAAGGCGAAGTATCTGATGGGCAAGGCAGATGTGGACTATTACGGAAGCCTGCCCGCCAATCACCCGCAAGCCGAACTCGCCCGCGAATGTTATGCGGACAGCGTGCTGCCCGTCATTGACGCCGGTCAGGCTGTTTTGGTCGAAGGGCGGCACGTCATCGAGGACGGTGTGGGCGAGGGGCTTTGGATTGAGCCTGCGCCGGGCCACACCCCTGGGTCTTGTGTGCTTCATGCCAAGAATAAGCACGATCATGCCTTGTTCGTGGGTGATATCTTTCACCACCCCATTCAAGTGCAGGACCCGACCTTGCACATCAGCGCCGACAACGAAGAGGCTACGGCGCTCGATGTGCGCCGGGACATGATCGGCACGTATATGAATACCGGCGCACAAATTTTTGCGGCGCATTTTCCCGAGCCCACGGGCGGCTGCATCGTGTCCGGCAAAAAGGACGCCCGGTTTCAATTCACAGATTAGTAGCACGGCTTCGTATAGGCTGAATCGACAGGAGAATAGGGGCTTAATCGATCAATTTTTACCGGTTGTCGAGGTAGGCGCTTTACACTTGTTCCTTACTGTTCTATCCCCCTCGTCCATCATGTCTTTTGTGCGGGTATGGCGGAACTGGTAGACGCGCCAGACTCAAAATCTGGTTCCTTCTGGGAGTGGGGGTTCGATTCCCTCTACCCGCACCATCCTCCCCTCTATTTTGGTCGCATTGCGCATGCTCAAGCGCCGAGAATCCCGTATGGTGTCTCCATACTATCAGGGGAGAGATGGCAACATGAAACGCGCGTTGGCCAGTGATCTTTCATTTTTTGATGTTCGACCGCTTGGCCGAAGAGGCTTTCTCCAATCCGGATTCGGAGCGGCCGCATTGGCATCAATGCCGTGTGTGCCCTGGATCGCATCAAATTCGGCGCGGGCCGCAGTACCGTCGGCTGCCGCAGGCGGATTTTCAGTGGAAGGTCTAGGCCGGCTGTCCGTGGCAATGCAAAGCGCGGTCGATCGTGGGGCCGTTGACGGCATCTGTGAAAACCAATGTCACGTCCGATTATCATCAATTCAGTCAGGAAATCCGGATCGTTTCAGACCTTGAAGGGCCATTGTCATGGTTGGCGGGCGGAAATTTCTACAGCGATGAACTCACAGCTTTCCAAAATTTTACGCTCAACGCATTCGGTCCGGGCGGTCTATCCGGTTTCTTTCCCGTAGAGGAGGGAATCTCGTCGCTTTTAAATCAAAAAGCCGAAAGTTTTGCGATATTCGGCGAGGCGAGTTACGAGCTCATCGACGGCCTTACGGTTGCTGGTGGCGTTCGATGGACGCGGTACAAGCGCACGGCAACAACCAACGCGTACATATTTGATGCGACGGGCCTCGGGTTGGCGTTTGTGGAAGAAACCGAGGCATTCAGCCGACTCCTCGTTGAAACAATTCCCGAGATATCGGTTGCGCGTTCTTGGTCCAAGTGGAGTGGGCGCGTAAATCTTTCGTATGAATTTCTGCCGAGTTGGTTTGCGTATGGCGGAGTTTCTCGCGGCTTTAAAGGCGGCGATTTTAACGGTGGCGCGTTGTTCAGTTCACTTGAGGCAACGCTTGCTGATCCAGAGTTTGTGACAAGCTACGAAATCGGCCTTAAGGGTCAGTCGGGTGATGGCAGGTATGGTTTTGATATATCTGGATTTTATTATGACTTCACCAATCAGCAGGTTGCGGTGCTGATACCAGGCTCGAATGCAACATTGCAAAGCTTGTCGAACGCAGCGAAGACGCAAGTCACTGGATTTGAAGCGGCCGCGACCGCAATGCCCATGGACAATTTGTTCTTGGAGGCAAAAATTGGCGTGCTGGATGCGGAGTTTAAGCGGTTTCAGCTTGATGCCGGTGATCCTTCAACCGACTTTGCAGGCAACCGGACGGCTTCTTCTCCAAAATTCAGTTTTGTTGGGGCTGGTCAATATTCAGCACCCCTTCGCATTGGAAAGCTGGGACTTGCCGCCGATATCTCCTATACCGGTAGCCACTATTTTACGGCCGACAACAACCCGGCACTCTATGAGGACGGTTACTGGCTTGCCAATGGAAGCCTATTTTTTGAAGATTCAAACAATCGCTACAAAATTTCAATTTGGTCAAAAAACTTGACCAATGAATCATATTTCATTTCTGGTCTTGGCAATGCCGGCCTCGGATTTCTGGAGCTGTTTCCAGGTCCGCCGCGCACGTTTGGCTTAACAGTAACGGGACGCTTTTAAATTTTTGGTTCGACCGGTGCGGCGGACTTCGCATCCTGCCAGGCGAGGTCGTGAAGGTGGCACGCATCGCAATGACCACATGGTACGGGCTGATTGCCTGTTGTCTCCGGCGCGTAACAACTCCAGGTGTCGCCCTGACTCAATCCGAGTTCATATGCGAGCGCTGCGATTTGTGGCTTTGTCATCTGAACAAGGGGCGCAACGATGCGCGGCGGATGGGGAACCGCCTCGGCCCACATGGCGCGGAAGGACTGCAAAAATGACTCCCGGCAATCTGGGTATCCGGAATAATCAACCGCATTCACACCGAGCCACACTTCCGTAGCGCCGAGCCCGGCGGCTTCGGCGCACGCCAGCGCAAGGAACACAGCGTTTCGCCCAGGAACAAAAGTCGGCGCAATTCCTGACTTCATCTCCTCCAAAGTGCGGTCGTGCGGAATCTCAATGTTCGGTTTTTGCCAGTTCACATCCACAACACGGCGCTCAATACCGAAGCGTTGGCATTGCTCAGCCGCAAATCTCAGTTCGATATCGTGACGCTGTCCGTACGAAATGCCGAGGCTGAATGGAGTTCGACCGTGTTTGCGTGCCAACAAGAGACATGCCGTGGAGTCCAAGCCCCCTGAATGCAATACGACGCAGGTCTGATTTTTCGCACCGTCTGTCATATGACATCAAACGTGCATGACTCACCCAATGACGGCCGGCGGACGGTCACCTGTGCAAGTTGAGGAAAATCCGGCCGCAATTGCTCAGCAATCCAGCGGGATAAATTCTCCAGAGAAGGCGTTGCTAGTCCTGGGAGGTCATTTAAGAAATGGTGATCCAATTTGGATCTTACCAAATTCAATGCTCGAGACAGGTCTTCGAAATCCACGACACAACCTGTTGCCTCATTGGGTTCGCCAGTCAGGGCGACTTCCACCTTGAAAGAGTGGCCGTGCACGCGCGTGTTTTCGTGTCCGGCCGGCTTGTGGCTGAACGTGTGCGCGGCCTCAAATCCGAACTCTTTCACAATTTTAAATCGAGACGTCATATCAGTTAAGGAATTCCCAATAGCTTGTGCGTTTGCAGCGACAGTTTCCATCTCGGATGGCGCAAGCAATATGCAATCGTGAGATCGGTATTCGAAACTTTGTTGTCCCCGTCCATAGGCTGCAAAAACCAATGAGCAAAATCCAAATGCTCAAAGGCGGTGGGATCGGCGCCTTCCTGCGGATACACCAGCTTGAGTTCGTCTCCGCATGTTGCAACCAGGTCCGCCCGAGCTTTGGGGCTCACGCAAACCCAATCCAATGTATCTGGGGGTTCTATCGTTCCATTCGTCTCCACCGCAACCTCAAATCCGCAAGTGTGAAGCGCCTCGATGAGGGGGATGTCCAGTTGGAGCAGCGGTTCTCCTCCCGTGCAAACGACAAATTTTGGATTGTCGGCGCCGCCTTTCCAGGCATCGTTTACCGCGCGCGCCAATTCTCTGGCCGTGGAATATTTCCCGCCTCCGGGCCCGTCGGTGCCGACAAAGTTGGTATCGCAGAATCGGCAAACGGCCGTATTCCTGTCCTTCTCAAGGCCGCTCCACAGGTTGCAGCCAGCAAAGCGGCAAAACACTGCCGGCCGGCCCGTTTGCGCGCCTTCACCTTGCAAGGTGTAAAATATTTCTTTGACTGTGTAGGTCATGATTCCGGCGATCACATACGCCCAACCATCGAGAGAATCCAGTGCCGATAGCATTCGGCGGGGCCTTTGAGGCTGATACGCTGTTGTCCCGTGCGCCTAGGGCTGGGTATTGTGATGAAATGCCAAGGAAAGGAACATGAAGACAGCGATTGTTACCGCCGGTCTTTTTCTATTGAGCTATGTTGTCATCAATCGTGGACTCGGACCCAATCCGCTAGAATTGGTCGGCACGATTTGCGTCGTATTAGGATTTGCCGGCGGCGTGAGCTGGTTCATGAAGAAGGGCCGGGACGGAGAGTCGCGGTCCCACCGATCGGCGGAGCAAGAACTGCTCGAGAAAATAAACTCCGCGTCTGCTGAATCTCGCTCTTCACCGCGGCCGCACCGCACTCGGAAGTTATTCTAAGGTTCCCGTCACAATTATTTAACTCACTTTGTTTTCGGTGAAATTTCACCAATCCATATATAGTGTGTTAACATATGCGGCGGATAAAACATGTTGGAATCAGGCCATGAACACTGGCGATCATATCGTTTCGTCGTTCGACAATGATTTGGCGGAATTGGAGCGTGACCTATTGGAAATGGGTGGCTTAGCGGAAGCGCAACTTCAGGCGGCCATGGAAGCGCTTATGAAACGTGATGTAGAGGCCGCAGAACAGATCATAGCGAAGGACGGCCAAGTTGACGAATGCGAGCGCAAAATAGAATCAGGTGCTCTATCGATTATTGCCCGGCGACAGCCGATGGCCAATGATTTGCGATACGTCTTCGGCAACGTGAAGATCGCCGGCAGCCTGGAGCGGATCGGTGATTACGCTAAGAATATCGCCAAGCGCACGATCATGATGTCTCAATATCCTTCTGTCACGATACCCCAGGACGTAGGGACGTTGGGAACGCTTGCGCAACGCACCGTCAATGAAGTCATGGACTCGTTTGCGACGCGAGACGCGCACAAAGCGGAAATGGTGTGGCAGCATGATCACGAGGTTGATGACCTCGTCGCGAGAATTATGCGATCTGTTGTTTCTCGTATGTCTCAATCATTGGTCAATGCAAACAAGGCGGAGGCGGCAGATGTTGAAACCGCGACACAGTTGCTTTTCATTACTAAAAACCTGGAACGCGTAGGCGATCACGCCACAAATATCGCCGAGGTTATTCAGTTCCAACTTTCCGGAAGCTGGAAAACATCACAAAGACCTAAAGGCGGGGACAGTGTGCCGCTGGTGGCGTCGGGCTGATTCCCGTAGGGCGTCCACAGAGACCGTCTTTTAGTTTTATTAGGCTGCGTCCTTGGCGAGCATGGCCTCAAAGTACGTAGGTTCAAGCGGCTTAGAATAAAAATAACCTTGAATAATCCCGCATCCGTTTTCCTTGAGGAATTCGACATGCTCCAGAATTTCCGCGCCTTCGGCCCCGACTTCCAAATTCAAGCCCTGGGAGAAGCCGATGATCGCACGCGCTATTTCTTTTGTATTTTGATTGACTTGCACGTCGTGAACAAAGGCGCGGTCAATTTTCAAAGTGGTTATTGGAAAGCGGGAGAGATAGCTGAGGCTTGAGTATCCGGTTCCAAAGTCGTCAATGGATAGTCCGCAGCCGAGTTCCCGTACGGCCTGCATTCGCGCTATGGCTGCGTCCACGTCGTTCATAACCATGCTTTCGGTTATTTCCAACTCGAGCCACTGAGGTTCCAGTTCAAACTCACTCAGCGCATTGACGACGTGATCTAGAAGGTCTTTAGCTCGAAATTGCTGCGCGGAGACATTAACCGGCATTCGAATCGGGTGATATCCGGCCTTTTGCCATGCTCGCGCTTGGCGGGCTGACTCCCGAAGTGCCCAGGTTCCAATATCCAGAATTAATCCCGTTTCTTCAGCGATAGGAATAAACTCACCGGGACTTACCAACCCATGTTCGGGATCGCGCCAGCGAATGAGCGCTTCCGCGCCTTTGACCCTGTTCGTCAAAACGTCCATCTTTGGCTGATAAAACAGGACGAATTCCTCCTTGGCCAGTGCAAGGCGCATCCGTTTCTCAAGCGCTAGTCTGTTTCTGGCTTTGGTATTCATGTCGCCGGAAAAGAATCTGTACTCGCCGCCGCCGCCGCTTTTCGCATGCTGCATGGCGCTAAGGCCGTCTTTCAGAAGGTCGTCAAAGCTCTCTCCATCCGTCGGATAAATGCTGATGCCAATGGAGAACGTTGTGACCACTTCTTCGCCTTTCAGGCTGAAGGGTTTTTTGACGGACTTAAGGACTTTTTCAGCAACGATCACGCTGTCGTCTATGGCGCTGATAGGTGTCATCACCGCAAATTTATCGCCGTCCAAGCGCGCTGCGGTATCGCTGGAGCGAATGACTTTTCTCAGCCGGTTGGCCACTTCTTTGAGAAGTTCATCACCGGCGGCATAGCCAAGGGCATCATTGATGAGAGTGAAACGATCCAAGCCCATTACGAGAAGAGCGATGGACTTGTTGGACCGTTTTGCATTTAGGATGTTCTGTGCAACACGGTCGGAGAGGAGGCTTCGATCGGGCAGATCCGTGAGCGGGTCGTAGCCAACGCGGCGTGTGTCTCCCGATGATGCTTCGGATTGAAAAGATTCAGACAGTATGACCGCGAGAAAGCTGCTCGGTGATCCCGGTTCATCATTTATCGAGCGCATGTCCAAATCGTGCACCTGAGCCCGTCCGTCGGCATGCACAGACCGTACGGACTGAAAGCGCTTCGGTTCGGGGCGGTTTGCCCAGATTTCCTTGCATAGGTCCGGGCTATTGACGTCTTGGAATAAAGTTTTGGCGTTCAAGCCCAGAAGAGACGCTTCTTTATGGCCCGTCAGCTTTTCAAAGGCTCGGTTTACGCGTTGGATAACACCGTCGCGGTCGGTAACCATGACCGCATCCGTCGTCGCATCCAGCACCCCTGAAAATAGAGCTTCGGTTCCTACCGCCTGCACCAATCCCAGTGTCCCTTGTTAAACGCAGGAAGGCTCTAAGCCTTTGACTTGCGGCTCTTTTATAGACACGGTTTAGCGGGTTGCGGCTGGGATGTGAAACCAGAAGTAGAGATTTATCGGCTCTTATCGAGATTTTCGATCATACGAGACAGGATATTGAACGCATTTCCCTGCTCCGGGGCCGACAAATTGCTCATGGCCATTGCGGAAACGCTGCGCGCTGCGCTCATGATTTCTTCCTGCAGGTCTTTGGTTTTTGATGTCAGGAAGACCAGGGTGCGGCGTTTATCGTTGGGATCAGGCTTTCGTACAATAAGATCGTCTCTCTCCATACGGCTCAATGTGTTCGCCATTGTCGGTTGCTCCACGTTGATCCGCCGACACAGATCGGCTTGCGTGAGGCCGTCTTTTTCGAAAAGCATGACAAGCGGTGCGAATTGGCCGGGCGCGACGCCGAACTTTTTAAGCGCATCCTGGAGTTCGCGGTCGTAAAGGCGGCCAAGCAAACCGATTTGATACCCAAGAGAGTCTATACGTCGAATTGCCATGGCTGACTGTACTCAAACACAAATTTTGCGTTAGTTCTTAGAATATCCCTTGGAGCGCATACAACTCTCGAATTCCCTGTTGTAGGCGGTTGTTGTATTGGCTCTCTCGTACCGCTCCATGGGGGTTTCTCCTCGGCTCATGCCCGTTCCGGTTTGACTAGGTGAAGTCCCGTATTCCGTTCGAGGGGTTCCAGTTCGGATCAGCGTTATTTCCTCGGCCTCGCGAGCGCAGGCGCGTTCATCCGCGGCCATCTCGCTCGCTGACCGGCTCGCGTGATGCCAAGAGGCGCTGCATCCCGCCAACGTAAAGGCGACTGAAATCAAAATCGGAAATGACCACGAAATTGACTCCGTGACGACGTCACGCTTGACCTGGATAGCGGGACCTGATTTTTTCGCCATCGAAATCTCCCAACATTCTTCGCCGGTGATCATTTCCCGTGCGCAACTCGGAGAATATGATCGCATGTCCAGCCTACACCAATCCAGTCCTCAATCGGGCAAATCCTTTGACCAACTGTCCGTCGGCATGTCCGCGTCCCTTACGAGGACCGTAACCGAAGCCGATATTGTCAAATTTGCGGAAGTATCGGGAGATACCAACCCCATGCATCTCGACGAGGCATTTGCATCGGCCAGCATATTTAAAAGCCGCGTTGCCCATGGTGCGCTGACATCGTCCTACATTTCCGCGGTATTGGGCACAAAATTGCCTGGTCCGGGTGCAATATACTTGTCCCAGAGCGTTAAATTTAAAGCACCGGTCCGCATTGGCGACGTGGTGACGGCGCGGTCGGAGATCACAGGTTTGGACCCGGACCGAAAGCTCGTGACATTTAAGACGCAGTGCTTGATTGGTGACAAAGTCGTCGTTGACGGTGAGGCGACCCTAATTGTGCCGGAACGCGTATAAAATCGTTATCAATAAGTGTTGGTTTGCGGGCTTAGACACGTAAGTGACAACAAGTCAGACATGAATATTTTCCGCAGTTGGAGTGAAGTTCCGCCGCCTTTAAAGGGCGGTGTGCTTGTGCTCGGCAATTTCGATGGATTGCATCGTGGACACCAAGAAGTCATCGGGCGCGCAAAGGAAATTGCCAAAAGTCGCGGTGTCGCGTCCGCTGTAATGACGTTCGAGCCTCATCCGCGAGTTTTTTTTAATCCTGACCAAGAGCCGTTCAGACTTTGTCCGTTTCGCATGAAGGCGCGGCTGATGGAATCGTTAGGCATCGACTATCTTTACGTTCAAACTTTCGATCTCGAATTTTCGAAACGCTCCGCAGAAAATTTTGTCGAAGAAGTTTTGGTTGGCGGCCTCAATATTTCGCATGTTGTCGTGGGGTACGATTATGTCTTCGGATATCAACGCAAAGGAAACGTGGAGCTTTTAAGGTCGCTTTCAACCAAATTCGGCTTTGAGGTAACCGCCATTGAGAAAATCACTCTTGAGCAAGGTCACCGATTTTCCTCGACCAACGTTCGCAATTTACTGAAAGAGGGAAAATGCGAAAGTGCTGCGGCTTTGCTCGGACGGTATTGGGAGATTGAAGGCCGGGTGGAACAAGGCGATCAGCGAGGCCGGCAATTGGGATTCCCAACGGCAAACTTGCCGTACAAAGATTATTTGCATCCAAAAAAGGGTGTTTACGCCGTGTGTGCTGGCATCGACAAGGGAGCGGATACGATATGGCATCCGGGGGTGGCGAATTTTGGAAACCGCCCCACCTTTGACAAGAAAGATGTATTGCTTGAAGTGCACTTGCTCGATGGAGACCAGGACCTTTATCATAAGCACCTGCGGGTGGCCCTGATCGAGTTTTTGCGGGGCGAGGTGAAGTTCGACGGACTAGAGGCGCTGCAAGTCCAAATCGCCAAGGACTGCCAGACCGCTCGTGATTTACTTGCGAGCGGCAGTTTTTCCGCCACCACTGCGCCGTTCGTGTCGTATCGGGGCTGAGCAATAAACTTAATTTATCATTAAATACCAGGGCATTATGCTAATAGCCCGTCCGCGTGGCAGGCCTCGCCCCACTTGAACAGTGCGGTGGTCCCTGGTAGATAGCGCGCCCATGTTCACTTGGATTGTCGCAGAGCGCCTTGGTGCGCGAATTAGCCACCCCATTCCCTAAACGGAATGGGGACAAGCGCTACTCGCTCAACCGCCACAATTTAGTAGGACTCTGCGACCATGGCCGACCCGGCTGATTCCAATAAACCTGACTACCGTTCAACTGTTTTTCTTCCCTCAACCGACTTCCCAATGAAAGCCGGGCTGCCCAAGCTCGAGCCCACATTGCTCGAACGTTGGGAAAAAATGGATATGTACAACCGGCTGCGTGCAGAATCGAAAGGACGCGAGAAGTTCGTGCTGCACGATGGCCCGCCCTACGCCAACGGACATCTACACATCGGTCATGCGCTCAATAAAATTTTGAAAGATGTGATTGTCCGCGCGAAACAGATGACAGGCTATGATTCCAACTATGTGCCCGGTTGGGATTGTCACGGATTGCCCATCGAATGGAAGATCGAGGAGGAATACCGCAAAAAAGGCAAAAACAAAGACGATGTGCCAATTGCGGAATTTCGAAATGAATGCCGCGAATTCGCAGCAAAATGGATTGAAGTTCAAAAAGAGGAATTCAAGCGTTTAGGGGTCGTGGGGGACTGGGAACATCCCTACATCACAATGAATTTCAATGCTGAAGCTGCGATTGTTCGTGAGTTGGGTAAGTACGTCCTCAATGGCGGTTTGTATCGCGGATCGAAGCCGGTCTTGTGGTCGGTGGTCGAGAAGACGGCGCTGGCCGATGCCGAAGTTGAATATGACGATCATACGTCCACGACCATATGGGTGCGCTTTCCCGTTGTGAAAACGAATGTCGAAGCGATTCAGGGTGGTTCAGTTGTAATCTGGACCACGACTCCTTGGACCATACCGGGTAACCGTGCCATCGCCTTTGGCCCGGACATGGAATATGCCGTCATAAGGGTCTCTAACGTTGACGAAGGCAGCCTTGCCAAGCCCGGTGAAGTCATGGTTTTGGCAACCGATTTGCTGCAATCGGTTTTGAAGGATTCCAAAATTTCAGATCACGAAGTCGTCGTGACGCTGAAGGGGGCGAATCTAGAAGGGACCGTGTGCCGCCATCCTTTTGATGGTCAAGGTTACGACTACGACGTACCGCTGTTTGCGGGTGATTTTGTGACCACTGAGCAAGGCACGGGTTTTGTTCACGTGGCGCCCGGTCACGGTGAGGACGACTTCTATCTATGCAGAACTCATGACATTCAAGTTCCGGAAACTGTGGATGACGGCGGCTTGTACTATGATCATGTGCCGTTGTTTGGGGGCAAGCACGTGTTCAAGGTCGACCCGGATGTGGTTGAGGCCTTGAAGGACGCTGGCGCGTTGCTGGCGCACGGCAAGCTTGACCATAGCTATCCGCATTCATGGCGCTCGAAAGCGCCACTTATTTTCCGCACCACGCCACAATGGTTCATTTCCATGGAGACAAACGATCTGCGCAAGAAGGCGTTGGATGCGATTGCGGCGACCAAGTGGGTGCCTGCGCAAGGGCGCAACAGAATTCAATCGATGATCGAATCCCGTCCGGATTGGTGTATTTCACGCCAACGTCATTGGGGTGTGCCGCTCACAGTATTCGTCAATAAGAAGAGTGGCGACCTTCTGCGCGACCAAGCAGTCTATGACCGTATTGCAGAGGCGGTTTCGAAAGAAGGCGGAGACGCGTGGCTGAATTCTCCCCCGGAGAGATTTTTGGGCAACGAATACATCGCGGACGAGTGGACACAAGTTAGTGATATTATTGAGGTGTGGTTCGATTCGGGCACCTCGCATGTCTACACTCTTGAAGAGCGGGACGACCTTAAATGGCCCGCAGATCTTTATTTGGAAGGGTCCGACCAGCATCGCGGGTGGTTTCATACGTCTTTGCTCGAGTCATGCGGCACGCGTGGGCGAGCGCCATTCGAAGCGGTTTTAACGCATGGGTTCGTTCTCGACGAAAAAGGCCGCAAGATGTCCAAATCTTTGGGCAATGTCGTTGCGCCCCAAGACGTGATGAATCAGTCTGGCGCGGATATTCTGCGGTTATGGGTCGTGGCGTCCGATTACGGCGCTGATTTGTCCATTGGCCCAAATATCCTCAAGCAAATGAGCGATCTTTACCGCCGCTTGCGCAATACGTTGCGCTTCTTGTTGGGTAATCTATCCGGGTTCAGCGAAGAAGAACGCGTTTCATACGACGAGATGCCGGAGCTGGAGCAATGGGTTCTTCATCGCTTGTGGGAGATCGACAAAACAATTCGCGAGGCCTGTGATGATTTTGACTTTCACGGCCTGTTCAATGAGCTGCACAACTTCTGCACCGTTGAGTTGTCTGCATTCTATTTTGATATCCGCAAGGATGCGCTGTATTGCGATCTGCAAAATAGCGTGCGCCGCCGGGCCTGCCGGACTGTTCTGGATACGTTATACGATTGCCTTGTAAAATGGTTGGCGCCGTTCACCTGCTTTACAGCCGAAGAAGCGTGGCTTGCGCGCAATCCGGGGGTAGAAGGCTCGGTGCACCTTGAGCAGTTCCCGGTCATTCCAGAAAGCTGGCGGAATGACGCGCTGGCCGAAAAATGGGCAAAAATCAGGCTTGTGCGTAGAGTCGTTACTGGCGCATTGGAGAAAGAACGGGCCGCGAAGCATATTGGTGCTTCACTGCAAGCGCATCCGAAAGTATGGGCGCCAGCGGATCTTTTGAGCGCTGTTAGCGGTCATGACATGGAAGATATCTGCATCACGTCGGCTATTAGTATTCAGGGGGGTGCCCCGCCGGAAGGTGCGTACGCTCTCCCCGAAGTGCCGGGAGTGGGCGTGGTTGTGGAATTGGCCTCCGGCGAGAAATGTCAAAGGTGCTGGAAGGTCCTAGAAGATGTTGGACGCCACAAACACATCGGCGTGTGCGAGCGGTGTGATGATGCCGTGGAAATCATCGCCGCGGCTGCAGTATCATTGGATTGATAATGATGCTCGACAATCACGATTCAGCGATTGTGCGAAAAATGCCCATTGTTGGATTGGTTGTCGCCGTGGTGGCTCTTTTCGCCGATCAAGTCTCTAAATATATAATGGTCGAGTTGGTCATGCGTCCCGACGGCATTTCCGGCACGCCATTTTATTCGTCCAGAATCATCGAAGTGTTGCCCGTTTTTCAGCTCCGAATGGCCTGGAACACGGGCATTAGCTTTTCTTTGTTTGATTCAGGTACAACACTGACGATTGTGGCCCTTATCATTGTTCAGTCGGTCATTATGCTGACAATTTTGTGGTTCATGTGGCACATGAGTGGAGCGTGGATGCAAACGGCTTGTGGTTTGATCGTTGGAGGTGGGTTAGGAAATATCGTAGATCGCATTACAATGGGCGCGGTCGCGGATTTCCTCGATTTTTTCTGGCAAGATTGGCACTTTCCCACATTCAACTTGGCTGATACCTGTATCTCCGTCGGCGTGGGGATGTGGCTGCTTGACGCCCTTATCACGCGCCCCCACCATAAGGTGAGTAACGGTTGATTCGATTGGTTGAATTACGGCGGTCGCATATTCCGCGACGTGGTCTGAAGAGGTTATGTATGCGTAGTCATATTTCTAAGTTCGCGCTTTTGGTGACGGTGACAGCCGTGTTGTCTGGCTGTGAGGGTGTGCGCAATACAATTGGCCTCGAGCGGTCGGTGCCGGACGAATTTGCCGTTGCGGCGCCTGTGCCATTGGTCATCCCGCCGGACTTCAATTTGCGTCCTCCTGCACCAGGCTCGGACCGCGCCCAAGTGTCGCCGGCCGACCAGGCGCGGACCGCGCTGGTGGGCCGCGCTAGGATGCAGGCATTGCAGCAGCGAGGTATGACGCAAGGTGAAGCGCAATTACTAACGTTGGCGGGTGTTGAAAATGTGCCGCCAAACATTCGTATTACCCTGGATAAAGAGGTGTCGTCATTTGCGCGGGAAGATTCCTCTTTCACCGATCGGCTGGTGTTTTGGAGAGAAGGGGGGCAAGCGAGCCTTGGCGGGACAGCGCTCGACCCTGTTGCAGAAATGCGCCGGCTGAACCAAAACGCCGCGGCAGGAAAAGAAGCCAGCGAAGGGCCGATTCCGGTCATTACGCGCGGCGGATCGTCGGTTCTCAACGTCTTCTAAGCTGCGCGCTGTATCATTACGAGCTTGTATCGTTACAGAATCGACGAGAGATTCGGGGCTCTCGGCGTTGACCTGCCGACTGTTCGGCTCCATGTTCGTTGTTGGACAACGTATTGCTGCCAACCCGGAGCGAACATGACTCGAATAGTATCCGCAGTTTTGGCCTTTGTGCTGCTTGGTGTCGGGGCATCTCGTTTTGCGGATGCGGCCATCTACAACGCCGAATCCTTCATGCTCGACAATGGTATGCAGGTGGTTGTGATTCCCAATCACCGCTCACCTGTGGTCACGCACATGGTCTGGTACAAAGTAGGGTCTGCCGACGAGCCGCCTGGAAAATCGGGAATTGCTCATTTTCTAGAGCATCTCATGTTCAAAGGCACGCCGCGCTTCCCTGAGGGTGCGATGACGGACATCGTCGCCAAAAATGGTGGTCAGCAAAATGCGTTCACCAGTTGGGATTATACGGGATATTACCAAAACATCGCCGTTGATCGGCTTCCATTGGTTATGGATATGGAAGCGGACCGTATGAGGAATCTGATTCTTAGTGAAGAAGACGTAGAGACGGAACGCGAGGTTATTATTGAAGAGCGCCGGAGCAGAACAGAGAATGTTCCGGGTGCTCTGCTAAGCGAACGTGTCAGTGCTGCTTTGTGGGGCACCAATCATTACGGGGTGCCGATCATAGGTCACATGGAAGAAATGCTGGCCTTGTCCAGGCAGGATGCGTTCGATTTCTATGAAGACTATTACGGGCCGCACAATGCAATTCTCGTCATTGGTGGAGATATCACGGCGGAAGATTTGAAGCCGTTGGCTGAAAAATACTACGGGGCAATTCCGGCGAGTGATGATTGGACCGGAGAACAGATGCCCCGCAAGCGATCTGAATTTTTGGCGCCTGTTGTGGACACGGAAATTGTCATGAGACATGAGCAGGTTGCCCAGCCCCAGTGGTCGCGTCAATACACTGCCCCCAGCTATGCAGTGGGCAACCGCGAAGATGTTTATGCCCTGGATATTTTCTCCGAAATTGCTGGCGGGGGATCGACGTCTAAATTGTATCGTGAACTCGTTGTGGACCAAGGGGTGGCGGTGAGCGTTTATACCGGATACCGCGGCGAAGCTGTTTCGTATGGTACGTTTTATATCTCTTTCACACCCAGCCCAGGTGTTTCCCTTGAGGATGCTGAAGCAGCGTACGAAGAGGCTATGAACAAATTGCTGGAAGGCGGCATTACTGAGGAAGACGTCGAAAACGCCAAGCGAAGATTTGCGGCGCGCCTTGCCTACGCAACCGACTCACCCATTTCAGCCGCGCGTGGATTAGGTGCATCTCTCGCGGTTGGACTGACGTTGGACGAGGTCGAATCCCACCCGGACGAAATTGCGAAGGTTACTTTAGAGCAAGTGTTGGGCGCTGCGCGCCGGCTCTTCTCGGACAACTCCTCGACAACCGGCATATTGCTTCCGCTTGTAGAAAGAACAGCTATGGAGGCGGCGCAATGAGCAGAGGACCACTTTTTAAGTGCATTGCGTTGGTGGCGTTCGTTTTTCTGGCTTCGGGCGCACCTCCTTCGCATGCCGTAACTGTGCAAGAGGTGCGTAGTGAGGGAGGTTTGACGGCGTATTTGGTCGAAGATCATACGACGCCGGTGGTTGCGATCAGCTTCGGTTTCAAAGGTGGATCGGCCCTCGATCCGGCCGACAAACTTGGACTTTCAGAATTCGCGTCTTCGGTTTTGGACGAAGGCGCGGGAGATTTGGATTCCTTCGCATTCCAGTCGGAGTTGGAGGACCGCGCAACATCGATCCGGTACAACGTCGACCGGGACATGATCCGAGGCCAACTGACAACAACGAAACCGAATTTGGATCGTGGCGTAGAGCTAACACGGCTCACACTCATTGATCCTCGCTTCGACGAGGAGCCCGTCGAGCGCATTCGCCGACAACTGCTTGTTTCAATAGCCAACCAATTGGAACAACCCGGATACATTGCATCCCGTGCACTGTTTGAAAAATTGTTTGAAAGCCATCCCTACTCTTACCCAACCGGCGGCACGCCAGAATCAGTTCAAGCTATTTCCCGCGCGGATTTGCAGGCTTGGGTAAAGGATAGATTCGCCAAAGACCGGCTCATAATCGGTGCGGCAGGCGCCATAAGCGCTGAAGAACTCAAAGCGGTCATCGACGTCATTTTTGGAGAACTGCCGGAAGGAACCGGATTGGAGTCCACCGTGCCCGAAGCCAATGTGCCGAGGGAGGGGAGGTATATTCACATTGAGCGAAATCTTCCACAGGCCATTATTTATATGGCCCAGCCGGGCATCAAACGCGAAGACCCCGATTGGTATGCGGCAACTGTCGTCGATTATATTTTAGGCGGTGGTAGTTTTGCGTCCCGGCTCATGGATGAGGTTCGCGAAAAACGCGGTCTAGCCTACAGTGTATCGACGGGGTTGGCGCCCTTTGACGCGGGCGCCGTCATCACCGCCGCCGTCGGCACTCGCGCCGAACAGGCAGCGGAAAGCGCGCGAATCATTCGCGAAGAATGGCAAAAAATGCGTGACAATGGCCCCACTGAGGAAGAGGTGGCTGACGCCAAGCAGTACCTTACAGGCGCTTGGCCATTGCGCTTTACGTCCACGGGCAGCATCTCCGACATTCTTCTTGCTGTTCAAAGGGATAATCTTGGGCTTGATTACTTGGACAAGCGAAATTCTCTTATCGATGTGATTACGGTTGAGGACGCGAGGCGCGTGGCCAAGAACCTGTACGATCCGGATGCCCTGACCGTCGTTGTCGTCGGTCCGGAAAATGTCGATCCTGCAGGCAAATCAAACTGACGACCGCTCTTATTGGTTGTGAAGGCCGCCAAGTCCGAGCACCCTCAATTTGGCTGCGACACCAAGGATTGGTATGTTGCAGTGGTCCGCAACTTCAGCTGAGCCCGTAATCGGTGAGCGAAATTTCACTCGTTGGTACGCCTGAATGGCAGGCGCTTGAATCGCATGCGAAGACTATGCGGTCCATTCATATGCGCGAGCTCTTTGAAAACGATCCGGATCGGTTTGACCGTTTTTCATTCAAGCTTGGACCGTTGCTTGCGGACTATTCAAAGAACATTCTGACCCTTGAGACGGGTGGGCTCCTTCTAGAGTTGGCGCGGGCGTGTCGGGTCGATGAGGGGCGCGGTGCAATGTTCGCCGGCGCCCCCATCAATTCAACTGAGCGGCGCGCAGCTTTGCATGCAGCCTTGCGGCGGAAATCAGATGAACCCCTGATGGTTGGCGGGCAAGATGTTATGTCCGGCATTCGCGTGGTTCGTGAACGCATCAAAGCCTTCGCTGAAGAGATACGGTCGGGCAAGATTAAGGGCAGTTCGGGAAAGGCGTTCAAGCACATCATCAATATTGGTATTGGCGGATCGCATATTGGACCCATGTTCGTTGCGCAAGCGCTCGAATCCAGCGAACCATCCAGCCTCACTGTAGAGTTTGTTTCGAATATTGATTCCGCTCAATTTAATAAAGTTGCTGCCGCCCTCGATCCTGAAGCAACATTAGTTGTCATTTGTTCCAAGACCTTCACAACTTCAGAGACAATGGCGAATGCTGCCCATGCAAAAGCATGGTTGGCAAAGACGGTCGGTGCAAAAGCCGTTTCAGCCCATTTCGCCGCAGTTAGCACGGCAGCCGACAAAGCAACGGCGTTTGGAGTGTCGAAAGACCGTATTTTTCCGATTTGGGATTGGGTCGGTGGACGCTACTCGCTTTGGTCTGCCATGAGCTTGTCGGCGGTTCTCGCGCGCGGCTATGACGCCTTTGACCAAATGCTTGCCGGCGCTGAAGCGATGGATAAGCATTTTGAAACGGCGCCGTTGAGCCAGAATTTACCGGTCATTCTCGCCATGATCGGCGTATGGAATATAAACTTTTTGGATTTCGCCACTCACGCCATATTGCCTTACGATCATGCACTCCGGGGACTGCCCGCGCATATTCAGCAGCTGGATATGGAAAGTAACGGCAAGGGCGTGACCGTTCAGGGTGCGCCCGTGACTGCCGACACTGGCCCCATTGTTTTTGGAGGAGGAGGGTCAGACAGCCAGCATTCGTTTTTTCAGTTGCTGCATCAAGGCCCAAGGGTGGTCCCTTGCGATTTTATCGCGGCGATTTCAGGCGCGGCTGGAAGCGACAACAATCGCGATGTTCTCTTGTCCAATGTTTTTGGCCAATCCGAAGCCTTATTAAAGGGTCGAAATGCTGCCGAATTGGAAAACGTGTCGGATGAATTGAAGGCGCACAAAACGTTTCCTGGAAATAGGCCGTCGAATACGCTTCTTCTTGACGAGATTTCACCCTATGCCGTCGGCATGCTTCTGGCATTGTACGAGCACAAGGTATACGTCCAGAGCTTGATTTGGGGGATAAACGCCTTTGATCAATGGGGTGTTGAGCTTGGCAAAGAATTGGCGAAAGGCCTGGAACCTGCATTGAGCGGAAATACAAAGGCTGTAGCTGCGCTGTCTGAGACGGGCAATGGATCGACCATCGGCCTCGTGAATGCGTACCTTGCCGCGAAAAACGCCGCATCATGACCATTCGGTTGCTCCCTCCAAACCTAGTCAACCAAATTGCCGCGGGTGAGGTTGTTGAGCGGCCGGCTTCGGCGGTGAAGGAGCTTGTCGAGAATGCCGTTGATGCCGGGGCGACCAGAATTGATGTCGTGCTGAACGATGGTGGACGCTCACTCATAGTTGTGACGGACAACGGTCGCGGCATGTCCGCGCAAGATTTGTCCGTGGCTGTGGATAGGCATGCGACATCTAAACTGCCTTCCGACGATTTGTTGAATATTGACTATTTGGGGTTCCGCGGAGAGGCGTTGCCCGCGATAGGATCCATTGCGCGCCTCACGGTGACGAGCAGGACGGAAGACGCGGACTCCGGCTGGTATGTGATCGTTGCCGGCGGTCGCAAGGACGGCCCCGTGCCTGCACCCCATCCAGTTGGTACCCGCGTTGAAGTGCGTGATCTGTTTTATGCGACACCTGCGCGCCTTAAGTTTCTGAAGTCTCCTCAAACAGAACTCAATTATTGTGTGGATGCCGTGCAACGCCTTGCGATGGCTCATTCTGAAATCGCCTTCACTTTGACGTGCGATGGCCGAACGCGAGTCAATCTGCCCGTCCCCCATGACCAGGGCGACCTGTTCGATGTTCACCTGGAGCGTTTGGCCTCAATTTTAGGTAAGGATTTCGGCGCCAACGCGCTTCCGGTCGCTGCTGAGCGCGATGGCGTTGCCCTTTACGGCTATATCGGCGTACCAACCTTTAACAGGGGCAATGCGTTGGCGCAGTACCTATTCGTCAACGGGAGGCCCGTTCGGGACAGGCTCCTCTCCGGGTGTGTTCGTGCCGCATATCAGGACTTTCTCGCGCCCAACCGCCATCCCTATGTGGCGTTGTTTCTGGACGTTCCCCAACAAGATGTAGACGTCAACGTCCATCCGGCGAAAGCCGAAGTTCGCTTTAAGGACGCGGGAAAAATTCGCGGTCTCATTATCGGCGCGCTGAAGCACGCGTTGGCGGAGGCGGGTCATAAGGCTTCAACCACCGTCAGCAACGCGGCCTTAGGGGCGTTGCGATCCGGGCAAGGTTCGATGCCAATGCGTCCCGGTACGCACGTGTCTGCGGCGGCGTATATGAGCCAGGCGCCGATCGATGGGAACAATTCCGGCCTTTCCGAAGAGGCCGCTGAATCGATGTTCGCATTTGCACCGTCGGCGCCCGAGGGCAATTTCGAAGACCCAGTAAGCGGCGCCGACCACCCTCTGGGAGTCGCCCGTGCGCAGGTACACGAAACATACATCGTGGCACAAACCGAAAGTGGGATTGTGATCGTGGATCAGCACGCCGCGCATGAACGTCTGGTTTACGAGCGGATGAAGGAAGCCTTGGGCCGAGAAGGGGTGAATAGGCAAATACTGCTCATTCCCGAGGTTGTGGAATTGGATGAGGCGTCGTCGGAAAGGCTGGTCGCGCGGGCGCCTGAACTCGCGGAACTGGGCCTGGTATTGGAGCCTTTTGGGTCGGGAACCGTCGTTGTCCGTGAAATACCTGCGCTTTTGGGTGAAACCGACATAAAGGGTCTTGTGCGCGATCTGGCAGACGACCTTGCCGCTATGGATGAGACCTTGAGCTTGAAGGATAGGCTTGGCGATGTATGCGGAACGCTGGCCTGTCATGGATCAGTGCGCGCGGGCCGGCGCCTTAATGGGCCGGAAATGAACGCAATTCTGCGACAAATGGAGGTGACGCCGCATGCCGGACAATGCAATCATGGCCGCCCCACTTACGTAGAATTGAAGCTCAAGGATATCGAGCGGCTTTTCGGTCGCAGGTAACGGGAGCAGAGGCGGGAACGAGAATGATATTAGAGTTTTTTCGTTATGCCACGACTCTTGCTCCGGAGCGCATTCGTAAGTTCGGCTACCTGAAACGATTAATTGCGTTAGAGGCACGAGCAAAACGGTGTGAAGCCGCTTGGCCAGTCATCTTCAGCAAACAAAAGATCTGATCATTAAAGTTGCCGATCTTTGCGAGCAGCAAAAAACGGTAGTCATTTTGGGCTCGGGGCTGCTGCTGGAAGTGCTCCTCTCAGCGTTGGCGGATCGGTTCGAGCGGGTTTATCTCGTCGATATTTTCCACATGCCTCAAGTGCGACGGGAAGTCAAAAAGCACTTTAATGTTAAATTGCTTACGGGTGATATCACCGGCGTCTTTATCGCCATGAAGGATAGCCATCCGCCGGGTCCGAATTCTCCTGCGCCGCCTGCACGCATACCTCACTTGAAAGATGCGGATCTGATTGTGTCGTGCAATTGTCTCACCCAGTTGGCAGGGCCATTTACGGATTACTTCGAAAAAACGCGCGGTTTTTCCGAATTGGATTCGGACAAGGTCGCCTATCAAATCATGGAGCAGCACGCGAAAGCGATTGCGGAGGAAGCGACCGGTATCGGTGAGATTATCACCGACGAGGACCGCATCGCGATGCAGGACGATAATATGGTCTCGCGGAGCAACCTGCTTAAAGCCTTAAAGTTGCCCCCTACGCCAACCGTCGTTCACAATGAAGAGTGGGATTGGCTGATTGCGCCTCATCCGGAAGAGCATGCAACGCACGACTATATCCATACAATGACTGCAAAGATTTACGAACGGAATGTCGAGAAGGATGAAAACGCCGAAGGTGAGGCGTCGAAGAACGATGAACCGCTTCCGCCCGAGCTCGAGGCGGAACTGAACGAAGGGCTGGGCGATCCGTTGGGTGACAATTGACGCAGCCCTGTTTACTTGGGCGCTAGTGTCGTTTTCTGCAGCACGGTGATCGCCGAGCGCCCATAGGTCCGTCGGTCAAGGATCTTAAATCCCTCCTGTTCTGCCACTTCGTCCAGCACCTCAGATTCGATGCAAATCAATGCGTCAGGGGTTAACCATTCCTGCAAAGATAAGCTTGCGAGCATGTCACCTATCAAATCTTCGCCGTAAGGAGGGTCCGCAAGAACAAGATTATGGCGGACCGAGGACCGAGGGAGCTTCGCGCCGTCGGCAACGAGAACCGTCGATCTGTCTTCTGCACCAAGCTTAGCTATATTTCTTCGAATTCCTTCGGCCACGTTTAAATCTTTTTCGATAAAGGTCGCGTGGCTTGCGCCGCGCGAGAGCGCCTCCAGGCCGAGTGCTCCTGCTCCCGCGAAGACATCAGCGACATGTGCGCCGGGCAATCTAAAGCTTGTTTCCGCAAATCCATGGACAAGCCGATTGAAAAGTGCCTCTCTAACCCGATCGGATGTCGGGCGAACTTTGTCCCCGGCGGGAACCTCTATTTTACGGCCCCGCCAAGCACCGGCAATGATGCGGAGTGTGCCGGATTTATCGCGAAGCGCGGTTTTTTGCATTTTTCTTTATGCTGGCGGGTGCGGATGCACCCAGCTGTTGGCGAATGACATGTGCAGGTATTTCCTCCAATAAACCCGGCTTCAAATTTCCCAATTGAAAAGGTCCGTACGCAACACGGATGAGGCGCGATACCGTCAGCCCCAAGTGCGCCATGACACGCCGAACCTCTCGGTTTTTCCCCTCGCTGAGGGATACGGTCACCCAAACATTGCGTTTGGGAGGCCCTTTCGCAGGGTCTGTTTCGCTGTCCAAAGTTGCTGTAATCGGCCCGTAACGAACACCGGCGACGGTAACACCCTTCTTTAAGGACTCTAACGCTTTCGGATCAACGCCCCCGTTCACACGTACGCGGTATCGGCGCACCCATCCGCGAGAGGGGTGTTCCATTTCCCGCGCCAAAGCACCGTCATTGGTCAAAAGCAGGAGTCCTTCGGATGTAATATCCAGGCGTCCGACGCTGACGACCCGCGGTAGCTCAGGCGGAAGCACCTCGAATACGGTCCTGCGCCCCTGGTCGTCCCGGTGGGTTGTCACGAGGCCGGACGGTTTGTGATAGCGCCATAGGCGTGTTCGTCCGGGAGGCGGTAAAACTTCGCCGTCGACCACAACGGTATCCGTCGAAAGCACGGTCATGGCGGGAGACGTTAATACCTCGCCGTTCACTTCAACGCGACCGTCAGCGATCCATTTCTCTGCATCGCGCCGCGAACACAAGCCGGCGCGCGCCATTACTTTTGCAATCCGCTCCGGTTTGTCTGCTTCTTGATTTTCTGATTTCGTCATGCGGCCGGGTTTTTGCTGAGGCAGGCGTCGATGAAAGCGGTGTAAATCTGTTGGTCCGCGGGGCTGATATGAAACTCGGGATGCCATTGCACACCCAAGCAGAACCGGCGTTCGGGGTCTTCAATCCCCTCCACAATGCCGTCTGGTGCATGCGCATTTATAATTGCTGGTGCGGGCACGTCTCTGACCGCTTGGTGATGAGCGCTATTTACGGGGATATGTGTTTGCCCAACAATTTTGTGCAGCAATGTGCCTTCTTTAATAATCGCCCCGTGTCCGGCCCGATTGCGCGGGCCCGGCTGTTCGTGGGGCAACGCGTTTGGCACTTCGTCGGGGATGTGCTGAATAAGCGTGGCGCCCAGCGCGACCGCGATGAGCTGCTGGCCGCCGCAGATTCCGAATATCGGCTTATCTTTTTGCAGAATTGCGCGGGTCATGGCCATCTCAAAGTCCGTGCGGCCGGCTTTGACTTTTACTTTGGGGTGGCGTTCCTTCGCGCCGAAGAGCGCGGGGTCCACGTCGAAGTCACCGCCCGAGACGACCAGTCCGTCGATCATGTCCGCGTACTGATCCACCAACGTCATGTCGTGAGGCAGGGGCACAGGCAGGCCGCCCGCCGCCGCAACGGACGAGCAGTAGTTTTCTCGAATGGCAAACCAGGGATATCGGGAGTACCCGCCTTCCTCGATATCGACGGTGATGCCGATGACCGGCCTTTTCATGGAAAACCTCACGAAACCAAACGCATGTCCGCAAGGTATCAGAAACCCGAGGCTTTGCAGAGCCTATGCTTGATCTGAGCTTTTTGTATTTATGCCGCGAAGCGCGGCCGTGGGAGAGAACCGTGCCTCGTATGCCGCAGCGCTGCGGTGGTGATCGGATGGGTTGGCGCGGTCGGGCCCCTTGGACCGGTCCGCATCGGACTTCATGGCCTGCATAAATGCTGTTGCAAATTCTTGCCCCTGAAATCCGGGAGATGTCTGCGCATATGGGTCTTCTGGCGTTTCGTTTTCCTCGAACCCGTCCAGCATATTCATGGGCTCGGATGCAATGAGCTTTGCCATCTCTTCAAGCACCATCCAAGACACAGCCATAGCGTACGAATTCGAACCTGTCAGGTTTGTCCGGAAATCCATGACGTTAAAGTCGCTTTTCGGATTGAGCGCGAGTCTGGGTTTGGAGTCAGGGCTCACTTTGAAATCGTCGCCCCAATATGTCGCAACTTCGGCGTAACGGTCCATTTGGTTTGAAAATCTATCGCGAATGAGATCTGCAACTTCCGTCACGGTTCGGGCGCGGCCTTCAGCTGTATAGAACACCGCCTTGTTGGCTGCTGCAGCTTTGGGCAGGAGTGTTGCCGCAATGGTCTTTGGGGCCGTTTCTTCGGCGCCAAGAAGTTGCGATGCGCCGTTCGCTCCTAGAAAGTGAGCAAGATACAGGTCTGACGCGTCCGCTCCGCGCCCTAAATTGTTCTGTAGAGTTGTCGCATTTCCCCGAGCGTATTCGGCTGCCATCAGAGCTGAAGCTTCAGGGTCTTGCCGCAAATCCAATATGCGCCGCTCCACGGCTGGATCGCTGACCTTGGCGTGACCTTCCGCATCAATTGAGATTTTTGCCGCCAGTTCACCGAAGCCGTAGCGTTCGCCGTGGCGGTTCATCATGTCCAGCCAAGTCCCGCGCGTGAACTGAAACAAACCTTTGGCCGAAGACGTGGAGGCCGCCGCATTGGTCTTGAGACTGCTTTCCTGAGCGGCTTTCGCCACCAAATACTGAAAGCTCACGCCGCTCTTTGCGCTCGCGGTTTTTAGGCCGGTCAGGGTCGATCGCTCAATCGACTGCCCGGCGATTTTCACCACGTCACCAAGGTGCTGGACCATGGACAGGGCTCCAAATGAGGGTTTTCCATGCCAAATCTAGGGGTTCATGGTTACTGAATCCTTACCATTCATTAACGACTTGAACCCAAGCGGTTCTTGACGGCCACGGCGGACTCGCCGACTGTTAGCCCATGGGCAAAAACGACAAAAAACCGGGAAATTTCATGGCTTTGGCCCTCGAGGTTGCTTCCGCCGCCGGCCGGCGTGGTGAGGTGCCGGTGGGGGCGGTCGTGGTGGACGGGCGTAGCGATGAGGTGCTGGCCGAGGCCGGAAACGAAGTTGAAGCTCAAGCGGACCCGACCGCCCATGCCGAAATTCTGGCCATTCGCCGTGCCGGCCAGAGGATCGGCGCACCAAGGCTGACAGATTGTGACCTGTACGTCACCCTTGAGCCGTGCGCCATGTGCGCTGCCGCGATCTCCTTTGCGCGATTTCGACGCGTCTTTTTTGGGGCCTATGATCCAAAGGGCGGCGGGGTTGACCATGGGCCGCGCATATTCGAGCAGCCGACGTGTCATCATAAGCCTGAAGTTGTCGGCGGCATTGCAGCCAAAGAGTCGGAAGAACTTTTGAAGACATTTTTTGCGGAGCGCCGTTGATCCCAACAGCTTTTCAGGAAGTACACAATCACGTACGATGTCAGGCATGCATAGATTATTGATCGCAACAGTTTTGTGCAGCGTTCTGGCGCCCGCCGTTTATGCCGCTGAGAGTGGCGGTGAGGAAGGTGAGGGTGCGATTGGATATGGCGGCCCTCGGGTGCAGCTCACACCGATCATGGCGCCCTACCAGACGTCAAATGGCGTTCAGTACGAAGTCCTCACAGTGCGGCTTCAGTTGCCCGAAGGGGAGGAGCGGCCAGGCTGTTGGATGATCCCTATCGTTCACGAAAAAATTCTAATCTATCTCTACAACGCGAACCTGACGCAGGCCGATTTTCGGGGACAGAGGCGGGAAGTTCTCAGAAAAAATCTTTTTGACGAAATTATTCGGCAAACAGATCGAAGCCTTTATACGAACCTGACTCTTGTGGACGCGAACTCGGAGCCGATCACCCCGGAAACAGACCCGCGCTCCGCGACACTGACCAATCAGTGCAAGTAGGCCCTTGCGCCTAACCGTTTTTTTCTCGTGCAATAGCGCGCCATCCGATGTCCCGGCGGCAGAACCCACCCGGCCAATCAATCGCATCAACCGCTTGGTAGGCGCGCGCTTGCGCTTCGGTGACGGATTTGCCCGTCGCGGTAACACCCAATACGCGTCCACCGTTTGCGACAATGACCGGCTTTCCTTCCCGCGTGTCGGCTTTGGTGCCCGCGTGAAAAACGGTGACGTTCTCGATTTTAGAGGCAGCTTCCAGCCCGCCGATCACGGTGCCTTTCTCCGGCGTGCCGGGATAACCATTGGCCGCCATGACCACGACGATGGCGGTTTCCTCCCGCCAGCGCAGATCAAAATTCTCAAGCTGTCCGTCGGCGGCTGCAATCAATGCCGGAAGCAGGTCGGATTTAAGTCGTGCCATCAGCACTTGGCATTCCGGATCGCCGAAGCGCACATTGAATTCGAGGGTTTTTGGGCCGGCATCGCTGATCATCAGCCCGGCAAATAAGACGCCGGTAAATGGCATGCCTTCCGCCGCCATCCCCTGGACCGTGGGAAGGATGATTTCTTTCATGATCCGGTCTTGCATGGTGGCGTCAACGACTGGTGCGGGTGAGTATGCGCCCATACCCCCTGTATTGGGACCTGTGTCACCTTCACCGACGGCTTTGTGATCCTGCGCGGCAACCAGTGGAAGGGCATGTTTGCCGTCAACGATTGCAAAAAAACTCGCTTCCTCACCGTCCAGGAATTCCTCTACCACCACTTCATTGCCGGCATCTCCGAACGCTTTGTCGGTCATGATGCTGTCGATGGCGGCGCAGGCTTCATCCACGGATTGGCATAGGATGACGCCTTTTCCCGCCGCAAGGCCGTCGGCCTTAACAACGATGGGCGCACCTTTCTCTTTTATGAAATCTTTGGCTTTTGCGGCATCGGTGAACCGCCCATACCAGGCGGTTGGTACGTTGTGGCGGGCCAGAAGGTCTTTCATAAAGCCCTTGGAACCTTCCAGTTGTGCCGCCTCGGCGCTGGGGCCGAACACCTTAATGCCCGCGTCCTTGAGCCGGTCGGCGAGCCCGGCCACCAGCGGCGCTTCCGGACCGACGACGACAAAATCGATCTTTTCTTCACGGCAAAACTTCAGAAGGCCGTCGATGTCTTCCGCACCGACGGAGACGCATTTGGCGACGTCCGCTATGCCGGCGTTGCCAGGCGCGCAGAACAGCGCATCGCACAGCGGGGAGGCGCTGAGGGCCCAGCAGAGGGCGTGCTCCCGTCCGCCGCCGCCTACAACCAGTATTCGCATGGCCAGTTCCCCGGTTAAGTGTTGTGCCCTGTCCGCCAGCGGGCCGCTGTGGCATAACAGAGCCATGAGCGAGATGCCATCCCCCAGTGCAGCTGCTGATCTGGAGTCCAATCTTCCGTCGTTCACAGTGACCGAGTTATCGGCGGCTCTTAAAAGAACGGTTGAAGACGCCTTTGGATTCGTGCGGGTGAAAGGCGAAATTTCCCAGCCCAAGGTCGCAGCCTCCGGCCACTGCTATCTCCGTCTGAAGGACGAAACCGCGGTTCTCGACGCTGTGATCTGGCGCGGCGCCATGCGTAAACTCTCCATACAGCCGGAAGAGGGTATGGAGGTGGTGGCCTCGGGGCGGCTGACCACCTACGCCGGACGCTCCAGCTATCAAATCGTTATCGAATCCATGGAACTGGCGGGCGAAGGCGCGCTTCTCAAGCTGCTTGAGGAGCGGCGCAAAAAGCTCGCTGCCGAAGGGCTGTTCGACGAGGTCCGCAAGAAGGACATTCCCTTATTGCCTGAGGTGATCGGGGTTGTCACCTCGCCCACGGGCGCTGTTATTCGCGACATTCTTCACCGCATCGCCGACCGGTTTCCACGAAAAGTTCTCGTTTGGCCGGTAAAGGTCCAAGGTGATGGTGCAGCCGAAGAAATCGCGGCAGCGATCAGAGGGTTCGCTCAATTTAAACGGGACGGGATAGTTCCCCGACCCGATGTGCTGATTGTCGCGCGCGGCGGCGGCAGTCTGGAGGATCTTTGGGCATTCAATGAGGAGGTCGTTGTTCGGGCGGCCGCGGCTTCGGACATTCCGCTGATATCGGCGGTGGGTCATGAGACGGACTGGACCCTGATAGATCATGCCGCGGATCGGCGAGCACCGACCCCGACGGCCGCCGCCGAGATGGCGGTGCCGGTGCGCCTTGACCTGTTGGCCGATGTCCAACAAGCGCATGGGCGACTGACGCACGCTATGACTCGCATGCTTCAAGAAAACCGCATTCATCTCGAAGGCCTCGTGCGCGGCATTCCCCGGCTTGATGTCATTGTCGAGCAAAAGGTCCAGGACCTAGATGTTTTGAGTGGACGGCTTCAACGCGGCCCGGAGACACTTTTGCAGTCAAAGAAGCAGGAGATGGCCGTGCTTTCAGCACGCCTCAATCTCGACAGTTTCCGGCGCGATATTGTTCGTCATCAACAAGATCTTGCAGCGACCACCCGCAGTTTATTGCGCGAAGGCAAAAGAGTGCTTCAGGATAAGGCCACAGAGTTAAAAGGGCTCTCTGCTCGCATAGAATCGGTCGCGCCAAAGCGCGTGTTGGAGCGCGGCTACGCCATGGTGAAATCGAGTGACGGCAAAGTTGTTTCAAGGGCCTCCGACGCATCGCCAGGTGCGGCGTTGAAAGTTTCGTTCGGCGACGGCGATATTGGCGTGCATGTAGATGGCGTGCCGCTCAAACGTACGCGGAGCGGATCGAAAAAGAACGAGGACAAAGATCAGGGGCGCCTGTTGTGATATATCGCGCGATACTTGTCATTTTGGTTTGGGCCTTTCCCGCGTTCGCCGTTGACGTGACGTTGTCGGGCAAACTGGAACAAGGGGGTTTGGTGCTTGGGACAGCGCCTGCTGGAAGCAAGATCGCGTATGAAGGTCGCAGTGTGCCGGTTTCCGAAACGGGTACCTTTTTGCTTGGGCTGCACCGCGATGCACCTGCGCGCGCAGATTTGACGATTGAACTGCCCGGCGGACTCAAGGAAGCCCAAAATTTATCGATTGCACCGCGCGATTGGCATATCGAACGCGTCGATGGTGTGCCGCAGACGTTAGTAACACCGGACCCAGAGACGGCGGCGAAAATTGCAGCCGATAGCCGGAAAATGGCCGCCGCCCGCGCCCAAGTGAGCCTGACGCCATTTTACGAGACTGGATTCTTGCGTCCGGCAGAAGGACGCATCTCAGGCGTTTTTGGCAGCCAGCGTATCCTGAATGGATCGCCCCGCGCTCCGCACTCCGGGCTCGATATTGCCGCACCGCAGGGCACACCCATACGCGCGACGGCGGACGGTATAGTGTCCCTTTCCGATCCCGATATGACCCTCACAGGCCAAACCGTGTTTATCAATCACGGTTTTGGATTGCAGTCCGTCTACATTCACATGAGCGCTATTCACGTTGAGAACGGACAGAGCGTGAAGCAAGGGGACGTCATCGGCGAAATAGGAATGACGGGGCGGGCGACCGGCCCGCATTTGCATTTCGGCGTGACGTGGTTCGATACGCGCCTGGATCCTGAAACTGTATTGACTGTCCTGCCGGTAAATTAAGTCCGCACTCTCGCAGACTCGAGGGCCCGATCCAATAGTTTGTCGAGTGCGCCGGGGTCTTCCCATTCAACATCCACCGATAGCACGTTGACCTGTTGCCGTTGATCCGGATCAAGGCGGACCGCGTCTTTCATTGTTGTGATTGGGACTGCGCCGATGGAAAAGGCCTCGTCCAGTATGGTTTGAATATCCGCGCCGGCGTATCCGTAATGATCACCAAAAGGGTGCGCAGAGACAACGCGCGCGCCGATACCGGCTAGCGCCTGGAAAAAATTAATTGGATCTCCAATACCGGCAAACGCGACAACCTTCTCGCCCTTCAAATATTTTGCTTCTGGTCCTGGAACCAACTGCGCCCGCAAAATGGGCGTGTATTTTGAAATACCCGCCGATAGCTGATGTGGATCGCCGCCCATGACAATTGCAGCGTCTGCACGCCTGAGTCCGCTTTCGGCCGGCTCACGTAGTGGTCCGGCCGGTGTAATGCGGCCGTTGCCAAATCCAATCCGGCCGTTAATGGAAACCAGTGATAAGTCCTTGGCCAAGCTGGGATGCTGATGTCCGTCGTCCATCACCAAGACGTCCGCACCATCTTTGATCGCTTCGAGCGCTGCGAGTGCACGTTTTGCCGAAACCCATGTGGGTGTCGTCACGGCGTGCAATAGGGCTTCGTCTCCCACGTCTTCAAATGTATGGAGTCGGGAATCCACTTTAAGCGGTCCCTTGAGTTTGCCCCCATACCCTCGTAACAAAATAGCGGGCCGATTGCCGCGCTGACGCAATCTTTCTGCAATAGAGGCAGCTATAGGGGTTTTGCCGGTCCCGCCGACGGTGAGGTTCCCGACGCATATGACCGGCACATTCACTCGTAGTGGCCGTGCGCTTTTGATTTTATGCGTCGTAATTGAACCGATAATGCGACCTATAGGGTCCAAAAACCGCGCAAGTACATTATCGGAAAACCAAAATGAGGGAGGAGTCACGCACTGTGTCCCGTTGGCTCGCCCACGATGGCGGGGTCCATTGGCCGGTGTCCGGCAAGTTTATCAGCGAGGGCGCTTACGTGGTTCAAGGATGCTTCCAGTTGGAGGCGCAAGTCTTCTGTACTTTTTTCATCTGTTTCGCGAGGTGCAAATATCGGATCTCCCCATACCATGGCCCCGCGCCCAAAAGGTACAGGCACAATGAGTCGGTCCCAGGTGTTCAGCACACGGCGGCGCGAGACCGAAATGGACGCGGGAAGTATAGGTGCGCCGGAAAGCCGGGCGAGCGCAATGGCGCCATCACGGGCGCGCATGCGCGGCCCACGCGGTCCATCCGGCGTGATGCCCACACTTTCCCCAGCGCGAAGGCGCTGCAGGAGAGATCGGAGAGCATCCGTCCCGCCGCGCGTCGAGGAGCCTGCGACAGTGCTGATCCCGAAATATTTGACGGCGCGCGATATCAGGCGCCCGTCGGGATGCGCGGAGATCAGCATGTGGAATGGTTTTCGGGATTGCCAGCACATTGGCATCATGGCGAGCCGGTTGTGCCAGAACGCAACTATAACCGGCGACCTGCCTTGCCATGCTTCATGAACCACGGCTTCATTTTCCGTCGACCAGTAGGTCGTAGATTTGAGCGCGTGCACCATACCCGCGATGGCGCCTGCAGCGACGCTTTGCACAAATGCCGTGCGGCCGATCTTTTTCGTAAATGCGCCCAAATCCCACCGTGTTCGCTACATTCGATGGGCAGACAATAAAAGAGATTCGGTGCGGTGAGAATGCCGGAGTGTCGGCTATATGGCGGACTCTCTATAGATGTGATGGAAAATGGGCGCGATTTCAGCGTGTCGTGACGGCCACTGTTTCCTCAGGCTCAGCAGGACTCGCGTCGGGTTTGAAAAATTGTTCGCTGTCGAACGGGCATACGTTGGACAAGAATTGGGCGACGCTGGCACCCCAGGAAAATTTTTGGGCATGTGCCCGGCACTCTATGGGTGACGCCGATAGGGCTTTGTTCACTGCAATACTGAGATCGTCATGCAAACACCCGACTGGCGCGTCACCAATAACGTCTAAAGGCCCAGCCACGGGGTATGCAGCCACCGGCACGCCGCATGCCAGAGCTTCCAGCAGGACCAATCCAAACGTGTCGGTGAGGCTGGGAAACACAAACACATCTGCTGCGGCGAAATGCCCGGCAAGGTCTTCGCCTTCCTTCACGCCGACAAAGATGACATTGGGATATTTTTTCGATAGATGCTGAAGCTGAGGCCCATCACCCACAACGATTTTGGTGCCGGGGTTGTTGAGCCTCAGAAACGCTTCGATATTTTTCTCAACGGCAACGCGCCCGACATATAGAGAGATGGGCCGAGGGAAATCGAGAAAGTCTTTATCTCTTGGTCTAAAGAGATTTGTATCTACGCCGCGACTCCATCGCTTAATGTTTTTAAAGCCGTAATGCGCCAATTCATTCTCTACGCTATCGGTCGCAACCATAATGCCTTTGGATGGAGCATGAAAACGATGCATGAAGCCGTAAGTCCACTCAACAGGGACTTTGAATCGGGCGTTCAAGTATTCAGGAAATTTCGTATGAAACGCTGTGGTAAAGGGAATGCCGCGTTTTAGGCAGTATTTTCGCGCGGCCATGCCCAACGGGCCTTCAGTTGCGATATGAATGACGCACGGGCTAAATCCCTCAATTGTCCTGGCTATTTTCCTCCGTGGAAACAGAGCTAGACGAATTTCCGGATACGTCGGACAGGGGGCGCTGCGAAACTGATCCGGCGATATGGTGATCGTTTCGTGGCCCGCTTCTATAAGATGGCTTTTCAGTGTTGTGAGTGTTCTGACGACGCCATTGACTTGAGGGTGCCAAGCGTCGGTGACGATGAGTATTCGCATTCTTTTGCCTTGGTTGTGGCTTCTAACGGTATGCGCGGACGCCCTTTTACCGGAGATAGGTTTGGAAGTTCCGGCTGTTGCTCCGCTTCAACTTCTTCGATGTTTTTCTGATCAGGTATAAAGCCGCGCATGTCGGCCCAATTTAGAATTTCCCAGCGGCCGTCAAAGTGCTCGACAAGCGCCGTGCAGCTTTCGACCCAATCGCCGTCGTTCATGTAAGCAACGCCATCAATGTTCTTCATCTCGGCGTGGTGGATGTGACCGCATATCACGCCGTCGGCGCCCTTCTCGCGCGCCATGCGCGCCATCGCTTCCTCGTAATTCGAGATAAATTGAACGGCGTTCTTGACTTTGTGTTTTAGGTATTTGGATAGGGACCAGTACGGCAGGCCCATTGCGCGGCGCATGGCGTTGTACCAATTGTTTAGAGTGAGCGCCGCGACGTAGGCTTTATCGCCAAGAATGGCGAGCCACTTGGCGTAAATCATAACGCCGTCGCATTCATCGCCGTGTGCCACAAGAAAACGGCGGCCATCGGCCGCCGTATAAATGGCATCACGCCGTACCTTTATCTCTCCGAATTCAAGATTGAGAAAATCTCGGGCGAACTCATCGTGATTACCCGGAACGTAGTAAACGTCGGTGCCTTTTCGAGCTTTACGCAGAACCTTTTGCACAACGTCGTTGTGCGATTGCGCCCAAAACCAGTTTTTCTTCAAGCGCCATCCATCAACGATGTCGCCCACAAGATAAAGCACGTCCGACTCTGTGTGCTTCAAAAAATCGAGAAGGAAATCAGCTTTGCAGCCGCGCGTGCCCAAATGAATATCGGAAATAAATACGGCCCGATACCTGAGCTGACTAGATATTGCGCGCAATGGGTGATCCCTAAATAAATGTGCGGTGCGCGGCTTGGATATATGTTATGTGGACTCGCCTGACTAGAGTCTGGGCAGGCATCTTCTTCAACTGTTCACGTTGCTGAAACGGAACTGTCATTTTCGATCTGAATTAAGCCAATTTTGGAGTTCGACGTGGCGCAAACGTACCCAGACGTCGCCGCTAAATCCATGGCGGCGCGAAGAATTCTCGTGGTTTTCAACCCTGCCGCCGGTCGGTCGCGGCGTAACAGGTTTAACGACGTTGTAGAAAAGCTGAAAAACCTCGGATGCGCCGTCACTGTTATTGAGACAAAGGCGCCCGGGCATGCGGAGAAAATAGCCCAGGACGCGTCCAGTACGGAATTTGATATCATCGCGGCGGCGGGCGGGGACGGCACCATAAACGAGGTCGTAAACGGGTTAAAAGGAAAAGCGATTTCTCTCGGCATTATTCCTTTGGGCACGGCAAACGTCGTGGCCGATGAGATTGGCCTTAAAAAGAATCCAAACAAGGTCGCAAACGCTTTAGCGCACGGTACTTTAAAAAAAATTCGTGTGGGCGTCGCCAACGGCCGACGGTTCGTGATGATGGCTGGCTCCGGGTTTGATGCCAATGTGGTTGATGGCGTATCACTGAGGTTGAAGAAAAAACTAGGCCCCCTAGCTTATGTCTGGCAGGCCACGACGCAATCGTTCAAAGACAAGTGTGAGCCGTGCAGTATCGTTATTGACGGAACAGCTCACGCGACTGTTTCAATGGTCGCCTGCAATGGCCGGAGATATGGTGGCCCGTTTATAGCGGCGCCGACCGCGTCCTTAAGCGACGATTCATTTGAGGTTGTGCTGATGAAGGGGCGTGGGTGGTTTAGCGTTGCGCGGTATGGACTGGGCCTGATACTTGGGCGGATAACCATGTGGCCAGATGTTGAGGTCATTCGAGGTCGCCAACTCGCGATAGAAAATGGGAACGGTGAGCCGGTTCAGGCGGACGGGGATATCATCACGCGGTTGCCCGTACACATTTCCATCGACCCTGAGCCTGTATGGCTGGTTTATCCGGCACTGTAACTCAGTAGTCTTTTCGAGGCGCACGAATAATGTATGCTAGGACTGCCCTTTGGGGCGGCCGCCTACAAAGACAATGCAGGGATCGCTATGAAAAACGTCATTGAGGACCTTTACGCCAAGTCCGAAAAATTCCACGACAAATTTAAGGACGAGGAGCTAGACGAGTATTTGCTGAGCCTGGTTCAGAAGTTCCAGGACGCGGACGCCATGTATCATCACTTTAGCTACTTGTTGATGCACGTCCGCGCGACTGTCGCCCACCAGGTGCGCCCGGCTCATTTACAAGAGGCGATCGAAAGAGCACAAAGCTATTTGCAGCGCTACGCCGAGCAGTACAAAGAATAGTGCCCGGTTACGTTCCAGCCACGCTCATGCCATCAATGCGGATCGTCGGCGCGTCTATCCCGTAGCGAATGACAAGATCGTTGGCCGGAGTCAGCGCTTTGAACATGTCTATTAGATTGCCTGCGACCGTGACTTCGTGAACAGGGTAAGCAATCTCACCGTTCTCAATCCAAAAACCGACGGCACCGCGGCTATAGTCGCCGGTCACCATATTCACGCCTTGGCCGACGAGGTCCGTGACATAGAGACCCTCCTTAACGCCGGACATCAATTTCGCAGGCGTTTGAGCGCCCGGTGCGAGCGTTACGTTTGTTGCGCTCGCACTAGGTGGCGAGCCCGTGCCGCGGCTGGCGTGACCGGTGGGTTGGAGATTCAGTTGTCTGGCAGCGCGGAGATCGAGAAGCCACGACGTCAGCATGCCCTTGTCCGCAAGGTTCCGCTTGGTGTTCGGCAATCCCTCGGCATCGCAGGGCTTTGATCGCAAACCTCGATCAAGATGCGGATCTTCGACCACGGTGATTGCGGTGTTAAAGACCTCTTTTTCCATCATGTCTTTCAGGAAGGTCGTTCCTCGCGCAACGGCAGCGCCGTTAATCGCGGCGACAAAATGGCCCAATACGCTACGTGCAACACGTGGGTCATAAATGATGGGCACACGTTTGCTCGGCACCTTGCGCCCGCCAAGTTTCTTTACAGCTCTTTCCCCAGCCGCTCTTCCGACATCCTCAGGGGTACGTAGATCGCCAAAATATACCGCAGCCGTGTAGTCATAGTCCGTTTCCATACCCATTTCGGCATCGCCAGCGAGTACGGACGCGCTCATTGATGAGCCCGATGACTCGTATGTGCGGGCAAATCCATTTGACGCGGCAACCGCTACTTTGTGTCTGCCCCAATTCGCGGAAGCGCCATCAGAATTGGTGATGCCTTTAACGCCGCGCGCCGCCGCTTCGCAGGCTTCTGCTTTGGCTATTAGGGTTTCAACCGGCACGTCGGTAGGGTCGCAGATGTCCAGCTCCGGTAAAGATTTTGCCAATTGGCCCGGCTCAGCAATGCCGCAAAACGGATCTTCCGGGACTGTAGCGGCCATGGAAACGGCTCGGTCGACCAGTTCCTTCAGGGCTGTTGGTTTCCTGTCGGCCGAGGAGACGATCGCCTGGCGTTTGCCCTTGAAAACACGTAGCCCAATATCGCCGCCTTCAGACCTCTCCAGGTGTTCCAATTTTCCTAGCCGATAGGTCACCGATATAGACGTGCCATGAACCACGATGGCATCGGCAGCATCCGCACCGGCCTTTTTTGCGTCTTTAATGAGATCTGTAAGGAGATTTAAAAGATCGTCAGAAGCCATATATCAGGATTTCCAGATAGGTTTGCCATCACCGGGAAGACCGTATTGGCTCCACTTTTCGGTGACCAAGTTGATGATGTCATCCGCCATGCGAATCTGAGTGCCCCATTCCCGCTTGGTCTCGGGCGGGAGCTTGTTGGTGGCATCCAATCCCACCTTTCCGCCCAGACCGGGTTCGGGAGACGCAAAGTCCAGATAGTCGATAGGTGTATTCTCTACAACAGTTATATCCCGTGCGGGGTCCATGCGCGTTGAAAGGGCCCACATAACATCCTTCCAGTCGCGCGCATTAATATCGTCGTCAACGACAATGACGAATTTTGTGTACACAAATTGTCGCAAAAAACTCCATACACCCATCATCACGCGTTTGGCATGCCCGGGGTATGATTTCTTCATACTTACGACGGCAATGCGGTAGCTGCATCCTTCCGGAGGTAGCCAGAAGTCCGTAATCTCCGGAAACTGTTGAATCAGTAGGGGAATGAAGACTTCATTCAGAGCCTCTCCTAAGATCGATGGTTCATCCGGCGGCCGACCAGTGTATGTCGATAGGTAAATCGGATCGCGGCGCATGGTGATCGCCGAAACCTTGAACACGGGAAATTTCTCGACAGCATTGTAATAGCCGGTGTGATCGCCGAACGGGCCTTCGTCACCGAACTCATCCAAAAGCACATGGCCTTCCAAAACGATTTCGGCGTCGGCCGGGACTTTCAGTGGAACCGTCTTACAATCGACCAGTTCAACTTTTTGACCACGTAATAACCCGGCGAATTGATACTCGGACAGTGTATCCGGAACCGGCGTAACGGCTGCTAAAATTGTACCAGGATCTGCTCCGATAACGGCCGCGACCGGCAGCGGTTCGGCCTTAGACGCTTTCCACCTGTCGTAATGACCGGCGCCGCCGCGATGTTTGAGCCACCGCATCAAGGTTGTGTCCCGTCCGGTGACCTGCATCCTGTAGATGCCAAGATTGAAAAGGTCCCGCTTGTCATCGCCTGGACCCTTCGACACCACCAGCGGCCAAGTTATGAGAGGGCCAGCATCGCCCGGCCAACATGTCTGAATCGGCAGGGTATTGAGATCGATGTCCTGTCCGGTCAGTACAACCTCCTGGCAGGGCGCGCCGGATACTGTTTTCGGCTTCATGGCCATGACCGTTTTAAGGAGCGGCAGCATGTCCCAGGCTTCCTTCCACCCGCCCGGCGGCTCCGGTTGCTTCAGGAAGGCCAGGGTTTCTCCAATTTCACGCAATTGCGCGGGTTCCCGGTCCATACCCCATGCGACGCGTTCCACCGAACCAAAGAGATTGGCCAGGACCGGCATGTCGTATGGCGTTCCGTCTTGATTGAGCACATTCTCGAACAGCAGTGCAGGTCCGTCCGAAGCCAGGACCCGAGTCTGGATTTCAGTAATTTCTAGGTGCGGGGAAACCGGCGATGTGACCCGTTTGAGTCGCCCATTTTTTTCAAGATGGGCCATAAATTCGCGGAGAGACTTGTATGGCATAGACACCGGCTCAAATATGGCGGAGCGGAAATTCCCTGTGTGCCACAATGGCTTAAGGTGGCGGCCCGGGTCCGTCAAGGAACGTCAGGCAGCTGTGGCGTTCACAACTAAGAAGAGAAAATGTAACCTCCGCTTGTTGTATTTAGGGTGCAGGACCAGTATGAAAGGCGTTAGCAAGACATTTACGTTTTTTCGGTAACCCGCTGAGCATAAAATATAAACGCCATCAAAAAATGACACATTAGGCATGTGGAAAAGTGTGCAGTGTCGCAGTGGGTTAGCGAGTGGTCCGATAAAGATTTAGTCGAAACTATATCTAAGTGTGGATAGCCACACAGGGGAAATTGCAGCCGTCCAGGATGCTGGGGCGTTTGCAGAGTCTGGTCCGACCGGATGTTGAGAGGGGTACATGGCTGACGGAGATGCGATGAGCGCGGGTGCAAGCTCCAGCGGCTTGGAACGTTTGATCGAGATTGGTCTGGCGCTGTCTGCCGAACGCAATCATGATCGTCTCACCGAGCGCATCCTTCTTGAAGCGATGGACATAACCAACGCGGATGGCGGAACGCTGTACCTGCGTACTGATGACGATGCTCTCAAATTCGTCATTATGCGCACGAATTCTTTGAATATCGCCATGGGCGGCACTACTGGCGTGCCGATTCCATTCCCTCCAGTGCGGATGTATAACGCTGAGACCGGTAAGCCGAACTATAACAATGTTTCCGCTGCCGCAGCGCTGTCGAAAAAAGCAATTAACATTCCTGACGCCTATGAAGCGGAAGGATACGACTTCTCCGGAACTAAGAAGTTTGACGAAGGAACCGGTTACCGGTCCAAGTCCTTTCTTTGTATTCCGCTGCTGAACTATTCCGATGAAGTTATCGGCGTACTGCAGCTTCTCAATGCCAAAGACAGCGACGGCGAAGTCATAGCGTTTTCCAAAGAGGTCCAGCGGACCATCGAAGCGCTAGCGTCTCAAGCTGCTGTTGCTATCGACAATCAGAAACTCATCGAAGCGCAACGCGCTTTGATGGACAGCTTGATGAAGGTGATGGCGCATGCCATTGACGCCAAATTCCCTTATACCAGTGGGCACTGCCAGCGTGTCCCCGAGCTTACGAAAATGCTCGCCACCAAAGCGAGCGAAGCAACTGAAGGACCTTTCGCGGATTTCAAGTTGGACGAAACCGAGTGGTATGAGCTTCACGTCGCAGCGTGGCTTCACGATATAGGCAAGGTGACCACCCCCGAGTTCGTCGTCGATAAGGCAACCAAGCTTCAAACCATTTATGATCGCGTGCATGAAGTTCGTATGCGGTTCGAAATATTACGGCGTGATGCCGAAATAAAGATGCTGAAGTCGATCGCCAAGGGCAAAAATGCCCGGGTCGAGCGCAAGAAATTTAAAGACCGCTGCCAAGAGTTGAAGGAGCAATGGACCTTTATTGCCGACTGCAATATCGGCGGTGAATTCATGTCTCAGGAAAAACAGGATGACGTCAAAAAAATCGGCAAGCAGAAATGGTACCGATATTTTGACCGCCAGCTTGGTCTGTCGTGGACCGAAGCAAAGCTCCTGGAAAAAGCGCCTCCGCCGGAAGAGGGTTGGGAGCAACTGTTGGCTAATCTTCCGGAACATTCCGAGGCGGAATACGATCTTGGTGAAATCACGAATATGTGCATTCAGCGCGGCACCCTAAACGACGATGAGCGCCGCAAGATTAATGATCATATTGTGCTAACGATTGAAATGTTGAACGAGATGCCGTTTCCGAAACACCTCAAACGTGTGCCCGAGTACGCTGGTGGACACCATGAGAAAATCGATGGTACGGGGTACCCCAACAAGCTGACCGGTGAAGATATGTCTTGGCCGGCCAAAATGATGGCCATTGCCGACATATTTGAGGCCCTGACCGCGGCTGACAGGCCCTATAAAAAAGCGAAGACCCTGTCAGAAAGCGTGAAAATCCTGTGGTTCATGAAAAAGGATAAGCACGTCGATTCCGATCTGTTCAATCTCTTCCTCAACTCCGGTGCATACAAAGATTATGCGGAACAATTCCTGAGACCAGAGCAAATTGACGAAGTGGATATCTCCAAATACGTCGACCCGCCGGCCCAGGCCGCTGAATAAGTCTCGATTTTTGTGCGAGCGCAGCTAGTAGCGCATCAGCAGCATCGCGAGAACGACAAGCAATCCAAAATTCCGATTAGAGCGAAAGCGCTGCAGGCAGTTGGCGTGATTGTCAATGTCCAGTGTAATCACTTGCCATGCGAGGTGTATGGCGGCGAACGTCAGGGCAACCGCGGCAGGAACGCTGAATGGGAATGGAATAAGCGTCGCTGCCGCTATTAGTGAAATACATATGGTATAAACGACGGCAACAAAGAGTTTGGTGAGTTTTCCAAGAGCTAATGCGGCCGATTTAACGCCAGCCAACACATCGTCTTCTTTGTCCTGGTGCGCATAGATGGTGTCGTAGCCCAGGGTCCAAAAGAAGCCGGCCGCATACAGTAAAAGCGCGGTGAAATTTAACTCGCCATACACCGCGGCCCAGCCCATCAGTGCGCCCCAGTTGAAAGTCAATCCAAGCCAAGCTTGGGGCCAGTATGTAATCCGTTTCATGAATGGATAGGTTGCTACCAGAGCAAGTGACGCGATGCCAAGTTTGATCGCGAAGGGGTTTAGTTGTAGGAGCACAAAAAGCCCGAGCGCTAACTGCGCTGCAAGAAAAACAGTCGCGCCCAACACCGATATCTGTCCGGATGGAAGGGGGCGAGTCGATGTCCGTTCGACTTTGCCGTCTATGTCGCGGTCTACGATGTCGTTATACGTACACCCCGCCCCGCGCATTGCGATTGCGCCCACTAAAAATAGCAGCATTAAATACGGATCGGGATTTCCGATGGAGCCCAGCGTTACGCTCCACCAGCAGGGCAGCAAGAGAAGCCAGGCGCCTATTGGCCTGTCCAACCGCATAAGGCGAGCGTATGGTCTGGCTGGTCGGGGCAACAGCGTATCGACCCAGCTTCCGGTCGGAATGTCTGTTTTCGGTACTTGGCGCTCGCTCATGGGCCGGTACAGTAAGGGGAACCTGCGCCTCACTCAATGCGTGGGGCCAGGATAATTGTAGGTCGGTATGTCGAAAACCAATTCTCGAATACGCCTCTTTGTAGAAGGCGAATTGGCCGAAAGCGTGCTCATCGACGCCCGTGAGGCGCAAGCGCATTACTTGCTGCATGTCATGCGGTGCAAAGAGGGGCAGGAAGTCTTTCTTTTTAATGGATTGGATGGGGAGTGGTGCGCGTCGATTCGGATGTCTGCAAAAAAGAAAGTTGTATTCGAGGTTTTGCGGAAATCCCGAGATCAAGACAACGGGCCTGATCTTTGGATCGCCTTTGCACCGGTCAAACGAGCCGATTTTCTCGTGGAAAAAGCCTCGGAATTAGGCGTCAGCACGATACTGCCCGTCATCACACAAAGAACTGATGTGCGCCGTGTAAACACTGGCCGACTTCAAACCCACGCGATTGAAGCAGCTGAGCAGTGTTCGCGTCTTTCGGTGCCGCCTGTAAGAGAGGCGGTAAAGTTTGAACAATTCATTGCAGATTGGCCGCCAGCGCGAAGGTTGTTCTTTCTGGACGAGACAGGGCAGGGCGGACCAATCGGCAAAGTCCTGTCCGCAAGTCCGCGTGAACCGAGCGGTTTTCTCACGGGTCCGGAGGGGGGGTTTGCTCAATCGGAACTTGACGCTTTGCGTCAACTCCCGTTTTCTACGCCCGTGGGTTTGGGGCCCCGTCTGTTGCGTGCGGAGACCGCTGCCATTGCGGCGCTGTCGTGTTGGCAGGCAATCGTGGGTGACTGGGTGCCGGGAACAAAGGTGTAGCCGGTATTCAAAAGTTGTATTGAGCAATTTTCATTTAATGGGTGGCGCGCAGGGGGCGTGCTTCTTAAATAGCTGAGACCCTCGGACTTGGCACCAGAACACCGAAGTCCGCTTTAATAGATAGGCCCGCTCGCAGTATGACATCTTTTAGATCGGATAAGGCTGACCCTGTTACGTCCAAGGCGCAACTGGTGGCAACGTTGGAGGCGGGGGCAAAGCCCGAGTCCGACTGGCGTATCGGCACTGAGCACGAAAAATTTCCCTACAGAAAATCTGACTTTAAACCGCTGTCGTATGACGGCGACCCCGGGATACGGCTGCTTCTCGAAAAAATGCAGCAGTTTGGTTGGGAGCCGGTGTTTGAAGGTGACAACCTTGTGTCTCTCAAGCAGGACGGCAAAGGGTCTATTTCACTTGAGCCTGGAGGTCAGATTGAGCTTTCCGGGGCGCCGCTATGCGACGTGCACGAAACTTGCAACGAGGTGATGGAACACCTTACGCAGGTCAAGGCGGTCAGTGACGAGCTTGGGCTGGGAATGCTGGGGCTGGGGGTCACCCCGGACTGGCGGCGCGAAGACGTCCATTGGATGCCAAAGGGGCGCTACAAAATCATGCGCAACTACATGCCCAAGGTCGGCGACAAGGGCATCGATATGATGACTCGTACATGTACCGTGCAGGTCAATCTCGATTATGCGTCCGAAGCGGATATGGTCAAAAAGCTTCGTGTGGCAATCGCGCTCCAGCCGATTGCCACAGCATTGTGGGCGAATTCCCCCTTTCTTGAAGGGAAGCCCAACGGCTATCTGAGTTACCGCGCCCACATATGGCAGCATACGGATTCTGCGCGAACCGGACTTTTGCCATTTGTGTTCGAGGACGGCATGGGCTTTGAGCGATACGTCGACTATTTGCTCGATGTACCGATGTATTTTGTGTACCGCGATGGATACTTGGATGCCTCAGGCCAATCTTTTCGCGATTACATGAATGGAACGCTTCCTGCGCTTCCGGGAGAAATTCCGACGATTGCCGACTGGTTCGACCATATGTCCACGGCCTTCCCAGAGGCGAGGGTGAAAAACTATATCGAACTCAGGGGCGCGGATGCTGGGCCATGGGGGCGCCTTTGCGGACTTCCTGCGTTTTGGACTGGTCTCATGTACGACTCTCAAGCGCTCGATGCTGCATGGGATCTTGTAAAGCCATGGACATCGGAAGATCGGGAAAGGTTGTTTAAGGACGTGCCAAAGTTAGCGCTGAAAGCTTCTGTTCAAGGGCGTAGCGTTCAAGAAATCGCGAAAGAGGTGCTTTCCATTTCGGAGTCAGGCTTGCGCCGTCGTGCTCGTTTGGACGAAGATGGGAACGACGAGACGTCATTTCTCAGGCCATTACAGGGTATTGCCGAGGCTGGTTTAACGCCTGCCGAGCTTATGTTAGATTTGTATAAAGGCCCGTGGAACGGAGATGTTTCAAAAGCGTATGTGGAGTTCAGTTATTAAAGGACGCAGTCGTAGTGCCTATAAAATCCAAGATTTCTTCAAAGAAATTGCCAACAAAACCTGTTTTGAAATCCAAGAACACGACCAGAGTTCCGAGAAAGACCTTGAAATTTGCATCGTTGGCGGAGGTGCGGAGGGAAATAGATGATCTCGACGCGGTCATCGCTCCATTGATGAGTCGCCGCAATTACGCGGTCATGCAAGCTGCTCACTTCAAGGATTCGGTCAAAGGGGTCGTGAAATTAGGGCGGGCTGAAGAGATAATCAGGCGCGTCCGGCGGATTGCCAAGCAATGCGGAACAGATCCGGACTCGATGGAAAAAGTTTATCGGAAAATTATCGAAGTCCACACCAAGGATGAGCAGAAGAACTGGCGCATGATCAATAAGCGCTGATTTTCCACCCTATTCAATATCTGAACTGTAGTGTGCAATGAGATTTGTTGAGTAAGCCTGTCGCGGGCATCTCCCAATATAAAAAAATGGGGCAGTCTTATTGTTAAAGACCACCCCAGTGGCTTCCAAGTTTTGGCCGCAGTTAGCCAGTGAAAGTCATAACAACGCCAACTAGACCGCCGATCAGCAGAACAGCAGTCGACAAGAACGAAATGCCGAACCCGGCAGAGCGTTTTTCGGGTGCTTTGTAGTAGCCGAGAGCATACAAAATGCGGCCAATCGGCCAGAACACACCGACGATTGTCGTAGGCAGGTCGCCCCAAGCCATCGCAAAAATGATCAAAGCGGGCACGAACGTCACGAGCTGTTCCAGCGTGTTCATGTGAACGCGAAAGACGCGCTGGAACTCGGGCGGTCCGTCCACCGCCGGTGCCTGAACTTGGTGCTTTCCTCTTGCTGCCCCGACCCGGGTCATAACCCAAGTGTAGACAAGCAAAGAGAATACGGCGACCAGGGCCGTAAATGGGTAGTCATTGAGCATTAAAAGCCTCCCACGGGTTCCGAATCTGCCCCTCGCCGTACCGGAGAGGGGGTGCAGTAGTTTACTCCAGTTCTGCCGATCCCGGGCATGGATTGCTGCTGTCCGCCGCTGAGCCCGAAAATTTCTAAATTTCTTCCGTTTTTTCTTGATTTTCAGTCCAATTAGCGTAAATGCGTTTTTAGACGTACGCGCACGTGCCTAAAGCAACCCGCCGTTAAGCAACGACGTAAGCGTCCTTTCGTTGGTTGGACCATCCGTTTGTCTAATTGATCAAAGGAGGCCGTGCATGCCCCTTCACACGTTGTCAACGTGCCTACCGCACGTTTCACCACTCCGTCCGCAGGTCGTAGACCGTCGGCATGTCTCATGGGATGGCCGCTGCCTCATGGTTATCCCTAAGTTCGACGTTCTTAGGGTCTGATACCGCATGAACTTGGTGGATTTAGCGCTCGTCGGGACGTGTCCCGTCGAGCGGAGTTCATTTGCCGCACTTGGCGGCATGCGCGGGAGAGTAGAGTAGGATGGAAAAGCAAACACACCGCTCATTTGAGAACAAGGCAATTGGCTATATGCCCTCGGGTCCGGTGTACCGGTCTGTCGATGATCTCGCCAAACGACTGAAGCCGGAAGATCCGGTTCAGTGTGTGTTTCCTGAGGCGGTGAGGGGTCAGGCGCAAAAGTTTTTGGGCCTTTTTCCGGGCAATGTTCTCTACGCCGTGAAATGTAATCCCGGCGTCGAGTATCTGCGGCACATGCATGCCGCTGGTATTCGCCATTTTGATGTGGCCTCCCTGGAAGAAGTGCGTTTGGTCAAAAGCCTGTTCAAGAACGCGCAGCTGCATTTCATGCACCCGGTTAAATCGCGGGAGGCGATTCGCATTGCCTACAAAATGGGAGTGCGCACGTTCTCGCTCGATACCAGTGCTGAATTGATCAAGATTCTCGAGGAAACAAATTCCGCGAAAGATCTTAAACTGTTTGTGCGTCTTGCGGTGTCCGGCAATGCGGCTGCGTACGATTTGTCCGGCAAGTTCGGCGCTGCGCCGAGCACGGCCGCAGATTTGTTGCGGCACACGCGAAAGGTCGCCCACAAATTGGGTGTGTGTTTTCACGTGGGCTCGCAGTGCATGGACCCTGCGGCGTACAGAGCCGCAATCGAGCGCGCGGCTGCCGTTATCACCAAATCCAGAGCGAAAATCGATGTGCTGGATGTCGGCGGAGGCTTCCCCGCCGTGTATCCGGGCATGGTTCCGCCTCCGCTCGAAGCTTATATGGATTCCATCATTGCAGCAGCTCAACCGCTTGTGGAGCAAGGCGCAGAGTTGTGGTGCGAACCGGGCCGGGCGATGGTGGCCGCAGCTGGTTCCATGCTTGTTCGCGTCAATTTGCGTAAGGGCCGCCGCCTTTACATCAATGACGGAACATACGGCAGTTTGTTCGATGCCGGCACGTTGAACTGGCGCTATCCGGTTCGGTTGGTGCGACCGTTGTCGAAGGCAGATCGCAATTCCAGCGACCCGAATAGCCGTGAACCTTCGCAAAAAATGGTTCAGTTCAGCTTCTACGGCCCGACATGCGACAATTTGGACAAAATGAAAGGTCCATTTCAGTTGCCCGAAGACACACAAGAAGGCGATTGGATCGAAGTTTCTATGCTTGGCGCCTACGGTGCGGCAATGCAGACCCGCTTTAACGGATTTCATATGTCCATCGCTGCGACGGTATGGCCCGAAGCTCCTGTGAACCTGCTGGAGCGCGCCGCTCGCCGCCCTCAGCCGGTTGCGGCGTTGAAAGAAAGCACTGCGTTGACGCCCAATCTTAACGTTGAGTCGCCGACTGTAGCTGTTAAGTAAGCAATCAATGACATCCGGGGGCAGTACCCCGATATGTGACCGTAACCTCAATTAGGGAATGGAAGCACGACCCATGGCCGCGTCCAAAACTCGCTCAAAAAAAACTAAAAATAAGAAAGCCAAAACGAATACGGCAAAGGCCTCAAAGCCTAAGTCCAACAAGAAAGCTATGCTGCTTTCAACGCCTGTTGAGCACATAAACATTACGTCCTTTGACGCGCGGCCGATCATCGACCGCATGGGCAAGATGTCGTTCTCGTCGCGCGATACAGCGAACGCCGCCCAGATCTTCAATCAAATGATTGAAGACCCGAAGTGCTCGGTCATCTTGACGTTGGCGGGTTCAACTTCCGCTGGCGGATGTATGCAGGTCTATAGAGACATGGTTCGCTTCGGCATGGTGGATGCCATTGTTTCGACCGGTGCGTCCATCGTCGATATGGATTTCTTCGAGGCGCTGGGTTTCAGGCATTACCAGGGGTCTCAGTTCATCGACGATAAGGAACTGCGTGACCTTTATATCGATCGCATTTACGACACCTACATCGACGAAGAAGAACTCCAATACTGCGATAAAACTATCTGCGATATCGCCGATAGTATGAATCCGGGCGCCTATTCCTCACGGGCTTTCATTCGCGAGATGGGAAAATGGCTGAAGACACGGAAAAATCGAAAGAAGGAATCCCTTATTGAAACGGCGTACGACCACGACGTTCCAATTTTCTGTCCCGCTTTCACGGACTCTTCGGCCGGCTTCGGTTTGGTTTTGCATCAGGTCCGCAATCCCAAATCGCACATCGTCATTGATTCGATTGCCGATTTCCGCGAACTCACCGAAATCAAGATCAAGGCCGGGACTTCGGGATTGCTGATGGTCGGCGGAGGCGTGCCCAAAAATTTTGTGCAAGACACAGTGGTGTGCGCGGAAGTGCTCGGCATCGAGGCGGAAATGCATAAATACGCCGTCCAGATTACGGTGGCGGACGTCCGCGACGGTGCGTGCTCGTCATCGACCCTGAAGGAAGCCAATTCCTGGGGCAAGGTGGACAGCGCGTGTGAGCAAATGGTCTTTGCCGAGGCGTCCACGGTCATCCCGCTGATTGCCTCTGATGCCTATCACCGGCGGGGCTGGAAAAAGCGGAAAGCCCGCAAATTCGCGAGCCTTTTCAAGTAGCTTTGGCCAGTCTGCAGAAATTCGGCCGGATTTATATTGACGGTCTAAATATCTGGAAAATTTGAAAAGGCACACTATTCTCCGTTCCCAAATAAAAAGGCGCCAAAAATACATTGAGCGTCAATTAAATTGGGTTCAAGCGAAGGGGATTAGTGAAGCATGGAATCTGTAACCGCCCTGAAAAGGTCCGATGCGGACAAGAAGGCCGAATTTCTCTCAACGCCGATAAAACATTTCGACGTTACGTCCTTTGACGCCCGCCCTCTGGTCGAGGCAATGGGCGGCATGTCGTTTACGTCCCGAGAAACCGCTAGGGCGGCACAGATATTCAACCAGATGCTTCGTGACCCGGGGTGCTGCTCCATTCTGACGCTGGCCGGCTCGACGTCGGCGGCCGGCTGCATGCAGGTTTATGCCGACATGGTGCGGTTCGGCATGGTCGATGCGATCGTGAGTACGGGCGCATCGATCGTGGACATGGACTTTTTTGAAGCGCTTGGGTTCAAGCATTATCAGGGATCCATTCACGCCGACGATGGTGAACTACGCGATCATTTCGTCGATCGTATTTACGATACTTACATTGACGAAGATGAGCTGCAGCGTTGCGATCGGACAATCGGCCGGATCGCCGACACCTTGGATCCGAAACCGCATTCCTCGCGAGCCTTCATTCATGAGATGGGGCGCTGGCTGAAATCCAACGCCAAGAAAAAGGGCTCATTGGTCGAAACCGCATATGATCATGGCGTGCCCATATTCGTGCCCGCATTTACGGATTGCTCTGCCGGGTTTGGTTTGGTCCAGCATCAGCTTCGAAACAAGGGTAACCACCTCACTATTGATTCCGTGGCGGATTTTCGCGAGATGGCGGAAATTATGGTGGAGACGAAATCCACCGGGCTGACCATGATCGGCGGGGGCGTCCCGAAAAATTTCGCGCAGGATGTCGTGCTGTGCACGGAGGAGCTTGGCGTTGAGCCCGAAATGCACAAATACGCTGTGCAAATTACGGTGGCGGATGTTCGTGACGGCGCCTGCTCATCCTCGACGCTGCGGGAAGCCTCTTCGTGGGGGAAGGTTGATACCCGCCACGAGCAAATGGTTTACGCAGAGGCGACCACTGTCATTCCCCTGATTGTGTCCGACGCCTACCATCGTGGGTCATGGAAAGATCGCAAGTCCCGGCGCTATGCCGACTTGTTTACGGGCTAGGGTTTAGTGCATTAGCGCCGGCATTGGCGACTTGATCGTCTTGCTCGCCGCTGCCACCGGAAACTCCTATTGCGCCGATCAACAATCCGTCATGAATCAAAGGCACTCCGCCCGGCAGAGGCGTTAGCCCTTCGATGGTTAAGAGGCGGATGTTGGCGCCGCCTTGCGCTAGACTGTCGCTAAACACTTTGGTCGGTCGGCGGAAATTCACCGACGAGCGCGCTTTGCTCAGGGCGACGTCCTCAGATCCGAGCTGGCTATTGTCCAAACGCTGCATCAACACAATGTGGCCGCCGCTGTCCAATATCGCGATGGTCATCTGCCAGTTGTTGCTTATGGCTTCTTTTTCGGCCGCCGCCATAACGCGCTTCGCCGCGGCCAGGGATATCGAGGGGCCATAGGCAGGTGGTCCTTGCTGAGCGAACGCTGGGATCCCTGGTAACAGGCCCAGTAGGATAGCTATTGCTGGTATGCTTGCATATTTCATCCTGTTGCCCCCCATGTGGATCGCTCAGATAACTTGTATGAGCGGTGTGGATCAAATCTAACGTTCGGGCTCGTGCGCTGCCAAACATATTTGTGGGCAAGGCCTCATTTGCTAATGTTCCGGCGAATTTCGACGGCAACTGATTATGAAGTTATGAAATACAAAAAAATATGTATCGTTGGACCGGGCGCCATAGGCGGCATGATGGCAGTCATGCTGGAGCGCGCCGGATTTGAAATAAGCGCTCTCGCAAGGCCCAAAAAGGCCGACGCCATCAATAAGCGCGGACTCACGTTGTTGTTTGGCGGGGAGACATTGAAGACGAGTCCCAAGGCGTCGGCAGACCCGGCAGACCTTGGCCCTCAAGATCTTGTTATCGTTACGCTGAAAAGCAATGCGCTGATTTCAGTTGCGCCGCTTCTCGCGCCGCTATGTAAAGAGAGCACGCCGATTGTGACGACCATGAATGGCGTGCCGTGGTGGTTTTTTGATCACTTTGGCGGCGCCCTATCTGGCACACCCTTAAAGTCCGTTGATCCGGATGGAACCTTGGCGCGCGTCATTCCCACTCAAAATTTGATATGGGGCGTTATCAATTGTTCCGTATCGGAACTACCCGACGGAACGCTGGAGCATACGAATGCGCAGCACCTGGTCATGGGAAAAGCTGATGACGATTTGGCGGGTGTCGATGAAGTTGCCGAGGTCATCCGCGCCGGCGGCTATAAATGCGTTCTGAGCGACAATATCCGTCGGGAAATCTGGATCAAGCTGCTGATAAACGTGACGATGAATCCGATGAGCGCGCTCGCCATGGCCAAAGTGAACGAGATGTTTGAGGAGCCGCTGGTGCGTGAGAGCATCGTAGCTGTTGCGGACGAAGCGCGAGCTGTTGCCGATAAACTAGGGCTTGAACTAGGACCAAGCCGTTTGGAGCGCATGAAGGAGGCCAAGGTTAAAACGTCCATGCTTCAGGATTTGGAGCGCGGTCGAGCCCTTGAGCTTGGCACGATTGTCGAAGCCGTTGTCGAAATTGCCGAGCTCACCAAGGTGCCCGTGCCGCTGACTAAGACTTTGCTTGGTCTTATGCGCTTGCGCGCAAAAACAGCGGGATTGTCGTAATCTGAGTCAATGACTTACGTCATTTCGCGGGATTGATTACACTGTCACGCATTCTTTGGTTTGGCTTTGGTTTGGGTTTTATTCCGACTGTTTCAGGCGATTAAGAAAAAAGACAAATTTCAGTGACACTACGCGATCGGCGGCTTCATCCCGTTCATAGGGCGATTTCGGAAGGGCAGTGCAAACTGCTTTCCATCGATGTATTCGACACTCTGCGTTTGATCACTCGTTGAAAATTGCCGGAGACTTTGAGCTTTGGGCACGGTTCATGATGAAAGCAGATCTGTATGTGGTGCCGGTGCCATTCGGAATTTATCGCGTGCAGGGGTCCAACAAAGCGATGGTCGATCGAAATGGTTATCGCGACGAGTGTGTAAAGGTTCTGAACAGGTATTCGCCCATAATCCCGCAGGACCTGGAGCGCCTAAATCAGCGCGTGACGTCAAAAAAAACTTGCGGCCGTCGGGCTGAATCATTTGCTGCAAGAGAGTCAACGGGCATCGATCAAGGCGGTCTATTTCAATCATGCAGAGCAACGCTATATGGCGGTCGAACACACTTAGTGTTTAGATCCCGAATTCCGGTCAACACATTGACGTGAGTCCACAAGTTCGTGTCCTTCGATGTACTGGTTCAACGCTCCCCTGGAGAAACCCGTTACGCTCTGCTGTCTGAAGAGCGGGTTCTTGAGGTCGTGCATCATCGCGACCACTGCATAAATACAGGCGAAGTGTGGGTTGGACGTGCGGGCAAGAAAGCGCCAGCGGAGCAAGGTATTTTCGTAGACATCGGCGTCGGCCAAAGCGGTCTTCTGGAGATGAGGCCGCCGTATCCTGCGGAAGGTAAATCCATTGCCGTTGAAATCGCGGTGCCGGCGCGGCCCGGTAAAAGTTGCATTTTGCTCCCCGTGGAAAATTTGACCTGGGACAATTTAGAGAAGCTGCCTTTTCGCCTGCGCCCACCTACAAGCCCGGTTCTTGAATGGAGCAAGGCCTACGGCGAAGACATTCGGAGCGTCCTATGCGAGCCGCGGTCTCAAGAGGTTCAGCTAAAAGAAATTCTAAAAAGCTCCATCCCAGCGGTGCAAATCTCAACCGGCAGCAACATCTTTAGCGTCCATGGTGTAGATGAAAAAATCGAATTAAGCCTTCGCACCAGGGCGGAGTTGTCTTGTGGTGGAAATGTCGTCATCGAGGAAACGGCAGCTTGCGTCACCATTGACGTAAATGCCGGTCCTGCAAGTCCGCAGGCAGCAAACCGGGAAGCTTTAGCCGTGATTGCCGAAGAACTCAGATTCAGAAACATTGCCGGTCACATTTTGATTGATGCAATTCCCGCCAAAGGTCGCAGTGCGTTGCCAAGGCTTATGAGCGGTGCTCTTAAGAATGACAGAGTGAATTGGCACGTGGCCGGACTGACGCCTTTAGGTATGATTGAACTTACACGGCAGCGCGGCGGCCTGTCGTTGAGAGAAATATTATTGGACTCTAGCGGTGTCCTGAGTGTTGAAAGCATCGGGTTGTTGGCGTTGCGCAGCATTGCGATAGAGGCCATCGCTCGAAAGAAAACACGTGCCGCCCTTGAACTATCTCCAATAGTCAAAGAGTGTCTGCAAACGACCTTGTATGACGCACTTAGCGAGGCAGAGAGCGAGATCGGTGGTTCGCTGCAGTTGCGGGAAAACCCCCGATTTGATTGGGAAAGAGTTGAATTAAGCTTTGACTAGCCACGGATGGGCACCGACTCTGGTGAGGCAGTGAGCGACCAGGACATGAACGAAGACCCCTCTGAGATCGACAAAACCGAGCGGTTGGAAAAAGTTAGAGTGTCGGCCGCGAAATGCGTGCGGTGCGGCCAGCCAGTCCAGGCACGGTTTAGGCCGTTTTGCTCGCAACGGTGCCAGGAGGCCGATCTGGGGGCCTGGGTGACCGAATCGTACCGGGTGGAGACGGACGATGGGGGGCCTGCGGGTTCATCTGATGAAACGCCCGGCGGCGCGTAATCCATGCCCATGTCATTTGGGGGCTGGCGAATTTGGAATTTAAGACAGTCCAAAAAAAACCTTGAATCTCAGATGTTTCCACCTTGCTCGTGGGCTGGACAGTGTGAGTGTTCTCTTTTATAAAGCGCCGCCTTTCCATGGTACATTGTGCCTCTTCGCCCAGGTAGCTCAGTTGGTAGAGCAAGGGACTGAAAATCCCTGTGTCGGCGGTTCGATTCCGTCCCTGGGCACCACTATCAAATCGTTGATGTGATGGTGCGGCGCACAAATTATATTTGCGATGCAATACGAATAATTCGCGCCCCATATCCGGGTGCCATATCAGGCATTTTTCCGCCGTATCCAGCCAATTCTGTCGCAAACTGTTACCAAACTGTCCTGACGGATATTGTTGGAATCGGTATACTATTAGACACGTGTATAGTGAAATTTGGCTCCCGGCGTTGAATCGAATCAACGCGGAATGGCGGACCACTATAGGCGGGTGTATCGTCTTGCCTGGAGCAATATTTACTGAACTTTAGATGAAGTGGAGGAGCGGAATGTTTTCCGTTTGTGGCTCACAACTAGAATCAAACAAAAGTAGCCGTCACTGGCGTTCTTTTGCGATTTCAGCAGCTAGTGTCGCGAGTGTCGCGCTGATGGCGCAGACCGCTTCGGCAGCTGAGTCGAAAAGCTTTGCCGTGAACATGTTCACCGTGGCCACAATTCAGACGGAAGAGAATTGTCCCCACGGTCTTAATCCGTTGTCGGATGTTTATTACGAACGCGAGCTCAAACGCCTGGGATACGAGCCCGACGAAATCGAAGATCTTATGAAGGATTTCCCGAGCGGCGGTTATCAGCCGATTGTGATCAATCGCGGTCGTGACGAAGACGGCAATCCGGTCAATATCTATGCTCATCCATATGCACAGCCTGATCCGCACCTAATGTTGGTGGAAGGTAAGGCCGGTTATGGTTTTAACTTGGACGGCAAAGTGTCCGACGATGACTTTAACGACCCGGTAACAGGCGAAAAAGGTATCGACAATCAATTGTGGCGCGCCATTGGCTGCACCCACAACTACCATATTAGCTTACCCGAAATTGCTCTTTATCCTTACGCACAGTGGGATGGTACACGCGATACGTCAGGTGCTTGGCTCATTACCGTCAGCGGTGTGGACGACTGGAACAACGATAGTGAAGTCACGGTGACCTTCGATAAAGCCATCGAACCCATCATTCGTGATGCCAATGGCAATACCGTTGCGGATATGACGTTCCGCGTGGATCCGAGCTCACGGTCAACGAGCGTTGCTAAGGGCGCGATCAAGAACGGCGAATTGACGACAGAGCCATTCCATTTCTTCTTTGTGTCTGATCCGGGCGTTATGCCTGAGTTTGATTTAAAGGATGCGCGCGTTCGCGCGACCTTTACGGAAGACGGTGAGATGGACGCCTACTTGGGCGGCTTTCACGATTACATGAAATTCTATTGGGCCATGGCGCAGGGTGGTTGGACGTTTGAGCATTCGACCGGTCTAGACCTGCCTGGCATATACAATGCGTTGAAGAAGGTGGCGGACTTCGATCCTGATCCTAAAACAGGTCAAAACAGAGCTGTTTCTGGTACGTGGTGGTTTGATGCCGTGCCGGCATACATCATCAGCCCCGAAAACGTGGCGCAAAATCAGTAAAGCTTTGAGAGACAGGGAACCGATTGAAATGAGAAATGTATTTAAGTTTGGTGCAAAGCAGGCGGGCTATATTAGCGTTGCGGCCGCGCTGGCATTGACGGGCTGCGCGCCTGGCGAAACGGACATGGCGTCAAGCTTGCCGGCTGTTTCTCCTGATGTCGGCGGTCCGACCGTTGTGCGCCGGCTGACCCGCAATCAGTACGAAACCATAATCCATGACTTGTTCGGCAAGAGTGTCGTGGTGGGCGGACCTTTTGAACCGGATGTGCGCGAAAATGGTCTGCTCGCTGTTGGCGCGAGCAACGTTAGTATCGCGTCCACGGGTCTTGAATCTTATACCAACATGGCGCGCAACATCGTGGCGCAGGTGTTCGAATCCGAGCGCCGTGAAATGCTTCTCGGATGTACGCCAGCAGCCGTCGATCAGCCTGACGACGCTTGCGCAGAGCAGTTCCTTGAGCGTGTTGGCCGCTATATGTATCGCCGTCCGCTGACAGAGGACGAACTGCAGGACCGCGTTGCAGCGGCAAACGAAGCGACGAAGATTCGTGGAGATTTTTATCTCGGACTTGAAACCAGCCTCGTAACAATGCTGGTGTCGCCGAACTTCCTGTTCATTCATGAGAGTTCGGAACCAGACCCGAATAATCCTGGCTTTGAACGTCTTGACGCTTACTCCAAAGCTACGCGCCTCAGCTTTTTCCTCTGGAACAATGCGCCAGACGAGCGGTTGTTGGATGCAGCGGAAAGCGGTGCGTTGCATACGCGCAAGGGAGTCATAGAGCAGGTTGATCGTATGCTTGACTCGCCGCAAGTGGCGGAAGGGGTGCGCGGCTTCTTCTCGGATATGCTCGAATTCGATCATTTCGATACGTTGTCGAAAGATCAGGTGCTCTATCCGAAGTTCAACTTCACTGTGGCGGAAGCTGCTCAGGAGCAAACGCTTCGCACGATCGTGGATCACTTGCTTGTGAAGGAGGGTGACTACCGCGATCTTTACACCACGGGTAACACATTTCTAACGCGACCGCTGGCCGCGCTCTACCAAGTGCCGCTGTCTTCACTCAGCAATGAGTGGGTACCCTACGAGTTTCCGCAAGATGCACAGCAGGCCGGTATTTTGACTCACGCCAGCTTTGTATCGCTGCACTCGCATCCGGCCCGTACGTCGCCAACATTGCGCGGAATGGCGCTTCGCGAAGTGCTGCTCTGCCAAAAAGTTCCCGATCCGCCCGGCGATGTCGACTTCAAGATCGTTCAGGATACGGAAAATCCGAACTTTAAGACTGTGCGTCAGCGTCTGGATGCTCACGCCAGCGAACCCATGTGTGTCGGATGCCACAAGATCACCGACCCCATGGGGCTTGCTCTTGAGAACTACGACACGATTGGTGGATTTCGCACATCGGAGAACGGTGAGCCAATTGACACCAGCGGCTCTCTGGATGGGGCGGCGTTTACCGATGCGAAGGGATTGGGCTTGGCCGTTCGCAACAATCCTTCCACATCGTCTTGTATCGTTGACCGGGTCTACTCCTATGGTGTTGGCCGCAAGCCCACCAAGATGGAGTCAGACTGGCTCAAGGAAATTGTACTGAAGGATTTCGAAGCGAACGGATACCAGTTCCGCAATCTTCTAAGGCGTGTTGCCATTAGCGATCCCTTTTTCCGCGTAACGTCGCCCGAGGCGGATGAGTCCGCGCCTGCATTGGCCTCGGCCGAACCCAACAATTAACGGAGGATGTAGAAATGAGCGTAGTAAACAGATTGGCCAGCCGCCGTCGGGTTCTCCGCGGCGTGATGAACGGAGGCGCTGTTACCGTTGCCCTGCCGTTCCTTGATTGTTTCCTGAATTCCAACGGAACAGCGTTGGCTGCGACCGGCAAAGATCTGCCGGTGGTGTTCGGCAACTGGTATTGGGGCTGCGGCCTCACGCCGGGCCGTTGGGAGCCAGCCATGGTTGGTAAGATCGAAGGAGATCTGCCTCCGGAGATCGCAACGCTTGAGCCTTTCAGAGATAAACTCAACGTCTATTCGGGCATGAAGGTTTACCTCGACGGAAAGCCGCCGCGTCCGCACACCAGCGGCCGTCAAGCGTGCCAATCCGGTCACGTGATCGCCGGCGACGGTGACGGTGAAATGGAAAGCGTTGACTCCATCATTTCCGGTGTGGTCGGCCGTCGTACCCGTTTCCGTTCGTTGGAAGTTGCCGGTACCGGCAATCCTCGCGACAGCGTCAGCCGTCGTAGCGCAACGGTGTTGAACCCGTCCGAAGCCGATCCGGCGAAGCTGTACTCCCGGGTGTTCGGTCCCGAGTTCGTCGATCCCAATGCGGCGAACTTCAAGCCTGATCCGCGCACGATGGCAGAGCGCAGTGCCCTTACCGCTGTTAAAGAAGAGCGGGACGCACTGATGAAGGACCTGGGCGCTTCCGACCGTCAGCGCCTGGACGAATACTTCACGTCATTGCGTGAACTTGAGGGTCGTCTCGACATCGAACTCAGCAAGCCGGCACCTCTCGAAGCCTGCTCGGTGCCTGAGCAGGTCGCCAGCTTTGAGACGAGTGAGAAGTTCTACTCGGGTGTTGAAATCGATGCCGTGATCGAGCGCAACAAATTGTTCTCTCGCTTGTTGGCCCACGCTGTGGCGTGTGACCAGACCCGGGTGTTCAACGTGTCGTTCAACGATTCCCAGTCAAGCTTGCGTAAGGCTGGCGACACCACCACGCACCACATCCTCACCCACGAGGAAGCGATCGATGAAGAGGTCGGGTATCAGCCGCGCGCAACGTGGTTCTTCTCGCCGATCATCGAAGGCCTTGCAACGATGGCACAGGAACTCGAAAACATCCGCGAAGGTGACGGCACGCTTCTTGACCGCACCTTGATGATGGACAGCAGTGAAACCGGATTTGCCAAATTCCATGGTACCGAAAACCTTCCATTGCTGAGCCTCGGCCGTGCGGGTGGACGCATCAAGACCGGTATTCACGTGCAGGCGAAGGGCGATGCGGTGACCCGCGTCGGCCTGACGATGCAGCAGGTCATGGGCGTTTCGACCAGCTCATGGGGCACGGGCTCCATGCAGACCTCGAAGACCATCAGCGAGATCTTGGCCTAACAGCCTGGCTGTAAAAAATCAGGTGCTGCGCGCTATTGTTCCGACAAAGCGCGCAGCACCAGTTTTCTTTTTTGGTTTAAATTCATAATGACCGCTTGGATTTCTAACTAACAACCCAATTGCATATGGGAGAGAGACAGATGCGAGCATCATTCTCGCTGACATTAACGGGCTTGGCCGCGGCGATTTGCACGGCAGGCGCGATATCCGGCACCGCATTGGCGGCGGATTCGACACCCCTCGCGGCACCGCTGGGCGTAACGTACACCACAGTGGAACCGACGTTGCCGCCGGGTGTGTCCCCGGAACAGATCGCTATGGCTCGTCAATTGGGCTTTCTAAAAAACACTGCCGTTTTTGCTAACGTCGACGGTTTACCTTTGTACAAATACGATCCGGCGCCCAAGCTCTCTTCTGATTCCACAATTGGTGCGTTGGTGGACAACGAAGACTCCAAAGCGGTTCTGGAAAAGCACTTCCCGGGCATTTCAACAAACCCGGCCTTGGGTCAAGCGCGCAGCTTGACGCTGAAGGCCGTAAAGCAGTTCCTGCCCGGGCTGACCGACGACAAAATGAAGGAAATCGACAAGGAGCTTGCCGCGATCGAAGTGCCTCTCGATCCGGCCAACGCTTTTTGTGTCGACGAATGCGCCGAGGTGTGGCCTCCGTTTTTGGCGCGTGAAGATGCGCAGCCTGTCGGGCTGTGGTCCATTGTGCAAAGACCGGACGGGACTTCGCAGTGGGCGTTTGAAGGTAAACCGTTGCACAGCTACACCAAGGACGACGAACCCGGCGTTGCCAAGGGCGATAAGGTGGAAGGCAAGTGGGCACAAGCTGTCCGCAAAGACTTTCCGGCATTCCCGATGCCCGTTGGCCTAGGTGTGGGTGAAACACTGCGCTTCAACGCCAAGGTGCTGCTCAGCGCCGAAGAGATGACGTTATACACATTTGATCGCGATGAACCGGGTGTTTCAAATTGTTCGGGCCAATGCGCACGTATTTGGCCTCCTCTTGAAGCGCCTCGCTTAGCGGTTCCGGTCGGCGATTTCTCCGTCATTAGCCGCACCGATGGAATCAAGCAGTGGGCGTACATGGGTAAGCCTTTATATACGTTCACTGGCGATGACCGGGTGGGCGATGCCCATGGCGATGGCGTTGCAAACGTTTGGCATCAGGCAGAACTCGTTCGCTATTACTTCCCGTATGACATTGAGGTGCGCGAGCACGCAAAGCATGGTCCCATGCTGGCCACGACAGATGGAATGACCCTTTACGCTCGTGATGCGCATCGGTTTACACTGGCCGGCGGCAGCCATGATGACCGGCGTGCTCTTCGCGGCAATCCGGACACAGGAGCGCGGTTGGGCCTCTCCGCATGCACCGACGATTGCCTCGATGACTTCAAGCCTCATTTGGCGCCTGCCGATGCTCAGCCCTGGGGTGATTGGACAATCATCGAGCGTGGTGATGGAACGCGCCAATGGGCGTATCGGGCTTTTCCGCTCTACACTTATGTAGGCGATAGCGAGCCCGGCGATGCCATCGCACATGATATGTACGAATTGACGGACGGCACGACCGGCCTGTTTTGGCGGGTTGCGCTGCCCTAGCTCAAGCGTAATTCGGACCTTCTAAAGCCGCGCTGCCCTACCGGACAGCGCGGTTTTTCTATGTGAACTCATACGCCTACGCGGCGGGCATGCCGTCACGCCGCAACTCAATTTACGATAATCACTATCGCTAACGGGCTTGGACTGGCTAATTTTCAGCCAGAATCTCTCAGAAACCCTTGTAATTCCGGCTATTTTTATATTGAAAGTGCGAATGCGTTGCAGTACTAAAAACAGCAATCAGCTTGCGAATAACAGTCATTAGCTGACCAAGAAAGAGTGGTCCGCAACCGTTATCGGAACACATCAGCTCAACAGGGATGCAACCAAATGAATCGCAACTCGCTTCACAGTGGCTATGGAACGCTGTCTAAAGCGCTCGCGGCCACGACCGCAATCGTAGCCCTTGGGGTCACATCGGCGTCGGCGGCCGAGCCCACAATGGAAGAGATGTGGGAAATCATTCAAAAGCAGCAGCAAGAAATTGATGCGCTGAAGCAGCAACTCGACAGCGCCGACGCCAAAGTAGAGGCAACCGCTGCGGCCGTTGAAGATGCGGGAATGGCCCGAGGGTCAATGTCGTCTTCCGCTGGCGGCTGGTGGGACCGCACCAGCATCGGCGGATATGGGGAACTCCATTACAACGGAGGCGACACCGACCGATTGGATTTCCACCGCTTCGTTCTTTTTATTGGGCATGAATTTAATGATCGCCTGCGCCTGCACACGGAACTTGAACTGGAGCATGCGCTGACCGCCGACACGGCAGACGGTAGCGGCCCCGGCGAAGTCGAGCTCGAGCAGGCTTGGCTTGAATACGATTTCACACAGCAGCTCTCCGGCCGAGCAGGTCTCTATCTATTGCCTGTCGGTATTCTTAATGAGACACATGAACCGCCGACGTTCTACGGCGTGGAAAGAAACCGCGTTGAAGCGAACATTATTCCAACGACATGGTGGGAGGGCGGTGCTGGCCTGACCTACCGTCTGCCGAATGGGCTCCAGATCGAAGGGCATGTGCATGGCGGGCTGAATGTACCGACAACGGGTGGCAACGCGTTCCGTATTCGAAGTGGCCGTCAGAAAGTGGCAAATTCAACGCTGCGCGAACCTGCATTCACAGGCAGAATTAAATACACCGGAATCCCAGGTGTGGAACTCGCGACATCATTTCAGTACCAGACTGATCTCACTCAAAACGATCCCGGTGATCCGAAGACCAGTGCAACATTGTGGGAGGCGCACGCAATTATCGACCGCGCCGTTACGCCGGATATTCGTCTTGGGCTGCGCGCTCTCTGTGCCCGCTGGGATCTGAATGGTGCGGCCGCGGCGGCAGTCGGGCGGGATAAACAGTACGGCTGGTACGTGGAGCCGTCCGTGCGGTTTGCGACTGCTGTCGGAGACGTCGGGTTCTTTGGGCGCTATAGCGAGGACGACAATACAGCGGGCGATGCCATTGACTCCAAGTTCAAGCAATACAGCATCGGTTCAAACTACTGGATTCACCCCAATGCCGTCCTAAAACTCGAATACGAATTCCAGGAGCCGCCCGCAGGTGGCACAGACGATGACAAAGTCCATCTTGGCCTCGGATTCCAGTTCTAGATCAAAAGACTGGCGACAAATCGTTCCCGCCGCGGTAGGACTCTGCCGCTGGCGGGAATGGCATTTTCTCTCCGTCCGTTGGCCGTCCTGAGGGCAGGGAGACCGATGGGATTTTGGTGTAAACGTCTACTGGCTGGGTTGTTCACGGTTGCGCTGTTCGGCGGCAGCGCGGTCATTGCCGACGATGTCTATCAGGAGTCCAACGCCTTTCTTGAGGAAGCGTTTAAGGGGAAGGTGCCAACGCCTGAAGTGCTCTGGTTAACCGAGGAGCACCGGGACGCGGCGTCGCGCATCTTAAACCACCCGCCACACATGTTACGCGTTCGGTATTGGCGCCAGGACGCTCGCACGGCCTGGATTCTCGAAGAAATAGGCAAAGAACGCCCCATTACCGTGGGTGTCGTGCTGCACAACGGCGCCATCGAAAACGTGTCGATCCTTATTTATCGCGAGAGTATCGGTTGGGAAGTTCGGCACAGGTTTTTTACCAAACAATTCGAGCAGGCTGAATTGAACGAGCGGCTCATGCTGACAAATCCGATTGATGGTATTGTCGGTGCTACATTGTCGGTGCGGGCGGTCACGGGTGTCGCAAGGCTCGCGGCATATTTTCACGGGCAGGTGGTCAGTGGATCGTAACCCCATGCTCAAGCCACCGCGTCGTCCATTTTTGCTGCGATGGCACAAATGGGCCGGCTTGGTGTCCTCCATCATTGTACTGGTTGTCGCGGCGACGGGGATTTTGATTAACCATGGCCCAGAGTTGCGCTTGCGAGAGACCTACGTCGCTTCTCCGGTCATCCTATTGAGGTACGGCCTGACGCCGAACGACGCGCCTAACGGCTTTCCGGTGAGTGAGACTTGGGTGTCCTGGGTCGAAGGCCAGGTTTTTCTGGGCGGCTCTTTGGTCGCCGATCAGGCCGGCGAAGGTGTCGGTGCTGTTGCCAGCCAGGGAATCATTATTGCCGCAGCACGCGATCAGCTATTCCTGATGTCAACGAGTGGCCAGCTGATCGAACGGATGCAAGGGCATGCGCTCCCGGCGCCGATTTCGGCCATTGGAACCGATGAGTCAGGGGCCGTTCTTCTGCAAACGTCCTCGGGAATTTTCGCCGCGGATTCCGATTTCTTAACATGGACGCCAGTCGATGCCGATTCGGATTGGTCCCGGTCCGGCGAAGTTCCGGCTGACATACGCGAAGCGCTGCTGCTGGCGTACCGAGGCGAGGGGATCTCCCTCGATCGAATACTTCTAGACCTGCACACCGGCCGAATATTTGGGGCGTGGGGCGTCTATATATTTGATGCAGCGGCGATTGTTCTCCTGTTCTTAGCAGTATCCGGTGTTGTCAATGTGCTACATCCTCCCCGCCGGCGACTTCGCAATCTGGATCAGGACTCATGAAACGCCGCAGGTTTCTTCGCGTGATCGGCGCTGGTGCCGGGATGGCAGGTCTTTCTGCGGGTGGGCTGCCCTCTGCGCTGGCGCTACCCAAGCAACCAGCCCAATTTCACCAATGGACGGGCGTCGCCCTAGGCGCTGACGCCAATATCCAAATTCATCACCGAGATCCGGAGTTTTCTGAGCTGGTGCTTAAGGCGTGCATGGCCGAAATCGAACTCTGTGAAAACATGTTCAGCCTTCACAATAACGCTTCGGTTTTGAGCCGTTTGAACAAATCTGGAAAAATTGAGCAAGCGCCGAACGCATTCATCGAATTGTTAGAGACCAGTAAGGAATTTTTTACGGGCACCGCTGGCCACTTTGACCCTTCAGTTCAGCCGCTCTGGCATGCTTACAAAGACTGCGTCGGATCAGGAGCGGTTAATGTTGGTCTTTTGCATGAGCGTGTTTCAGAGGCGCGGTGCTTGATCGGATATGAGCGGGTCAGGCTGGGTGAGGGTTCCGTTGCTCTCCAGCCCGGTATGGCGCTGACGCTCAATGGCATTGCGCAGGGGTTTTTGGCGGACAGAGTCACAAAAGTACTGCGCCGTCACGGCATCAAGTCTGCCCTCGTAGAAACCGGCGAGACCTATGGGCTTGGCGTGTACCCATCAGATCGGGAATGGCAATTGGGGATCCCGAGCCCTGTATCTCCCGTCCTCTCTTATACGGTTTCACTCAACAATCGGGCATTGGCAACATCGTCGCCCGCCGGAACGATATTTGATCCTGAAGGACGCTATCACCATTTATTTAATCCGCATGACGGCATGTGCGCGGACGGATTTGCAAGCATAAGCGTATCCGCGCCGTCGGCCGCGATGGCGGACGCTCTTTCCACGGCATTTGCGTCCATGCCGTTACGGCTGATCCGGGGAACGGTACGTAGAATGCCTGACGTCGGTGTCTATCTTCTCGATCCACAAGGCGGGGCAAAACGCCTTGGAAGGGTTTAAGTCAAACCCTTTGGCTTTCAGGCATTGGTACGGCGACGCGCATGAAAACCAATGCGCCCAATGCTGCGATCACTCCCATCGCCATTATCACGCCTGCATAATTAAAAGCCATTTCAATGGGGCCCAACAAAGCTGCTCCGGCGGACGTTCCCAAATTTATAAACGCCATGTACAGGGCGAATTGTGTTGCCGCGACTTTGCGTTCGCATAGACGCATGGCGGTGGCGTAGATGGCAACTGATAGAAGGACGAAGGCGGCTTTGTAGGCAATCATATACCCGATGACTACACTCCGTTCGTCCCAAAGTCCGGGCGCACTTGACATGGCGAAGTGTACGGCGGCCATAAATATAAGGCCTACAAATAAGGAGCGAACGAGTCCAAATCGGCTGACAAACGGCCCCGCCGCCAGCATGGCAATAGCTGCTCCAATCAGTCCGATGCTTGCCGATGCTTGCGTGTAATCGGTGTCTGCCCAGCCGAGCTCCTGTACGGTCATGACGGGCAGGGCGGCGGAGTACAGGCCATATCCCATCAACGCGACAAACGTCGCTGCAATGAATATGAGGCTGGACGGCGTTTGAACCGCATTGAATAAGTTCGTAAGAATAGATCGCCACTCGTGGAGCTGAAGGTCCAGGGCGGTCTCGGAAGGGGCGCCGGAACTCCAGGGCGCAATACGTTCGCCGGGCCGCTCGCGGAGGGTAAGTGGAATAACCATGATGACGGCGATTGCCACTGCCACGGCGATGGCGCCAGCGCTTAACCCCTGATCGGCGATGATGGTGCCGGACACGGCCGTCGAGGCCGCTATCCCCAGAGTCTTTCCGCCCCACATCAAACCGTTCGCAACAGCCTGTTCGTCCGGCGGAATGATGTCGATGGCCATGCCGTCTACAGCGACATCCTGAAAAGCTCCAAAAAAGTTGACCAAAAATCCGATGAGTGTGATCGCGCCGATTTGTGTCGCCCCGTCGGTAATTCCAGTCAGTCCCAATAGACCCAGTACGAGACCTGATTGCGCGGCAATGACCCATGGACGGCGGCGGCCCATGGGTAGGAAGCTGAACCGGTCCATGATTGGCCCGTTGATGAGCTTGAAACTCCAGGGCAGCAAGATGATGCCAATATAGGCGCCTATGGCGGCAGCTGATACGCCTTGCTGCGCAAGCCACGCGGGGACTGCGACATAGAGCAGCCCTTCCGGTAAACCCTGAGCAACGTAAAGGGCCAGAAACGCGCCGTATCTCAGGGTTTTGTGTTCACTGAGTGCCGGAAGCATGCCTCAGTGTAGCACGGCTGCATGCAATTTCACTTAACGCTCGTTCAGGATGTTGGACGGCGAATATTGATCTGTCAGTACGTATGAGTCACTCGGCCAGTCTCTTTTAATGCTGACGAGATCAATCAGCCACCGCGCTCTGAATCCGCGCTTCTCGAATTCAGGTGCGAGCTCATTTGCATTCTTTGTAATTTCGTCTTTTGGGGGGAGTTCGCCTTTTTTTGCCCAAATGACGCGATTTGTGGAGCGAAGGTTGTAAAAAGTTCCGAACGCTTCTTCGTACGTTGCCGACTCATGCGGATACAATCCGCTTGAGGAAAATGTGTTGGAGGCCACTATTCCGCTGGGCGACAATAGATCTTTGACCTCGTTCAGGAATTCGACGGTTAACAGGTGTTCGGGAATATATTCATCCTCGAACGCATCCAGCATAATGAGATCGTATTTATTGCCATCCAGAAGCGCGCGTTTCACGAATACCCGACCGTCCATTGCAAATGTACGAAGGCGTCCATCTTCCTGATAATCGAAATAGTCTCGGGCCACTTTCACAACCGCTTCGTCGATTTCGACCACATCGATATGCGCCCGTGGAAGAATTTCCTGCAAATCCATTGGTAGAGTGCCGCCACCAAGGCCGACAATAAGGATGCGTTCGGGATTGGGGTTCATGGACAAGACACCCAGCATCATCCGCGTATACGGAAAAACCAACTCGTCCGGGTCATCCAAGCTCACGCATGTTTGCCGATCTTGATAAATGGATTTGCGAAACGTCAAGCAGCGCAAGTCGTCATTTTCAATGACGTATATGTTCCGGTACAGAGACTTTTCGAAATGCAGCAGTCCGGAGATCTCGTCGTCACACGGCGACATGGTGAACAAGGCCGCGATGGCCGCGAAAAACCCGCAAGATGCGCTCATACTACTTTTTCCCGCGACACGAAATATGCGCCGGCCGCCATGACAATCGATAACGTCATGAGCAAGAGGACGATTTGGTTTACTTCAAACAGGAGCACAAAATAGAACGATGTCAAAAGCGTGCCTGCTGCGCTAAAGGCCGTTGAAAAGAAATATAGCAAGCCTGCATAAAACCCTGCAGCGTGCGCTTCGCTCACCAGCAGTCGCACGGCATAAGGCGAGACCGAACCGCATACCGCTGCGGGAACAAAGAAAAGAATGACGCAAGAAATCAAAGAGCCTGTGCGCGGATCTTGGGTATAGGCAAAAACGCTTTCCAGAACCGGCTCGGCGAAGAGCGCGACCGGGATCAGCAGAATACCCGAGGCGAAATGGAGCAAGCACAAAGTGCTGACACGCGGAGAATTTAGGGACAGGCGGCCGCCGGCGAGGTATCCCACCGCCAGTGCGACCATGAAAACAGTAATAACGGCGCCCCAAACGTAGATGCTGCTGCCGAACGTCGGCGCAAGGATCCGGCCACTCAGGATTTCGAGGCCCATGACCATGAAGCCTGACCAGCACGCGATGGCGATGACGGCGGCTTTTTTCATGCCGGTCTCAGTGTGAGATCGGGTTGAAACGAAGGCATGTTTGTCGGGGCCCGGCGGGTCGAATGCGTCAGCACGTGGGGTGAGTCCTCCTAAGATGCCGTGATTTTAAGGGCTGCGTGGAACAAGGGCTATCCCTGCCTGGCCACGGTTGCGCCCACTTCTAATGGGTGCGCAGTGGTAGCCACGCCCGGCGGATTGTGATAACATCCTGTAATATATTGGATTTTCCCGTTTGGGGTGGCCGCAAATAAAGGCTAAATAGGGCACTACGCCGGGGCTCGCTCATGTCGCTTCGGTCTGCGGCCCATAGGATGGAATGAAGATGAAGGTTTTGCTCGCCCAGCCGCGTGGATTCTGTGCCGGTGTCGTGCGCGCCGTCGATATCGTTGAATTGGCGCTGCAAAAATACGGTCCGCCGGTCTACGTGCGCCATGAGATCGTCCACAACAAACGCGTTGTCGAGGATCTTCGCACCAAGGGTGCCGTCTTCGTCGATGAAGTGGACGACATTCCCACAGGCGCCATCACAGTATTTTCCGCCCACGGTGTTTCGCGCAAGGTTGTCAGCGATGCCACCGGCCGTGGCCTTGAGGTTATTGATGCGACGTGTCCTTTGGTGGCACGTGTTCACACCGAAGGGCAGCGGTATGCGGGTGCCGGACACGAAGTTGTGCTGATCGGTCATGCCGGTCACGCGGAAGTGGAAGGCACGTTGGGCCAGATCGACGGCACCGTTCACTTGGTTGGAAAGGTCGGGGACGTCGAAGTCCTCACTGTCAAAGATCCTACCAAACTCGCCTACGTGACCCAGACCACCCTGTCTGTGGACGATACGCGCGACATTATAGCCGCGCTCAAGCGCCGGTATCCGGAAATCCATGGGCCGGACGTCAAAGACATTTGCTACGCCACCCAAAATCGTCAGCAGGCCGTGCGGGACCTCGCGCGCCAGGCAGACGTTATCCTGGTGCTGGGCGCGAAGAACAGTTCAAATTCCAACCGCTTGCGCGAAATCGGTGAGGATATGGACGTGCCCAGCTACCTCATTGACGACGCCGAAAGTTTGCAGCCCGAGTGGCTTGAAGGCAAGGCGGTCGTGGGTATTACCGCCGGCGCATCGGCTCCCGAAGCGCTGGTGGACGAACTCATCTCCAAACTCCGCACGTTAGCGGATACCGAAGTGGAGATGCTGGACGGCGTTAGAGAAAACATACATTTCAAGCTGCCGCGCCAGCTTCGCGAGTTTGCCGAAACAGCTGTTCCGGCCGAATAACCAACACAGCAGAAGGTCAGTATTCAGTGGGCGTTCCTTTCATTCAAGCAGCTCGGGTCGGCGCATACGTCGTTGGACAGAAATTGCGCGGCAACGACCGTTATCCGTTGGTGCTGATGCTCGAACCGCTTTTCCGCTGCAATCTGGCTTGCGCGGGCTGCGGCAAGATCGACTATCCCGACAGCATCTTGAATAAACGCCTGACGCCGCAGGAATGCTTTGACGCCGTTGATGAATGCGGCGCGCCCATGGTGTCTATCCCCGGCGGCGAACCTCTGTTGCACAAGGAAATCAAGGAAATCGTTGACGGCATCATCGCCCGCAAGAAATTCGTGTATCTGTGCACCAATGCCCTGCTGCTCAAAAAGAAGCTCGATCTGTTTACGCCGTCACCGTATTTGACGCTCTCGGTGCATTTGGACGGGCTCAAGGACGAGCATGATCAGGCGGTGTCACAGGAAGGCGTTTTCGACCGCGCCGTGGATGCTATCAAAGAAGCGGTAAAACGAGGCTTTCGCGTCACCATAAACTGCACACTGTTCGACAACGCCGTCCCGGACCGCGTCGCGGCGTTTTTCGATTACGTCGGCGAGCTCGGCGTGGAAGGCATTACGGTCTCGCCCGGGTACGCCTATGAGCGCGCGCCGGCGCAGGATCACTTCCTCAACCGCCGCCAAACCAAGGACCTGTTCCGCGACATTTTCCGGATGGGAAAATCGCGGGCGAAAAAATGGCGCTTCAATCAATCCAGCTTGTTCCTCGATTTTCTGGCGGGGAACCAGAACTACCAGTGCATGCCGTGGGGCAATCCCGCCCGCAACGTTTTCGGCTGGCAGAAGCCCTGTTATCTCGTCGGCGAGGGGTTTGTCGGCAGTTTTAAGGAACTCATGGAAACCACGGATTGGGACTCCTACGGCACCGGAAATTACGAAAAGTGCGCCAACTGCATGGCCCATTGCGGATATGAGCCGACGTCCGTCGTGGATACCGTCAGCAATCCGCTGAAGGCGCTAACGGTCTTCATGCGCGGCGTGAAAACCGAAGGCCCCATGGCGCCGGAAATCTCACTGGAGAATCAGCGTCCTGCTGAATACGTTTTTGAAAAGCAGGTGGAGTCTTTCGTTAAAGACATTCACACCTCACCCAAAGGCGAAGAAGCTCCGCTCCGCGCAAAAGCCAGCTAGGTTTCTCAGAACGGATTTTGCCGAGGCTGTGCGCCGTCCCAAGCGCACGAGGTCAGGAATCTGTATGGGGTGCGCAAGCGCCTCCAATACCGTAGCTGTCACGCGGACCTCACCGGTCCAAGCCATGCCTTGTAGAGCCACGGGCGGGATGACTTCGTCGGCAGTATCGCAAATGACCCTTAGGGCGGTGAACGGGATGCTCTTCGCCCCAGCTTCTTCTGCAATACCGTAGCTTTCCATATCCACCACAGCCGCGCCGCTGGATTCGAACAATGCGCGTTTTTCCTCGATGGTCGTAACCACGTCTTTAACGGCCATCAATGGTGCGTAGCGAGTTTTGAAGAGGCCCTTCAAGGCGATCTCCAAACGCCCGGCCCACACAGAGTCGCATGGCGGTGCGCCGTTTCCGGTAAGCTCCGATGGGATGATGACGGTGCCCGTCTTGAGGTTCGGGTCCAGACCTCCGGCTAGGCCAAAGCTCAGCAGCGCCTCGGCGCCTTCATTGATCAATTTCGAAGCGGTTTTGCCGGCCTGTTCCGGGCCGGGGCCCGAACACGCAACAAGCGGTGTCTTGTGAGCGGTAAGGCCTTGTGAAGCGCCCCGTACGATTGCCGCTTCAAATCTCAGCCCACATATAATCCCAAGCTTTGGCATGCGTTAGTTTAGACGTGAATACGGCGCAAATGTCGAGCCTGCACAATCATTCATAGGACTTGAGCAGATATCGCCGGGTTGCGTACTCTGCGCCTTGCTTTGCCACAACACGGGCCCGGACCTTGAACTTGGAAGAAGAACTCAGATCGGCGATGGACCTTCAAGAGGCCGGGCGTCCCGATGAGGCGCTCGCGATCTGTGAAACAGTATTGTCACTAGACCCGAACTCCGCGAGGGCCCTATTTATCCGTGGTCTATCCCGCGCGGACATGAGGAATTTCGAAGCGGCGCTGGCCGATTTGGAAACGGCCATAGCGCTCGATCCACGTCTGGAATACGCGCAAGGAGCCGCGCTGTATCTGAGTATGTGGATGTGTCATTGGGGCGGCTTTGCGCAGAAGGTTGAAAAGCTCCTGAGCGCGCTGGAGGCGGGCTATCCGGTAATAAAGCCCTATCCGTTGTTGTCGCTGCCTTCAAGCGCCCGACAGCAAATGACGGCCGCGTCTTACGCAAGTGCGGACAAATCTATCGCCTCTCATGAATCCATCCCGCAATCCATTGGCGGTGACGGCAAAATCAGGCTTGGATACTTCTCCGGTGATTTTTATGACCATGCTGTATCTCACCTCGTGCACGGCCTATTCAAAAACCATGATCGCTCGAAATTCGAAACGCTCGGCTTTGCCTTCGGCGGCAATGCCTCCGATCCAGTCAGAGGATTGATAAAAAGCAATGTCGATCAATTCTTTGACATTACGAACATGAGCGCCCGAGACATCACCGCACTGGCGCACAAGCTCGGAATCCATATCGCAATAGATTTAAGTCTTTACACCAGTCCGCTGCCGGCAATTTTTGCTCACGGGATTGCGCCTATCCAGGTTAATTTTCTGGGGTGCCCGGGCACGTCCGGTTCGCCTGACTACGACTATATCATTGGCGACCGTTTCGTGACGCCGCCGGAAGAGTGCGACGCCTTTAGCGAGCGCATTGTGACAATGCCGCATAGCTATCAGGTGAACACTTTTCGTGACTTTTCAAAACTACGAGATTTCTCGCGGCAGGAACTGAATTTGCCCGACAAGGGGTTTGTGTTTTGTTGTTTCAATCAGCATTTCAAGATTACCCCGGATGCTTTCGAGGTTTGGATGCGTCTTTTGAGCAAGGTTGAAGGGAGTGTGTTGTGGCTGTTGGATTGCAATGACATCGCAAAGCGCAACCTGCAATCCGAGGCCAAAAAACAAGGCGTGCGGCCTGACCGTCTCATTTTCGCACCGCGGATGCCTTTGGCGGATCATCTCTCCCGCCATAAACAAGCCGATCTGTTTCTCGACACTTTTCACTACAACGCGCATACCACAGCCAGCGACGCCCTTTGGACCGGTCTGCCGATTGTCACACGGTTAGGTCAAGCCTTCGCAAGCCGGGTCGCGGCAAGTTTGCTCACGTCTGCCGGTGTGCCGGACATGATTACGGAGAATAGCGCCGCGTACGAGGCGCTTGCGCTGGAGTTGGCGAGCCAGCCGGAAAAGCTTGCCGAAATTCGGACGCGGGTCGAAGACGGCAAGCTGAATTGTCCATTGTTCGATACTAAGCGCTATGCGCGCAATATCGAGTCGGCCTTCGCCCAGATGTGGGATCGGCACTCATCGGGCCAAAAGCCGGCAAGCTTTTCTGTTCACGATGTCAAGGCCGTGTAGTGCCTTGGGTGCTTCTACATCCCGTAACGCACGGCCTTGGTGTTGCTGCTCTTGAGGTTTTTGTACCGTGCCAGCGCCCAAAGCGGGAAGATCGCCGCGTAGCCGTGATAGCGCAGATAAAACACGCGCGGGAATCCCACGGCAGTAAACCAGGGCTCCTGCCATCGTCCGTCTTCTTCGCGCGGCGCGGCGGTGATGTAATCGATGCCGCGTTTGACGGCGGTGTGCTCGACTTCACCGGCGGCCATTAGACCCAACACGGCCCAAGCGGTCTGTGAAGGCGTGCTCTCCTTGCATTCGTAGCGACGCTCCTTCCAATAGGTCGCGCCGTCCTCGCCCCAGCCGCCGTCCGCGTTCTGGTGTTTCAGAAGCCAATCGACCGCTTTGCGTATATACGGCTGGCTCATGTCTTCTCCAGCGGCATTCAGCGCATTGAGCACGGACCAGGTCCCGTAAATATAGTTGGTGCCCCAGCGGCCGAACCAACTGCCGTCTTCTTCCTGCTCGTTCTTTAGGTACGCTATGCCCCGCGCAATGGTCGGATGCGATTTGTCGTGTCCGATTTGTGCCATGAAGCTGATGCATCGCGCCGAAACGTCCGCAGTCGGCGGATCAAGGAGCGCACCGTGGTCGGCAAAGGGCAGGTGGTTCAAGTAGAAGCAGTCATTGTCCACATCGAATGCACCCCAGCCACCGTTGGCGCTCTGCATACCGATGATCCATTCTTCGGCTCGTGAAATCGCTTCGGCGTATTTGGCATGGTCCGCCCGATGCAGAGCCATGCCGACGACAGCGGTGTCATCCACGTCCGGGTAATAGTCGTTGTTGTATTGGAACGCCCAACCGCCAGGTCGCAGGCCGGGACGTTTTTCGACCCAATCACCTTTGACGTCGAGGATTTGTTTGCTTGTCAGCCAGTCGCAGCTTCCGGTGACGCAGTCTCCGTCAACGGACTCGTTTGCTTCCATCAAAGCCTGGATCGCGAGGCCGGTGTCCCAAACCGGTGAGACGCATGGTTGGCAGAACTTTTTGCCTTCGCCGGGGGTCAGCAGGTTCCTGATGGATTTTTTGGCGATTAGAAGATTGGGGTCATCTTTCGGGAAGTTCAGCGCCTCCATAGCCATGACAGAGTTGGCCATAGCCGGGAAGATGGCGCCCAAGCCGTCTTCGCCGTTAAGGCGTTCGAGAAAAAACGCCAGCGCTTTGTCGATGGCCCGCTTGCGCAGGGCCTTAGGGACGCGCGGTTCCAAAAAGCGAAGAACCTTGTCGATTATTAGGAATACGTTCCCCACCCAATGGCCGGTGGGATTGGACAGCCAGGTTTTTACTTGATCTGGCGGCGTGCAGAAAAGTTCCTGCACGCGCACGCCGAGCGGGTTCTTAGCGCGTGGTTTCAGTGCGGCCAAAATCAGCAGCGGTGCAATCACCGTGCGGGACCAATACGCGACCTTATATAAGGTGATAGGGAACCATCTCGGTACGAGCGTTAGCTCTACGGGCATAACTGGAACCGCCCGCCACGGCACTTCGCCAAACAGCGCTAATGTGTAGCGCGTAAAGACATTGCTTTTTTCCGCGCCTCCGTACTCGAGGATGGCTTCGCGCGCGCGCTTCATGTGCGGCGCATCAATGTCATCGCCGACGATTTTCAGCGCATAGTAAGCTTTCACTGTCGCACTGATGTCGAAATCACCTTTGTGGAAAAGCGGCCAGCCGCCGTGATCTTCCTGAATGCTGCGGATATAGTCCGCCAGTTCTGCTTCAACGTCCTCTTCAGTTTCATCGAGATAGTGATTGAGCAGAATGTATTCCGCCGGAATGGTCGCATCGGCTTCCAGGTCGAAGATCCAATGGCCGTCGGGCTTTTGGCGCTTCTTTAATGCTGCGGACGCCTGCGCAATCACGTCGTCCAGGGATGACCCAGGATCAGAGCGCACATTTTCGGTGGCGGTCACGTCAATGTTCATCGGTTACGCGGCTTTATCTTGCTGTTGTTCTGTTGTTTTCGGCGTGCTGGTGCGGTGCCGTCCCAGCGCTAAAGCCGCAGCCCGGAAACCCGATCTCACGGCGCCCTCGATCGTGGCGGGCACACCTGTAGCGGTCCAGTCGCCGGCAAGCAAGAGGTTCGGGTATTTTGTGGCTGATTTGGGCCGTAAACCGGCAGAAACAGGGTCCTGAGCGAAGGTCGCCCGGCGCTCCTTCACGACCCGGGAGGGCGGCTCTGGTTCGCCCTCTAGTTCCAGGGCCAGAGCGACATCCTTCCAGCAGACGGCGGCGATGATCTCGGCTGTCTGGTCGACAACGTCCGCCGCCGCGCTGATGGTGACGGAGGCAAGATCCGAGCGCACGAACACCCATTGCGCAAGGCCGCCAATGACACCTACGATCTTCACGTCTCCTTCGTCCGCTAGAGGCCGAGCTAACCTGTAGTGGACATTGACGATTGGTTCTCCGGCGCCAGGTGCGGCCAAGTCTGGTACCAGCGATGTCGCGGTCCAGGCGGGTACCGCGCAAATCACGGTGTCCGTTTCAGTAAGGTGTATGTGTCCGCTGTCTGTTACCAGGGACTCTACGTGATTATCTTTGAACGCGAGGCTTCTAACACGACATCCGAAATTGATGATTGCGCCCGCAGACTTTATGACATCCAGTGCAGGATCAATCAGAGTATTGGCGAGACTGTTGCGAGCAACGAGCGGGCGACATGCGTTTGCGCCGCGCAAAAATGTTTCGGTTAGAACCGGACGCATCAGTTGCGCCGATGCAACTTTTGGATCGGCGTTGAGTGCCGCAACCGTCAACGGTTCCCAGAAATTTCTGTAGAGCGTACCTTCCGAACCGATACAGTCGGCAACGGTATCCGTCGCGTTGGCTGCCAGCAGGCGGATGACAGACATATATTCAAACGGTCCTGTGCGCGGTACGCGGCGGGTCGGATCGAATATCCACCATGGAAAGATACCGGCGCCCGGTTTCAAGCTCCATCGCGTACGGGCCTCTACATCGACAAAAGGAAACTCGGTTTCCGCAGGTCCGCTTAGGCGGTCGGCGGCGCCGATTTCGGCAAGGTAATCCATCACGGCATGATTGCCGCTCATCATCAAGTGGTTGCCATTGTCGATAACGCAGTCCAGTTGCGTGTCATGATACGAGCGGCATCGTCCCCCGGCGCGGGGAGATGTTTCGTATAGCGTGACGGGCACGCCTTGACGGGCTAGCCGAACGCCGGCCGCCAGCCCGGCCAGGCCAGCACCTATAATATGGGTATGCGGAGGCTGGGCGGTGTTCACGGCGGCTAAAACACGCCGTATCTGAGGGCGATCAGCAGCTTTTCCAGCTTCGCTTTGACGTTGCCCAGTTTTGTACGCGGTGGCAATGGGCGCCATCCATTGGCGCGAATACGCTCAAGGTATTTGCGATAGACCATCATCATGATGACGGCAGGTCGCATGGCGTCCTTGGAACAGTCTTCAAGGGCGTGTTCTGAATTTGCGTACTCGTTCTCAGCTTGCTTTCCGACGATTTTCATGACTTCCGGAAGGCGGGGATCGTTCGCGACTTCCGTGGGCACGCGCGTACCCAGCCCGGCAGTATTAAGAGCGTCCGCAGGCAAGTAGAGGCGGCCTACTTTCGCGTCTTCGGAAACGTCACGCAGAATGTTGGTGAGTTGTAAAGCGCGCCCCAGATGGTCGGCGACTTTGCGCCCCGCATCTGTCGGCTCGCCGAATATTGGAACACATAGGCGGCCTACGGCCGAAGCGACGCAATCACAATACCGGTCCAATTCGGCGTTGAGCGGTGCAATGATTGGTCCCTTGGCATCCATTTCCATGCCGTCAATGACCGCCAGAAAATCCTCGCGCTTTAGGCCGTACTTGGTGCACGCCGCGGCGAGGGCGCGTGTGAGGGCGTCTTCGGAGTCCCCTTCGATCCCTTCGCTCACAAGATCGATCCGCTTGCGCCATTTTTCCAATTCGATGAGTTTGTCTGCTTGCGATGATTCCCCATCTGCAATGTCGTCGACTTCCCGGCAGAATGCATAGACGGCAAATAGTGCCTCCCTGCGATCTTTCGGCAAGAGCCGCATCGCCCAGTAAAACGAAGTTCCGGACGCGCGGACTTTTTCATTGATGTCGTGCTGATCCGATGGGCTCGGAGAGGCGTGGGATGCTGCAACAGTGTCCGGGCTGACCTGGGCGAGTCCCATCTCGAATTCCGCTGGTTTGGCTTCAGGGTGCGCTAACGCAACACCCGTGCGCTTGATTTTTGAAGATTGGAATTGCCGAGCGCACTAAGACACATATCGACAATGTGATTTGCGCGCAGGGCGGCGTCCTCATACTGATCGTTCGGGCTGCCGTGCGCCACGAAACGGTCCGGCAACGTCATGGTCCGCACTTTCAAGCCGCCGTCAAGCTGGCCCGATTGGGCAAGGAACGTCAGGACATGCGCGCCAAAACCACCAACTGCGCCTTCCTCGATTGTGACAAGGACCTCGTGGCTTGCAGTTAGTCTAGTGATCAATTCTTCGTCCAGCGGCTTGGCGAAGCGCGCGTCGGCAACAGTTGTGGATAGCCCGCGTGCGGCTAAATCATCCGCGGCGCGCAAGCACTCCTGCAATCTACCGCCTAGGGATAGTATCGCGATGGTCGAGCCTTCCCGCAGAACGCGGCCTTTGCCGATCTCCAGGATTTCGCCGCGTTCGGGCAGCTTAACGCCGGTGCCTTCGCCGCGCGGGAACCTGAACGCGGACGGGCGATCGTTAATGCTGAGGGATGTGGTGACCATGTGCATGAGCTCGGCTTCATCCGCAGCCGCCATGACGACGAAATCGGGCAGGCACATCAGATAAGCAAGGTCATAGCTGCCCGCGTGGGTCGGGCCGTCGGAGCCCACGAGCCCCGCGCGGTCGATGGCAAAGCGCACCGGCAAGCGTTGCAGGGCGACATCGTGAACGACCTGGTCGTAGCCGCGTTGTAAAAAGCACGAGTAAATCGCGGCGACGGGTTTCAAGCCATCGGCTGCAAGGCCGGCAGCGAAAGTCACGCCGTGTTGTTCGGCGATGCCGACATCATAAGTGCGGTCCGGGAATTTTTTGGCGAACAGATTTAACCCGGTGCCCGATGGCATGGCTGCCGTGATTGCAACGATGTCGGGATCGGTCTCGGCTTCCTGAATCAAAGTTGTCGCGAAGACCTTTGTATAGGACGGCGCCTTTGGCGCGGCTTTCTTGATCTCTCCGGTGATGGTGTTGAATTTCGCAACGGCGTGATAGTTTTCCTCGTTGGGCTCACGAAACGGATGACCTTTGCCTTTTTCTGTCACGATATGCAGCAACATGGGCCCGCAATCGGACTGGCGAATGGTTTTCAGAATGGGCACCAGGTCTTCAACATTGTGGCCGTCCACGGGGCCGACATAGGTGCAGCCCAGTTGTTCGAACATGGTCGCGTTTTCGCGGGCAAGGGACGTTTCCTCGGGAAATTTTTCGGCGAGTTGCTTTTGAATTTCGGCGGCGGATTGCATGGGCCGCGCTTTCACCAAATCTTTTAAGTAGGCGGTGAGCGCGCCAACCGACGGCGCGATGGACATGCCGTTATCATTTAGAACGACGGTCATGCGCGAATTCAAAGCACCTGCATTGTTGAGCGCTTCATAGGCCATGCCCGCGCTCATCGCCCCGTCACCGATCACTGCGACCATGTGCCGGTCCGTGCCCTTCTTGTCGCGGGCAATCGCCATGCCGAGCGCGGCGGAAATGGAAGTGGAACTGTGCGCCGCACCGAAGGGATCGAACTCGCTTTCGGCCCGCAGGGTAAATCCATAAAGTCCGCCGGTCTGACGGATCGAGCGGATGCGCTCGCGCCGGCCCGTGAGAATTTTGTGTGGGTAGGCTTGGTGGCTGACGTCCCAGATGATGCGGTCTTCAGGTGTGTTGAAAACATAGTGCAGTGCGACGGTGAGCTCGACCACGCCGAGGCCGGCGCCGAAATGCCCGCCGGTGACCGAGGCCGAGTCGATGGTTTCGGCTCGCAGTTCGTCGGACAGCTGGCGTAATTTTGAAACCGGTAATTGGCGCAACGCGGCAACGGTGTCCACCGTGTCCAGCAAAGGCGTGGCGACTTTTGTCGCGTTTTCAGCGTTTTCCGCTGTTTGTGATTGGAGTTTGTTCACGCTCGCACCGTCTCCCGCCGCGCGGCATGGATGCCACGCTGGCGCTCAAATATCACAGTTTTGGATGTCCCGCCGCCGGCCGAAGCCCTCCCGTGGCAACAGGTCCTATTCCCACAATGAGTTGTTTCCTAAGGGGATTCTGACAGATTCTGCGGCGCGGCAGAAGGCCCATAGTGCCGTCCCTTCCATTGCCCGCCGCGGTGTCGCCCGTGCGCCACAGCTGAATCCACGGTCATGCCCGCATAAAGGGCGGCTGAGATCGGTAATAACAAGGATTCCCAACGGCTTCGGCCATAGTCTTGAAGCGTCGGGATATACGAGCAGGCCATGGCAGCCCACGCCGCACCGCCGGCGGTTGCCGCAAACGTGCTTTGGTGCAGCGCATAAGTTAGCGTCAAAATCGGCGGGGTGAGAAAGATCAATGCAAGTGCGGCCACGGTGCCTGCAACCATAATCGGCGAGTGCCGGAGCTGGGTGTAGGCGGTCCGGCGCACCATGGCCCACAACGGGACCAGGGTCTCGGCGGCGCGCAAGGAGCGGCTTTCGCCCGCTAAACCGAGCCAAATGCGTCCGCCATTGCCCTTAATAAGCTTAGCCAGGGCGCAATCGTCGATCAATTCGCCCGAAATTGAGCGCAAACCCCCGGCGTTTTGCAGCGAGTCGCGGCGCAGAAGCACGCAGCCGCCCGCGGCGGCGGCCACTTTTGCGCGCGGATCATTCGCCGCCGGGAACGGATACAGCATCTGAAAGAAGTAGATGAAGGCCGGGATCAGACGCTTTTCCCAAAAGGACTCGCAGCGCAGGCGCACCATCAGGGACACCAAATCGCGCCTGTCCTGCACGGCTTTGGCCGCCAATTTCGCCAAAGTGCCCGGCGGATGCACCACATCGGCGTCGGTAAACCATACAAAATCCGGCGGGTTTGCCGTGCTGTTGGCCCGCTCAATCCCTGCGTTGAGCGCGGATAGTTTACCGGTCCAGCCGTCTTTAAGCGCCGGTGCGCCGATCACGTCCGCACGGTGAAGCGCGTTTTCTGCACGGTTTTGGACGTCTTTTGTCACGGTTTTAGCTGCGTTTTGTGCGCAAAGCGTTTTAACCGCCTCCGACGTGCCGTCCGTCGAGGCGTCATCGACCACGAGCACCGAAAAATCGCCCGGATAATTTTGTTTCATGAGCGCATCGACGACCTCGGCGATGGTCGCCACCTCGTTGCGCGCGGGCACGATGGCGATCACTGATGGCCAACTGTTCAAGTCTGGTATTTCTCGGGGAAGACGCAGCGCGGCGAACCAAAAACGGTGATGCAAAAACAAAAGATAGACCCAAGCCGCCAAAGCCAAGGCCGCGACGGTCTCGATCATCTCTTTAAATCCAATAGCGCAGCAGGCCGCGCGCGGCGGCAAAGGCAAATCCCGGTGTTTTTAAAACCACGCGCTTTGCCAGCGGATCCTGACGCCGTAATTTTTTCGACAGACTCTCGGCAATCGAGACAATAACGGCGGTTTCCGCCGCCAGTCTTTTATGTTCCATCACCTTGGGAAGTTTGTGCGCCTCATCCAAAAGTTTGTCCGTGCCGTCCAGGCAGTGATCAAGCACGCGGCGCAAGGCCGGCGTGCATTTGGTTTGCGCGAGATCGACGACGTTCGAACCCTCGGCAGCCATCCATTCCTCGGGCAAGTACACGCGGTTCAGCGCGGCGTAATCGTCGGCGCAGTCCTGCAGATGATTGATGACCTGCAGCGCATTACACAGCGCGTCCGAAAGCGGATACAGAGACACACTTTCCCCATGCAGATCGAGCAAGTACCGGCCCACGGGCGAGGCGGACCGGTCGCAATAATCCATCAATTCGGCCCAATCGGTGTAGCGCAGTTTCACCGCATCCTGCTTGAAGGCGGAGATGAGATCGAGACCGTGCTGCGCCGTAACCCCTGTTTCCTCCAAGCTTGTTCGCAGGGCATGAGCCTTTTCGAATTGCGGATCGTCGTTCAAGCCGGTCAAGGCCGCGGCAAAGCCATCGAGGCGCACGATCTTTACGCCCGAACGCAAGTTCGGATTGTCGGCAATGTCGTCGATGGCACGCGCGAAGGCGTAGTAGGCGGCCACATACGGGCGCAGCTCGGCGGGCAGCAGCCACGAGCCGACGGGAAAGTTCTCGTCGCCCGATCCCTTGCCGGACGGCGTTTCCACCGGCGGGGTCATGTTGGATGTCGCCGCTTCGCTCACCTCGGGTTGCCCTGTGCGCTGCTTTTTAAATGACGCGGGATCAATACGCCTTCAACGTGAGCGGAGCAAGCAACGGCGCCAAATTATTCTGACTTGGAAAGTGCCGGAGGCGGCACGCGGGCGTTCGCGGCCTGCTCGTAGGCATATCCCAAAGACAGCAGCAGCGACTCCGACCAGGCCGGGCCGATGAACGAGAGGCCGACGGGTAATCCACCGGCCAGGCCCATGGGCACGGTGAGGTGGGGGTAGCCGGAGGTCGCCGGCAATTGCGTGGCCGAGGCGCCGTAGGAATCGCCGTCGCCGAGGGTAATCGGCCAGGCTGGGCCGGTGGTGGGGGTGACGATGGCCACCGCGTTGTTGGCGGCGAGCAGGCGGTCGATGCCTTCAGGGCCGGCAAGACGTTTCAGATCGGCGCGTGCCTTTACATATTCCGGATCGGCGAGGCCGCCGGTTTCCTGCGCCGCCTCGAAAAGCTCCTGGCCGAAGTGTTCGAGTTCGCGCGGCTCGCTTGCATTGAATGCGATCAAGTCCGCGAGCGAGCGCGGCTGCACTGCCTGCGGTGCATTGGAGAGATACGCTTTGATGCCGTCCTTGAACTCGGTCAAGAGAACCAGCATTTCGTAATTGCTCTCGTCGTCGGAAGGTTCATACACAAATTCGATCAGTTCCGCGCCTTGGCCACTCAGAACTTCGAGCGCGGCGTCGAAAGCGGCCACGGTTTGCTCATCGTAATCGCGCGAGGGCACCCACACGGCGAGACGCACGCCGTTTAGGGCTTCGGCGTTCAACCCGCGTGTGTAATCAGTGAGGTGAGCGTTCGCTTCATGCGTGGCGGGGTCTTCCGCGTCGTTGCCGGCCATGCCGTTGAGCAGCATCGCGGCGTCCGTCACCGTGCGCGCCATGGGGCCTGCGGTGTCCTGGCTCGCGGCGATGGGAATGATGCCGGTGCGTGAAACGAGACCGACGGTGGGCTTGAGGCCCACCAAGCCGTTGACCGAGGCCGGGCAGGTCACCGAGCCGTCTGTTTCCGTGCCGATGGTCGCGGCGGCAAAGCTGACGGCGGCGGCCACACCCGAGCCCGAACTCGAGCCGCAAGCGCTGTAATCGGTGTTGTACGGGTTACGTGCCAATCCGCCGACCGCGCTCCAGCCGCTGGAGGAATTGGAGGAACGGAAGTTGGCCCATTCCGATAAATTCGTTTTGCCGAGAATAACGGCCCCTGCATTTTTGAGGCGCGCGATCATCGGCGCGTCGTTGGCCGGAATATTTTCCGCCAATGCCAGCGAGCCCGCGGTGTTGGGCATGCCGGCGAGATCGATATTGTCCTTAATGAGGATTGGCACGCCGTCGAGCGGACCGCGCGTCTCGCCATTCTCACGGCGGGCATCGGCCGCGGCGGCTTGTTCGAGGGCATCAGGCGCAATGGCGATGACCGACTGAAGCGCATCATCAAACGTTTGAATGCGGTCCATATAGGCTTGGGTGAGCGATTTTGACGTTATGCGCCCCTCGGCCAGGTCCGTCGAGATTTGAGCGAGCGAAACCTCCGCCACATCGTAAGGCTGCGGCTCCTGTGAGCAGGCTGCAAGAAGCGCGGCGGCGCCGACCAATACCCAGCGCGCCGCGCTCAAGTGTTCTGAAACCCGGATGTGCATGCGCTCCCCCTCCCGAAACCATGCAGCGATAAAGAGCCAGGACGATAGCACAGGCGCGCGGGAGACTTCTAAATCGTATTTTGCCGCTGATTGCGTATGATCGGCGGATGTCCGCCGTGCTAATTGCCGTATTCGGTTCGGCCTTTTTGGCCGCAACGATATTACCGTTCTATTCGGAGATCGTGTTCGCCGCCGCCCTGGCCGACCCGGACAACAGCCGTTGGGCCCTGTGGCTTGCCGCCACATCGGGGAATACGTTGGGGGCTGTGGTGAATTGGGCGCTCGGGCGGTGGGGCTCGCATCTGCGCGACCGGCGCTGGTTTCCAGCCTCGAAGGAGGCCTGGGACAAAGCCGAGGCCTGGTTCAGACTTCGCGGCGTGTGGTTACTGTTGCTGGCGTGGCTACCCATCGGCGGAGACGCGTTGACCGTTGTTGCCGGATTCCTGCGCGTGCGCTTCGATGTGTTCTTTGTTCTCGTGGCGCTCGGAAAAGGCGCACGCTACGCAGCGGTGATGGCGGGGGTTGACCTTGTTTTTCTATAACGGTCCACTCTGATGGTTGCGGTGAAAGACGTAAAAAGGGAGGCGTGATGCGGGCAGCTTTTTATACGCAAAACGGAGAGGCGCGCGATGTGTTGAGCGTGGGCGATGTGGAAACGCCGCAGGCCGGTGCAGGTGAGGTTCTGGTCCGCGTGCATGCGTCCGGTGTCAATCCGTCCGATGTGAAAAGCCGGCGCGGCGGGCCGGGCCGGGCCATGGCTTTCGAAAAAATTGTTCCCCATAGCGACGGCGCAGGGATCATTGAAACCGTCGGCGACGGCGTTTCCAAGGATCGGATCGGCGAGCGCGTGTGGATTTGGAACGGCCAATGGAAGCGCCCGTTCGGAACGGCCGCCGAATTCATTGCCGCGCCCTCTGCGCAAGCCGTGAGTCTTCCCGAAAGCGTGGAGTTCAACGCCGGTGCGTGTCTCGGCATTCCTGCGCTGACCGCGCAGCATGCCGTGTGTGTGGACGAGCCGGTCGAAGGCCAGTGGATATTGGTGACGGGTGGTGCGGGCGCTGTGGGCAACTACGCGATCCAGTTCGCCAAGATGAAGGGCGCGAAGGTGATTGCGACCGTCAGCTCGGATAAGAAGGCGGAGGTTGCACGCACGGCGGGCGCGGATCATGTGGTCAATTATAAAACCGATGACGTCGGCGCGGCGGTTCAGGACATCACTGGCGGGCAAGGCGTGGACCGCATTGTCGAGGTGGACTTTGGCGGCAACCAGAACCTGATCTCCACGTGCTTAAAGCCGGGTGGACTGGTCGTGGTGTACGGGTCTAACGATCCGGCGCCGACGTTGTCGTTTTTCCCGTTGCTGGTGAAGGGCCCGCGCCTAAGATTTTTCATTGTTTATGAACTGCCGGAAGCTGCGCGCGCCGAAGGCATTGATGACATAAATGCATTAATCGCGAGTGGTGATATGCACCACGTCATTGCCGCCGAGTTTCCGTTGGACAGGATCGTGGACGCGCATGAACTGGTGGAAAGCGGCACAGCCTTGGGCAATGTGATCGTCAAACCGTGAGGCGCATTTACTCGGCGGCGGCGGGTGTGTTTTCGCCGCGTTTCATGGCGTTCTTGCCGATGCGGTAAAGAGACTCCCAGGCCGGACCGGGGAATTTGTGCAGGTCCACCATCACTTTTTCGAAAGCACCCAGGAACCATTTCACATCCTGTTCATTAAGAACAAGCGGCGGGATCAGCTTGATCGCATTCGTCTGATGGCCCGAGACCTGGGTCAGGATACGGTGGTCGGACAGCATCGGGATGGTGATGGCTTGGCAGAACAAATCCTTGCTTAGAGCGTGCACACTGGTCCAGGCGGTGCGCAAGGCCAACGACTTCGGCGCGGCGAACTGAATTCCGATCATGAGGCCGCGCCAGCGCACATCGCCGATGAATTGAAATCTCTCTTTCATGGCGAGAAGACCGGCGCCGAGTTTATCGCCCATGGCCTGGGCATTCGCGGCGGCATTGATTTCATCGAGGGCAGTGAGCGCAGCTAGTCCCGCCACCATGGCCATGTCGCCCTGGCCGAAGGTGGAGGAATGGACAACGCAATCCTCGAGTGAAGAGAAGACTTTGTTATAGGTCGCCTTTTTGAAAAGAACCGCGCCGACTGGGACGTATCCGCCGGACAGTGCTTTGGAGATGACAACGATATCGGGATCGACATCGCCGTCGTGTTCCATGGCCAGGAATTTGCCCGTGCGGCACAGGCCGGTCTGGACCTCGTCCATAACCATCAGCGTGCCATACTTTCGGCACAACGCGGCGGCTTCACGCAAATAGCCGGGATCGGGAATAGCCACACCCTTGCCTTGAATGGGCTCGACAATGAACGCTGCCACGTCTTTCTTCGAGAGCTCTTCTTCGAGTGTGCCGAGGTCGTTGTATTTGATCTTCCTGTTCCCCGGCAGCAACGGTCCGAAGCCATTGCGGAACACATCGGCGCCGTTGAGCGACAGCGCGCCCGTGGTTAGGCCATGAAAAGCGGACGAGGTATGCAGAACGCCTTCGCGCCCCGTTGTGCGCCGCGCGAACTTAATGGCTGTTTCGATTCCTTCCGCGCCAGCGCTTGTAAAATAGACGTAGTCAAAACCCGGGATGCGGCGTTTGAGCTCTTCAGCGAGCTTGCCCGACAATAGAGGAGTGCCCAGCTGAACAAGACTCGCGGTTTCGCAGGCCAGAAAATCCTCGAGGGCCTTGCGCACCGTTTCGTTGTTGCGACCCATGTTGAACATGCCGTAGCCGCCGAGCATATCGAGATAGCAATTGTCTTCGGCGTCATAGAGGTGCGCGCCTTCGGCCCGCACATAGGTGCGGTCGAATCCGATCAGGCTTAAGGATTTCGCGAAGCGCGGATTTACGTTTTCGCTTTGCAGGCGGTGATGCGGACCGGCTGCATCTTGAATAAGTTTGCGGACGTCGAGCGGCATATAAGGCAGTTCCCCGTGGCCCGATAAGCCAGGCCTTGTCTGGCGCGCACATTAGCACAGACCGTGCTTCAAGTGTGTTGGATAAAAGCGCGCAATGTGCTGCAACTTAAGCAATAATTGCTGAATAGACGGCGTGAGCGAGGGAAATGAGCAAGTCGGCGCACATGGTTGGGGATGGGATCGGCCGGGGCGGAACCATACCGTTTGCCGACGCCTTCAAAGCTTGGCTCAAGGTGGCTGCGCTGTCCTTCGGCGGACCGGCGGGACAGATCGCGGTAATTCATCGCATTTTTGTGGACGAGAAAAAGTGGGTCGGCGAGGGCCGGTTTTTGCGCGCCCTCAATTACTGCATGCTGTTGCCCGGACCCGAAGCGCAGCAGTTGGCCACTTATCTCGGCTGGACTCTTCATGGAATACGCGGCGGGCTAACGGCAGGGCTGCTGTTCGTGCTGCCGGGATTTCTCTCGATCCTGGCGCTGAGTATTTTGTATGTCGCTTTTCGCGAGGTGCCCTTCGTTTCGGGTGTCTTCTTCGGGGTTAAAGCAGTTGTCTTGGCCATTGTGATCGACGCGGTGCGCCGTATTGGCGCACGGGCGCTAAAAACGAGGGCGGCCTGGAGCATTGCAGCGGCGGCTTTTATCGGCATTTTTTTTCTCGACGTGCGTTTCCCGGTCATTGTTATTGGTGCGGGATTGCTTGGGTATGCTCTCGCAGCGGTGAGACCCGATCTATTGGGTGTGCGTGAAGCGGTTGAGGAAGACGTGTCGCTTGAGCCGCAAACCGACCGATCCTGGCTCCGCGCCCTCAAGGTTGCCGGTGTCTGTATCGCTTTGTGGTTCGCGCCGATTATTGCCGCGGTTTTGATCACCGGGAATGACAGTGTGTTCACGCAGCTCGGGCTGTTCTTCAGCAAGATGGCGGTGGTCACGTTCGGCGGCGCCTATGCGGTGCTGTCCTATGTCGCTCAGGAAGCGGTGCAGAATTTTGGATGGTTGCGACCGGGCGAAATGATCGACGGCCTGGGCATGGCGGAAACTACGCCGGGTCCGCTTGTCCAGGTGGTGCAATTTGTCGGCTTCCTGGCCGCCTATCGCGACAATGCGGGGATGGACCCCTGGATTGCGGCGGTTCTTGCCTCCGTGCTCGTGACCTGGGTGACCTTCGCGCCCAGCTTCCTTTGGATTTTCCTGGGTGCGCCATACGTCGAAAAACTGCAAAGCAATGCGCGCTTGTCGGCGGCCTTATCCGCAATCACCGCCGCCGTGGTCGGGGTCATTCTCAATCTCGCCGTCTGGTTCGGGTTGAATGTGACGTTCGCCGCGGTTGCCGAGGTGCATGCCTATGGCCTGCGGCTCTATGTTCCGGCCCTTCCGACCTTAGACTTCGCGGCCGCTGGGCTGGCGATCGCCGCCGCCGTGGTGCTCCTTGGGTCCAGGGTTGGCATGCTGCCCGTTTTGGCGGCAGGCGCGGTGATCGGCGCTGTATATAAAACTGTATTCTGACCCAAATCATATTGGAGCTTAGCTCTGTGAGCTATACTGGGGAAATTGGGTCGTGCGTGGGAGGTCGCCGTCATGAGCCGTGTTCTGTCGCAGCTCCAAGCCCGGATTGATGCACTGGAAGAGGAGTTCGAGCGCGAACTGGAAACGCGTCGAAGCCAGTTCCGGTACATTGTTGAAAATCGCCGCGTACGGTTTGAGGCCGAAGCCCGCCGTCATCATAGACGTCTGCGCAAGAGTCTCCTCCGGTTTCTACGCCAGTCCCCATTGCTGCACTATATGACCGCGCCGGTGATCTATGCGCTGATCATTCCCATTGTACTGTTGGATCTGTTCGTCACAGTATACCAATGGATTTGCTTTCCTGTGTACGGCATCCGCCGCGTCAAACGCTCCGACTTCATTGCCCTTGATCGCCACAAACTGGGTTATCTAAATATTATCGAGAAGCTGAATTGCGATTTTTGCGGTTACGCCAACGGTGTCCTCGCCTACGTGAGAGAGGTCGCAAGCCGGACCGAGCAGTACTGGTGTCCGATTAAACACAGCCACCGCGTGCGGTCTTGCCACCGCCGATACTACAATTTTATCGATTACGGCGATGCTGAAGGCTACGTATCAAATGCTCCCAAACTCAGGGACAATATCCGCAAGGAGAAATAACCGTGTTTGTTGCCGGTCTGACCGTATTGCTTCTCGCTGCGATGGTGCTGATACACTATCAAGGCCTACGCCTGATCTCGTTTGTCGTGGAAATCATCAAGATTCCGCCGCCTATGCGGATGGTGATTGTCGTTCTGGGCGTGATCATCGCGCATACAGTCGAGATCGCCACATTTGCCTTCGGGTATCAGATTGCCGATGCGCGGCCGGGCGCCGGTGATTTTGTCGGGCTTCACGACAGCCTCTTGACCAATAACGCGCTCTCACCATTGCCGCGACCCAATTTGGACCTGGCCTTCTTCGATTACTTCTATTTTTCCGCTGAAACGTTTGCATCGCTCGGTTTGGGGGATATCTATCCCATCGGCGATTTGCGTCTGATGGCGAGTTTCGAAGTGCTTAGTGGACTGATATTGATCGGCTGGTCGGCATCGTTCACCTATATTGCCATGCGTAAGTTCTGGGAATTGCATGTAGGGCGCAAACATTGGTTCTGACGCATTCAGGAGCGCGATAAAGCCGTGAAGCTAAGCGACTCACAACGCAAGCAGTTCGACGAGGAAGGATATCTGTTCCTGCCCGAATGCTTCACACGCGAGGAGGTGCGGGCTCTCAAGCGCGACGCCGAGCGGGTGTACGCGCTGAAGCGCGAGGAAGTCTGGCGGGAAAAGTTCGGCGCGCCCCGCACGGCCTTTGCCGCGCATCTGTACAACGAAGGGTTTGGCATTCTGGGCCGCCATCCACGCCTGATCGAACCGGTGCAACAGGTGTTGGGCGAGGCGGTGTACATGCACCAGTACAAGGTCAACGCCAAGGCGGCATTCGACGGCGAGGTGTGGCAGTGGCATCAGGACTACGGCACGTGGATGCGCGATGACGGCATGCCCGAAGCGCGCGCCATGAATATCGCCGTGTTTCTGGACGAGGTGATGCCGATCAACGGGCCGTTGATGTTCATCCCCAAAAGCCACAAGCACGGCACGTTGAGTGCCGGCCATGATACGGAAACCACGTCTTATCCGTTGTGGACCCTCGATAAGGAAACCGTGAGCCGCCTGGTGAATGAGGGCGGCATCGTTGCGCCCACGGGCAAGGCGGGCGGCGTTTTGATGTTCCACGGCAATCTGGTGCACGGTTCGTCAGGCAACATTACGCCGTATCCGCGCACCATCGTTTATCTGACGCTGTGCGCGGTCTCGAACCATATCCGCACGCCGACGCGGCCCGAATGGATCGCACATCAGGACTTCACGCCGATTACGCCGTGCAATGACGATGCCTTGGCCGAATATGCCCGCGCCGGGTGAGCCCGCATGAATCTGCACCGATTGTTGGCCGAGCGCATGGAGGCGGGAAAGCCCGTGCGCGCCGCGCTGATCGGGGCAGGCAAGTTCTCCACCATGTTCATGGCCCAGGTGCCGTTTATCAAAGGCCTGGAGATCGCGGGCATTGCCGATCTCGACATCGGCCGCATTAAGGCTGCGTGCAAGGTGGCGGAATGGCCCGATGATCTTGTCGCATCCACGGCGATTACGGAAAACGCGATTGAATTAATCGGACGCGATGACGTGGAGGTGGTGATCGACGCCACCGGCCATCCGCCCGCCGGTATACGTCACGCGCGTGCGGCGATCGCGGCAGGAAAACACATTGTGATGGTCAATGTGGAAGCCGACGTGTTGGCCGGGCCGGTGTTGGCCGCCGAGGCGCGGCAAGCCGGCGTGGTGTATTCACTCGCTTACGGCGATCAACCCGCTCTGATCGCCGAGATGGTCGATTGGGCACGAGCGTCGGGGTTCAAGGTGGTGGCCGCGGGCAAAGGCACGAAGTACCTGCCGAGTTATCACGCTGTTACGCCTGACGGGGTTTGGGCCCATTATGGTCTCAACGCCGAAGAGGCGAAGGCGGCGGGCATGAACCCGCAAATGTTCAATTCTTTTTTGGACGGCACAAAGTCCGCCATCGAGATGGCCGCCGTCGCCAATGCCTGCGACTTGGCGGTGCCGAGCGACGGCCTGGTGTTTCCGCCGTGCGGTGTTGACGATCTGGCGCAAGTGTTGCGGCCAAAGTCGGACGGCGGCATCCTTGAACGTGAGGGCGTCGTCGAGGTCGTCTCAAGCTTGGAGCGCAACGGCAAATCCGTAGCGCGGGATTTGCGCTGGGGCGTGTATGTCGTGTTGGAGGCGCCGAGCGCATATGCAGCCGCGTGTTTCGGTCAATATGGTCTGGTAACCGACCAAAGCGGTAAATTCACCGCGATGTATAAGCCCTACCATTTGATCGGATTAGAACTGAGCATCTCGGTGCTCTCAGCGGCGTTGCGCGGCGAGCCCACCGGTCAGCCGCGCGCCTTTCGCGGCGACGTGGTGGCTGTGGCCAAGCGGGATTTGGCGGCCGGTAAAACGCTGGACGGCGAAGGCGGTTACACCGTGTGGGGCAAACTGGTGCCTGCCGCGAAAAGCATGGAGATGGGCGCGCTGCCCATCGGCATGGCAGACCGGGGCCGGTTGACGCGCGCGGTTGGTGCGGGAGAAATCGTGCGATTGGATGGCGTTGAGGGTATCGATTCGCAGTCGCTGGAGATGCGGCGCGCCATGAAGGAACGGGCTGATCTAAATTAAGCCGAACTGTCATTATTTTTTCGGCGCACGAGCCTATAGTATGCGGCGCGTTGTAGATTTTAGGCGAGACCGGCGAACGTGACCCCGCGAACTTTTGAAGACATCCTGCAGGCGCGGTATTCGCGCCGCCGTCATATTAAACACATACTGATGGCCGGGGCGGCTGCCGTACTGCCGTCCTGCGATGGTGAAACGGCGGCATCAAAAAATTCGTCAACGCTGACATTTCCCGAAGTTCCGTTCGGATTTGACGACACCCACCATGTGGCGCAGGGCTATAGGGCGGACGTTCTGATCCGCTGGGGCGATGAGGTTGTGCGCGGTGCGCCCGCGTTTGAGCCCGGCAAACCTGATGCCAGCGCTCAGTCCAAGCAGTTCGGCTTCAACAATGATTTCATCGGCTACTTCCCGCTGCCGCTAGGGTCGAAAAATTCCGATCACGGCCTTTTGTGCGTGAACCACGAGTACGCTCAAGGCCATATGATGTTTCCCGGCTTCAAACACCAGTTCGAGGAAGCTTTGAACGCCGGCGAGGCGCAGTTGCGTGCGGAACAGGCAGCAGTTGGACTTTCCGTGATCGAGGTCAAAAAAGAAAACGGCGATTGGCGTGTGGTGCCTGAAAGTTCCTACGCACGGCGCATCAATGTGTCGACACCGATGAATATTACCGGCCCGGCCACGGGACATGCGCGCCTTGTCACCAGCGCCGACCCGACCGGCATGCGCGTGCTCGGGACCCTTGCCAATTGCGCCGGCGGCGTGACGCCTTGGGGCACGGTGTTGACGTGCGAGGAAAATTTTCAGGACTCGTTCTGGGGCGACCGCGACAGGGCTGCTGAGTTGGCGCCCGCGGAGCGCGCAGGTTGGGACAGTTTCGGCGCGGGATTTACCGAAAAGGAAAGGGCGACGCCGTGGGATGCGCCGGTTCGACGTTACGCGCTCTCAGGCTGGTCCCGTATTGACGACAGATTCGATATCACCAAGGAGCCCCACGAGAGCAACCGTTTCGGTTGGGTGGTGGAAATCGACCCCTATGATCCGGAGTCCGTACCGAAAAAGCGTACGGCGCTGGGCCGCATCCGGCACGAGGGTGCGACGGTTGTCGCCAAGCCTGGAAAGCCCGTTGCGGTGTACTCGGGTGATGATCAAGAATTTCAGTTTGTTTATAAATTTGTCTCGCACGAGTCCTACGCGCCGGATGACCGCGCGCACAACATGGATCTGCTAAAGAGCGGCACACTCTATGCCGCCAAGTTCAATGACGACGGAACCGGTGAGTGGCTCGCGTTGGACATGCGCGGCGGATCGATGATCGATGCCCGGCAAACGGCGGAGGCGGCAGGCGCGACGCATATGGACCAGCCCGAAGATATCGAGACCTCACCCGTTAATGACTGTACGTATGTGACCTTAACCAAGAACAGGAACCGTCAGGCGAGCGAGACGGACGCGGCAAATCCGCGCCCGGTCAATTATTGGGGCCACATTATTGAAATCCGTCCGCCGGCCGTGCGCGGTGGACGCAACCATACGGCGACGACTTTTGAGTGGGAGATTCTCGCCCTCGGCGGCGACCCGCGCGATATGTCCGAGAATGTGCCCGGGCGCCCTCACGCCAATACCAGCGAGAGCGGGTGGTTCGCCAATCCGGATAATCTTGTGTTCGATCCCAAGGGTCGGATGTGGATTTCAACGGACGGCATGGAGGATTCGGGCGAGGAATCGAGCTACGGCAAACCGATCCATGACGGTCTTTGGGCGATGGATGTGGACGGCGAGGGCCGTGCATTGCCCCGGCATTTCTTCGGCTGTCCGCGCGGCGCTGAGTTGACCGGCCCGTGTTTCACCCCGGACGGAAAGACACTGTTCGTTTCCGTTCAGCATCCGGCCTCAGAGGGCAGGAGCACGTTCGATGCGCCGTCCACCCGTTGGCCGGATTTCGACGCGGGATTGCCGCCCCGTCCATCCGTGGTTGTCATCACCAAAGACGGTGGCGGCGAGATCGGGAGCTAGGGCGATTAAGTCCCCGTGCCTTAACATTGCCGCATCTACGCCTTTCGCGCGCCGGAATCGGGGCGTTCTATGGAGCCCTGATATTTTTCAGGGGATATGGTCATGGAACGTCTAGACCGATTTTTCGATTTTTACGGCCGCATCACGCCGCAGTGGTTCGGCGATGCCCTGGCGGCCATCGTGCTCTTCGTCTTTGTCGCGCTGATTGTTGTCTAGACCGGCTTAATTAGACGATACGGTTGAACCACATCATCGACAGCGAAGCGGAGATCACGGCAAGCGCTACGGCCAACGCCGAGAACAAGGCCGTCACCTCGGTTTCCTTTTTCTCCAGGACAAATTGCGTGTTGAGTCCCTGATAGATTTTCTTCAGGTCTGCTGCGTTGCCTGCATAGAAATATTCGCCCTTCGTGATGTCGGCGATGGATTTTAAAGTGTCTTCATCCAGGCGCACGCGCATGGACCAGCCCTCAAATCCAAGTGTGGCACCCGCCGCCGTACCGACACCGACAGTGTAAACGCGCACGCCTTTTTCCGCGGCCAGCTTCGCCGCTTCGATAGGGTCGGGGCCTGTGGTGGCCTGGCCGTCTGTGAGAAGAATGATCACGGCGGATTGGTATGAGCCGGGCTCAACGGGTTCCGCCTCTTCTACCTCTTCATCTTCACCGCCCATGCGTGGGCCGAGGCTGCGTTCCATGCTGTTCAGTGGAACGCCGCGCCGGCGGCTATCGTGCCAGCGGTCCCGGCTCATGGAGCCGAGGTCGAAACTCGCGTTGGGAAACAGTTCCTGCAGCGCGACCAGAATACCGCTGCCGATGGCCGTGCCGCGGTGAGTGGTGAATCGGTCGATGGCTCCGACGATGTCGTCGCGCACGAACGTCGGCGGCTGCACGGTGAGGGCAGCGCCCGCAAAGGCCACGACACCGATGCGGGTCGTGCGCGGTTGTTCGGCGACGAATGTCCGTGCGGCGTCTTGGGCGGCCGAAAGTCGGCTGGGCTCCACATCCACCGCGCGCATGGAGCCTGACACATCCATCGCCAGGATGACGGTATCGCGCTGTGAGGGCAGGGTGATGACGGCTGCCGGGCGGGCAATGGCCGCGATCATGACGATCAAGGCGATCAGGAACAGTGTCGGTGGAATGTGCCTGCGGAATTTCTGCCCCGCCCCCATGGCATCCTTGACCATCGCCAAGCTGGCATAGCGCACGGCCGTGCGCTTCTTCCGGCGCAGGAGCAAGAAATAGGCGACGACGAGTAACGGCACCGTCGCCAGCAACCAGAGCAGACTAGGCCACAGAAACGTCATGGCTCGCTTCCAAATGTTTCGGCAAGCCGCCGCCCGCCAGTTGGCTGCGGCGCTTGCGTAAATCTACAAACCTTAGAATAGCATCGACAAGGTCATCTGTGGTGGATAACTCGAGGGCGTCCACCCCTGCATTTGTCAGGGCCGCGCGCAATTCCGCCTCTCGTGCCTGGGCCACGGCGGCGAAGCGCTTGCGAAAGCCCTTGTCGTGGGTGTCCACGAAGATTTGTTCGCCGGTCTCGGCGTCCTGCATGACGATCATGCCGATGTCCGGTAGATCCATTTCCAGGGCATCGTACAGACGCACCGCCACCAGCTCGTTGCGCTGGGCCAGCTGGGCGAGAGGTTCGGTCCAACCGGGTTTGCTGATGAAGTCGGAGACCATGAAGACAAGCGAGCGCCGTTTGATCACCTGTTGTGCGGTTCGCAAAAAATCCGCGAGATCGGTTTCCGGCGCGGCGGGCATTTCGGGCCGGTTCATGAGCCGATTGAGAATATGCAGGACATGCTTGCGGCCCGTGCGCGGATGGATGACCGTATCCACGCCGCCGCCGTAAAACATAACGCCAGCGCGATTGCCGTGGCGGGTCAACAGGCGCGCCAGCACGCCGAGAAATTCGATCAGAACCGTGCGCTTCTTAATATCCTGGGAGCCGAAGTCCACCGACGGGCTGAGATCTAGGAGGAACCAAGCGGTGACTTCGCGGTCTTCATTGTACTCGCGCACGTAAGGCGTCTGCATGCGTGCGGTGACGTTCCAGTCGATGTGACGGACATCGTCGTGCATCTGGTACTCGCGCAGGTCCGCGAGATCGAGACCGAAGCCGCGAAAGAGCGAGCGGTAATTGCCGTGCAGCAATCCATCCAGCCGGCGGATGACCGTCCACTCAAGCTTGCGAAGAACCGCGTCAGGACTGGGATGCGACGGCGACATGAGCCTCCAGCGGCTTATCCGGTGCCGCGACATGTTCCATGATTCGTTGAATGATGTGGTCCGCCGTCAGTGAGTCGGCCAGCGCTTCGTAGGACAGCACAATTCGGTGGCGGAAAACGTCGGGGACCAAATCCATGACGTCTTCGGGTAGGACGTAGTCGCGCCCACGCAGGAACGCGAGCGCCCGCCCGCCTTCGATCAGGTTGATCGTCGCGCGCGGACTGGCGCCGAAGGTGATGTATTTCGCCAGGTCTCCAAGACCGTATTTTTCCGGGTCACGCGAGGCCGCCGACAGGCGCACCGCATATTGCATGAGCGCCGGGTCCACATAGGCGGTGCGGCATTTTTGCTGAAGGGCAAGAAGCTGCTCGGTGTCGGCTACCGCGCCGACGGCTGTTGCAATGCCGGTCACCCGCTCGACAATAACGAATTCTTCTTCTTCGGTCGGATAGCCCACGAGCACCTTCATCATGAAGCGATCGACCTGGGCTTCGGGCAGCGGATAGGTGCCTTCGGTTTCGATGGGGTTCTGCGTCGCCATGACCAGAAACGGCTGCGGCACGGGATGGGTCTGCCCGGCGATGGTCACCTGATATTCCTGCATGACCTCCAGCAGCGCACTTTGAACCTTCGCCGGCGCGCGATTGATTTCATCCGCCAGCAACAGGTTGGCGAAAACCGGGCCCAGGGATGTCGTGAAATCACCGGTCTTTTGGTTGTATATGCGCGTGCCGACCAGATCGGCCGGAACGAGATCGGGCGTGAACTGGATACGCTTGAAACTGCCGCGGATTGCGCGCGCGAGTGTTTTGACGGTGAGAGTTTTGGCAAGTCCCGGTACGCCTTCCACCAGCAGGTGGCCTTGGGCGAGGATTGCGACAAGAACGCGCTCCAAGAAGTGATCCTGGCCGACGACGACTTTCTTCACCTCGTACAGTACACGTTCCATCAAGGCTGAAACGTCGTTGCCGATTGGCTCGTTTGTATCCATCACTCCCCGCTATGAACTAGATGCTAGAACGGCTGCATGCCGGCCGCAGACGCGGCATTTTCGATCGGCACGGCAAATCCGATGCCGATAAAGACGCGCTGCTCCGACGGATTGAGAATGGCTGTGACGATACCGATCACTTCGCCGTCCGCAGTCACAAGTGGCCCGCCGGAGTTGCCCGGATTGGCCGCCGCATCAAATTGAATCAAATTCGAAAGCACGCGTTCGCCCTCCGGCGTGCGGTATTCCCGACGCAATCCGGAAACAACGCCTGAAGACACCGACGGACCGATGCCGAACGGATATCCAACGGCGATGACCTCATCGCCCAAAGCCAGGTCTGCCGTCGAGCGCATGGTGGCCGGCTTCAGATCGTCCGGAACCATTTTGGCTTGAAGCACGGCAAGATCGTCTTCCGGCTGGACAGAGATAATGTCGGCCTCCGAGTCCGAGCCGTCGGCAAAGGTGACCTTGATGGTTTCGGCGGACGCGACCACGTGAAAATTCGTGAGAATGACGCCGCTTTCGACGATGACGACTCCCGTGCCCGTGCCTGCGGGCTTTTCTTTTTCTTCGTTTTCATCGTCTTTGACGTAGGCGCCCACACGCACTACGGACGGCTTAATGGCCTCGTAGGCAATGGATGCCATTGAATATTCGGGTGGCATGTTCTCCAGGGTATGTTGAACCGCCCGATCAATGTCTTGCTGGGTCAGGGACATTGGTTTCATGAGCACGGCGTAGCCGAAGATGGCAATCAGGGTGAAAACGCCGCTCCCGAGCGCGAGAACCAGCCGCTCATGGCGTGCGTAAAACCGCCGCCACCATCCCCTATTTTGTTCCAGATTTTCGTCTGCAGACGCGCGTTCGACCGGTGCGGGCGCAGCCATCGCCTGCCGCGGGCGGCGGCGAGACGAGCGGCTGTACAAAGTGGCCTTTTTCATTGCGCGCGGTCCGTCTGATTAGCGGGGCCCGGCTTGGATTAGCCGTTGATAAGCAAGGGTATTCAAATTTCCAGGCGAAACAAAGGAGCATTTCCGCAACACACGGCAACATGGGCCGAAGATTTGTAACATCTTGGGATTCCTCAAGGTTATGGCCGATTCTCTGGGCAAATTATCCGGCGGACAGGCATGCCTGGCAAAAATCTGCCTCTCTTGAATTACACCTGCGGCGCGAGCTGAATTTGCGCACGTTATTGGTGCCCTCCCGAGTCTCATTACGCCCGATGCGTGAATGCGGCGTGAATGTGTTTAACCGCATCACATCACCGCCCTAATTCGGTGGCGACATAGCCTCGTTCCAGAGCGTCAGAGAAGGAGGCAATAATGGCCAAACTTAATGAACGACTCATAGCTGGAGTATGTACAGCCGCGCTGTTCGGTCTTGCGGCTTGTGATTCGCAACAAAGCGAAACCAATACGGCTAGCTCGGTTTCACCGATGCTCGCGGCGAATCAGCCCATGGAGCCGGATGTCGTCCTGCCCAAGGCGGACCCGCAGCGTCCCATCACTTATCCCAAATATCCCGAGGTCTCCCGCAGGCTTGGCGAGGAAGGGCAGGTGGTGCTGGTCGTGTCAGTTGCGCCCAGCGGTGAGGTGACCGACGCGGAAGTGGAGCAAAGCAGCGGCCATCCTCGGCTGGATAGTGCCGCTGTCGAGGAGGCGCGTGAGTCCTGGCGTCTTCAACCCGGGACCGTGGACGGTGTACCTAAACCGATGCCCTACAAGGTCGCGGTAACTTACAAGATGGAGGACTAACTGGTCCTTCGCGTGTGGCCCCCTGCGTGCGCTCCCCCTCTGCCCCGAAAGTGGTGCGCAGGGGACCACTACTATTCATCGCTTGAACGCGCATTGAGTTATCGGTTACTGCGGCGCAGTATACGCCGCCCTTGCAGGATCACCCGATAATGCGCCTCGTTAATATTTCAATTTTTGTTCTTTCATGTGCTCTGACATTCGCGGCTAACGCCGCGGATGGACCTGGTGCCGCCGTGGAAAAGCTGCATGGTACGCTGTTGCAGAATATGAAAAACGCGGCCGATCTTAAGTTTGAAGGGCGCAAGGGCAACCTTGAACCTGTCGTGCGCGAGGTGTTCGACCTGGAAACCATGACACGTGTATCCACCGGCGCGGCGTGGCGCAACATGTCGGAGCAGGAGCGCGCCGATATGGTCGGAGCCTTTACCGATTGGACCATCGCCAATTATGCGTCTCAGTTCGACGGTTTCGACGGCGAACGCTTTGAAATGACCGGCGAGTCCGATGCGGGGCGCGGCAACGTGCTGGTGAACACTGAACTGCATGCCGAAGGCGAGACGGTCGCCTTGAATTACCGGCTACGCGAGAAAGACGGCGCTTGGCGTATCATCGATATCTACATGGACGGAGCGGTGAGTCAGCTTGCTATGCGGCGCGGCGAGTTCGCGTCCGTGCTGGGCAATGGCGGGGTCGCAAGTCTTATCGACCATATGCGTGCCTTGACCACAAAACTCTCGGCGGGCGGCTAGGACGACTTATTGATCGGTGGCGCGCCCAGAAGGGCGGGCAAGACAATCAGCGTTGCAATCAGCGTATACCCCATGGCCATGGTCAGTAGTATGCCCATGCTGGCCGTTCCGACGTGCTTGGAGAGGGCCAGACTGCCGAAGGCCGCTGTTGTCGTGAGGGCGCTATACAGCATCGCACGCCCAGCAGGTGCGGCAAGTAGCGTTGGCTCCCCCTCGCGCCAAGCGGTGACAAAGTATATCGGATAAGCGACGCCCACACCCAGCAAGAGCGGGAGGGCGATGATATTCGCAAAGTTGAGCGGAAAGCCGAGGGCGGCGCATGTGCCGAGTGTCAGTAGTGCGGCAAACAACAGTGGGACAAGGACGCGCAGAGTGTCCGCCAGATTGCGTAATACGAATAGCAAAAGAACGGTGATCGCGATGATGGCGAAGATCGCCGCTTGCAGAAAGGCACGCGTCACCAATTGACCTGTTTCATAGATGACAACCGGATCGCCGATGGCGTCGGGAGCGATGGAGCGGACGGCTTGGACGAATTGAGTCAGGGTTTCGATGTCGGGGTTTAGGTCGGCAGGCGAGATCTGAATCCGATAGCGACCATCTTGCGCGACAAAGGTGTCGTGCAATTCTGTGGGAATATCCTCAAGGCTGACCGGACCGGCCTCCAGTGAAAGCTTTAAGGGTTCCAGGGCGTCATCAAATCCGACCAAAAGAGCCGTAGACAATAAAGCCAGAGTATCGTCATCGGCGGTTTCGGACAGCCGTTCCATCAGGGGCGCCAAGCGCTCCGCGGCGTCAAGAAGTTCGCGTTCAGCCTGCGAGGACCCAAGATATCGGTCGAGGCTGGCCGATGCCGCCGTTGCGGCGCTCCGAATGTCTTGCGGCACCGGAGGCGAGGGTGCTCCTGCCTCGAGCGCGGGGCCGAGGATCAGGTAAAGATCATCGATCATCGACAGCTTGATGTCTTGGTCTTCGGGAATGAGATTGAAAACGGTGATGGCGTTGCTCACTTCAGGCAAGGCGGAAATTTTTTCGGCAAGAGACATCGCGCTTTCTGCGTCTTCGATCAGAACACTCAGCGTATTCGGATTGACAAGCGGATCGTCCATCAGTTCGAACGCCGTGGACATGGACTCCGTTTCCGGGTCCTTCAGCTTCAACGGGTCGAAATCGAATACGAGCCCGGGTAAGACCGCGAGTGCGCCAATAACGGCAAGGCCCGCCAAGGACAGCGCCAAGTTGCGCTTTTCGATTAGGAAGCGGTTGAAAGGGGCCGCCCAAAGATAACCGACATGCGCGGCCTCGCCCCGGGGCCGGCCAAACGCGAGCAAGGCGGGCAGCACCGTGAATGTCAGGATAACGGCAATGATCATACCGCCGCCCGCGATCACGCCCAACTGCGACACGCCGCGGTATTCGGTCGGCAGGAACGAGAAAAACCCGAGGGCGGTGGCGGCTGCGGCGAGTAGAAGCGGCTTAGACATGATGGAAGCGGCGCCGTCTATCGCCTTGTCTCTGCCCTCCAACGTGTCCGGCTGTCCAAATCGCTCGGCGCGAAAGCGCATGAAGAACTGGATGCTAAAGTCCACGGCGAGGCCGACGAACATAATCGCAAATGCTACTGAAATGAGATTGAGTTCGCCCGTCGTCAGGGCAGCCCATCCCAATGTGAGCAAAAGCCCTAATACGAGTGTCAGCGCCGCCGCGCCGACAAAGCGCGCCGATCCCAAAGCCAAGAACAGAAGTATGGTTACGAGTGTTAATGAAACGAGACCGGCAAAGCCGGTGCCCTCTGCGACCGTTATGAACTCCTCATCGTAGAGCGGGATCTGTCCGGTCAGCCGCACGCGGTAGCCGTTCTCCGGTATGATCCCCAAGGTTTGTGTGGCGCTTCTGATCGCGGCGGCGGCGGCTTCACCTTGTTGCAGGGCGGCGGTATCCAATACCGGCTTCGTGATGACCAAGGCGCGGGCAGTTTGACCGGGCGGAGACAGTGCCGTGAACAGACCCTGCCAATCCATACGCGCCGGCTCGCCATTGAGTGTTTTCTCGATCACATCCGCCGCTTGCCGGGCGGCGGGCGCGAACGCATCCGCGGCGTCTTCGCCTTCGGCCGCGGCCGTATAAGCGAGGTCCAAAAGGCGCAAGAGGCCGCGCGCGTTGCGGTCGGTCGCGATCGCACCGAGAAGAGGTTGCGCGACCGCCAAGTCGGCCGAAAGGGAGTCCAATTCCTCGACGGAGAGATAAAGCAGGCCGTTGCGGTCGAAGTAGGGGCCGCCGGTGGGATTGCGAACGGACTCGAATATCTCGGTTCGAGGCGCAAGCGCGTTCACCAGCCGATTGGCGGCCGACTGCGCCTGTTGCGCCGAAGGGGCATCGATCACGGCGACGGTCAGATCGTATTCACTGGGAAACTGGGTTTCGAATTCACGCTCGGCGACTCGAAACGACAGGTTCCGGTCGAACAGCGCCCGTGTGTCGGCATTAAAGGAAAGAGATTCCGACGCGATGGCCGCGGACAAGACAGCCGCCGCAATGACAACAGCGAGGGCAGTGCGGGGCCGTCGCCGGCTGATATTGGCAAGGGTGCGTACGATATTGGAAAGCATGTCCCGGATTTCAAACCTACGCGGCTTTTGGCCGCTCTCGACGATTTTGGTGTTCAGGCCAGCGATACTATATTAAATGCCATGCGTTAATGCGGTCGGGAGGATAGACCTATGCAACATCGCGGTATAGCGGCGGGCGTGTTCGTTGCCGCATTGGTTGGTGCGGGCGTGGCGGCCGCGCTGCTCACGCAGCCCGCCACAAGCGAGAAGTCCGTGGCTGAGGCCGGTCCGGGACAGATCAACGCCTGCGACATGATCAGCGCGGCGGAAATTCAGCGGGTCATTGGCGTGCCGGTCCGCGAGGTCCAACGGCAAGACGACGGCATTACCCGGGACGGCACCTATTCCTCCACGTGTTTCTTCAACACCAGCGAAGACCCGGAGCGCGGCGGGACCTACGCTATTTTGAACGCCCAAATTTGGCCCGAAGGCAGCGCCGGCCCTGAACATTTTCTGGAGTCTTTTTACGAAGCTGCTGAAGAGCATGTCATTCCGGCCCCGCCCATTGAGTTGCCCTACGGAGATCGCTCTCTTCATTGGGGCGATGGTGTCGCGGTCATGGTCGGCAACATGAGCTTCGGAATTTCGGTGCGTCACTCGAGCCCAGATCGGTCCATCCGGCGTCTCATGGAAGAGATGTTGGCCAAGCAAATCCTGGAGAATATGGGGCGCGGTTAAACGCAAATCCACATTTGCTAGGCTGCCAAAGTCTCCGGCGCCAACGCTTTCACCATTCTGCGCATCCCGTCCTTCCAATCGACCTTGGTTTCACCAATCAATTCATGCATCCGTGTGGGATCAATGGTGATGCTGCCGAACGCCATGGGATTTGAGACGAAGTTCGGTTTCAAGCCCGTAATCTCGCCGAGGTAGGCACACCATTCCTCGATGCTCACCCGTTGTGAGCCGCCGAAGTTTGTCAATGTCACGTCTTTGGTGGCGCAGGCAAGCAGGCGCAGCATTTTCTCGGTGTAATCATCGACGTGAATGGGATTGTAATAGTTCGGACTTTCTGGATGAACGATGACGGGTTCGCCCTTGCGCATGGCATCCAAGTGCATGGCCGGCCATCCGCCATTGTCACCATAAGGTACGTTCAGACGCGCAATGGTGGTCGGAATGCCGTAGGTGGCGGCGGCAAATCGGCACACGCGTTCCGCTGCGATTTTGCAGATCGAATAGGTCGGCATGAAGCTCTTATGGTTGTCGCCGAGCATGCTTGATTCTGTTCGGGGCTCCTGACTGCCTTGGACGTATACGCCTGTTGTCGAAATATGCAGGAACGCTTTCACGTTTTTGCAGCGGGCCATAAGATGGCCAACACCTTCGGCGTTGGTTTTCAGATCATTCGCGAAGTCGCCTGTTGTGGAAACGGCGGCGTTGATGACGTAGTCCACATCTTCCGGCACTGCGGTGAGAGAAGAAGGATCGCCAAGATCGGCTTTGACGGCCTTGCCGCCTGAGGCCTCGATCGATTTGCGGGCTTCGTCTTTGCCGTAACGGGCCATGGCATACACATCGGCGGTCTTGGCGTAGGCGTCCACCAGCGGGCGTGCGACTTGACCGGTTACGCCGGTGATTAAAACCTTTTTTCCTTGGATATCCACTGGATCGAATGCCATGTGCGTCCCTCCCTGCATTTTTTGGAGCTGGTGCTCCAACGCATGAGCGATAGCCTACTGGAAGCGTGTGTCCGGCTAAACCCAAAACGACTCTTCAAACGACAACGGCGGCGCATCACAAATGATGCACCGCCGCGTTTTAACTTCGACCGGCGCAGGCGCGCCGATAAATCTTATTACTCGGCCTTGAGATTGGCGGCCGCGGTCTTGCCGCGTTCAGTCACCAATTCGAAGCTGACCTTTTGGCCTTCAACCAAAGTATCCAAACCCGCACGTTCGACAGCGGTGATGTGCACAAACACATCCTTGCCGCCTTCGGAAGGTTGAATAAAGCCGTAGCCTTTAACCTTGTTGAACCATTTCACAGTACCAGAAGCCATACCTTCATCTCCGTAGAAGCGCTCAAATTGCGCGAAATGCCACGCACACGTCGCGTGACGTCCGACAACGAGAGTTTGGTGTGACTTGAAAGAGCGCCCTCCAGGAAGGCCGAGGGCCGGGTAGCTGGTGGCGTAGCTGGCAAGGTCAGGGGCCAAAACTCGATTGCGCGACTATGAAAGAGGTTGTGACGTTGAAAAGTCAAGGGAATTCGGATTTTGCCCACAGCTACGGGTTGTCTTTAGGTGGTTACAATTCGGGTTAACAGCCCAATATGTGGAAGGGGCCGTCAAGTGTGTTGCGGCAGCTAGCAGGCTAGGGCGCAGACTGGATAAAGGCTCGGACGTCCTGGGTCAGTTTTTCCAGGGACGGATGGTGGGTATACATCATGTGCCCGGCCTCGTAGTAGGCCTGGGTTACCCGTTCGGGGTTGATTCCGTTGTTCAGGAAGGTGGATTCGGTGGCAAAGAACGGAGTCGCCAGGTCGTAGTATCCATTGGCGACAAACACGCGGAAATCGGTGTTTTCGCGCAGAGCCCGTCCGAGATGCGGGGCGACGTTCACGGACGGTGTACGATCGCTGGCGCTGGTCCAGCGCCAGTTTCTGATGGGTTCGCTATCGAGAATCTTGTACCGACGACCCATATCCACCTCGAGGATACGCGTGAGGTAGTCGTTGATGGTTGCGACGAAGGCGCCGCTGACGCCGTATGCAGAGGGATCGTTATCCGTGCCTTCTCCGGCATCGTCGTAGTCCTCACCGGTGTAGCGTGCATCGTATCGCCCGACGCTCAATCCGCGCTCCCGCAAAAGCTCTTTCATAAAACGATACGGCGCCACGCGAAGTTTGGCGCGCTCGATATAGATCTCGGACAAGCCCGTGTAGTGCGAAAGCTTGGCGATGATGTCTTTACGCTCCGCTTCACTGAGCGACGTGCCTTTCAAAAGAGCAACGGAATACTCATCGCGTGCGAAACGCCGCGCATCCTCAATAAATTCGGCGAGGCTGTCCGGCTTTGGCTCGATCAATCCATGATACCAAGCCGCCGCCGCGTAGGTTGGCAGGAAGCCGATATAGGGGAGGTCGTTGCCAGCTTGAATGTCGATGGTGTGAAAATCGAGAACGGACGAAATCAAGATCACGCCGTTCACCGCGACGCCGGTGTAGCCGCCCTGAAGTTCTGCAACCAGTTGCGAGGCGCGCGTGGTGCCGTAGCTCTCGCCGGCGATGTATTTCGGTGAGTTCCAGCGCTCCTGTTCCGTGATCCACACACGAATGAATTCGGCGATGGATCGGGCGTCTTCGTGCAATCCCCAGAAGTCTTCGCCCTTCGCATCGCCGAGCGGGCGTGAATAACCGGTGCCCACCGGATCGATGAATACGAGATCGGTGACATCGAGGATGCTGAGAGCATTGTCCTGTAAATTGTAAGGCGGTGCGCCGGCCGAGGTGGCGTCGCTGGGTACGACGATGCGTTTGGGTCCGAAAACGCCCATATGCAGCCACAACGATGCCGACCCGGGACCGCCGTTGAAGACAAAAGTGACGGGCCGGTCTGCTGGCTCGGAGATGCCGTTCTGTGTGTAGGCGACCGTGAAGATGCTGGCGGTGTTTTCGTCTTTTTCATTTTTTAGAAAAGTCTCTCCGGCGGTGACGGTGTAGGTGATTCTTCGTTCATTGAATGTGCCGGAAAATTCTTTGGTGAAGACCTGGGGCTCTTCATTCTTTTTTGCGTCACTCGCAGAGGATTCGTTCGCTTGATCGCCGCGGTCCTGTGCATGCAACAGCCCGGGTGAAGACGTGGCGATGAGTGCCGCGCACACAAAGACCGCAGTTAAAAGTGCTGGGATCGAGCGAATGGTCGTCATGGTGTGTGTAACTCCCCACGTCTGGCAGCAGATGCGGACGATATGAGGAAGGTGCGCCCATGTCCATCTTTCCTGGCGCATGTTTATGAGCATGGAGCCCGCGTAAAAGGTCTGTCATATTGACGCCATGAGCGGCGAAAAAATCCTCCATTTGTTGGACTTGGAGTCATCCGGGCGGCAAGTTCCCATTGCAGATCTGGGGGTCGGCGAGGACCAGTTCACATACGCTTTGGCCGATGACTTTCCGCCTCTGAAATTAACCGCACCGATTTTTTTGAATCGATCTGAATTCGCGAAGGTCTTTCCCGCGGGCCCGGTACAACGGCACGTGCCGATGGTATGCGCTGTGCGCGATTGCTTTTTGATGGGTCCGTTTGGATTCGTGCTGACCATTGACGGTCGCCTTGTCCGTCAGTCCGCCGTCAATTTAGACGGAGCGTCGCTGGAGTACGCATTTGGACATTTTAAAGGGCAGTTGCCCGGTAGCCATATTCCATGGACGTCCTTTGACGGCACTGTGTTGTCGGTGAATTCATATTCAACGAACAATTATTTTCACTTTCTGGTCGATGCGCTCGCGCAATTGCATTGGAAAGACAAAGTGCAAGCAACGGCACCAGCGAAAATCATCACTACAGGCTACCCAGCTCTATGGGTATTGGTCGGTTTTGTTATCTGCGTCCTACGGTTTTCGTCCGCACGACAACGGCGGGCGCAATGTCTACGCCATATCGGCAGGCATTGGCCGGTCCGTGACCGATAAACTTTCCGTCGGCGCTATTTTTGATTGGAGAACGTCGCCGCGCGCCGGCGGCAGCGATGGCCGTGAGTTGGTTGCCTATGCGTCATATGATTTAACACGGGATGTGTCAGTCACCGCCTATGCCGTGCACGGGTTTTCCCGCGCGAGTGTGGATAACAGTTTTGGGCTCCGGTTTTCGTACCGGTTTCCGTGAGCCGTCTAAATGGCCGTGCCGCCGACCGTGAGTTGTTCGATCTTTAAGGTCGGCTGTCCAACACCCACCGGCACGCCTTGGCCGTCCTTGCCGCAGGTGCCAATTCCAGGATCGAGTTTCATGTCATTGCCGATCATGGACACCTTGGTCAGGACGTCCGGGCCATTGCCGATCAACGTTGCGCCCTTCACCGGCGCAGTGACTTTTCCGTCCTCGATTTTGTAGGCCTCGGTTGCCGAGAACACGAATTTGCCGGACGTGATGTCCACCTGACCGCCGCCAAAGCTCACCGCATAAATGCCCTTCTTTACAGACTTGATGATTTCGTCGTGAGACTTGTCGCCGCTAAGCATGAAGGTGTTGGTCATGCGTGGCATGGGGTGGTGTGCGTGGGATTCACGGCGGCCGTTGCCCGTCGGGCGCATACCCATGAGGCGGGCGTTCATACGGTCCTGCAAATATCCGGTGAGGATGCCGTCTTCAATTAGAACGGTCTTAGAGGTCGGTGTGCCTTCATCGTCGATAGTGAGAGAGCCACGGCGGTCCATGAATGTTCCGTCATCGACAACGGTCACACCCTTGGCTGCAACCTGTTTGCCCATGAGGCTTGAAAAAGCCGAGGTCTTCTTGCGGTTAAAGTCGCCTTCCAAGCCATGGCCGACGGCTTCGTGCAGCAGAATGCCTGGCCAGCCAGGGCCGAGAACCACGGGCATTTCGCCGCCCGGGGCGTCGACGGACTCCAAATTGACCAGCGCTTGGCGCAGCGCTTCATCCACGGCGGCTTTCCATGTTTCCGGTTTGAGGAACTCTTCATAGGTCACGCGTCCGCCGGTGCCGTAGCTCCCGGCTTCCATGCGCGTGCCGTCGCCGACAACCACGCTGACATTGAGCCGTACGAGGGGGCGAATGTCCGACGCCGCTTCACCGCCTTCGCGGACGATATGCACGGCCTGCCAAGAGCCCGCCAACGAGGCCGTAACCTGTTTGACGCGCGGGTCTTTGTCTCTTGCGTAAGCGTCGATTTCCGCAAGGGTTTCAACTTTAACCTCGAACGGCACGAGGGGCAGGGGATTTGCATCCGTATAGAGCTGCTGATTTGTGCCGACAGGTGGCTCAGCCATGTTACCGCCGCTGCCGGAGCGAACCGCTTTTACAGTATCGGCGGCGCGGGCGATGGATTTCTCGTCCAGATTGGACGCATGTGAAAATCCCGTTGTGTCACCGGCAACGGCGCGCAGCCCAAACCCTTGTGAGGTGTCAAAGGATGCGTTCTTCACTTTGCCGTCGTCGAACAGAAAACTTTCCGATTGGCAGTACTCCATAAAGAGTTCGCCGTCGTCGCAGCCGTGCAGCGCATCGGACACAATCGAGTCCACGGCACCCTTGTCCATGCCGGTTTTATCGAAGAACAGGGACTCGGTGACTTTTAGGTCAGCCATGGTACTACTCCGCCGGTTTGTATTGCATGCGCACGGCGGCGGTAGCCGACGATGCGCGGGCCTCATGTGCTAGACATAAGGCGATGGTGAAAAGAATCAATGCGCCCGCCTGGTGCGCCAAAGCCGCACCCAGCGGAACAACCATAAGCAGGGTATAGACGCCCAGCCCGGCTTGCAAAAGTGCCATGGCCAATAGGCGGCCCGCCAGTCCGTGTGCATATTTTCCCAGCTTTTGGGCGCGCGACCGCCACCAAGTGTAGATCACTAGGATGACTGCCGATATGGCGAGCATGCGATGATTGAATTGAACGGTCATGATGTCTTCGAACATCGCAACGTACCACGGAGCAGGGGTATACACCCCGTCTGGAACAAGTTGGCCGTCCATCAAGGGGAAGGTGTTGTAGATCAGGCCCGCGTCCAGCCCCGCGACAAAGGCCCCGGACATCGCGACAAAAAGAATGAAAATAGAGAGTCCGAGGGTCAGGCGGGCGAAACCAATGTCGGAGGAGCCAGGCACATTCCGTCGCCGGGACCTAAACAAGTCGAGGGCGACCCAAAGGATGAGTCCATAAACAATAAAGGCGAGAATGAGATGCGCAGCGAGGCGGTACTGGCTGACGTCAGGACGGTCCTGTAACCCGCTTGCAACCATGAACCAGCCCAGCGCACCTTGGGCGCCGCCAAGAATGAACAGTCCTGCCAATTTCAAGCCTAAGGTCCGGTCAACGGCCTTTTTATAGACAAACCATGCAAAGGGGATGGCAAACACTAAACCGATGAGGCGTCCCCAATTCCGATGAATATATTCAAGCCAATAGATTTCCTTGAAGTCATCCACGGTCATCCATGAGTTTTCTTTGATGAATTCGGGCGAGGATTGATAGGCCTGGAATTCTGTTTGCCAATCCGCGTCGCTCATGGGCGGCAGAATGGTGAGCGGCTTCCATTCCACCATGGACAGGCCAGATTCTGTCAGGCGTGTCGCGCCTCCGAGCAATACCATGACAAAGATCATGGCCGCACAGGCAACGAGCCACAAAGCCATGGGACGTGTGTAAGGGCCGGCCGCAGAAACACTCATAGGTTAAGCCTCGTTCAATCTGCATGAAGGATTAGGGTAACTGACCGGTCGGGACAAGGGTAACCGGTCCAGGCGGTCCCTTTGCATTGGGGCTCGGGCCGTGTATACGGCGATTTCCCCGTCGGCGGAGCGCCCATGCCCGAAGATACAACCCCAAAGCCTGTGATCGATCTCACTGTGGTCATGCCGGTCAAGGATGAAGCCGGAAATGTCGCGCCTTTGGTCGGTGAAATTGATGCAGCGTTGGCCGGCCAGACGAGCTACGAAATCGTCATTGTTGACGATGGGTCCGAGGACGGCACCAGTCATGAAGCCAATGATCTTGCGGCAACACATGACCATATCCGTGCTCTTCATCATGTGCATGGGTGCGGACAAAGCCAGGCCATTATCTCCGGCGTGCTGATTGCACGCGGAGAATGGATCGCGACCATCGATGGAGATGGACAAAATGTTCCGGCGGATTTCCAAAAATTTTTGGAAGCGCGGGCGTCTGCAGGGCGCGAAGCAGCGCGTACACTTTTTATTGGTGAGCGGATTAAGCGCCGGGACTCCTCGCTGCGTCACCTCGCATCGAGGTTCGCAAATCTCGTACGTGCCGCATTGCTCGGTGATCGAACGCCGGACGCGGGCTGCGGCCTAAAATTATTGCAGCGAGACATGTTTTTGCGGCTGCCTCATTTCAATTCTCTTCACAGGTTTATGCCCGCTCTGACCATGCGGGCCGGTGGCCGAGTGGTTTCCATACCCGTTGCACACAGACCGCGTACAAAGGGACGGTCCAAGTATGGTATTTGGATGCGTGGTCTCATTGGAGTCGTCGATCTGCTTGGCGTTATCTGGCTGAAACTGAGACACACAAAACCCACTGTCCATGAGCGTGATCATAAACCTGACCGTTCGGAATGAGACGGATTTTTTGAAGTAGGGAGTTGCCCATGAGCTGGTTTTTTACATGGTTTTTAACCATGAACATTTGGAAGACGGTTGGATTACTCGGCCAGATCGTCTTCGGCTCCCGTTTTTTCGTGCAGTGGATTGCCAGCGAACGCATGCGCCGCAGTGTCATTCCCTTGGCGTTTTGGCATCTCAGTCTTACCGGTGGTGTCCTGACGTTTGCCTACGCGATCTACATTCAAGAACCGGTGTTTATCATCGCCCAGCTCGGCGGCATCATCATCTACAGCCGAAATCTGTATTTCATTTATAAAGAGCGGCGACCTCACCCACTTCTGGGCCCCGACCGGGCATAGCGGATTAGGCGGCTAGCATTGACGCAAGATGATAACTCGATGCTTGTGCAGGCGTTTTCGTTGCACAAGCAGGGGCAGCTGGAGGACGCGAGGCAGGCATGTGAGCGCGTGCTCGAGGAAGACCCCCGACAATCTGAAGCGCTGCATCTGTTAGGCGTAATGGCGCTGCAGTCAGGTCAGCCGCTGAAGGCCATAGAGTCCATCGAGAAGGCGATCAATGCGGATCCAAGTGTTGCTTATTACCATTCGAACCTCGGGACAGCGCTGACCGCCATTGGAAATCTGGATGGCGCTCTTTTCAGTTTCGACAAGGCGATTTCCCTGGACCCAAAGTCCGTCGCGGCTCATTTCAAACGCGGCAACGTCTTATTGGCCTTGAGACACTTTGACGAGGCTATAGAGAGCTACGGCCGGGCCATAGAATTGAACCCCAACCATGCTGAAGCTTACAACAACCGAGGGTACGCCCTGTTCTCTCTGAAAAGAGCTGCGGCGGCGGTTGACAGCTTCAATGCGGCCATCCGCATCAATCCAAATTATGCGGATGCATATAACAACCGTGGAAATGCCCTTAAGGCGCAAAGGAAGCTCGACGAAGCAGTATCAAGTTTCAGAAAAACGCTCGAACTTTCACCAAGCCACCCGTTTTTGCTGGGAACTTTTCTGCACACGAAGCTTGAGATGTGCGAATGGTCGGGGTTCGAAAACGACTTAAATGAACTGAAAGCGGGCATCTGTAATGGCGGTCACGTGTCCGAGCCGTTCTCTGTTTTGTGTCTTCTAGATTTCCCGGATGCTCAACGCCGCTCCGCTGAAACATGGATCAGTTCCAATTGTCCCGAGAGTGTCTTGTTGGGAGCGGTTCCTCGTCGGCAAAAAAGCGAAAAAATCCGCGTTGGATATTTTTCGGCCGATTTTCGTGATCATCCTGTATCTCACCTGACTGTTGAATTATTCGAGGCTCACGACAGAAGTAAATTCGAAGTGATTGGTTTTTCCTACGGCATCGAAACCGGCGATAGCGTGCAACAACGGGTGGCGAGGTCATTCGACGAGTTTATGGATGTGCGTAGCAAGTCCGATTTGGAAATTGCTCAGCTCTCTAGGGATATGGGTATCGATATCGCCGTTGATCTCAATGGGCTCACCGCGGACGGCCGTACCGGTATCTTCGCGCTTCGCGCCGCACCGATCCAGGTGAGTTACATCGGTTATATCGGTACATCCGGGGCATCGTACATTGATTACGTCGTCGCCGATAAAACGCTCATTCCGCCGGAGTCTCAAAAGCACTTTGCCGAAAAAATTGCTTACCTTCCAAGCTATCAGGTGAATCCCTCGCATAGAGAAGTTTCGAACAAAGCCTTTACCCGAGAAGAACTTGGCCTGCCTTCGACTGGATTGGTCTACTGCTGCTTCAACAACAACTTTAAAATCATGCCCGATACTTTTGAGCGGTGGATGCGCATTCTTAAAAATGTCGAAGAAAGTGTTCTGCTGCTCTACACGCGCAATGACTTTGCGAAGGCCAATCTGAAACAGGCGGCGGCAAACCTTGGCGTTGATCCCGAGCGAATTATATTCGGTGAGCGTCTACCGCTGGCCGAGCATTTGGCGCGTTATCGGGCCGCGGACCTTTTTTTGGATACCTGGCCGTACAACGCCGGAACAACGGCGAGCGATGCGCTATGGGCCGGATTGCCGGTATTGACATGTCTGGGAGAGAGCATGGTCAGCCGTATGGCGGGCAGCATTCTGAATGCAATGGGTTTGCCGGAGCTGATCACGCATTCTCCGGATGAGTATGAAGCGCGCGCCGTCGCCCTGGCTAGGGACCCGGACCTTCTCTGGCAGATTCGCCGGAAGGTCCTTGCGAGCCGCTCAACCGCTCCCTTATTTGATCCCAGATCGTTCGCCCGGTATCTGGAGACGGCATTTTCCGGGATGATGGACCGGTACTGGGAAGGCCTGCCTCCGGAGAATATTGAGATTGCGGCTTAGATAGGCCGGTTGGGCTCAGCCCCAGCTACAAAAAAAATCCAGCCGCACCGCCGATTTGTCAGCTCCCGGCCTATTGACTCCGGGCAGGCGGCACACTACCTACGTTGTCACTCAGCTAGGGGGAGTGCTAACAACCTGCTGGCGTTCAAAAAACGATATTAAAATCAATCTCTTGATGGAGGGTTGAATGAAGTTTCGGCCACTACACGACCGGGTTCTCGTCGAGCGCGTTGAATCCGATACCAAAACCAAGGGCGGGATCATTATCCCCGATACCGCTCAGGAAAAGCCCATGGAGGGCAAGGTCATTTCCGTAGGCCAGGGTGCCCGCGGCGAAGACGGTAAAATTCACCCGCTGGACGTCAAGAAGGGCGACCGCATCCTGTTCGGCAAATGGTCGGGCACGGAAGTGAAGATCGACGGCAAAGAACTGTTGATCATGAAAGAGTCCGACATCATGGGCATCATTCAATAGGCCCGTCCGGCTTTTCACCTCAGTCGAAACACTCTGTCCATAAAAGTACATAACGGAAGGGACACAAAAAATGGCTGCTAAAGAAGTAAAATTCTCGGCGGATGCGCGCGATCGGATGCTGCGCGGCGTCGATATCCTGGCCAATGCCGTGAAGGTCACGCTTGGCCCCAAAGGCCGTAACGTCGTTATCGAAAAGGCGTTCGGCGCACCCCGTATCACGAAAGATGGTGTCACGGTCGCCAAGGAAATCGAACTGAAAGACAAGTTCGAAAACATGGGCGCCCAAATGGTCAAGGAAGTTGCTTCTAAGACCAACGATCTGGCAGGTGACGGCACGACCACCGCGACGGTTCTGGCTCAGTCTATTGTTCGCGAAGGCGCCAAATCAGTTGCCGCCGGCATGAACCCGATGGATCTGAAGCGCGGCATCGACAAAGCTGTTGCTGCGGTCGTCGAAAACCTCGCCAAGCAATCCAAAAAGGTGAAGACCAGCAATGAAATCGCGCAGGTCGGCACTATTTCCGCCAACGGCGAAAAAGAAATCGGCGACATCATTTCCAAGGCCATGGATAAGGTCGGCAAGGAAGGCGTGATCACCGTTGAGGAAGCCAAAGGCCTTGAGACGGAACTGGACGTGGTTGAAGGTATGCAGTTCGACCGCGGCTATCTCTCGCCGTATTTTATCACCAACGCCGACAAGATGACGGTCGAGTTGGGCAATCCCTACATTCTCATTCATGAGAAGAAGCTCTCCAGTCTGCAGCCGCTGCTTCCGGTTCTGGAAGCCGTGGTGCAAGCTTCGCGTCCGCTGCTTATCATTGCCGAGGATATCGAAGG